>NZ_JBXASG010000003.1:0-349262 GCF_058809075.1 Acidovorax sp. GW821-FHT11A03
GTGGAGACGACGGGGCAGCTGTCGTTCCTGCGGCTGCATGGCTGCGAGGGGTTCCAGGGGTTTCTTTTCGGGCGGCCCGGACCGGTGGGAGATATCGATGCCTTGCTGTATCCCGCACGGTAGGCCCCGCCCGGGGCACGGTCCAGGCACGGCCGGGGGTGGGGCGTGACGCGGGTTGGCGCAGGCGTGGGAGTGTTCCTGGACAAGGTGCTGGACCGCAATGCCCCGGGCGCGCGGGGCTTCGTGCTGGTGGTGGTGGCGGCGCTGGCGGGTGCGTGGCTGGTGGTGCTGGCCGCGATGCACTGGCAGGGCGCGGAACGCGCCGCCGAGCGCGCGAAGCTGCTGCAGCAGACCGTCGACGTGCTGCAAAACCGCATCACCGGCGGTGGCATGCTGGGGGCGGTGTCGCTGCTGGGCCTGAGCGAGCCGCTGCTCAAGGCGATGGCGCGGGGCGAGTTGCCGCCGGACGATCCCGAGGCCCTGGCGCGCCTGGGGGTGGCGCGTGGCCGGTTCCTGGTGAGCGGGGTCTACGTGATGTCCGGCGACGGCACCGTGGTGGCGCACGAGACGCCGGGCACCCGTTCCACCGGCCTGAACCTTGCGTTCCGGCCCTATTTCCAGCAGGCCATCAAGGGCGCCATCAGCGTGTATGCCGCGATCGGCAGCAATTCGCAGGAGCGGGGCCTGTACTACGCCGCGCCGCTGTACGAGAGCGACACGCCGTCGAGCATCATCATCGGCGTGGTGATGTTCAAGGTGGGCTTCGAGTCGTTCGACGAAGTGCTGCGGCGCACCGAAATGCCGACCGTGCTGCTGTCTCCTCACGGTGTCGTGTTTGCGTCCACACGGCCCGAATGGCTGTTCGCCGTGGCGCCGCCGCTCACCCAGGCGCGCATTGACGCGATCCGCGCCTCGCGCCAGTTCGGCAATCATTTCGACAAGGGCCTGGCGTCCGCCCTGCCTTTTGCGCCGGATGCGGGCGAGGTCGTCCTCGACGGAATGACCTATGCGGTGGAGCGCCGCCGCGTTGACTGGGGCGACCCGGGCGGCCAGTGGCAGCTGGCGATGCTGGACGATGTGAGCGCGCTCATGCCCGCCACCGAGCGCCTGCAGGTGGGGGGCGGGGCGTTCGTGCTGCTGTGCCT
The DNA here is from genome assembly GCF_058809075.1 of Acidovorax sp. GW821-FHT11A03. NCBI lineage: Bacteria > Pseudomonadati > Pseudomonadota > Betaproteobacteria > Burkholderiales > Comamonadaceae > Acidovorax > Acidovorax sp. GW821-FHT11A03. Next base: position 1,146 of record NZ_JBXASG010000003.1, read on the forward strand.
GCTGGGCCTGCTGCTGCTGGATCTGCTGCGCAGCCGCGCGCGGATGGCCGCCGCGCTCGAGCGTTTCAGCGTGCTGGGGGCCGCGCTCGAAAGCAGCCCCGCCTCGGTGGTGATCACGGACGGGGATGGCCGCATCGACTGGGTCAACCCGCAGTACGAGCGCAACACCGGGTACACGCTGGAAGAGGTCCGGGGCAAGAAGCCATCGATGGTCGCCAGCGGCCAGACCCCCGCACGCACCTACCAGGACATGTGGTCCACGTTGCTGTCGGGCCGTTCCTGGCGGGGCCAGTTCGTGAATCGCCGCAAGGACGGAACCATCTACCACGACGAGGCCACGCTGTCTCCGGTGTTCGATGAACGCGGCAAGCGCATCGCCATCGTCGGCCTGCACGCCGATGTGTCCGAGCGCATCCAGGCCCAGCAGGAGCTGGAGCGGCGCGAGCGCCTGCTCAATGAGCTGCTGGAGCAGCAGACCGCGATCTTCGACAACGCGCCTCCCATCGTCTTGCTGTGCGATGGGCAGGTCCGCCAGTTCAACCCGGCGTTCATGGAGCTGATGGGGGGCACCGCGTCCCAGTTGCTGGGGCAGGGCGTGTCGGCGCTGTTCGGCGGCGCGGCCGGTTCGGACCGGTTCAACGCGCGCGTGGGGGGGGACCTGGCGGCTGGCGAGGCCGTGCGCGAGACCACGTCCCTGTGCCGCCTGGACGGCAGCCGGTTCGAGGCACGGCTGGCGGGCCGAAGCCTGCAGATGGACGGCTGCAGGACCGCATCCATCTGGGTGATCGAGGACGTCAGCGAACAGCGGCGCGCCGAGATCGCGATGCAGCAGGCCAAGGAGCGGCTGGAACTGGCGCAGGAGGCCGGCAAGATCGGTGTGTTCGACATCGACCTGGCCACCGGCCAGGTGTTGTGGAGCGAAAAGCTCCTGGCCATGTTCGGGCTGCCGCCCGGCACCGGGGAGCGTACGCAGCAGGACTGGATGGAGCGCCTGCACCCCGAGGACCGCGACCGGGCCGCCGCCGCGTTTGCCGGTGCGCTGGCGGGGGGCGAGATGCATCTGCGTGATTCGTGGCGCATCGTGCGGCCGCAAGGCGAGGAGCGCTGGTTCCTGTCGGCCGCCCGCATCTTTCGCGACGGCAGGGGCAAGGCGGTGCGCGTGGTGGGCGTCAACGTGGACGTCCACGACCAGAAGCTGCTCGAGGCCCGCGTGGCCGAGCAGCTGGACTTTCAGCAGGCGCTGATCGACGCCATTCCCGTGCCCCTGTTCTACAAGGGAGCGGATGGCCGCTACATCGGCTTCAACCGCGCCTACGAGCAGGCCTTTGGCGTGCAGCGCGAGGCGCTGATCGGCAAGACGGTGCTGGACCTGGCCTTCCTGCCCGAGGCCGAGCGGGAGCGCTTCGACGCGGATGCCGAGGAAGCCCTGAACGGGGTCCAGTCGGTGCACAAGGAGGTGGACCTGCCGTATGCCGACGGAATGGTCCACCACACCCTGTTCTGGCTGCACGGGTTCTCGCGGCCCGACGGCTCGCCCGGGGGCGCCATCGGCACGTTTGTGGACATCACCGACCGGCAGCGCGCCGAGCAGGACCTGCGCCGCGCCAAGGAGCTGGCCGAGGAGTCCACCGCGCTCAAGTCGAACTTTCTGGCCAACATGAGCCACGAGATCCGCACGCCCATGAACGCGATCATCGGCATGTCGCACCTGGCGCTCAAGTCGGGCCTTTCGACGCGCCAGCACGACTACGTGAGCAAGATCCAGCAGGCGGGCCAGCACCTGCTGGGCGTGATCAACGACATCCTCGATTTTTCCAAGATCGAGGCGGGCAAGCTCACGGTCGAGAAGCAGCCCTTCGTGCTCGACCGCATGCTGGAGAGCGTGTCCGACGTGGTGGGCTACAAGGCCGGTGCCAAGGGGCTGGAGCTGGTCTGCGACGTGGGGGCCGACGTGCCCCCGAACCTGGTGGGGGACTCGCTGCGGTTGGGGCAGATCCTCATCAACTTCGCCAACAACGCCATCAAGTTCACCGACACCGGCGAGATCAGCATTGCCGCGCGGCTGGTGGAGGAGGCGGGCAACCGCGTGCTGCTGCGCTTCGAGGTGCGCGACACGGGCATCGGGCTCACCGTGGACCAGATGGGGCGGCTGTTCCAGAGCTTCCAGCAGGCGGACACGTCCACCACGCGCCGCTACGGCGGCACGGGGCTGGGGCTGGCCATCTGCAAGAGCCTGGCGGAACTGATGGGCGGCGAGGTCGGCGTGCAGAGCATCCATGGCCAAGGCTCCACCTTCTGGGTCGCCGTGCCGCTCGAGCGCGGGGCACCCGCGCGGATGCTGCTGCCGCCGCCGGACCTGCGGGGGCGCAGGGTGCTGGTGGTGGACGACAACCACACGGCGGCCACGGTGCTCTCCGACATGCTGCACGCCATGGGCTTCGAGGTGGAACAGGCCTATTCCGGGCTGGAAGCGCTCGACAGGCTGCGCGAATCCATGGCGCGGCACCAGCCTTTCGGCCTGCTGCTGCTCGACTGGCACATGCCGGGCATGGATGGCATCCAGCTGGCGGGCCACATCCGGGGGCTCGGGATGGCGCAGGTGCCCAAGATGCTCATGGTCACGGCCTACGGGCGAGAGGATGTGATGCGCGCCGCGCGCGCGCAGGGCATCGACACGGTGCTGATCAAGCCCGTCAACGCGTCGCTGCTGTTCGACACGCTGATGCAGCCGCTGGAACACTCCACCTACAGCCCGCGCCGCGTGGTCACCCCGGCGCCTGCGGCGGACGAGCTGCCGCTCGCGATCCGGGGCGCGTCCGTGCTGCTGGTGGAAGACAACGAACTCAACCAGATGGTGGCGGTCGAGCTGTTGCGGGAAGCCGGTTTTTCCGTCGATGTGGCCGAAAACGGCCAGATTGCGATCGAGCGCATCGAGCGCAAGCCCTATGACGTGGTGCTGATGGACATGCAGATGCCCGTCATGGACGGAGAAACCGCCACGCGGCGGCTGCGCAGCGACCCGCGGTATGCCCAGCTGCCCATCGTGGCCATGACGGCCAACGCGATGGAGGCCGACCGCCAGCGCTGCTTTGCCGCGGGCATGAACGACCATGTGGCCAAGCCCATCGAGCCCGCGGCGCTGTGGAGCGCCTTGGGCCGCTGGATCCGGCCCCGGCCAGGCCTGGGCAAGCCGCCCGCGCCGGGCCTGCCCGCCACGGCTCCGCCGGATGGCGAGGCGGCGCCCGGCCTGTCCTTGCCCACGGTGGCGGGGCTGGACACGGCCCTGGGCCTGCAGCGCGCGCTGGGCAAGCCGGCCCTGTACGCCGAGATGCTGCGCCGGTTCGTGCAGGGACAGTCACGGGTGCTTGCCGACATGGAGCAGGCCAGCGCCGGCGGCGACACGGTGCTCGCCGAGCGCCTGGCGCACACGCTGCGTTCCGTGGCGGCCAACATCGGGGCCGAGGAGGTGTCCTCCCATGCCCAGGCGCTGGAGCACGCCCTGCGCAGCGGGCAGGAGGCGGGTACCGCCGCGGCCCTTCTGGGGGCCGTGGACTCTGCGCTGCAGCCCCTCCTGGACGGCCTGCAGGCGTGGATGCAGCGGCACCGGCCGGCGGCGCCGGACAGCGTGGCTGGCGCGGGTGCGGGCCACGAGGGGCTGGACGGCGCAGGTGCCCTGCAGCACCTGCGCGGCCTGCTGGAGCAGGACGATCCTGCAGCGCCGGAGTTTTTCCAACACAATGCCCCTGTGCTGAAGCCCGTGCTGGGGAGCGCCTTCACGGTGGTCGAGATGCACACCCTGAATTTTGATTTCGAGCAGGCCCTGGGGGCCATGGCCGATGCGCCAGGCTCCGAACACCCTGCCGCCCACACCCCCTGAGCGGCACAACACGCAGGAAATTCCATGGACAACGCGCCCTTTGCCTCCCCGCAGGCCGTTCTCGTTGAAAAACCGATCGCCACGGTGCTGGTGGTGGATGACACGCCCGACAACCTCACCCTGATGGGCAGCCTGCTGCGAGAGCATTTCCTGGTGAAAGTGGCCAACCATGGGGAAAAGGCTCTGAAGATCGCGCAGTCGGGCACGCCGCCCGACCTGATCCTGCTGGACATCATGATGCCCGAGATGGACGGCTACGAGGTCTGCCGGCGCCTGAAGGCCGCGTCCGCCACGCGCGACATCCCGGTGATCTTCCTCACCGCGCGCTCCGACCCCGATGACGAACGCATGGGCCTGGCGCTGGGCGCGGTGGACTACATCACCAAACCCATCAGTCCGCCCATCCTGCTGGCACGGGTGAACACCCATCTGGCGCTCAAGGCCACCGCGGATTTCCTGCGCGACAAGAGCTCCTACCTGGAGCGCGAGGTCGCCATGCGCACGCTGGAGGTGCAGGCCATCCAGGACGTGACCATCATGGCCATGACCTCGCTGGCCGAGACGCGCGACAACGAAACCGGCAACCACATCCGCCGCACCCAGCTGTACGTGAAGACGCTGGCCGAGCGGCTGCGCCACCACCCGCGGTTCGAGCCGGTGCTCAACGACCGGATGATCGAGCTGCTCTACAAGTCGGCGCCGCTGCACGACATCGGCAAGATCGGCATCCCCGACAGCATCCTCCTGAAGCCGGGCAAGCTCACCGTGGAAGAGTTCGAGATCATGAAGACTCACACCACGCTGGGCCGCAACGCGATTGAGGAGGCCGAGCGGCGCCTGGGCATGCGGGTGGCTTTTCTGAGCGTGTCCAAGGAGATCGCCTACTGCCACCAGGAAAAGTGGGATGGCTCGGGCTACCCGCAGGGGCTGGCGGGGGATGCCATTCCGGTGTCGGCGCGCCTCATGGCCGTGGCCGACGTGTACGACGCGCTCATCAGCAAACGGGTCTACAAGCCCGCGTTCTCGCACGACCAGGCGTGCAACACCATCGTGCGGGGCAAGGGCACGCATTTCGACCCTGACATGGTGGATGCGTTCGTGGACATTGCGGAAGATTTCCGCAGCATTGCCCAGAAATACCCCGACCCGAACTGAGCACAGTCCCGATAGGGGACGGTGCTCAGGCATACATCAGAACGGCGCGTCTTCGCTCTTGGGGGCGTCGGCCTGTGGGGCGGCACCCGTGGTGTCGGACTCCACATCGGCTGCAGCCTCGGCTTCAGCGCTGACGGGTGCGTCTGCCGCAGCCGCCTGGCGCACGGCCGCCTTGTCGCCCGCGCTCGCAAACTTGCTGTACTTGCCCAGGATGGGCACCAGCTGGCCGTAGATGCGGGGGTTGCCGGCCAGGCATTCGCGTTGCTCCAGGAAGTCGGCTTCGCCCGTGAAGTTGCCCACCAGGCCGCCGGCCTCGGTCACCAGCAGCGAGCCGGCGGCCACGTCCCAGATCGACAGGCCGGTCTCGAAGAAGCCATCCGTGAAGCCCGCGGCCACGTAGGCCAGGTCCAGGGCGGCGGCGCCGGGGCGGCGCAGGCCGGCGGTGCGCTGCATCACGTCGGCCATCATGTTCAGGTAGCTCTTGAAGTTGTCGCCCGGGCGGAAGGGGAAGCCCGTGGAGATCAGGCAGTCCTTGAGCTGGGTGCGCTTGGAGACGCGGATGCGGCGCTCGTTCAGGTAGGCGCCGCGGCCCTTGGTGGCCGTGAACAGGTCGTTGCGCGAGGGGTCGTAGATGACCGCCTGCTCGACCTTGCCGCGCACGGCCAGCGCGATGCTGACGCAGTACACAGGAAAGCCGTGGATGAAGTTGGTGGTGCCGTCCAGCGGGTCGATGATCCAGACGAATTCCGAATCCTTGGCGCCGTATTCGCTGCCCGACTCTTCGGCCAGGATGCCGTGACCGGGGTAGGCCGTGAGCAGCGTCTCGATGATGATCTTCTCGGACGCATGGTCCACTTCGGTCACGAAGTCGTTGATCTGCTTTTGCGAGATCCGCACCGATTCCACGTCCAGGGCCGCGCGGTTGATGATGGCGCCGGCGGCGCGTGCGGCCTTGATGGCCACGTTGAGCATGGGGTGCAGATTGGACGACATAGATTGTGGTGGTGGGCAGGGCGCCCGCCGAAGGGGCAACCTGCGAATCAGGAGCGGTGCGATCCGTCCCGGCGATGCGGGCGGCGACAATGAGGGCGGAATTTTACCCGCAGTGCCATTTTTTGCCTAACCCGCGGGCCTTTGTCCGCACCGCTTCCACGCTTCGCCTGTCCTGTTCGTGCCCCGCACACCCTCCTTTTCCGCTGCCATGAAGACCCGTTTTGTCCTGATCAACACCAGCCACGCCGGCAATGTGGGCGCCGCCGCCCGCGCCATGAAAACCATGGGTTTTGACGACCTGGTGCTGGTGGCCCCGCGCTGGGCCAACGTGCTGCGGCGCGAGGAGACCATACAGCGCGCCAGCGGCGCCCTGGACGTGCTGGAGAACGCCCGCATCGTCGCCACGCTGGACGAGGCCCTGGACGGCATGAGCCACCTGTGCGCCACGGCCATGACCCCGCGCGACTTCGGGCCGCCCACGGCAGCACCCCGTGCGCATTTCGATTTGCTATTAAAAAATGAGCTATCAGCGCTTGACGGAAAGGCGCTGGAGGCCAAAAACACCCACAACATTGAGGAATCGGCACCCACCGCATCGGTGGCGGGCCGCCAGGCAGGCGTGGCCTTTCTGTTTGGCTCCGAGCGTTTTGGCATGACCAACGAAGACGTCTACCGCTGCCACGTGGCGCTCTCCATCCCCACCAATCCCGGCTTTGGCTCGCTCAATCTGGGCGCGGCCATTCAGGTGATTGCCTACGAATGGCGCATGGCGCTGGGCGGATTCCCGGTGCAGGACGCCACGCCCGCCCGCGCCCTGGCCGACGCCGCCCAGGTGGCGGGCATGCTGGGCCATTGGGAGCAGGCGCTCACCACCATCGGCTTCCTGGACCCCGCCGCGCCCAAGAAGCTCATGCCCCGCCTTAACCAGCTTTTCAACCGCGCGCAGCTCAGCCCCGAGGAAATCCACATCCTGCGAGGTGTCGCCAAGGCCATGATCGAGGCGAGCCAGTCAAAACGATAGACTGTGCAGCCCATAAACACATAACGAAAAGAACCGATGCTCGCCCGCCTGCGCTCCGATATCCAGTGCATCCTCGACCGCGATCCTGCCGCGCGCAGTACGTGGGAGGTGATCACCTGTTATCCGGGCCTGCACGCGATCTGGCTGCACCGGCCGGCGCACTGGTGCTGGCACCACGGCCTGAAATGGTTCGGGCGCTTCATCTCGCACTTCGCGCGCTGGTTCACCGGCATCGAGATCCACCCCGGCGCCAGGATCGGCGAGCGCGTGTTCTTCGACCACGCCATGGGCGTGGTGGTGGGCGAGACCGCCGAGATTGGCGACGGCTGCACCATCTACCAGGGCGTCACGCTGGGCGGCACCTCGCTCTACAAGGGCGCCAAGCGCCATCCCACGCTGGGCAAGGATGTGGTGGTGAGCGCGGGGGCCAAGGTGCTCGGCGGCTTCGAGGTGGGTGACGGCGCCAAGATCGGCAGCAACGCCGTGGTCATCAAGCCGGTGCCCCCGGGCGCCACGGCGGTGGGCATCCCGGCGCGCATCATCCCGTCCAAGGCGGGCGAAAGCGCCGACGTGACCGAACCCCAGCAGGCCCGCAAGTTCACGGCCTATGGCATCACGCAGGAGGACGACCCCCTCTCGCAGGCCATGCGCGGGCTGATCGACAACGCCTCGTCGCAGGAGCACCAGATCGCGCTGCTGTGGCAGGCCATCGAGAAACTGTCCGCCAACCCGCAGAACAAGGACTGCGTGCCGTGTGATGCGGCGCTCAAGGAGCAGTTCGAGGCGGGCAAGCTCAACGAGCTGGTGGGCAAGTAGCGGCTTGCCTGCGCTGCATTCAAGAATCAGAATGCTATAAAAATTATAGCTGCCAGCGCTTGTTGAATAAGCGCTGGCAGCTATTTTTTCTTTGAACCGTGAGAAATCAGGCCGGGCGAGGCGCTCGCACCGCGTTCTTGGGCCGGAACGCCTTGCAGACTTCGTCGCGCGTTTCCAGATACGGGCCGCCAATCAGGTCCACGCAGTACGGCACGGCGGCAAAGATGCCGGGCACGATCTGCTTGCCGTCGGCGTCCTTCAGGCCTTCCAGCGTCTCGGCAATCGCCTTGGGCTGGCCGGGCAGGTTGATGATGAGGCTCTGGTCGCGCACCACGGCCACCTGGCGCGACAGGATGGCGGTGGGCACGAACTTCAGGCTGATCTGGCGCATCTGCTCGCCAAAGCCCGGCATCTCCTTGTGCGCCACGGCCAGCGTGGCCTCGGGCGTCACGTCGCGCGGGGCGGGGCCGGTGCCGCCGGTGGTCAGCACCAGGCAACAGCCTGCGTTGACCAGCTCGATCAGCGCGGCGCTGATGCCGTCCTGCTCGTCGGGGATCAGGCGCGATTCAAAGGCGATGGGGTTGAGCAGGGCGCGCGCGAGCCAGTCCTGCAGCGCGGGCAGGCCCTTGTCTTCATAGACCCCGGAGCTGGCGCGGTCGCTGATGGAGACGATGCCGACCTTCACCGGGTCGTGTCGGGCCTCACTCATCGCCGTCGTCCTCGTCGATGCCGCTGGCATCGTCCGTGCCCGTGCCGCCCAGGTGCTCGCGCACCAGCTGGAACAGTTCGCGGTAGGCGCGGCCCTTGCGTGGGGCCAGGCCTTGCGACACGGCGGCCTTGTCGGCGGGGGGCGCATCCTTGCGCGCCTGGCGGATCAGCGCGCGCAGCTGCTGGGTGTCGGTGCCTGGGTGCTCGGCCATCCAGGGGGCCAGCGCCTCGTCGTCGGCGATCAGGCGGTCGCGCCAGTGTTCGGCCAGCTGCAGCTGCATCTTTTCGGTGGCCGAGCCCTTGTGCTGCTCCTGCAGCGCCTGGCGGGCCGCCTGCACCAGCTCGGGTTCGAGCTTGCGCATGATCTTGCCCACGTACTGCATCTGGCGGCGCTTGCCCTCGAAATTGGTGATGCGCTTGGCCTCGGCCAGTGCGTCCACCAGCTTGTCGGGCAGGCCCACGGCGTCGAACAGGTCGGCGCGCAGCGTCAGCAGTTCCTTGCCCAGCTCCTGCAGTTCGTCGCTTTCGCGCTTGAGGTCGGTGCGGCTGGCATCGGGCGTGCCTTTGAGTTCGGCCTTGAGCTGAATGTCCATTTCGCTGCCTTCGGCAACGAACTGGCCTCGCACAAAGTAGCCTTTTTTGGGTTTGCGTGACATGGGTGGGGGCAAAAAGAGAAGCGGCGCAGAGCGCGCCACAGCGGCAAGTATCATAGCTTCCGCTATGAATAAACCCTCCACCCGCGCCGCGCGCCTCCAAAGCGCCCCGCCCGCCGCGCAAGCCCCTGCCATTTCCCGCGCCACCCCCGACAGCGGTTTCAGCTACAGCCGCCCCTTCTTCGAGGAACTGGTCGACCGCGCCCTGGCCCATGCCAAAAAGCTCGGCGCCACCGACGCGGGCGCCGAGGCGTCCGAGGGCTGCGGCCTGTCGGTCAGCGTGCGCAAGGGCGAGCTGGAGAACGTGGAGCGCAACCGCGACAAGTCGCTGGGTGTGACGGTCTACATCGGCAACCGCCGCGGCAACGCCAGCACATCCGATTTCTCCAGCAGGGCGATCGAGCAGACCGTGCAGGCCGCGTATGACATCGCCCGCTTCACGGCCGAAGACCCCGTGGCGGGTTTGCCCGATGCCGACGACATCGCCCCCGCGGACACACACCGTGACCTGGACCTGTTCCACCCCTGGGCCCTCACGAGCGAAGAGGCCGCTGAAATCGCCAAGGCCTGCGAGGCCGCCGCGCTCAAGACCCACCGCCGCATCACCAACAGCGAAGGCGCGGGCGTGTCGGCGCAGCAAAGCCATTTCTTCAGCGCCCACACACGCGGCTTTCGCGGCGGCTATGCCAGCTCGCGCCACAGCTTCTCGGTGGCGCCCATCGCCTCGCTGCCCGGCCGCAACGCAGAGATGCAGCGCGACGCCTGGTACAGCTCCATGCGCGACGCCACCGAACTGGCCTCGCCCGAGGCCGTGGGCCGGTACGCCGCGCAGCGCGCATTGAGCCGTCTCGGGTCACGCAAGATCCCCACCACGCAATGCCCGGTGCTGTTCGAATCCACCCTGGCCGCTGGCCTGCTGGGCGGCTTCGTGCAGGCCGTGAGCGGCGGCTCGCTGTACCGCAAGAGCAGCTTCCTGCTCGACTCGCTGGGCAAGATGGTGTTTCCCAAGCACATCGACATTCTGGAAGATCCCTTCATCCTGCGCGGCAAGGGCAGCTCGCCGTTCGACGAGGAGGGCGTGCGCGTGGCGCCGCGCAAGGTGGTGCAGGGCGGGCGCGTGCAGGGCTATTTCTTGTCCAGCTACTCGGCGCGCAAGCTGGGCATGAAGACCACGGGCAACGCGGGCGGCTCGCACAACCTGGTGATGACATCGCGCCTCACCCAGGCCAGCGACAACCTGGACGCCATGCTGCAGAAGCTGGGCACGGGCCTCTTCGTGGTCGAGCTCATGGGCCAGGGCGTGAACTACGTGACGGGCGACTACTCGCGCGGTGCGAGCGGTTTCTGGGTCGAGAACGGCAAGATTGCCTACCCCGTGCACGAGATCACCATCGCGGGCAACCTCAAGGACATGCTCAAGGGCATCGAGGCCGTGGGCGCCGATGCCTACAACTATGGCGCCAAGACCGTGGGCTCCATCCTCGTGAACCGCATGAAGGTCGCAGGCAGCTGAGCGGACGGCGGACGGGCCCGTTCAGGGCAACTTCCGGCAAACAAGGGCCCTCGCCATGGCGAGGGCCTTTTTGCATTCGGCCCCTGAACACCGGGCCGCACCGGGCCGCGCGGCCGTGCGCGTCCATCGACGGGACACATGCCGGCATCATTGCATGTTGACATGATACAGACCTGTATGTAGTATTAAGAACATACAGGTCTGTATCTATTTCTTGAAAGGTCACCATGCATTCCCCTCTCCAGTCCATCGCCGTCTATGGCGCCACGGGCCACACCGGCCAGTTTGTCGTTCGCGAGGCCCGGCTGCGCGGCCTGCCCGTGGTGGCGGTGGGGCGCAGTGCCGCCCGGCTTGGCGCGTTGTTTCCCTCCGGCATCGCCTGCCGCGTGGCGGGCCTGGACGACCCCGGCGCGCTCGGGCAGGCCTTCGCGGGCTGCGCGGTGGTCATCAACTGCGCGGGTCCTTTCCTCGACACCGCGCCCCCGGTGGCGCGGGCCGCGCTGCGGGCCGGCTGCCACTACATCGACGTCACGGCGGAGCAGCCCAGCGCGCAGGCGAGCTTTGCCGACCTGGATGCGCCAGCGCGGGCCGCCAGGCGGGTGGTGATGCCGGCCGCCGGCTTCTATGGAGGGCTGGCCGATCTGCTGGCCAGCGCGCTGGCCTCGGCGGGGCGCATTGACGAGATCACGGTGGCCATGGGGCTGGACCGCTGGTGGCCCACCGCGGGCACCCGCGAGACGGGCGAGCGCAACAAGGCGCCGCGCCAAGTGGTCCAGGGCGGTGCCCTGGTGCCCCTGGTCCCGTCGTCCGATGTGCCGGACTGGACCTTCGCGCCGCCGCTCGGGACGTATCCGATGGTGGAGCTGCCGTTCAGCGAAACGATCACGCTCGCGCACCATCTGCGGGCCGACACGATCCGTTCGTTCCTGAACAGCTCGGCGCTCGCGGACATCCGCGATGCGGCGACGCCGCCGCCCACGGCGGTGGACGGCAGCGGCCGGTCGGCGCAGCGCTTCGAGCTGGCGGTGCGGCTTGTGCAGAACGGGCAGGCCCGCACGGCGGGCGTGCGCGGGCAGGACATCTATGCCGTGACGGCGCCCCTGGTGATCGAGGCGGCGCAGCGCCTGATGGCACCGTCGTTCCAGCGCAGTGGGGCACTGGCCCTGGGGCAGGCCGTGGACCCTGCGGACACGCTGCGCTCGCTGCACGGCCGGGCCCTGGAGGTCTTCGGCGACGCGCTGCCGCGCTGAGGCGAAGACAGGCCGGGCTCAATAGGCGGCCGCCGCGCCGCCGCCGGGCGGCGCCTTCGGCCCGCTGCCGCCGAAGTGGGCCCGCAGCCTGCGTGCCGCGTTGGCGAACATCAGCACATCCACGCCCACGGCCACGAAGGTGCAGCCCAGGTCGAGGTAGCGCTGCGCCAGCGTGGGGTCGGAGGTGAGGGTGCCCGCGGCCTTGCCGCTGGCGATGATGGTCCGCATGGCGCCTTCGATGGCCGCCTGCACCTCGGGGTGGCCGGGATTGCCCCGGTGGCCCATGGAGGCGGCGAGGTCGGCCGGGCCGATGAACACGCCATGCACGCCGTCCACGGCGCAGATGGCGCCGAGGTTGGCCAGCGCCGTGGTGGTCTCGGCCTGCACCAGCAGGCACACTTCGTCGTCCGCGATGTTCAGGTAGTCGGTGCGGGCGCTCCACTGCGACGCGCGGCCCACGGCGCTGCCCACGCCCCGGATGCCCAGCGGCGGGTAGCGCATGGCCGCCACGATGCCCCGTGCCTGTTCGGCGGTGTCCACCATGGGCACGAGCAGGGTCGTGGCGCCGATGTCCAGCATCTGCTTGACCAGGGCCGTGCTGCCTTCCACCACGCGCACCACCGGCTGCGACGCGTGGGCGGCCACCGACTGCAGCGCGGCCAGGGTGCTGCGCACGTCATTGGGCGCGTGCTCGCCGTCGATCAAGAGCCAGTCGTAGCCGCAGGTGGCGGCGGCTTCCGCCAGGTACGGGTCGGCCATGGCGAGCCACAGGCCGATTTGCGGATGGCGGCCGGCGAGCGCGGCCTTGAAGGGGTTGTGTGCGGGCATGGGATTCCTTGTGGGAGGGGAGCTGGGCGCCGCATGCGGCGCCGCGCGAAAGCTGCGGGTCAATCGAGCCCGCCCTGGCAGACGTACTTGGTGTGCAGGTAGTCGTCGAGGCCGTGCGTGGAGCCCTCGCGGCCGTAGCCCGACTCCTTCACGCCGCCAAACGGCGCGGCCTCCGCCGCCAGCGCCCCTTCGTTGACGCCCACGATGCCCGTCTCCAGCGCATCGGCCACGCGCCAGATGCGGCGCACGTCCTGGCTGTAGAAGTACGCGGCCAGCCCGAAGGGCGTGTCGTTGGCGGCGGCGATCACTTCCTCTTCGGTGTCGAACACGGTCAGCGGCGCCACGGGGCCGAAGGTCTCTTCGCAGGCGCAGGCCATGGTGGCGTCGGCGCCGGTGAGCACGGTGGGCGCGTAGTAGGTGGCGCCCAGCTCGGCCAGGCGCCTGCCGCCCGTGAGCACCCTCGCCCCCTTGGCCACCGCGTCATTCACGTGGCGCTCGATCTTCTGCACGGCGCGGCCGTTGATCATGGGGCCGATCTGCGAGGCCGGGTCGCTGGCCGGGCCGACCTGCAGCGCCGCCACGCGCGCCGCGAGCTGGTGGGCGAACGCCTCGAACACGCGGCGCTGCACGAACACGCGGTTGGGGCACACGCAGGTCTGGCCGCCGTTCCTGAACTTGGCGGCCATGAAGCCGTCCACGGCGGCGCCGACGTCGGCGTCCTCGAACACGATGAAGGGCGCGTTGCCGCCGAGTTCGAGCGAGAGTTTCTTGAGCGTCTCCGCGCTGCGCCGCGCCAGGTGCTTGCCCACGGGGGTGGAGCCCGTGAAGGTGATCTTGCGCACGCGGCTGTCGTCGAGCCACACGTCCACCACCTCGGGCGTCTTCTCGCGCGAGGCGGTGACGATGTTGAGCACCCCCGGCGGCACGCCGGCCTCGTGCGCGAGCAGCACCAGGGCCAGGGAGGTCAGCGGCGTGTCCTCGGCGGGCTTGCAGACCACGGTGCAGCCGGCGGCCAGGGCCGGGGCGATCTTGCGCGCGATCATCGCGGCCGGGAAGTTCCACGGCGTGATGGCGGCCACCACGCCCACGGGCTCGCGCAGGGCGAACATGCGCCGGCCCGGCACCGGCGCGGGGATGACCTCGCCGTTCATGCGCGTGGCCTCTTCGGCGAACCATTCGATGTAGCTGGCGGCGTAGGCCACTTCGCCCTTGCCCTCGGCCAGGGGCTTGCCCTGCTCGCGCGAGATGAGCTTGCCCAGGTCGTCCTGGTGGGCCAGCACGAGGTCGTTCCAGTGCTTGATGATGGCGGCGCGCTGCTTGGCGGGCACCTTGCGCCAGGCGGGAAATGCGGCGTGGGCCGCGTCCAGGGCCGCCAGCGCATCGCCAGCGCCGGAGTCCGGCACGCAAGCGATGGTGTCGCCGGTGGCGGGGTCGGTCACGTCAAGCCGGGCGCCGGTGGCCACGGTCCATTCGCCACCGATGAAGTTGGCGCTGCGGATCAGCGCGGGGCGGGTGAGGGTCAGGGGCATGGTTTTCAATGAAATAGGCCGGAAGCGCTTGTACAGCAAGCGCAGGAAGCTATGTTTTTGGGAGCAAATTCTCAAGACACGATGCCCAGGTGCCAGGGCACGAACTCGTGGTCGCCCAGGCCCAGGGCCTCGCTCTTGGTGGCCTCGCCGCTCGCGTGGCGCAGGATCTGCTCGAAGATCTTCCGGCCCATCTCGGGCACGCTGCATTCGCCGTCCACGATCACGCCGCAGTTGATGTCCATGTCCTCTTCGAGGCGCTGGTACATGGGCGTGTTGCTGGCCAGCTTGATGGTGGGCGCGGGCTTGCTGCCGAACATGGAGCCGCGCCCCGTGGTGAAGCAGATGAGCTGCGCGCCGCTGGCGATCTGGCCGGTGGAGGCCACGGGGTCGTAGCCGGGCGAGTCCATGAACACGAAGCCATGCTCGGTGATGGGTTCGGCGTATTCGTACACCGCGCGCAGCGGCGTGGTGCCGCCCTTCATGGCCGAGCCCAGCGACTTCTCGAAGATGTTGGCCAGGCCGCCGGCCTGGTTGCCATGGCCCACCACGCCGTTGAACTGGGCGTTCTGGCCCGCGGTGTAGCGTTCCCACCAGGCCAGGCGGTCCAGCAGCTTCTGGCCCACGGCGGGGCTGATGGCGCGGCGCGTGAGCATGAACTCCACGCCGTGGATCTCGGGCGTTTCCGACAGGATGGCCGTGCCGCCGTGGCGCACCAGGATGTCCATGGCCGCGCCCAGCGCGGGGTTGGCGGTGATGCCCGAGAAACCGTCCGAGCCGCCGCATTCCAGTCCGATCTTGAGGTGGCTCGCGCTCACGGTGCTGCGCCGCGCCTGGTTGGCGATGGGCAGCATCTCCTCGATGGCGGCGATGCCCGCCGCGATGGTGGCGCGCGTTCCGCCCACGTCCTGCATCACCAGCGTGCGCATGAGCTTGCCTTCCTGCAGCCCTTGCGACTCCACCAGGGAGGCGACCTGGTTGCGCTCGCAGCCCAGGCCCACGATGAGCACGCCCGCCAGGTTGGGGTGGCGCGCATAGCCCGCCAGCGTGCGGCGCAGCACGTCGAAGTGCTCGCTGGGCGAGGACATGCCGCAGCCGCTGGTCTGCGCGAAGGCGGCCACGCCGTCCACGTGTGGAAAGTCGGCCAGGCGCTCGGGCGTGAAGTGCGCGGCGATGTTCTTGATCACGGTGGCCGAGCAGTTCACCGACGACAGGATGCCGATGAAGTTGCGCGTTCCCACGCCGCCGTCCGCGCGCACGAAGCCCTGGAAGGTGGCGCGCTCGCCCTCGGGCACGTACGCCACGGGCCGCACGTCGGCGCCAAACGCCGGGTCGCGGTAGTGGTCCACCAGCCGCAGGTTGTGGCTGTGCACGTAGTCGCCGGGCTCCAGGTCGCGCGTGGCGACGCCGATCACGGTGTCGTACTTCTTGACCTGCTCGCCCTCGGCGATGCGGCGCGCGGCGATCTTGTGGCCCGCGGGCACCTGGGCGCGCGTGCGCACGCCCAGTTCGGGAATTTCCTGCCCCAGCGCCAGCGCCGTCTTGGCGACGAGCACGTTGTCGTGGGGGTGCAGGTGCAGCAGCGGGCTGGCGAGCAGGCCGGGGGCCGTGGGGGCGTTCATCGTGGGCCTTGTGGTGGGGGGTGATTCTGGTGGCTGCGGGGCTCAACTGCGCATCAGCTCTCGCAGCTTGAGTTTTTCGATGAGCACGGTCTCCTTGGCGTAGACCGTGTTCACGTACTTTTCGTAGTCAGGGCCGTCCAGGTACAGCAGTGGCGCGTCGAGCTTGTCGGCCACGGCCTTGAATTCGGGGCTGGCCACGGCCTGCTTGAAGGCTTCACGCAGCCGGGCGGCGATGGCGGGGTCCAGGCCCCGGGGCGCGCCGATGCCGTTGGGAGCGTCCACCACCACGTCATAGCCGGATTCGCGCAGCGTCGGGACCTCCTTGAAGCGGGCCGTGCGCTGCTCGCCCCAGGTGGCCAACAGGCGCAGCTTGCCGGCCTCCACATGCGGCGCCCACGAGCTGGAGTCGGCGAGCGCGTCCACGTGGCCGCCCAGCACGCCCTGCAGCGCCTCGGCGCCGCCCTTGTAGGGCACGTGGTTGAGCTGGATGCCCGCGGCGCCCGCGAACTCCTCCATGCCCACATGCGTGGCGCCGCCCACGCCGGCGTGGGCATAGGTCACCTTGCCGGGGTGGGCCTTGGCGTGCTGCACGAAGTCCTTGAGCGTCTTGAATGGCGAGCTGGCGGGCACGGCGATGCCGAAGGTCTGGCCCGAGGTGCGCGCGAGGTAGGTGAAGTCCTTGCGCGGGTCGGCCTGCAGCGTGCCCAGCTGCGAGAAGCGCGTGACCGAGATCGGGATCTGGCCGACGGTGTAGCCGTCGGGCCTGGCCGAGGCCAGCGCCTTGGCGCCGATCATGCCGGACGCGCCCACCTTGTTTTCCACCGCGATGCTCTGGCCCAGCACCCGGCCCGCCACCGCGCACAGCGCGCGCATCGACTGGTCGGCCGTGCCGCCCGCAGGCCAGGGGCAGATGAAGGTGAGGGGGCGCTCGGGCCAGGCCTGGGCGAAGAGGCTGCCGGACGGGGTGGCCGTCAGTGCGCTGGCGCTCAATGCGCCCAGCACGAACTGGCGCCTTGCGATGCGGGGGGTGTTGTGCATGCCTGTCTCCTGTTGTTTGTGGGGTCGGGAGCCGCCATTGTTCAGAACCGGTGCATAACAATCCAATGAAGATATGGACTGGCTTCATTGCCTTGAAGTAATGTGTCGAGCCCGCCAGAAAGAAGACCACGATGGCCAAGATCGACCGCGTACTGCGCTCCAACCTCAAGCTGCGCCACCTGCAGATGCTCGTGGCGCTCGACCAGTTCCGCCACCTGGGCCGCGCGGCGGAGTTCCTGTCGGTCACGCAGCCGGCGGTCTCCAAGACGCTGGCCGAGATCGAGCGCATGTTCGGCCTGCCGCTGTTCGAGCGCTCCACGCGCGGCACCGAGCCCACGGCCGCGGGCGCGAGCGTGGTGCGCTTCGCCCGTTCGGTGCTGGCGGGGTATGACCGCACGCGCGACGAAATCGCCGCCGAGGCCAGTGGTGCCGTGGGCCGCACCAGCGTGGGGGCCATGGTGGCGGCCACGCCGGTGCTGCTGGCGCAGGCGGTGGAGCTGCTCAAGGCGCGGTCCCGCCGCACCACGGTGCTGATCGACGAAGGGGACCTCACGCGCCTGCTGCCCAAGCTGCGCCTGGGCGAGCTGGACCTGTTCGTGGGCCGCCTGGAGCCCGGCTATGCCTCGCCCGACCTGGAGACCGAGGCCCTGTATGGCGACCCCATGGTGGCCGTGGCGCACCCCACGCACCCCCTGGCCCGCAAGCGCAAGGTCGGGTGGGCCGAGGTGGCCGCGCAGCCGTGCGTGCTGCCCCCGCCCTGGGCGTCGCTGCGGGTGAAGCTGGAACAGCAGTTCTTCGCGCACGGCCTGCACCCGCCGCAGGACATCATCGAATCGGCGTCCTTCCTGTCGCAGATCAGCTTCGTCCAGCAGCGCGGCGCCGTGGCCTTCATGGCGCGCACGGTGGGCCGGCATTACGCCGCGCAGGGGCTGGTGGCCGTGCTTGCGCTGCCCGTGCCGGTGGACCTGCCTCCCGTGGGGCTGATCACGCTGCGCGGGCAAAGGCCCACACCCACCACGGGATTGCTGGTGGAATGCTTGCGGGAGGTGGCTGCGGGCATCCAGGGAAAGGGAACGCGGCGGCCGCGGTGAAGGCGATATGCTGTCCTCATGCCGCCCGTGACTCCGGATCTCATTCCCCCGCGCGAAGACCCCGCCGGCCTGCCGTCCACGCCGGACGGGACCGGCGCGCAGCAGGACCCGGCCCTGCTGCGCCGCCTGCTGCGGGCGAAGGACCACATGGACGCCGCCTCGCACGAAGCGTGGCCGGTGAAGCGGCTGGCCCGGGTCAGCGGCGTCTCCGACGCCCATTTCGCGCGCTCGTTCCGGCAGGCCTTCGGCATTCCGCCGCACCGCTATTTGCTCACCCGGCGCATCGAGCAGGCGACCACGCTGCTGCGGGACACGGACCTTCCCATCACCGAGATCGCCTATGCCACCGGCTGGGAAAGCCTGGGCACTTTCGGCCGCACGTTCCGGGACGTCACCGGAAAAAGCCCGAGCACCCTGCGCATCGACGCCCGGCACGAGGCGCAGCAGCTGGGCAGCGTGCCCGCCTGTTTTCTGAAGGCCGCGCAGCGCCCGGACCTTGCCACCGCAGTTTCGGAGAAGCGCCGCCGCCTGGCGGAGGGTACAAACCGGCCCTCAACCAAGGAGATGTGATGAGCCAAGGTATCGGTGTGGTGGGTGTGTATGTCAACGACCAGGACGAAGCCCTGGCGTTCTATGTCGACAAGCTCGGATTCCGCGTCCACACGGACGTGCGCAATGGTGCCTACCGGTGGCTGACGGTGCAGCACCCCGAGCAGCCGGCGTTTCAGCTCGGCCTGTTCACGCCGGGGCCGCCGATGCACGACGAGGCCACGGCCCAGGCGCTGCGCGCCATGGTGGCCAAGGGGGCGATGCCGCCGCTGGTCCTGCATGTGCGCGACTGCCGCGCCGCATGCGCGCACATGCGCGCCCAGGGCGTGGAGTTCACCCAGGAGCCGGTGGACCGGTTCGGCCAGGTGGATGCGGGGTTCCGCGACCCGGCGGGCAACGGCTGGAAGATGATCCAGGCCGCGGGAGGCCCGCAATGAGCCGGGGCCAGGGCGTGCGGCGGTTTCACCGCTGGGCGTCGATGGCCTTCACGCTGGCCGTCGTCGCGAATTTCGCGGCGATGGCCCTGCGGGAGGGCAGCCCGCCGCCCTGGGTGACCTATGCGCCGCTGCCCCCTCTGGGCCTGCTGCTGCTGACAGGGCTGTACCTGCTGGCGCAGCCCGGCCTCCAGCGGTTCGGGGCGTGGTGGTCTTCTTCTGCAGGGGCGCGGCCGGCTCCGCCGCCCGTGTGAACCCACGCCGGCACTGCGCGCGGCCCGGCGCAAATGCCGTGCGCGGGCACGCGCCCCGGGGGCGCGGGGCGAGGGCCTACCCCTTGGAAACCAGCGCCGCGATGGCCGCGCCCACCTGCGTGGTGTCGGCCGAGCCGCCCAGGTCCGGCGTGCGCGGCCCGCTGCGCAGGACCTCCTCGATGGCCGCCACGATCGCATCGTGCGCCTGCCGCCCCGCGCCCTGGCCCTGGGTGAGGAAGTCCAGCATCAGCGCGCCCGACCAGATCATCGCGATGGGGTTGGCGATGTTCTTGCCGTAGATGTCCGGCGCCGAGCCGTGCACGGGCTCGAACAGGCTGGGGAACGTGCGCTCGGGGTTCAGGTTGGCCGAGGGCGCCAGGCCGATGGTGCCCGTGGTGGCGGGGCCCAGGTCGGAGAGGATGTCGCCGAACAGGTTGGTGGCGGCCACCACGTCGAAGCGCCCGGGCTGCAGCACGAAGCGCGCGGTGAGGATGTCGATGTGCTGCTTGTCCAGCGTGATCTCGGGGTAGTCCTTGGCGACTTCCTCGGCGCGCTGGTCCCACCAGGGCATGCTGATGGCGATGCCGTTGCTCTTGGTGGCCAGGGTCACGTGCTTGCGCGGGCGGCTCTGGGCCAGGTCGAACGCGAACTTCAGCAGGCGGTTGGCGCCATGGCGCGAGTAGACCGATTCCTGGATCACGATCTCGCGGTCGGTGCCTTCGTACATGATGCCGCCGAGCGAGGTGTACTCGCCCTCGGTGTTCTCGCGCACCACGTAGTAGTCGATGTCGCCGGGCTTCCTGCCCGCCAGCGGGCAGGGCACGCCCTCGAACAGGCGCACGGGGCGCAGGTTGATGTACTGGTCGAATTCGCGGCGGAACTTGAGCAGCGACCCCCACAGCGAGACGTGGTCGGGCACGGTGGCGGGCCAGCCCACGGCGCCGAAGAAGATGGCGTCCATGCCCGAGAGCTGGGCTTTCCAGTCGTCGGGCATCATTTTTCCGTGGGCGGCGTAGTAGTCGCAGCTGGCCCAGTCGATGGTGGTGGTCTCCAGCGGGATGCCGAAGCGCTGGGCGGCGGCCTGCACCGCGCGCAGGCCTTCGGGCATGACTTCCTTGCCAATGCCGTCGCCGGGGATGACGGCGATCTTGTAGGGGGTGTTGGTGCTCATTCGGGGTCCTTGGTGCCTGGGGAAGAGAAAGAAGGGAAAAGAAAGGCAGGGGGAATCAGCACGGATTGTTTGGCAGTGCGGCAAAAAATACAATCCGGCAACTGTGCTCATATTCTTCACACATCGTGCATAAAAATCCGGCCACCGACGACCTGCGCGTGTTCACCGTGGTGGTGCGCAAATCGAGTTTTGGCGACGCGGCGGCGGAGCTGGGCACCTCGCCCGCGTACGTGAGCAAGCGCATCCGCCTGCTGGAGCAGGAGCTGGCCGTGAAGCTCCTGCACCGCACCACGCGGCGCGTGGCCGTGACGGAGGAGGGCGAGCGTGTCTTCCACTGGGCGCAGCGCATCCTGGACGACATGGATCAGTTGCTGCAGGAGGTGGCCATCACCCGGCGCGAGCCGCGTGGTCAGCTGCGGGTGAGCAGCAGCTTTGGCTTTGGCCGCCAGATCGTGGCGCCCGCGCTGTCGCGGCTGGTGGAGCAGCACCCCGGCCTGCAGGTGCGGCTGGAAGTGTTCGACCGGCTGGTGGACGTGGCCGGCGAAGGGTTCGACCTGGACGTGCGCGTGGGCGACGAGATCGCTCCGCACCTGATCGCCCGCCGTCTGGCGGACAACCACCGCGTGCTGTGCGCGGCGCCCGCCTACCTGGCGAGCCACGGCACGCCGCGCGCGCTGGCGGAGCTGTCCAGCCACGACTGCCTGGTGATCAAGGAGCGCGACCACCCGTTCGGCGTGTGGCGGCTGCGCAGCGGCGCGGTGGACGAGACGGTGAAGGTGCGCGGCCCGCTGTCGGCCAACAACGGCGAGATGGCGGTGCAGTGGGCGGTGGACGGGCGCGGCATCGTGCTGCGTTCGCTGTGGGACGTGGGGGCGCACCTGCGTGCGGGAAGGCTGGTGCAGGTGCTGCCCGACTGGCGGCAGGAGGCCAACGTGTGGGCCGTGTACCCCACGCGGCTGGACCGCTCGGCCAAGGTGCGGGTGTGCGTGGAGTTCCTGGAGGTGTACTTCCGCCAGGAAGCGGGGCGCCTGCAGGGCATGCCCGGGACTGCCTGAGGCCGGCCGGGGATGCCATGGGCCGGCGCGGCGCGGGCGCCGCTGCCAGTGCCGCCCCAGGGCGGCCCGCGCCCGCCGTTCAGCGGGTCCCGAGCAGCGCGGGCAGCTGCGCGGCCAGCGCGTCGATGACGACGCGCGTGCGCCGTGGCAGGGCGCGCGCCTGGGGCCAGACGGCGTGCAGCTCGTAGCCGAAAGGGCGCGCCTCGTCGAACACCTTCACCAGCGTGCCGGCGGCCACCGGCTCGGCCGCCAGCCACTCGGGCAGCCGCGCGATGCCCAGCCCCGCCGCCGCCGTGGCGGCCACCACTTCCAGGCTGTCGCAGCGCACGCGCGCGGGCACCGCGAACGTGCGCGGCTCGCCCGTGGCGTCATCGCGGTAGTGCCAGGGCTTGAGCCCGTCGTCGCGTCCGTAGCTGGCGAAGGCGTGGCGGGGCGCCTCGGCCTGCAGCGCCGCCCAGCTTGCCGGCCGGCCGTGCCGCGCCAGGTAGTCCGGCGCGGCATACAGGCCCATCCATTGGTGCCCGAGCGGGCGGGCCGCGAGCGTGCTGCTGTCGTCCAGCACCCCGCTGCGGATGGCCAGATCGATCCGCTCTTCCACCAGGTCCACCCGCCGGTCGCTGAAGTGCAGGTCCAGCCGCAGGCCGGTGTGCTCGCGCGCCAGGCCCAGCAGCACGGGCGCGACGCAGGCGCGGCCGAACAGCGCCGGCATGCTCATGCGCAGGGTGCCCACGGGCTCGTGGCGGCCGGCCTCCACGGCGGCATCGGCCGCGTCGAGTTCGGCCAGCGCGCGGCGGCAGCGTTCGTAGTAAGCCTGTCCGTCGTCGGTCAGGCTCTGGCTGCGTGTGGTGCGGTGGAACAGCCGCACCCCGAGCCGCTGTTCCAGCCGCGCGATGCCCTTGCCCACCGCCGAGCGGGTGCGGTGCAGCCGCGCCGCCGCCAGCGCGAAGCTGCCGGCCTCCACGGCCGCCACGAAGGCCTCGATTCCCTGCAAACGTTCGTTCATTGGAGAATTTTGCTATCCAGCCATGGGAAAAACAAGAACCATTGGCATCCGTGAAGCGCCAATAGCATTGAAATCCCTTTCTTTCCCTGGAACTCGACGATGCACGACACACCCGCCACCCTCCAGCGTTGGCAACTGCCCCGCTTCGGCCTCGCCCACCTGGAGCGCACCGAGGCGCCCATGCCCTCGCCCGGGCCGAGCCAGATCCTGGTGCGCACCGAGGCCGTGGCCCTCAACTACCGCGACCTGCTGATGGCGCAGGACGGCATGGGCATGCCGCTGGAATTTCCGTTCACCCCCGCCTCGGACCTGGCCGGCACGGTGTTGGCCGTGGGCGCGGGCATCACCCGCTGGCGTCCCGGCGACCGGGTGCTGAGCACCTTCTGGGGCGGCTGGCTGGAGGGCGAGCGCCCTGCCGCTGCCGTGGCCCTGGGCGCGCCGGGGCCGGGCGTGCTGGCCTCGCACGTGCTGCTGGAGGCGGACTGGGCGGTGGCCGCGCCGGTCACGCTGGGCGCCGCCGCCGCGAGCACCCTGCCCATCGCCGGGCTCACGGCCTGGTTCGCGCTGGTGGAGACCGGCCACGTGCGCGCCGGGCAGGCCGTGCTCATCCATGGCACCGGCGGCGTGGCGCTGTTCGGCGTGCAGATCGCCCGCCAGCACGGGGCCGTGCCCATCGTGGTCTCGGGCGATGCGGGCAAGCGCGAACAGGTGCTCGCCCTGGGCGCCGCCCATGCGCTGGCGCGCGAGGCCGACTGGCCCGCGCAGGTGCGGGCGCTGACCGGGGGGCAGGGCGCCGACCATGTGCTGGAGACGGTGGGCGGCCCCAACCTGGGCCGGTCGATGCAGGCGCTGCGCCACGGCGGGCGCGTGTCGGTCATCGGCACCCTGGCCGGCGACACGGTGAGTGCGTCGGTCTACAGCTTCCTGCTGGGGCGGGCCACCGTGCAGGGCATCGGTGTGGGCCACCGCCGCGCGCTGGAGGACCTGGTGCGCGCGGTGGATGCCACCGGGCTGCAGCCGGTGATCGCGGGCGAGTATGGCGCCGACGAAGCGCCGGCTGCTTTCGCGCACCTGCAGCGCGGCGCGTTCGGCAAGGTGGTGGTGCGCTTCTGAGCGGGTGCGCCAAGGAGCGCGTGGATGCGATATTTCAAGTAAAAATAGCCACCGGCGCTTGTCGATCAAGCGCTGGCAGCTATTGAATTGATAGTAAATCGCCGGGTGGCGAGGCGGGCGGTCAGCCGGCGAGCGCGGCCTTGACGGCGGCGGACACCTGGCCCATGTCGGCCTTGCCGGCCAGGCGGGTCTTGACCACGCCCATGACCTTGCCCATGTCGCCCGGGCCCGCGGCGCCCAGCTCGGCCACGATGGCCTTGACGGCGGCCAGGGTCTCGTCGGCCGACATGCGCTCGGGCAGGTAGGCCTGCAGCACGGCCATCTCTGCCTTCTCCTTGTCGGCCAGGTCCTGGCGGCCCGCGCCCTCGAAGGCGGTGATCGAGTCCTTGCGCTGCTTGATGAGCTTGTCCACGATGGCGACCACGGCCGCATCGTCCAGCACGATGCGCTCGTCCACTTCCCTTTGCTTCATCGCGGCCTGCAACAGGCGGATGGTGCCCAGGCGCTCGCTGTCCTTGGCGCGCATGGCGGTCTTCATGTCTTCGGTGATCTGGTCCTTGAGGCTCATGATGGCTTCCTTTTTATGGGGTTTCAGACAGGGACGGAGGGTTTGCACAAAGCCCCTCTGGCCAGGCGCAGCGCCGCAGACAGTAGTCTTCTTGCTACGGCAAGGCGCTGCAACGACGCCAGAGGGGCTTTGTGCAAGCCCAAAAAAGCAAAAACCCGCGCTTGGCGTCCCTAGCGCGGGTTCTGGGACCCAAGCAAGAAGGCTTGGGGCCGAAGATCCATCAGTACATCTTCTTGGGCAGTTGCATGCTGCGAACGCGCTTGTAGTGGCGCTTCACGGCGGCTGCCTTCTTGCGCTTGCGCTCGGCGGTGGGCTTCTCGTAGAACTCACGGGCGCGCAGGTCGGTCAGCAGGCCGAGCTTTTCAATGGTGCGCTTGAAGCGGCGCAGGGCGACGTCAAAGGGTTCGTTTTCTTTTACGCGGATCGTAGTCATTAGCTAATGGTTTCCAAAATGTTGCCCGCAGAGGGTCTTGGGGAGATCGGGCCTCAAGACCGTGCGTGGCGGTTTCCCCGTCTGTAACTAGTATTTGGCCGACGGGGCATTGCCAGCAAAGCCGGAGATTATAGCTGAAGCGGGTTCCGCCTTGGGGTGCTTCGTGCTTCCCCCCTCTCGCGGCACGGGCGGCGGGGCTCCGCCAATCGCCCGGCACGGGCTCCCTGGCAGGGTCGCGCCGACTCTCCGGGGGGCGCGGCGTCGGCGAATCGGGCGCATCGCAGGCGGATCGGCGAAATGGCGTGGAAATTGCTTCATGTTGTAACACTCATCTTCCACCGTCGGTGGGCTGCCCGGGTCATCCGCCCGGGCGGGCCTTCGCCGCAGACACCATGGCATTCATGCACCGCGTATCGGGCTGGCTGGGCCGCCTCAGTGTGGGCCGCAAGCTCATGCTCATCTATCTGCTCGACCTGTCGGCGGTGATCTATGTCTCCAGCATCCTGATCCACGAAAAGTACGTGGCCATCGATTTCACGCGCAAGGAAATCGTGGGCACCACCTATGCGGCGGTGCTGCGCGACGGGCTCATGGGGCAGTTCCTCGATGCATCGCAGCAGCCGCCGCTCGTGGCGGACGTTCTTGCGCGGCTGGCGGGCGTGCGTGCGGCCCACGACGAGCAGCTGCATACCGAGGAGCAGGGCGAGCGCTTCAGCGGGGTGCTGCAGCAGCTGGCCGCCCACCCGCCGGCGGCCACCGATGCGCCGTCCCTCACCCGGCTGCGCAGCCAGCTGCTGCGCGACGGCCGAGAACTGCTCACCACCGTGGGCAACCAGTCCAACCTGATCCTGGACCCGGACCTGGACAGCTACTACGGCATGTCGCTCGTGGTGCTGCGCTTCCCCGAGCTGCTGCAGGCGGTGCACGACACCGTGGTGTTTCTCCATGCCGCGCCCGCGGGGCGCGGGCCGCAGTGGTCCTCCGAACTGCTCACGCTGGTGGGCCGGCTCGACGCGGTGATGCAGGGCATCGAGTCGGACTACAACCAGGCCTTCATCGCGGGCTCTCCCGAGATGCGCACGGCCCTGATGGGCCAGCGCGAGGCGCTCAAGGCCTCGCTGGAGAGCTTCCAGGCGCTGCTGCAGGGCGTGGCGGCGGGCGAATCGCGCCTGACCCTGGCCCAGGTGGGGGCGCAGCAGGCGCAGGTGCTGGGCGCCCTGCGCGATGCCTGGGCGGTGGGCATCGTCGACCTGGAGCGGTTGCTCAACCGCCGGGTGGACGGGCTGTACGCGCGCATGTGGCTGCACCTGGGCACCGCGCTCGTGCTGCTGGGCTGCATCCTCTCTCTGGTGACGCTGGTGGCCCGGCAGATCGCCAAGCCGCTGCAGCAACTGGCGCGCGTGGCCGATGAGGTGCGCAAGAGCGGCGACCACACCCTGCGGGCCCACTGGAGCAGCAGCGACGAGATCGGCCGGCTGGTCACGGCCTTCAACGACATGCTGGCCCAGCTGGACCGCGAACGCCTGCTGCAGCAGGAGCTGGCGGCCAGCGCCCGCGCGGCCGAGGCCCAGCGCGAGCTGGTGGAGGCCTTCCCCATCCCCATGGTCGTCACCTCCATCCCCGAGCACGAGGTGCTGCATTCCAACGCCCCCGCCGCCCACTGGCTCAATGACCGCAAGACCGACCCCTGGGCCGCCGGGCTGGAGCCGGGCGTGCGCGCGCGCTTCTTCCAGCGCCTGGCGGACCAGGGCTCGGTGGACGAGTTCGAGGTGCGCTGGAAGGGCAGCCCCGAGCCCTCCTGGGCGGTGCTGTCGGCGCGGCGGCTGCAGTTCCAGGGGCGCGACTCGGTGCTCACGGCCTTCACGCCCATCAACGTGCTCAAGGTCATGGAGCAGCGCCTGGAGCTGTGGGCCAAGGTGTTCGAGGCGTCGTCCGAGGGCATCATCATCATGAATGCCGACCAGCAGATCATCAGCGTGAACAAGGCGTTCTGCCGCAGCACGCACTACGACTTCTACGAGGTGCTGGGCGAAGACCTGGGCTTCCTGCTGGAGGAGTCCGGCGGCGAGCCCCTGTCCACCCAGATCCGCCGCACCATGCTCGACAAGGAGTCCTGGCAGGGCGAGGTGCGGTTTCGCCGCCGTTCGGGCGAAACCTACCCGGCCTGGCTCATGGTGTCGGCCGTGCGCGAGGGCAAGGGCGGCGGCGCCGTGGCCAACCACATCGGCATCGCCATCGACATCACGGACCGCAAGCGCAGCGAGGAGCGCATCCAGTTCCTTGCGCACCACGACGTGCTCACCGAGCTGCCCAACCGCTCGCTGTGCGTGCAGCGCCTGCAGCTGGCGCTGGCGCAGTCCAGCGTCACCGGCGAGAAGGTCGCCGTGCTGTTCATCGACCTGGACCGCTTCAAGGCCATCAACGACACGCTGGGCCACCACATCGGCGACGGGCTGCTGCGCTCGGTGGCCGGGCGCCTCACGCAGGCCGTGCGCAGCCGCGACACCGTCAGCCGCCTGGGCGGCGACGAGTTCGTGGTGGTGATGCGCGACGTGGCCGGGCGCGAGGACGTGCAGCAGCTCGTGGAGCGGCGCCTCATCCCCCTCATCCGCCAGAGCCACCCGGTGGAGGGGCATGAACTCAATGTGTCATGCAGCGTGGGCATCGCCGTGTACCCCGAGGACGGCGGCGACATCGACGAGCTGATGCGCCGCGCCGATGCGGCGATGTACGAGGCCAAGACCACGGGCCGCGACATGGCGCTGTTCTATTCGGCCGAAACGGACCAGCGCGCGCTGGCCCGCCAGTCCATGGAACAGCACCTGCGCCGCGCGCTGGAGCGCCATGAGCTGAGCCTGCACTACCAGCCCCGGGTGAGCGCCAAGAGCGGCGGCCTGCTGGGGGTGGAGGCCCTGCTGCGCTGGAACAGCCCCACGCTGGGCGCCATCCCGCCCAGCGAGTTCATCCCCATCGCCGAGGAGACCGGCATGATCCGCGCGATGGGCGGCTGGGTGCTGCAGCAGGCCTGCGAGCAGTGGGCGCGCTGGCAGGCACCGCCCGCCGGCCATCCCGCCGGGCGTGCGCCGGCCCACCCGCTGTCGGACGTCTCCATCTCGGTCAACCTCTCGGCCGCGCAACTGGCGGACCCGCAACTGGTGGCCGACATCGAGGCGCTGCTGGCCCGCACCGGCATGCCCGCCCACCGGCTCGAACTGGAAATCACCGAGTCGCAGCTCATGGACAACGCCCACGCGGCCGAGCAGCAGCTGGCCGCGCTCAAGTCGCTGGGCGTACAGCTGTCCATCGACGATTTCGGAACCGGCTACTCCAGCCTGGCCTATCTGAAGCGCTTTGACATCGACCGGCTCAAGGTCGACAAGTCCTTCGTGCACGACATGCTGAGCAACCCCGCCGACATGGCGATCACGCGGGCCATCATCGCCCTGGGCCACACGCTGGGGCTGCGCATCGTGGCCGAGGGCGTGGAAGACCTGGCCACGGCCCAGGTGCTGAGTGCGCTGGACTGCGAGGAGCTGCAGGGCTACCACTTCAGCCGCCCGCTGCCGCCCGAGGCCCTGCTCGCCTGGGCATTGCAGCACTGCGTGCTCCATGGCGCGCCAGTGCGCGGGCTGGCTTCCGAGTGCATTCAGCCAGCCCCCCTGGCCGGATGATGTCTCCTCAGTGCCGCCGTGGTCCCCATCATGCGAGCCGGATGTGCAGCGCAACGGCGAGCCCGACCAGGAGGACGCCTGGCGAGAAATTGCCCAGACACAGGGAGAGGCGAGAGGTCGAACGGCCCGAAATGCGCGAGTCGGCCCGCAGGTAGGCGTCACCTTCGTCGGTGAGCAGCCACCGCACCATCACCGCGCCCCCGGCCAGCGACCCCATGCCCAGTGCCGCAAGGATCGCGATGAAGATATTCCCGGCCATGCTTGCGGCCGGTACAAGGGCGATCAGCGCGCCCGTGGCCGTGGCAGCCGCTTGCCACCTCTCCGCGCGTTCGAATCCGTCCATGCCGAGGCTCCCCATGGCTGGTAAAGCGTTTGTTTGTGTGTCTGACCGGAGGGCAGGAGCCATCCCTGGGGCGCCACCTGCACAGGCGTCCTCCGCCGCCTCAATGCGCCGCCAGCGGCAGCGCCTGCGCGCAGGCATGGGCGCTGGCCCAGGCCCACTGGAAGTTGTAGCCGCCCAGCCAGCCCGTCACGTCCACCACTTCGCCAATGAAGTACAGGCCCGGCTGCGTCTTGCACTCCATGGTCTGCTGCGACAGCACGCGCGTGTCCACGCCGCCGAGCGTGACCTCGGCTTTCTTGTAGCCCTCGGTGCCGGTGGGCGTGAGCTCCCAGCGCGCCAGCTGTTCGGCCAGCCGCGCCAGGGCCTTGTCGCTGGCCTCGTTGATGGGGCGCTGCCAGTCGGCCTCGCGCTGGGCCCAGGCGTCCGCCAGGCGGCCCGGGACGAGGGCGGCCAGCTCGTTGGCAATCAGCTTGCGCGAACGGGCCTTGCCCTGCGCCAGCGCGGCGGGCAGATCCACCGTGGGCGCGAGGTCGATGGCCAGCGGCGTGCCCTCCTGCCAGTAGCTGGAGATCTGCAGCACGGCCGGGCCTGAGAGGCCGCGGTGGGTGAACAGCAGGTCTTCGTCGAAGGCCATACGGGCTTTCTTGGCACCGGTGCTGATTTGCACCGGAAGCGCCAAGCCCGCGAGTTGCGCATACGGCGCCCAGCCCGCGCCATCAAAGGTCAGCGGCACCAGACCCGGGCGGCGTTCGATGAGCGGGATGTTGAACTGCTGCGCCAGCCGGTAGCCGAAGTCGGTCGCGCCGATCTTGGGAATGGACAGCCCGCCCGTGGCGATCACCAGCGAGCGCGCCCGCACCGGGCCCCGGTCGGTATCAATTTGATAGCTGCCAGCGCTTGATGGATCAGCGCCAGGGGCTGAAAACACTATATTCTTGACCGCACAAGGCTGCCAGTGCGTCACCTGGCCCGCCGCGCACTCGGCCAGCAGCATGGCGATGATGTCCTCGGCCGAGCGGTCGGCGAACAGCTGGCCCTTGTGTTTTTCGTGGAACGCGATGCCGTGTTTTTGTACCAGCGCGATGAAGTCGGCGGGGGTGTAGCGCGAGAGCGCCGAGCGGCAAAATTGCGGGTTCTGCCCCACGAAGTGCTTGTGGGGCGCGGCGGGATCGAGGTCGCGGTTGGTGAAGTTGCAGCGCCCGCCGCCCGAGATGCGGATCTTCTCGGCCACCTTCTCGGCATGGTCGATCAGCAGCACCTTCAGGCCCCGCTGGCCCGCCTGGGCGGCGCAGAACAGGCCGGCGGCGCCGGCGCCGATGATGACTACGTCGAATGGAGGGGAGGAAGCGTGGGGCACGGTGGGGCGAAGGCGGCGTTGGCGGGCCGCCATTGTCGCCGCAGCGTTCGCACGGGGCGGGTAGGCCCCTCGAACCGGTGCCTATTGCCGGTACACGCCACCCGAGCCCACCACCGCGATGTCCACGAAGTTCGAGCCGTGGTGGTTCTGTGCGCTGAACTGGTAGCCGTAGCCGCCCAGGTCCAGGTTGCCCAGCCCCTGCATGGCCTGCACCAGACTCGCGCGCGTCACGCCGGGCCCCGCTGCGCGCAGGCCCTCGATGAGCACGCGCGCATCCATGTAGCCGGTGTAGCGGTCGTAGTCCACGGGCTTGTCGTGGCGCTTCATCGACGCCTGGAAGTCCCGCGTGAGCGCGATGGTCGGCCGGCTGGGCGAGGGGCCCGTGCGTGCCACGGCCAGGCCGCGCGCGTCTTCGCCCAGCGCCCGCAGCACCGCCGAGCCCGCGCCCAGCGACAAGGTATACACCGGCACGCCCAGGTGTGCGCGGTTGGCGCGCACGTACGCCACCACCGGAGGGCCCGCCGCCACCAGCAGCACGGCCTGTGGCTTGTGCGCGGCCAGCGCCTTGGCGGCATCGGCGGCGTCCTGGCCTTTGGGGTCCAGCGCGTGCGAGCCCGCCATGGTGGCGCCTTCGGCCGCGATCGTTTTTTCAACCAGCGGCAGCAGCAGCTTGCCGAAATCGTTGTTCTCGTAGGCGACGGCAATGCGCAGGGTCTGCACCGCCACCAGGTTGCGCACGATCCTGACCAGCTCATCGGCATAGCTGGCGCGCGTGGTGAACAGGTACGGGTGCTGCTGCGCGCGCACCGCCGGGCTGCCGGTGTACACGGAGATCAGCGGCAGCCTGGCCTGCGCGAGGTAGGGCAGCAGCCCGATGACCTGCGAGGTGCCCGACACGCCGAACAGGGCCACCACGCCTTCTTTTTCACTCAGCTGCACGGCGTTTTCCAGCGTGCGGCGCGGGTCGAAGCCATCGTCCATGGTCACCAGGCGGATCTTGCGTCCCCCGATGCCGCCCTTGGCGTTGGCGTCCTCGATGGCGGCATCCTGGCCTTCATGGATGGGCTGCAGAAACGGTGCCATGCCGCCCGACAGCGCGGTGGACCTGCCGATCAGGATGTCACCCCTCACGTCTGCGCGGGGCTGCGCCTGGGCCATGGCCGGCAGTGGCGACAGCGCGGCGGCGGCCCAGCACAGCAGGGTGCGGCGGCATGGGCCGAAGGGGGCGCGGGCGGCGCTGGCGGCAAGGGCGAGGCGGGCGTCGGAGGGCGGCACAACGGGCATGGGGTCTCCAGGGGCGGCAGGGGGAGCCCATGGTAGGAAGGTTGCCGCGCGGGCGGCCACGGGGTTTCCCCGCAAGCACCGTCGCCCGGGGGACTGGCCGCGCGGGGCGTTAGCATGCGCCATCCATCCGCCAAGGACTGTTCCATGAATCCGATCCGCTATGCCGCCTGCGCCCTGCTGCTGCTGGGCTTTCTGGCCCCGGCCTGGGCCATCAACAAATGCACGGACGCCGATGGCAAGGTGTCGTTCCAGGACGGGCCCTGCCCGGGCCAGGGCGAGAAGGTCGAGGTGCGGCCCGCCATGCAGGGCGCCACCCCCGTGCAGCCTGCCCCTTCCACCGCGAAGGAAGGCGCCTTCGGCGCGACCTGGCAGCGCAAGCACTATCTGCAGAACCAGGGCGTGCCCCAGGCGCGCGCGGCCGTCGAGCGCAGCCAGCAGGAATGTGCGGCCACGGCGCCGGATACCGCCGTGGCCCACGCCGGCCCGCTGCGGCGCAGCACCCTGGCCTCAGGCTCCCAGTTCGCGCAGGAGCGCGCCGCCGGTGCCGACAAGGACAAGGCCGCGTGCGAGGCGCGAACCAACGAGCTGCGCAACCAGCTGAAGTCGCTCGAAGCCGAGCTCGGCAAGCCGTAGTGCGTCGGACGAACCCGCCTCACCCTTTCCAGGTGAACGGGAACTTGAACTGCTTGACGAACCCGTTGGGCACGTAGTCGCCCAGCACGCCATAGTGCTCGGGCCAGAGCTTGGTGCTTTTCACGGCGGTGCCGAACAGGTAGTCGAGAAACGCGAAGTGCGCCGCGTAGTTCTTGTCCAGCGCCTCCTGGTCCTGGCTGTGGTGCCAGTGGTGGAAGTTGGGCGTGACCAGCACGTAGCGCAGCGGCCCCAGGCGCACGCTCACGTTGGCGTGGTTGAACACCGCCTGGAAGCCGACGACCACGATGTAGGCGTCGATCACCTCCTTGGAAAAGCCCAGCACGTAGATGGGCGCGAGCACCAGGGTGCGCGTGATCAGCAGCTCCAGGATGTGCTGGCGCGAGCCGGCCATCCAGTCCATGCTTTTCACGCTGTGGTGCACGGCGTGCAGGCGCCACAGCAGCGGCACCTCGTGGTAGGCGCGGTGTGTCCAGTACTGCACGAGATCGGCCACGAGCACGATGAGGAACAGCGCCACCCAGAAGTTCAGGCCCTGCACCCAGCCGCGGATGCCGTCGTTGGCGGCCCAGCCGAAGAACTTGTGCACCAGCAGGTTGGTGGCCAGCAGCACGAAGCCCACCACCATGTGGTTCACGATGAAGTGGTGGAAATCGGTCTGCCACTCGGCGCGGAAGATGGGCTGGTCCTTGCGCAGCGCGAACAGCTTCTCGATGAAGATGAAGATCAGCGAGCTGCCCAGCAGGTCCAGGATGAACCAGTCCAGGCCGATGTACGGGGTGTTGTCGGGGAAGTTCGGGTCCACCTCGACCTTGTGGCCGCCCAGGAAGGCGGCCAGCGCCACCATGGCAAAGGCAAACGTGGCCAGCCAGCGCGAGCGGTTGAACAGGATGTTGACCAGCGAGATGCCGCCCGCGATCGCCATGGCCGCCAGCATGATGGTGCGGATCACCGTCACATCGTAGCTCTTGCGCAGCTGTGGCGTGGTCAGGTATTCGGGGAAGTGGAAGGCCAGCACGCCCAGGAAGCACAGGATCGCGAGCGTGAGCGCGATCACGCCCGACACCAGTCCGCGCCCCGTGCGCAGCGCGCCGTGGCTTTCGGTGAATTCATTGAGCTTGTCGATTTCGAGCATGTTTTCCCTCCGGCACCAGGTGCCTTGAACTGGCTTGTGTGGCGGGAGTGTAGCGGCCGTGGCGTTGTGCCGCCGAGACGGTGCGGCCCCTAGAATCGCGGCATGAACATCCCTTCCCACCAACTCAGCATGACCGTGCTCATGTCGCCCGACATGGCCAATTTCTCGGGCAATGTGCACGGTGGCGCCATTCTCAAGCTGCTGGACCAGGTGGCCTATTCGTGCGCCAGCCGGTATTCGGCGTGTTACGTGGTCACGCTCAGCGTGGACCAGGTGATGTTTCTGCAACCCATCCATGTCGGTGAGCTGGTGACCTTCCTGGCCAGCGTGAACTACACGGGGTCATCGTCCATGGAGATCGGCATCAAGGTGGTGGCCGAGGACATCCGCTCGCAGGTGGTGCGCCATGTGAACAGCTGCTTCTTCACCATGGTGGCGGTGGATGAATCGCGCAAGCCGGTGACGGTGCCGGCACTGTCGCCGTCCACGGCCGACGAACGCCGCCGCTGGGAAGCGGCCCTGCTGCGCAAGGCGCTGCGCAAAGAGCTGGCGCAACGCTTCCAGCAGGTGCGCGAGTCGGCGGGCACCTGACGGCTTGATGGACGGGCTGGCTGGCGGTATGCGCGCCGCCGCGCGACGGCGGCGCGGGGTGATGATCAGCGGACGGCGCAGAAGCCGAATTCGGCCGCCGCTCCGGGAGAGAGCGTCTTGTTCCAGTCCACGCCAGAGGCGTTGAGGTTGCTGCCCGCCTGGGACCAGGTGGCGTTCCACAGGTTGTTGACGGTGCCGCTCACCGGGACGGTGATGGCCCAGTTGCCCTGGGTGGTGCCCGTGTTCACGATCTGGACCCGCTGGCAATAGCCGGAACCCCAGTCGCTGTCCGTCGTCTGCAGGACGGAGAAGTTCGCGGCCGGGGTGGGCGTTGGCGTCGGGGTGGGGGTCGGAGTCGGCGTAGGGGTTGGTGTGGGCGCCGGGGTGGTTGCATCGCCCCACAGCCGTTGCAGCAACTGGACCTTGTCGGCGCGCACGGTGGTCCAGTCGTCGTCCAGGATGCCGCCCGTGTCGCCACTGTTGGGGTTCCACGACCAGTAGAAGCCGCTGCGCATGCCCTTGCCGACCATGTAGTCCACCAGCGCGTTCTGCCACAACACGTCGCGCGCATCGCCGCGGCCCAACTTGCCGCCGAACTCGCCCAGCATCACGGCATAGCCCGCCTGCACGAATTGGCCGAAATGCTGGTCCCAGATGGCCGGCATGTTGCTCGGGAAGTTGGAGGCGTTGAAGTAGGGCTGCACGTAGACATCCGGCCCGTAGGTGTGCGGCGCCAGCAGCAGGCGGTTGGCCGGGATGTTCAGCGGCGTGCAGGCCAGGGGTTCCAGATTGCCGCCCCAGAAGTGCGCGTTGCCACCCGAGCAGCTGGGGTTTTCGCCGATGCCTTCCACCGCGATCAGCCACTGGGGCGCCACCTGCAGCACGGCCGCCGCGGCGCGCTCGGCCGCGCGGTTCCAGTCGGTGGCGTTGTTGCCGGTGCCCCAGGTGGCCGCGCCGTGGGGTTCGTTCTTGATGTCGATGCCGATCACGCCGGGCACGCCCGCATAGCGCTGCGCCACAAAGGTCAGGTCGCTGATCCACTGCTGCTCGCTGTAGCCCGGGGTGTACCAGAGCTCGCTGATGGTCTGGCAATCGGGGGTGTGGTGGTCCAGCAGCACATACATGCCGCGGTTGCTCAGCTCGCCGACGACCTTGTCCATCACCTGGATGGCCGACAGGCCCTGCAGGTCGGCATTGCGGCCGTAGTCGATGCTGCTGGGCGTGGCGGAGCCATGCAAGGTGGCGGGGCAGAAGGGCAGGCGCACGGCGTTGAAGCCCTGCGCCTGCATCTGCGTGATCATGTCGGTCCAGTTGCGTGCCCACAGGCCGTGCACCACATGGTTGTTGGTCTCGAAGCCAAACCAGTTCACGCCGCGCAGCTGGATGGCCTTGCCCGCACCGTCCAGCACCTTGCCGGCGTTGATTTCGTAGCTCCAGGCCGCGCTGGCGCTGGCCAGCAGGCAGCCGGCCAACGCCAGGCTCTTGCACAGGGTGGTGATCTTCATGGCTCGCGCATCTCCCGAAAATGGTGTTGTGTCTGGCAGTCAGCGGGAAGGCCCCTGGCGGGCGGGCCTGCGCTCTCGCAGTGTGGGCGCCCCGCGCACCGGCGGCGTTTCCATGGATGCCAATTGTAAGAGGCTGTTCGCGGTCTTCCGGGACGTTCGCGCCATCTTTGCGGAATGGGGGTCAGGCCGCGTTGCGGGTGCGGCCTGCCAGCGACACGGCCTGCAGCGAAAGGCCGTCGATTTCATGGGTGATGCCCGAAAGCACGTTCGCCACCACGGCAAATTCCCGCCCGTGCTGGCCCGCGCGCGCCGCCATGACCTGCGCATTGAAACTGACCACCTTGGCCTCGCGGGCCACCGTCTGGATGGACTCCACGATGCCCGCCAGTTCCTTCATGAGGGTTTCGGACTGGGCCTTGCCCACCTGGTCGAACACCGTGGTGGCGGTGTTGAGTGCCTCCAGCACGCCGTCGGTGGTCTCCACCAGCCGCGCGAGCACTTCCTCGACGCGTGGGCTGCGGCGCTCCGTCAGGTCCAGCGCGGTGGCGACCTGCTGGGCAAAGGCATCGATGACGGTGCCTACGCCTCCGGGCTGCCCATACACCTTGCGGATGCGGTCGGCGTCGGGAGCGTTGAAATGGCGGGGCGTGTCCATCAGCCGGGCCTGGCTGGCGGTGAACAGGGCCAGGGTGCCGCGCGCGGCCTTCAGGTGCAGGTCGCTGCCACCGGCGGCCAGCACGGTTTGCAGCACCATGCGCTGGGACAGCATGCGCTGGCGGGCGGCGAGGTTGACCAGCGACATCTCGGCATCGCGTGCCGCCGGTGGCGAAGGCATGGGCAGGGTGGAAGGCGGTGCGGACGTGCCCGGGCGTGGGGAGAGGGAATAGGCTGCCATGGTGGTCCTTGTGCTCATTGCATTCAGATACATACTTCAAGCAATAGCCGGGCCAGCGCGTGGCCGCCGGATGGTCGTCGTGCGGGGGAACGATGGGATGAGGCGTGGCCACGGCGCACCGCCAGCGGTGTGCCGTTGGCGGCGGGGCGCACGGTGCGGCGGGGCGGGGGCCCCGGGACGGTGGGGAGGCGGCGTGGCGTCCGCGGCCTACACGGCGCGGCGCGCCAGGGGAGCGTCCTGCGATGCCAGGGCCACGCCGCGCACCACATCGCCCACCACGATCACCGACGGGCTGGCCAGCCCTTCGTGGGTGATGGTGGCATGCAGCGCTCCCAGCGTGGTCACGGCCTGCCGCTGGTGCGGCAGGCTGGCGTGCTGGATGATGGCCACGGGGGTGTCGGCCGGCAGGCCGGTGAGCAGCTCCTGCTCGATGGTGGCAGCACCGCTCACGCCCATGTAGATCACCAGCGTGAGCCTGGCGTCGCGGGCCGTGGCGGCCAGCTGGCGCCAGTCGGTGCCCGCGTCGCCGGGCTTGGCGTGGCCGGTGACGAAGACCACGCCGTGGGCATGCTCACGGTGTGTGAGCGGCGCGCCCAGCGAGGTCAGGCCCGCCAGGCCCGCCGTGATGCCGTTGACCACGGTGACCGGCACACCCGCTGCGCGCAGGTGCTCCACTTCTTCACCACCACGGCCAAAGATGAACGGGTCGCCGCCCTTGAGGCGCACGACGTTCTCGCCTTCGTTCACCGCCATCAGCATCAGCTTTTCAATGAAGGCCTGGGGGGTGCTCTT
Organism: Acidovorax sp. GW821-FHT11A03; assembly: GCF_058809075.1. Classification (NCBI taxonomy): domain Bacteria; kingdom Pseudomonadati; phylum Pseudomonadota; class Betaproteobacteria; order Burkholderiales; family Comamonadaceae; genus Acidovorax; species Acidovorax sp. GW821-FHT11A03. The sequence goes on from NZ_JBXASG010000003.1 coordinate 38,041, forward strand.
GCAGCCGCCGCGCTTGCCCACGTAGATGATGCGTGCCGTGGGAGATGCGTGGGCCACGATGGCATCGCTCACCAGGTCGTCCACCAGCAGCACGGTGGCTGCCTGGATCGCCTTGAGGGCCTTGATCGTCAGCAGCTCCGGGTCGCCCGGGCCCGCGCCGACCAGCGTGCAGCTGCCGCCGGTGCCCAGGTGGGGCTTGGAGGGGGGCAGGGTGGCGGGGGGTGTGGGGCGGCTCATGGGGATGTCTCCGAAACTGTTTGATCGGCAAGTTGCAAGATATGTTCCACCTGGCGCGCAATCGCGGGTGGAACCGGCAACTCACCCGCCAGCACGCGGCGCGTGTAGGTGGCGGTCGTGGCGACGTCGATCTCGGCCGGCAGGCCCGGCACCTCGCTGGCCGTGCCGGGCTGCTGCGCTTCCAGCACCTTGTGCACGCCGTTCACGAAACCGTCGTAGCGGGGCGTGCGGCGGGGGTCGGTGGCGACCTCGCCTTCCAGGCCGCGCGAGAGCAGCGCGCTCATGTCCAGCGTGTGGAAGGTGGTCTGCAGCATCTCGAAGTATTCAGGATGGGTGTAGGCCGTGACCACCACCGAGGGCCCCGCGCACGGGCTCATCAGCTTGACCACGCTGTGCCCGGGGTTGCGCAGGCCCACCACCTCGCGCACGGCCAGCAGGCGCGCCAGGCCCGCGTGCAGGTGTTGGGTGTGGATATGGCGTACCGTGCCATTTGCTATCTTTTCAGGAGCTGCTAGCGCAGGTATGTCCAGCGCCAGCAGCACATCGGATGCCAAAATGCGGCGCGCCTCGGTGCGCATGCCGTGCAGCAGCACGGGCAGGCCCTCACGTGCCAGCAGCAGGGCCAGCAGCGGCGTCAGCACCGGCAGCTTGCGCGCACCGTTGTAGCTGGGCAGCACGATGAGCGGGCGGTCGGTGGCGGGCAGCAGGGCCAGGCGCTGGTGCGTGGCATCGAGAAAGCCGCACATCTCCTCCGAGGTCTCGCCCTTGATGCGCATGGCCAGGCAAAAGGCGCCGATCTCCAGGTCGCTCACCTGCCCATCCAGCACCTGGCCGAACAGATCCGTGGCCTGCTCGCGCGCGAGTGGCTTGGCGCCGCGTGCGCCACGGCCGATCTCTTTGATGTACTGACTGATGCCCATGGTATTTTTTTGCGGGACTTGTGAAACAGGGCTCCAGCGTCGTTATTTCGGCTTGCCGTACAGGTGTACTGTCTGCGCCGAAAATGCCTAGCTGGAGCCCTGTTGCACAAGTCCTTGTGGGGGTTCTAGGGGGAACTGAGCCGCTATTTTCCTGCAACCCAGAGAACTTTTGGTTATATGGTGGCCTGCGCCAGGGGCTTGGACGCCAATGGGCCGGTGGCGCGCACCATGCGCTTGAGTTCGGGCAGGCACGAGCCGCAGTTGGTGCCGCAGCGCAGCTTGCCTTGCAGCTGGGCCAGGCGGTCGTCGTCGGTGCCGTGGCAGCGCGCCAGCTCGGCGGTGATGGCGGTGTCCGTCACGTTGAAGCAGGTGCACACCGACTTGCCGCGCGACTGCACGGCCACGGGGGCCTTGGCGCCGGGCACCAGCAGCAGGCGGCCGTAGGTCTGCGCGGGCAGTTCTTCCTGCAGCAGGGTCTTGAGCCAGCCCTCGGCGCTGGTGTCGCCCGCCAGCACGATGCCTTCGAGCGTTGTGGTGTCACCGTGGCGTGCCAGCCGCGCGGCGCGGCGCTGGCCGCGTTTCTTGTCGGCGTAGCGCAGCGTGTCGGTGGTGGCCAGGCCCATCAGGGCTTCGATGTGTTCCACCGTGGCGTCCGGCGGGGCTTCGTGCGCGGCGGCGCGCAGCAGCACACCCACGCGCTCGCGCCCGGGTTCGCCCAGCGGCGTGTTGTTGCTGAAGGGCACGCAGCTGGCAAACGGAAACTGCGCCATCAGCGCGGACAGCGCCTCGCGCGTGGCCTGGGCGCTGCTGGCGGGCAGCCAGGCCATGGCCAGCAGCGTCCAGGGCAGCTCGGCCTTGAGCACTTTCACGGCCGCGTGCTTGAGCTCAGGCTGCTTGGACGTGGGGCAGTAGGCCGAAGTAGTGAGCGCGTTCACGCCTGCCAAGCGCTCGCCGGTGGACGAGCAGCCGCTCAAGAACTCGCTGCCCCAGTGCATCGCCATGAAGGCCTGCGACAGGCCCATGGTGGTGTCGGCCTGCGCGGGCACCACGATGGTGCCGCGCTTGCTCGTCACGTAGACCAGGTCGCCGTTCTTCAGGCCGCGTCGCTCCATGTCCTGTGGGTGCAGCTGCACGCTGGGCTCGGCCACATGGCCGAAGAGGCGTCCCAGGGTGCCCGTGCGGGTCATGCCGTGCCACTGGTCGCGCAGGCGGCCCGTGGTCAGGCTGAAGGGGTAACGCGACTCGCGCTGCTCGGCCGTGGGTTGCCATGCGTGCGCGGCAAAACGGGCGCGGCCGTCGGTGGTGGGGAACACGCCGTCTTCGTACAGGCGCGCCTTGCCGGTGGTGGCGCCTTCGGGCAGCGGCCATTGTTGCGGGCCTTGGGATTCGAGCACCTCCCACGACAGGCCGGTGATGTCCAGGTCACGCCCGCGCGTGCTTTCGCGGTGCTCGTTCCACACGGTTTCGGCGCCCTGGTCGGCGTCGCCAGTGGCGTAGGGGAACAGCGTGGATTGGCCGGGCCGCAGGCGGGCCTCCAGCTGGTGCGCGAACTGCACCGCGATGGCCCAGTCGTGGCGTGTTTCGCCGGGGGCGGGCACGGCAGAGCGCACGCGCGAGATGCGGCGTTCGCTGTTGGTCACGGTGCCGGTCTTTTCGCCCCAGGTGGTGGCGGGAAGCAGCAGGTCGGCATAGGCGCAGGTGGCGGCGGTGGCAAAGGCCTCCTGCACCACCACGAACTCGGCGCGCTGCAGTGCGCGGCGCACGGTGGCCTGGTCGGGCATGCTCTGCGCGGGGTTGGTGCAGGCGATCCACAAGGCCTTGATCTCGCCGTCGGCGGCGGCCTGGAACATCTCCACGGCCGTCTTGCCCGGCTTGCTGGGCACATCGGCCACGCCCCACAGCGCGGCCACTTCGGCGCGGTGCTGCGGGTTGGCCAGGTCGCGGTGGGCGGTCAGCAAATTGGCCAGCCCCCCCACTTCGCGGCCGCCCATGGCGTTGGGCTGGCCGGTCAGGCTGAACGGGCCCGCGCCGGGCTTGCCGATCTGCGCGGTGGCCAGGTGCAGGTTGATGAGCGCTGCGTTCTTGGCCGTGCCGCTGCTGCTCTGGTTGAGGCCCTGGCAGTACAGGCTCAACGTAGCCTTGGACGTGGCAAACCACTTGGCTGCCGTGGTCAGGTCGGCCACCGAAATGCCACACACCTGGGCCACGCGGTCGGGCGTGGCTTCGCGCACCAGGGCCTTGAGTTCGTCGAAGCCCGTGGTGTGCGCGCCGATGTAGGCGGCGTCGATCCAGCCTTCCCACAGCATGATGTGCAGCATGCCGTTGAACAGCATCACGTCGCTGCCCGGCTGGATAGGTAGGAACAGGTCAGCCATGCCGGCCGTGTCGGTGCGGCGCGGGTCGGCCACGATGACCTTCATGCCGGGGTTGGCGGCGCGTGCGTCTTCGATGCGGCGGAACAAGATGGGGTGCGCCCAGGCTGCATTGCTGCCCACGATGAACAGGCACTGCGCGTGTTTCACGTCGTCGTAGCAGGCGGGTGGTGCGTCGGCGCCCAGCGTCTGCTTGTAGCCCGCCACGGCGCTGCTCATGCACAGGCGCGAGTTGGTGTCGATGTTGTTGGTGCCGATCAGGCCCTTGGCGAGTTTGTTGAAGACGTAGTAGTCCTCGGTCAGCAACTGGCCGCTCACGTAGAAGCCCACGGCGTCGGGGCCGTGCTGCTGGATGGTGTGGGCAAACTTCTCGGTGGCCAGGCCCAGGGCCGTGTCCCATGAGATGGCGCGTGGAGCATCGCTGCGCTGCAGACGTTGCTGCGGCTGCAGCAACCGGGTCTGCAGCGTGATGGGGCTGCTGGCGGTGAGGTGCAGGGTCGAGCCCTTGGTGCACAGGCGGCCAAAGTTGGCGGGGTGGTCCGGGTCGCCCCGCACGCCGGTGATCTGGGGGCCGTCGCTTTCGATGATCACGCCGCAGCCTACGCCACAGTAGGGGCAGGTGGATTTGGTTTCTTGCATGGCGTGGATTCCGGTGTTTTTGTGCTCCAGCGCTTGTGTGGTAAGCGCTGAAAGCTATGAATTTGTTAGCGTTTTCGGGCGACAGGCCTTCTGGCGCGGAGCTGGCTCCGGGGCTTCTTCTTCACGCCGCCACGCCGCGCCGCGCGGGCCCGGCCAGCGGCCGTGCCAGGTCCAGCGCGTGCGAGGCCAGTTCCGTGGCGTCCAGGTACACGCTGCCGTCTTCCACCTTTACGGCGAAACGCGGCGTGCAGCCTTCGTCGGGCGCCGAGGCCTGGCCGTCGCACAGGCCGATGGTCCAGTTGTGCAGCGGGCACGCCACGTGGGTGCCAAACACGATGCCCTGCGACAGCGGGCCGCCCTTGTGCGGGCAGCGGTCCAGCAGCGCGAACACGCCGCCGGCATCGTTGCGGAACACGGCCACGTCCAGGCCCTGGGGGCGCGCCACGCGGCGCGAGCCCAGCTCGGGGATGTCGTCCACGCGGCAGATCAGCTTCCAGTCGGCGGGGGTGGTCGTGGTCATGGTCATGGCGATGATTCCTTCGATTTTTTTGTGTTGCGGGGGCGTGGAGCCGTGGGACGGGGTACCGGACGAACAGCCGGGCTCAGGCGGAAAGCGCGGCGTACAGGCCGGTCACGCGGTCCATGCTGGAGAGCAGGTTCTCGCTGGCCACGAACACCTCGGCCACCTGGCGGTTCACGTTGCCGCCGCCCTGCATGCGCTGCAGCGCGGCGTCGAAAAAAACCCACTGCCCGTCGGCCAGCTGCAGCTCCTGGCGGATGCGGCTGGTGGCCTGGGGGGCGTTGCGCAGCAGCTCGGTGGCGGCGATGAATTCGCCGCGCGCCTTGGCGATCTCGGTGGTGGCGGTGGCCGCGTCCACGGGCAGCATGGCGGCCAGGTAGAACTTGGCCATGCGCTGGCTCAGCATGCGCTGGCGGCCCGCAACGTTGACCAATTGGCCCACGGGCTTGCCCAGCGCGGCTTCGTACTGCGTGGTGCCCTGATGGGCCAGGGCCAGCACCTTGGCATCGGCCTGCAGCATGGCGCTGGCGTTGTCGGCGGACGAGGTTTCGGCCGCCAGCGTGACCTTGTGGGCGGCCCAGGCGGTCTCCAGCTTCACATAGGTCTCGCGGATGGCGGGCGAGGGCGCAAAGGCCTTGAGCTCCGCCAGCTGGCGCTCGAACAGCGCGATGGACTGGCCCAGCACCTGGCGCGCCGTGGGCGTGTCGGCCTTGTGGGACAGGGCCAGCCAGGCCTTGCCCACGCGCTGGCTCAGCATGCGCTGGCGCCCGGCCTTGTTGATGGCGTCGTTGAGGTCGGTGACCTGGGCGTGGGCGTTGCCCAGCGGGGCCAGGGCGCCGCAGGCCGCGGCGGTCAGGAGGGTTCTGCGTTGCATGGGATGTGCTCCGTGGGGACTCAGGCGCCCAGGGGGGCGAACTGGCGGGTGTCCACCGCCGCCTTGTCGAACTCGAACCAGGGGTCGGGCTCGCCGTCGAGCGCGAACTGCAGCTGCTCCCACAGGGCCTTGCGGCCTTCGTGGTCTTCGAGGATGCGTTTTTTGACGTAGTCCAGGCCCACGCGGTCCACGTAGTGCACGGTGCGCTCCAGGTACCAGCCCTCCTGGCGGTACAGCTCGCAGAACGCGCCCGTGTACTCCAGCACTTCCTCGGCGGTCTTGAGCTTGGTAAAGAAGTGCGCCACCTCGGTCTTGATGCCGCCGTTGCCGGCCACGTACATCTCCCAGCCCGAGTCCACGCCGATGATGCCCACGTCCTTGATGCCGGCCTCGGCGCAGTTGCGCGGGCAGCCCGACACCGCGAACTTCACCTTGTGCGGCGCGTACATGCGCCACATGGCGCGCTCCAGGTCCTTGCCCATTTGCGTGCTGTCCTGGGTGCCCATGCGGCACCACTCGCTGCCCACGCAGGTCTTCACGGTGCGCAGGGCCTTGGCGTAGGCGTGGCCGCTGGGCATGCCGATGTCCTTCCACACATTGACCAGGTCTTCCTTCTTCACGCCCAGCAAATCGATGCGCTGGCCTCCCGTGACCTTGACGGTGGGGATCTTGTACTTGTCCACCGCGTCGGCGATGCGGCGCAGTTCGTCGGCCGTGGTCTCGCCGCCCCACATGCGCGGGATGACGCTGTAGGTGCCGTCTTTCTGGATGTTGGCGTGGCTGCGTTCGTTGATGAAGCGGCTTTGCGGATCGTCCCTGGCCTCCTTGGGCCAGGTGCTGATGAGGTAGTAGTTGACCGCGGGGCGGCAGCTGGCGCAGCCATTGGGCGTCTTCCATTCCATGAACCTGAACACGTCGGCGATGGTCACCAGCTTGGCTGTGCGGATCGCATCGCGCACGGCCTGGTGGCCGTGGTCCGTGCAGCCGCACATGGCCTTGGTCTTGGGCGTGGCGCTGTAGTCGCCGCCCGCTGTGAACATGATGATCTGCTCCACCAGCCCGGTGCATGAGCCGCAGGAGGCGCTGGCCTTGGTGTGCTTGCGCACTTCATCCAGCGTGAACAGGCCTTTTTCCTTGATGGCCTTGCAGATGGAGCCCTTGGTCACGCCGTTGCAGCCGCAGACCTCATCGCTGTCCTGCATGGCGGCGGCCTTGCTCTGGCCCTGGTGGCCGGTGTCGCCCAGGTGCGATTCGCCGAACATGAGCTTGTCGCGCAGGTCGGTCACGCTGCGGCCGTCGCGCAGCAGCTTGAAGTACCAGCTGCCGTCCACCGTGTCGCCATACAGGCAGGCGCCCACCAGCTTGTCGTCCTTGATCACCAGTTTTTTGTACACGCCGCCGAAGGGGTCGCTCATCACGATTTCTTCGGTGCCTTCACCGCCCTGGAAGTCGCCGGCCGAGAACAAATCGATGCCGGTGACCTTGAGCTTGGTGGAGGTCAGCGAGCCCTGGTAGCGGCCAATGCCGAACTCGGCCAGGTGGTTGGCCAGCACCTTGCCCTGCTCGAACAGCGGGGCCACCAGGCCATAGGCAATGCCCCGGTGCGCGGCGCATTCGCCCACGGCGTAGATGCGTGCGTCGGTGGTGGTCTGCAGCGTGTCGCTCACCACGATGCCGCGGTTCACGTGCAGGCGCATCTTTTCAGCCAGGGCGGTGTTGGGGCGGATGCCCACGGCCATCACCACGAGGTCGGCGGGCACCTCGGTGCCATCCTTGAACTTGATGCCCGCCACGCGGCCATCGGCGTTGCCCACGAGTTCCTGCGTCTGCGCGCCGATCAAGAACTGCATGCCGCGCTGCTGCAGCGAATCCTGCAGCATCTTGCCCGCCACGTCGTCCAGCTGGCGTTCCATGAGCCAGCCCGCCACGTGTACCACGGTGACCTGCATGCCGCGCTTCATGAGGCCGTTGGCGGCCTCCAGGCCCAGCAGGCCGCCGCCGATGACCACGGCGTGTTTGTAGGTGGCGGCGGCGTCGATCATGGCCTGGGTGTCGGCGATGTCGCGGTAGGCCAGCACACCCTTCAAGTCCTTGCCCGGCACGGGCAGGATGAACGGGTTCGAGCCGGTGGCCATGATCAGGCGGTCGTATTCGGCGGTGATCACATCGCCTGCGGCACTGGTCGCGCTGACCACGCGGCGCACGCGGTCCACGTCGGTCACCGTGAAGCCGGTGTGCAGCGTGATGTGGTTGCCGGCATACCAGGACCAGTCGTTCAGAATGATCTCGTCGATGGTCTGCTCGCCGGCCAGCACGGGCGAGAGCAGGATGCGGTTGTAGTTGGGATGCGGCTCGGCGCCGAACACCGTGATGTCGTACAGATCGGGGGCAATCTTGAGCAGCTCTTCCAGCGTGCGCACACCGGCCATGCCGTTCCCCACCATCACCAGCTTGAGCTTTTTCATCGTGACTCCGTCCGTTGCGCCGCCGGGGCGGCGCGAAAAACAAAAAAGGCGTCCACACGATGCTGCTTCGAATGCGATTCGAAACGGCATGTGGGGACGCCTTTGTCCGTACAACTCCTCGGTGCGCCATTGCACGGCTGAATTGCGGGACCCCGCAGGGTCTCGTTGCCTACGTTAAGCAATGCTTGTGCCAGTCGCCCTGCACGCATCTGGGGCGCGGGCTGGCGCCGGGCCCGGAGAATGGGGCAGGCCGGGGCCGGGCCCGTGCCGCCCCGCGCACCCGGCGGGCGCGGCATGCACCACCTTGGGCATGAAACCTGCATGGAGCTGGTGCATGAGTTTTGAACTGGACTTTGGCTACACCTCGCAGGCCGGGCGCAAGGCGTTGAACGAGGACTTCGCCGCGCTGGTGTCCGGGCAGGGGCGCGAGCGCGAGCGGGGTGCCATCGCCGCCATCGCCGATGGCGTGAGCACGGGCGGCAACGGCCGCGAGGCCGCCCAGACCACGGTCAACACGCTGGTGAACGACTACTTCGCCACGCCCGACACCTGGGACACCACGGTGGCGCTGGACCGCATCCTGTCCGCCCACAACGGCTGGCTCGCGTCCATGAACCGGCGCCGCCAGCCCGCGGTGGGGCTGACCACCGTGACCGCGCTGGTGCTGCGCGGCCAGTCGTACACGCTGGCCCATGTGGGCGACACGCGGGCCTACCTGCTGCGCGGCGGCCGGCTGCAGCAGCTGACCGCCGACCACGTGATGTCGCAGCACGACTTCGCCCACCAGCTCACCCGCGCCATGGGCCTGGATGACCATGTGGTGGTGGACTACAGCCAGGGCGAACTGCACAGCGGCGACCTGTTCGTGCTGCTCTCCGATGGCGTGCACGGCAGCCTTCCCGTGCGCGAGCTGCGCCAGCTGCTGCGCCAGGGCGGGCCGGCGCAGGCCCTGAGCGACGGGCTGGTGCAGGCCGCGCTGCGCCGTGGCAGCAGCGACAACGTGACCGCGCTGATCGTGCAGGTGCAGGGCGTGCTGGAGGCCACGCTGCAGGATGAATCCCGCCGTGCGCAGGACCTGCCCGTGCTGCCCCTGCTCAAGGTGGGCGACACCGTGGATGGCCTCACGGTGACGGCCCTGGTGGCCGACAGCGGCATCCACCGCATCTACCAGGTGCGCGACGGGGCCACGCAGCGGCTGTATGCCCTCAAGACCCTGCTGCCCGCGCGTGCCCACGACGTGGAGGAGCGCGCCACGCTGGCGCACGAGGCCTGGGTGGCGCGGCGCATGCAGTCGGGCCAGGCCGCAGCCCATCTGGCGCGGCTCAACGACTGGCCATTGGGCGCCACCGGCACGGGCGACAGCACGGGGGCCAGCGCGTTTTACCTGCTGTACGACTGGCATTCCGGCGACACGCTGGGGCAGCGCCTGCGCCACCGCCAGCACCTGGCCGTGGGGCAGGCCGTGACGGTGGCCGTGCAGGCCGCGCGCGTGCTGGGCTGGCTGCACCGCCAGGGCGTGGTGCACCGCGACATCAAGCCCGACAACCTGCACCTGGGCGACGACGGCGTGCTGCGCGTGCTGGACCTGGGCGTGGCCCTCTCGGGCCGCGAGCCCGAGGCCACGCGCCGCCTGCACGCGGGCACCCCCAGCTACATGAACCCCGAGCAGTGGCCGGGCTACGAACGCAACGGCGATCCCGCCGGCCAGCTGCCCGACGCGGGCAGCGACCTGTTCGCGCTGGGTGTCACGCTGTACCAGCTGCTCAGCCACGGGCGCCTGCCCTATGGCGAGGTGGTGCAGTACCAGCTGGGCCGCTACCACCGCGACCCCGTGGCCCCCAGCCGCCACAATCCGGGCGTGCCCATCTGGCTCGACCAGATCGCCCTGAAGGCCGTGGCGCGCCACCGCGCGCAGCGCTTCGAGACGGCGGAGGAGCTGCTGCTGGCCCTGGAGCGCGGCGCGTCGCGGCCCCTGTCGGCCCCCGGCCCCCAGCCCCTGATGCAGCGCGATGCCACGGCCCTGTGGAAGATCGCGCTCGCGGTGAGCGTGCTGGTGAACCTGCTGCTGATCTACTGGCTGCTGTTCCTGCCCCGGTAGGGGGCGGCAATGGTGGTTGATTGCTATTGAAAACATAGCTGCTGGCACTGATGGAGAAAGCGCCAGGGCCTGTTTTCCCTTCAAGATAACATCGAGGTGGTGCGCGGCCTCTGAAGCCGCCCCGGCCCCTGCCGGGATGCCGGGCAGGGGCTTTTCCTTTCGGGCGGCCCATGCCCGCGCCCCCGTGGGCAGGCACAAGGCAAGGCCGCAACGCCTCAGGAGGAAGTCCTGGCCCGTCCGCCGCGTTCGGCCCAGGTCCGCGTCCAGCGGATCTGCATCACGCGCAGCAGCAGCAGCATGGCCAGCGCACACACTGCGATGCCCACGAAACCCCACAGGTAAGTGCCCGTGTACTGGCGCGAGATGCCCATGCCATTGGGGATGAGGCCGCCGCCCAGCGCGCCGATCTCACCGATCATCGAGCCCGCCACCGCCGTGGTCAGCGGCCAGCGCAGCGGCACCAGCTGGAACAGTGCGCCGTTGCCCGCGCCCAGCGCTGCAAAACACACCAGGAACAGCAGCATGGTGATGGGCAGCGAGTTCTCTGCCAGGCCGCACAGCACCATGCTCACGGCCGTGATGGCCAGCACGCCCGTCAGTGTGTTGACGCCGCCCCAGTGGTCCGACAGCCAGCCGCCGAATATGCGCAGGGCCGCGCCCAGAAAGGCCGCCATCATCGTGAGCTGGCCTGCCTGCACCTTGCTCACGCTGAACTGGTCGTAGAAGTAGCTGGGCAAAAAGGCGGTCAGGCCGATGAAGCCGCCAAACGTCACGGCGTAGATCAGGCTGAAGGCCCAGCCGTCCTTCTCGAACAGGCAGGCAATGTGTTCACGAAAGCTGCTGTGGGCCGCGAGGTCTGGAGGTTCCTTCGCGTAGACGGCCATCACCAGCGCGGGGATGGCCACGCTCACGGCGGCAAAGCCATACACGGCCTGCCAGCCGAACTTTTGCGCCAGTGCGGGGGCGAGCAGCGCGGCCACCGCCGTACCCACGTTGCCGGCGCCCACGATGCCCATGGCCAGGCCCTTGTAGCGCGGCGGAAACGAGCCCGAACCCAGCGACAGCGCCACGCCAAAGCTGGCGCCCGCCACGCCCAGCAGGATGCCCATGGCCAGCAGGTCGTTGTAGGTGTGCACGAACATGTAGCCAAAGCCCATGGCCAGGAAGATGCCGGCCATCTCGACCAGCGTGGCGTTCTTGCGGCCGATGTACTGCGCCAGGATGCCCAGCGGAAAACGCATGAGCGCGCCCGCGAAGATGGGGATGGACAGCATCATGCCCATCTGCGTGGGGGTGAGCTGGAAGGCTTCGCGGATGAACGGCGCCATGGCACCGTTGATCACCCAGATTGCGCACGAGAAACCGAAATACAGAAAGGACGACCACAGCGTGGGCGCGTGGCCGGACTTGAGGAACTCGCGAAATTGAAGCATGGCGATCTTGCGCAAAAGGGCCGTGGTGCCTGCCGCAAGCACACCCCAGCCGGGGCAGAAAAACAAAAAGGCGCCTGCATGGACTGCTCGGGCTGTGTCCCAGCCTGTGCCTGCCCATGAAGACGCCAACGTCCTGTTCGCCCAATCCGCCGTTGCACCGGGCTGACACGCGGCCCGCATTGGCCGCAGGCTTCCTCAAGCAATGGCTGTGCCAAGGCGGTGCATTGCCAAAGCGCAAAAGGAACCCAGCCCGGGCGCCGTCATGCGCCAGCGTTCGCTGCGGCCGGGATGGGTGCCCGGCCGGCGGGGTGCCTGGAATGGTGCAGCGCAACGCACCAACCCGGTGTGGGCGCGATGCACCTGTTTGGGGATTTTTGGCGCGGCACGGCCCGAATTTGTTTCAGGATTGCAAGTTCCTGGATTAGCATGGTTTGCATCCGTGCCTGGCGTGTCTCGTGGTGCCAGGGGGCGGTGGACCGAGCAACGGCCTATTCCCATTCTTTGATGAGGGACCCACCATGCGCGTCAATCTGCCCGTCAGCACCCAGGAATATGCGTTTCCCGCCGGCCAGACCCTGGTGTCCACCACCGATCTCAAGGGGCGCATCCTGTACTGCAACCCGATGTTCATCGAGGTCAGCGGGTACGAAAAGGAAGAACTCCTGGGCCAGCCGCACAACATGATCCGGCACCCGGACATGCCCGAGGAGGCGTTTCGCGACATGTGGGACACCATCGCCAGCGGCGCACCCTGGTCGGCGGCGGTCAAGAACCGGCGCAAGGACGGCTCTTTCTACTGGGTGATGGCCAACGTGACGCCGCTGATGCAGGGCGACCAGCCCACGGGCTATATGTCGGTGCGCACCGAGGCCACGCGCGAAGAGATCCAGGCGGCCGACCGGCTGTACCGGCAGATGCAGGCCGAGAAGCAGGCCGGCACGTCCGTGCACGTGCTGCGCGCGGGCCAGCTGGTGAAGAACACGTCCTGGGGGCGCGTCGCTGGCTGGGTGCGCCTGGGGCCCCTGGGCAAGATGATGCTCTGCACGCTGCTGCTGGTGCTCGCCTCGTTCGGGGCCGCATGGCTGGGCGGGCATGCGGTGACGCTCGCGTCCGGGGTGGCGTGGGTGGCCGTGGCGCTGCTGGCGCTGGCCATGGCGGCCTACCTGCACAAGGTCACGGTCGCGCCGCTGGCGCAGATGCTGCGATGGGCCAACCGCATGGCGGCAGGCGACCTGACGCAGAAGATCAGCGCCACGCGCAGCGACACGGTGGGCGACCTGCAGAAGGCGCTGGCGCAGCTCAACGTGAACCTGCTGTCCATCGTGCGCGACGCGCGCCAGGAGAGCGAGCACATGCAGCTCTCCACCCGCGAGATCGCGCAGGGCAACCAGGACCTGTCGGCGCGCACCGAGGCGCAGGCCGGCAACCTGCAGCAGACGGCCGCGTCGATGGAGGAGATCACCGGCACCGTCAAGCAAACCGCCGAGTCGGCGCGCCAGGCCACGGTGCTGGCCACGCAGGCCACCGGGGTGGCCGAGCGCAGCAGCGAGGCCGTGGATGGCGTGGCCAGCACGATGAAGCAGATCCAGGCCGCGTCGGGCCGCATCAGCGAGATCACGCAGCTCATCGACTCCATCGCGTTCCAGACCAACATCCTGGCGCTCAACGCGGCCGTGGAGGCCGCGCGCGCGGGCGAGCAGGGGCGGGGGTTCGCGGTGGTGGCGTCGGAGGTGCGCAGCCTGTCGCATCGCACGCAGTCCGCCGCCAAGGAAATCCGCCAGCTGATCGACGACTCCGCCACCAAGGTGAGCGAGGGCCATGAAAAAACCGACGCCGCGCAGAAGACCATGGCCGAATCGCTGGAGCTGGTGCGCAGGGTGAACACGCTGATCGGCGAGATCCACAGCGCGTCCAACGAACAGCTCAGCGGCATCTCGCAGGTGAACTCGGCGGTGGCCCAGCTCGACACCATCACGCAGCAGAACGCCGCGCTGGTGGAGGAGAACGCCGCGTCGGCCATGCAGCTCAACGGCCAGGCCCAGACCATGACCGAAACGGTGCAGGTGTTCCGCATCGATGCCTCGGCGCCCGCGCAGACGCGCGATGCGGTGGCGCTGCGCAAGGAGATGAAGGGCGGCCAGGCGGCAAAGTCTTCCAGCCGCGCGCTGGCGCCCGTCTGACAGGCGCCGGGCGGCCGGTTGCGTGGGCGGCGGCCCGCGGCCTCGCGGGACATGGGTTCTTGCACGCCCGCCCCCCCGCCGGTAGGGTGGCCGCGGCCGGCGGTGTGCGGTAGCCTTCGCGGCCAGGGCGGGGCGCGGGTGCCTGCCTGCTGATGGAGACCATGGCACTTTCAACCACCGAACGATTCATCGCGACCTGCCTGCATGGCTGCGTGCGCGCCTGCTGCAAGAGAACGCAGGCACCGTTGTGCGGCGCAGGGCTGGTGCCTGGTGCAGCCGTACCTCCATCGGCCCGTGGCCGGGGGCTGGAGTGCGTCGGCAAGCTGGGCAGCCGTCCTGTGCGGGCCGGTGCGCTGAAGGCGTGGCCAAGCGGCACGCCGCTGTTGCCGTACCAGGACGCGCGGTGTCCGTGGCACGCCACGCCGGTGCATAGTGCGCACATCACAGGAGTCGATCCCTATGGCATACATCTGCGCGAGCTGCGGCAAGGACCACGATGAACTCTCGCCCTACATGATGTGGCGGCTGCCGGACCCGGCCCTCGAGCGTGAGCATGAACTCGTGTTCGACGACGACTTCACCTGCCGCATCGGCGACGAGCAGTACTTCATCAGCTGTGAGCTGGAGGTCCCGTTCAAGGCCGATGACCTCAAGCCGCTGGGTTTCATCTGCTGGGCCCGCGTGGACCGCGAAACATACGACCGCTACCGCGGCTATCGCGAGCACGAGGACACGCTGGCGGAATACGCCGAACTGGTGCCGGGCACGTTGGCCAATCCCATCCCCTGCGTGCCCGGCTCCTCTGGCACGGCCGTGGGCCTCAAGGTGCTGGCCGGCGACCCCACGCCCTACATTCGCTGGGTGGATCCTGGCTCGGCCGTGGCGCACCTTCTGGCCCGGGGCGCAACGGTCGGGTATTGGCACGAGGCCATGGGCGCGGGCTGAGGATGTGGGCTGAGAATGTGGGCTGAGAATGTGGGCTGGGGGCGCGGCGGGGTTCTTGGTGAAATCAAAAACCATAGCGGCTAGCGCTTTGTGCATGAGGGCTGGAGGCCAAAAAGGCTGGAAATCCAGGGTTTCCGGCCCCTGTGCTGCTCCTCCCTTCAGGTGCTCCCCCGCACGGTCAACTCAAAGCCCAGGTCGACCGAGTTCCGCTCGGGCGCCTCGCCGCGCATCAGCGCAAGCAGCATGCGCGCACTGGCCTCGCCGATGGCCGAGCGTGGCGTGCGCACCGTGGTCAGCGGCGGCAGCATCTGGTCGCTGCCGGCCAGATCGTTGAAGCCCGCGATGGCGACCTGGCCGGGCACCTGCAGGCCCAGCCGCTGCGCTGCCAGCAGGCCGCCCTGCGCCAGGTCGTCGTTGCAGAAGAACACGGCATCGACACCCGGGCGGGTGCGCAGCAGTTCCTCCAGCAGTTCTCCGCCCAGCCGCATGGACGAGGGCTGGGGGCTGAGCAGTTCCAGCTTCGGGTCGTACAGGCCCGCTTCCTTCAGGCAGCGGCGGTAGCCTTCGGCGCGCTGCATGGTGCGGGGGTCGAGCTGGGCCGCGACAAACGCCACGCGGCGACGGCCCCGGGCCAGCAGATGGGCCGTCATGCCGTGGCCCCCGTCCTGCTGCGAAAAGCCCACGCAGTACACGCCGGGCGCGGAGGTCATCTCCATCAGGTGCACGCACGGCACGCCACTGGCGGCGATCATCTGGCGCGATGCCTCGGTGCGGTCGAAGCCGGTGACCAGCAGCCCCGCCGGGCGGTGGGCCAGGTAGGTGCGCAGCAGCTGCTCTTCTTCCTGCGGGTCGTAGTGGGTCACGCCGATCAGCGCCTGGTAGCCGTGGGGGAACAGCGCGCGGTGCACGGCCTCCAGCACGTCGACGAACAGGGCGTTGGACAGCAGGGGGACGAGCACGGGCACCTGCACGCTGCGCTGGGAGGCGAGGGCCCTGGCGGCGGGGTCGGGCACGTAGCCCAGCCGCTGGGCGGCGTCTTTCACGCGCTGCACCAGTTCCTGCGCCACGCCGCGCTCGCCGCGCAGCGCGCGGGAGGCGGTGATGGGGCTGACCTCGGCGGCCTGGGCCACGTCGCTCAGTGTCATGCGGCCGCTGGAGCGGCGCCTTGTCTCGGGTTTGTTCAAGGGTTAACCCTCATTGGGGTGCGGATCGATGTGGTTAGGATAGCGCTGTCCAAACGATGGGACAAGGCATTGAGGCCCATTTTGGACGAAGTTGCAAAAGTTGCCACGGTTATTGCGGCATCCAGCCAGGGTGCCTTTTTTATGGATCAATTGGATAGCGCTACCAACATGAGTGTTTTGCCGTCAACGGTTTTTCTGGTGGTCATGGGCGTGGCGGGGTGCGGCAAGTCGAGCCTGGGCTCGGCCCTGGCGCAAGCCGAGGGCCTGCCGCTGATCGAGGGAGACGACCACCACAGCCCGGCGAGCCGTGAAAAGATGCGCCAGGGCATCGCGCTGACCGATGCAGACCGCGAGGGGTGGCTCGCCACGCTCGGGCAGCTGCTGCAGGCGCAGCCCCATGGCGCGGTCCTGACGTGCTCCGCGCTCAAGAAGTCCTACCGGGACCGCCTGCGCGATGCCTGCCCGGGGCTGCGGTTCGTTTTCCTGGAGATCGACCGTGCCAGCGCGGGCCAGCGCGTGGCCGACCGTGCCGGGACCCATTTCTTTTCCAGCGCGCTGGTGGACAGCCAGTTCGCCACGCTCGAGTCGCCCGTGGGCGAGGCGGGCGTGCTGCGGCTGGATGCACTGGCCGCCCTGGCCGTTCTTCAACAGCAGGCCTCGGCCTGGATCGCCGCCACGGAGGCCGCATGACCACCCCGGAAGACTCCACCCCCGTGCGGCCCAGCCGGTACGTCGCCGCCTCCCAGGTGCTCATGGCCGCCTGCCTGGCCGTGATGGCCGTGGCCGTGTTCGTGAATGTGGTGCTGCGCTACGGCTTTGGCAGTGGCGTCGTGGCGAGCGAAGAACTCTCGCGCCTGCTTTTCGTGTGGATGGTTTTCATTGGCGCCGCGGCGGCCTACCCCGCCGGCGAGCACATGGCCTTCACCAGCCTGGCGGGCCTGCTCGCCAAGCGTCCCCTGGCATTTGGCGCGCTCACGGCGTTGATCCGGCTGCTGGTGATCGCGGCCTGCGCGATGCTGGCCTGGGGCGCCTGGCACCAGGTGATCGTCGGCATGGACAGCCATTCCGTGGTGCTGGGCTACCCGGCGGCCCTGTTGCCGCTGCCCGCCTTCCTGTGCGCTGTCGCCATCGGCGTCATGGCGCTGATCGAATTGATTCAACGCAAGCCGCTGGACCTGGGTCACGGCGCCGAGGTGGAGTAACCGATGATGTCCCTGGGACCCGAAGCGCAGGCTTTTATTGTTTTCTCCGTGGGCATGCTGGTGCTCATGGGCACAGGCATGAACATGGGCCTGGCCCTCGTGCTCACGGGCGCGGGCATGGCGTGGGTGCTCGACTTCTGGGATGCGCAGCTGCTGGCCCAGAACCTGGTGGCGGGGGTGGACAGCTTTCCGCTGCTGGCCGTGCCGTTCTTCATCCTGGCTGGCGAGCTGATGAATTCGGGCGGCATCAGCCGCCGCATCATCGACATGGCGCAGGCCTGGGTCGGGCACATCCGGGGCGGCCTGGGCTACGTGGCCATCGGCGCGGCAGTGCTCATGGCCAGCATGAGCGGCTCCGCGCTGGCCGATACGGCCGCGCTGGCCACCATCCTCTTGCCCATGATGCGCCAGCAGGGCTACCCGATGAACACGTCGGCCGGGCTGATCGCCTCGGGCGGCATCATCGCGCCCATCATCCCGCCCTCCATGCCGTTCGTCATCTACGGCGTGACGACCAACACCTCGATCTCTGCGCTGTTCGTCTCCGGCATCGTGCCGGGCCTGATGATGGGCGCGGGCCTCATCTTCGCCTGGCGCTGGGTGCTGCGCGGCATGGACCTGCCGCAGGGCGAACCCTTGCCCGTCAAGGACCGCCTGCGCGCCACGGTGCGTGCCTTCTGGGCCATGCTGATGCCCCTGATCATCATCGGCGGCATGAAGTCGGGCGTCTTCACGCCCACCGAGGCCGCCGTGGTGGCCGCGTTCTACGCGCTGGTGGTGGCGCTGTTCGTCCACCGCGAAATGAAGATCGCGGAAATCTACGGCGTGCTGGTGCGTGCGGCCAAGACCACCTCCATCGTGATGTTCCTCTGCGCGGGCGCCCAGGTGGCCAGCTACATGATCACGCTGGCCGACCTGCCCAATGTGCTGACCAGCTGGCTGGGCCCGCTGGTGGAGAACCCCCGCCTCCTGATGGCGGTGATGATGATCGTGCTGGTGCTGATCGGCACGGCGCTCGACCTCACGCCCACCATCCTGATCTTCGCGCCCGTGATGCTGCCCATCGCCGTGAAGGCGGGCATCGACCCGGTGTATTTCGGCCTGATGTTCGTGCTCAACGGCGCGATCGGCCTCATCACGCCGCCGGTGGGCACGGTGCTCAACGTGGTGGCCGGGGTGGGGCGGATATCGATGCACAGCGTGATCAAGGGCGTGAACCCGTTCCTCTTCACCTACGTGCTGATCCTGGCCTTGCTGGTCGCCTTTCCACAGATCGTCACCGCCCCCGTGGTGTGGCTGCGCTGACCGCCCGTTTCCTCCCCTCTTTTTTCCTTTCCCACCCGCTAATGGAGACAACCATGAAAACTTTCCGCCGCACCCTTCTGGCCGCCTTGTCGGTGGCCGCCCTTGCCTGCTCGTTCCAGGCCGCCGCGCAGGACTTCAAGCCGCGCATCATCCGGTTTGGCTACGGCCTCAACGAAGTGTCCAACCAGGGGCGTGCCACCAAGCTGTTCGCCGAAGAGGTCGAAAAGGCCTCGGGCGGCAAGATGAAGGTGCGCGCCATCGGCGCCGCCGCCCTGGGCTCGGACGTGCAGATGCAGCAGGCGCTGGTCGGCGGTGCGCAGGAGATGATGGTGGGCTCCACCGCCACGCTGGTGGGCATCACCAAGGAAATGGCGATCTGGGACACCCCCTTTCTGTTCAACAACGCGAAGGAGGCCGACGTGGTGCTGGACGGCCCCGTGGGCCAGAAGGTGATGGACAAGCTGCAGGAAAAGGGCCTCGTGGGCCTCGTGTACTGGGAGAACGGCTTTCGCAACCTGACCAACAGCAAGCGCCCGGTCACCAAGCTGGAGGACATGAATGGCATCAAGCTGCGCGTGATGCAGAACAACGTGTTCCTCGACAGCTTCAAGACCCTGGGAGCCAATGCTGTTCCACTGCCGTTCTCGGAACTGTTCACCGCCCTCGAGACCAACACGGTGGACGGCCAGGAGAACCCCTACAACACCATCCTGTCGAGCAAGTTCTACGAGGTGCAGAAGTACCTCACGGTGACCAACCACGTCTACAGCCCCTGGATCGTGCTGGTCAGCAAGAAGTACTGGGACGGCCTCAACAAGGCCGAGCAGAAGGTGCTGCTCGATGCCGCGAGGAAGAGCCGCGACTTCGAGCGCCAGGATACGCGCGCCGAGGCCGACAAGGCGCTGGCCGACCTCAAGGCCAAGGGCATGCAGGTCAACGAACTGTCGCCCGCAGAAGCCAACCGCATGCGCGAGAAACTGGGGGCGGTCAACACCAGCATTGCCGCCAACGTGGGCGAGGCGCTGTGGAAGGACGTGCAGGGCGCCGTGGCGCAGGCGCGTGGGAGCAAATAAGCCTGGGTGAGACGCGGCTGCCGCAACGCCATTGCGGCTCCCAAAGACAAAAGGCCGAGCCCCCGAAAGGGGCCTCGGCCTTTTTGCATTTGCATTTGCAACTGCCTGCCCGCACCGCCTTGCGGCGCGGGCCGGGCGGATTACAGGGAGCCGATTTCGCCGGACGAGATCTTGCCAGTGCGCAGGGCGTCTGCAGCTTGGGCATTCACCGCGTTGCGGTCAGCGGTGGAGGTGTAGACCAAGGCACGCGAACCGACGGGGATGGCACCGCTGGTTTGGGGCACTGCCGAGGCTTCGGCTTGCACTTCGGCACGGGTGCGGTTCGTTTCGAACTTCGTGGCGAACTGCGAAGCATCGACTTCGTCGGCCTGTGCACCGAAAGAAGCGAAAGCGGCCACGGCGGCGATGGAGAGGAAGCGTGCGGTCTTGTTCATGGTGAAACTCCGGTGAAATTCAAAAAAATGAGGGCGATGTACTTGGAAATACGCAGCAGGAGGGGGCCTGGATTCAGCGAATCAAACGCTGATCAACCACGCTCGCCCGAAGGGATCTGGCCGGTGCGCACGGCATCGGCGGCCTGGGCACGCACGGCGGCGCGGTCGGCGGTGGATTGATACGTCACCACACGCGAACCTGCGGGCTCGATGGAGCGGGTCTGGGCCACTGTGGCGGCTTCGGCGGCCACTTCGGCGCGGGTGCGGTTCGTCTCGAACTTCGTGGCGAACTGCGAGGCATCGGCCTCGTCGGCCTGGGCACCGAAAGAAGCGAAAGCAGCCACGGCGGCGATGGAGAGGAAGCGGGCGGTCTTGTTCATGATGAAATCCTTCAGGAAGAAAAAAGCGTCTCAGAAAAACCGGGACAAAAACCATTTCTGAACCGGGTTCGGTGAGTCGCCTTGCGGGTTCGGCTCATCGATGGGATGAACTGTACGCCGCGGTGGTACAAAGAAAAACTACTCGGTCGCAAACTAACTGTTCCAGTTTTGGAAACAATCCAGACGCCTGTCTTTCTGCCTGCGGCCCGAGGGCCGGTAGCCAGTCGCAAGCGATCGTGGTGGCAGGAGAGGTGGGCGGTGAATCCTTTCGAAAGCGCGTTGGACATGGGCTGTATCGTGCCGGGCGGCGCGGCATGCGTCGTCTCAGCGCGGTTTCGGTTCTTTTCGGTTTGTTTCGGGTTCTCCCGAATGCAACAAGTTCGAAACATGTGCATCGAGTCCGTGGGGAACGCGCCAAAGGTGTGGTGAATGGCACTTGCGCGGGTTGCATCGGCAAGGCTTATGGGCTGAAATCACTCTGTACCTGTTTCAGCCATCACGAGGGAGGTTCCAATGACCGTAGTCGCCAAGATTCTTCAATCCAAACCCGATGCCACCGTGCATACCATCGGGCCCGCCACTTCGGTGTTCGATGCGCTCAAGCTCATGGCGGACAAGGGCATCGGTGCGTTGATCGTGACCGAAGGCGCCGACATCGTGGGCATCTTCACCGAGCGGGACTACGCGCGAAAAATCGCGCTCATGGGGCGCACGTCCTCGGTCACCCAGGTGCGGGACGTGATGACGACCGCCGTGCTGTTCGTGCGGCCCGACCACACCAGCGAGCAGTGCATGCAGCTGATGACCGGCAACCGGCTGCGCCACCTGCCCGTGGTGGACGACAGCAGCAAGCTCGTGGGCATGATTTCCATCGGTGACCTGGTCAAGGACATCATTTCCGAGCAGAAATTCATCATCGAGCAGCTGGAGCAGTACATCACCGGGGCGCGCTGAGACAGAGACAGAGGCCGAAGCGGCAAGGGCCCTGGCCTTGTGGCCAGAGCCCTTGCATTCCCGTGGGGGGGGCCGCCCGATTGCGGCATCCGGGGGCCCGCCGTCAGGCCGCCTTCTCCACATGCGCCTGCCGCGTGTACAGAAAGTCGATCACCGCCTTGCGGCACTGCACGTAGCGCGGGTCCTCGGCCAGCTCCACGCGGCGGCGGGGGCGGGGCAGGTCGACGGCCAGCACCTCGCCAATGGTGGCGGCGGGGCCGTTGGTCATCATCACGATCTTGTCGGACAGCAGCACGGCCTCGTCCACGTCGTGGGTGACCATGACCACGGTGCTTTGCGTGCGCGCCACGATCTCCAGCAGCTCGTCCTGCAGCTTGGCGCGGGTCAGGGCATCGAGCGCGCCGAAGGGCTCGTCCATCAACAGCACCTGGGGTTCCATGCTCAGCGCACGGGCGATGCCCACGCGCTGCTTCATGCCGCCCGAGATCTCGCCGGGGCGCTTTTGCCCGGCGTGCGTGAGGCCCACCAGCGCCAGCGCCGCATCGGTGCGGGCCCTGAGCTGGGCCTTCGTTTCCTTGCCGCCAAACACGCGTTCCACGGCGAGGTAGATGTTGTCAAAGCAGGTGAGCCAGGGCAGCAGCGAGTGGTTCTGGAACACCACGGCGCGCTCCGGCCCCGGGCCCCTGATCTCCTTGTTGGCGCACAGCAGCGCGCCGTTGGTGGGCGTGGTCAGCCCCGCGATCAGGTTCAGCAGGGTGGACTTGCCGCAGCCCGAGTGGCCGATCAGCGCGACGAACTCGCCCTTGGCGATCGTGAGGTTGATGTCGCGCAGCGCCGGGAACAGGCCCTTGGCGGTCTTGAAGGTCTGCTCCACGCCATGGACTTCGATGAACTTGGTGGTGAGAGAGGTGTGCATGAGGAACTCCGGGTTGTTTCGAGGACCGCCGCGGCACCGGCTTGGCCGGGCCACTGGGGGGCACCTGAGGGGATGACGCGCCGCAGGCGCGGCTCAGGGGTGGGTCAGGTTTTGACCTCTTCGAAGGTGAACGCAGTGGCCAGCTTGATGAGCGCGAACTCCAGCACCAGCCCGACGATGCCGATCACGAAGATCGCGATGATGATGTTCTTGACGTTGAGGTTGTTCCACTCGTCCCACACCCAGAACCCGATGCCCACGCCGCCAGTCAGCATCTCGGCCGCCACGATCACGAGCCACGCGGTGCCCACGGCCAGGCGCACGCCGGTCAGCATGTAGGGCAGCACGGCGGGGAAGAGGATCTTGGTGGCGATCTTCCACTCCGAGAGGTTGAGCACGCGGGCCACGTTCATGTAGTCCTGCGGCACACGCTGCACGCCCACGGCGGTGTTGATGATCATGGGCCAGATGGAGCAGATGAAGATCGTCCAGATGGCGGCCGGGTTGGCACCCTTGAACACCAGGAGGCCGATCGGCAGCCAGGCCAATGGAGACACCGGGCGCAGCAGGCTGATGAGCGGGTTGAACATGCGCGACAGGAAGTTGAAGCGCCCGATCACGAAGCCCGCCGGAATGCCCACCAGCGCCGCCATGCCAAAGCCCACGGCCACGCGTTCGAGCGACATCAGCACGTTCCAGCCCACGCCCTGGTCGTTGGGACCGTTGCGGTAGAACGGGTTGCTGAAGATTTCCAGCGCCTGCTTCCAGGTTTCCACCGGGCCGGGAATGCTGTTGCCCGTGGTGGCTGACACCACGGCCCACAGACCCACCAGCAAGCCCAGGCCACACAGCGGCGGCAGCACCGCCATCCAGAAGCCGCGCGACAGCGCCGCCCAGTCGCGACCGGTGGGGGCTGCAGATGCCGTGGGCGCAGGGCTTGCCGCCATTGCCGTTTTTGACTGCTTTTGGCTTCTGGCGCTTGCGGGCGAAGCGCTGCTAGCTACATTATTCATAGCGTTCTGTGCAACCACGGGGGCTGCATCCAGCGGGGAGTGAAAGACGGCACTGACCATGGTGTTCTCCTGTGCAGGGTGGACGGGGCAGGGCGCTTACGCCTTGATCTTGAAGCTGTCGGCGTACTTGGCGGGGTCCTTGCCGTCCCACACCACGCCGTCCATGAACTTGCTCGTACGCATTTCGCTCTTGGGCAGCGGCGTCTTGGAAGCGGCGGCCGCCTGCTTGTAGACGTCGATGCGGTTCACGGCCTTGGCCACGTTCAGGTAGTCGGGGTGGTCCTTGACCAGGCCCCAGCGCTTGTGCTGCGTGAGGAACCACATGCCGTCCGTGAGGTAGGGGAAGTTCACCGTGCCCTCGTTGAAGAACTTCATGTGGTTGGGGTCGTCCCAGGTCTTGCCCATGCCGTCCTGGTAGCGGCCCAGGATGCGCTGGTTGATGGCATCGACGCCCGTGTTCACGTAGGCCTTGCCGGCAATGGTCTCGGCCATCTTGTTCTTGTTGGCCAGGCCTTCGTCGATCCACTTGCTGGCCTCCAGGATGGCGGCCGTCACGGCACGGGCCGTGTTGGGGTACTTCTGCACGAATTCGGACGTGGTGCCCAGCACCTTCTCGGGGTGGTCCTTCCAGATGTCCTGCGTGGTCGTGGCCGTCACGCCGATGCCGTCCATGATGGCGCGGTGGTTCCAGGGCTCGCCCACGCAGAAGCCGTCCATGTTGCCCACGCGCATGTTGGCCACCATCTGTGGCGGGGGCACGGTGATGACCTTGGCATCCTTCATCGGGTTGATGCCGTTGGCCGCCAGCCAGTAGTACAGCCACATGGCGTGTGTGCCGGTGGGGAAGGTCTGTGCGAAGGTGTACTCGCGCTTCTCGCTGGCCATCAGCTTGGCCAGGCCCGCGCCATTGACGGCGCCCTTGTCGGCGAGCTTCTTGGACAGCGTGATGGCCTGCCCGTTGTGGTTCAGGTTCATCAGCACGGCCATGTCCTTCTTGGGCCCGGCCAGGCCCAGGTGCACGCCGTAGACCAGGCCGTACAGCACGTGGGCGAAGTCGAGTTCGCCGTTGACCAGCTTGTCGCGCACACCGGCCCAGGAGGCTTCCTTGGTGGGGATGATGGTCACGCCGTACTTCTTGTCGATGCCGAGCACCGAGGCCATCACCACGCTGGCGCAGTCGGTCAGCGGGATGAAGCCGATCTTGACTTCCTTCTTCTCCGGCGCGTCCGAGCCCTGGGCGTGCACCAGCGCACGCAGCGCGGGGCTGACGCCGACGGCGCCCACGGTGGCGGCCTGCAGCACGGTGCGGCGGTTGAGGCTGGTTTTGAGCAGATCGGTCATGGGGCACTTCCTCATAGCGTTGAAAACAAAAAAGGCGTCCTCCCGAGCAGCCTGCATACATGCAGCACCGGTCGGTGAGGGACGCCTCTGTCCATGGCGATACCCGATGAAGGGCTCGCCCAGCACCGGCCCGCCTTTGGGCCCGTGCTGTGTGGGGGTGAGACCGCCATTGGTCTCGCAGGGGTTAATGCAAGTGGCGTGCCAGGCCTTGCCGCACGGGCTCCGCATCAGTTCGGCGCATGGTTTGCTATTGAATTAATAGCTGCTTGCGCAAATGAATCAAGCGCTGGGGGCCTTTTTGACCTGCAAACGCGCGGAGGTGGTGCGCGCGGTGAATGCCGCACTGCCTTTGTGCGGCGCACCATCCGGGAGAAGCCGGTGGACCTGGGCGTGGCCCAGGCCGGGGATGCCGGGGAAGGACCGCTGCGCAGCGAGGGGATCGTCCCCTTTCCCGAGTCGGGCGGCGATTCGAGAGGAGGGGCCAGGGGCCGCGGTTCCAAGACTGCCTGCGCAGTCTGGACGTCCCCGAGAGCGGGCGGCCTCTGGTGGCTGCACCGATGCGCGCAGCGCCTCAGGAGGATGTCGCCTGTTTACCCGAGCAGGTCCATCACGTCGAGCATGCGCTGGGCCACATCCACGAGCTTGAGGCCCTTGTCCATGGCGGTCTTGCGCAGTTTCTCGTACGCGGCCTGCTCGGTCAGGCCCTGGCGCTGCATGAGCAGGCCCTTGGCGCGGTCGATGGTCTTGCGGTCCTTGAGCTCGGTCTTGGCATCGGCGAGCTCGGCGCGCAGCGCCTGCTCGTGCTGGAAGCGCGCCATCGCCACGTCCAGGATGGGGCGGATGCGCTGGGGCGCGAGGCCGGCCACGATGTAGGCCGACACGCCCGCGGCCACCGCGTCCTTGACGTGCGAGGTGTCCTCGTCGTTGGTGAACATCACGATGGGGCGGCGTTCGTCGCGCGTGGCCACCACCACGTGTTCCAGCGCGTCGCGGGCCTCGCTCTCGGCGTCCACGATGATCAGGTCGGGCTGCAGCTGGGCGATCCGCTCGCTCAGGAACACATCCGCGGGCAGCGTGGCGATCAGGTTGAAATTGTTCTCCAGCAGCCCGATGCGCAGCGCCCGCGAACGCTCCGCCTGCAGCACGGCGTGTTCGTCGTCGGGGTCGGCAATGGCCAGGTCCGGGGCCACCACCACGATGCGCAGAGACTCGTTCATACCCCGGAGCATAAGCAATTTTTACGCCACAAATTGGTGCGCCGAAGTAGTGCGCCCCGGGCAGGTGCCGGGTTCCGGCAAGGGCCTTGCCTTGCAGGGTCTGAAACTTGCTAATAGTTTGCCGATTGGCAGGGCATACCCGATAGCGCCTTTCCTCCGTCGTCGCATATACATCTGGTCACATTGACATATTGATGAGGATTCCGCATGAACAAGCATATTGACCGGCGCCGTTTCGCCGCCGGGCTGGCCTTGACCACCGCCGCGTCCATGGCGCTGCTGCTCCTGTCCGGGTGCGGCAAGGTGCCCGACACCATCAAGATCGGCGTGGCGCAGCCCTTGAGCGGCCCCCTGGGCGCCCTCGGGCAGGACTTGCTCAATGGCGTGAACCTGGCCGTGGCCGAACTGAACAAGGGCGGCTACACCGTGGACGGCAAGCGGGTGACGCTGGAGGTGGTGGCGGTGGACGACAAGGCCGACGCGGCCACCGGCAAGACGGTGGCCCAGCAGCTGGTGGATGCCGGCGTGGTGGCCGTCATCGGGCACCTGAATTCGGGCGTGAGCATCGAGACCGCGCCCATCTACGCGGCCAAGGACATCGCGCAGATCGCCATCTCCACCAACCCCAAGTTCACGCAGCTGGGTTTTTCCACCACCTTCCGCATGGTGGGCAATGACACGCTGCAGGCGCGCGCCATCGGCTCGTTTGCCGCCACCCAGCTGGGCGCCGCGCGCTATGCCGCGCTGGACGATGGCACGCCCTACGGCAAGGGCCTGGCCGACGGGGCCGCCGCGCAGCTCAAGGCCGAGAAGAAGGAAGTCGTGGTGCGCAAGTCCTTCGACGACAAGACCACGGCATTCGACGAACTGGCCGGCGAACTCAAGGCCGCGAAGGTGGAGGTGATCGTCTCCACCCTCAATGACTTCCAGGCGCTGGCGCTGCTGGAAGCACTGCGCAAGGTGGGGCACACCAAGGTGAGCCTGCTGGGCGGCGACACCATCAAGACCACCGACATGACCAAGGGGGCCGGCATCGTCGAGGGCGTCTATGCCACCTCGCCCGTGCTGGAAGCCAAGGAGTTTTCCACGGGCAAGCCCTTCCTGGAAAAGTACATCGATGCCTACAAGAAGCCGCCCGCGTACGGCGGGCACTACAGCTACGACAGCATGTACGTGCTGTCGGCGGCCATCCAGAAGGCCAAGTCCGCGGACCCCAAGGACATCACCAAGGCCATGCACGGCATCAACGGCTACGCGCCCGTGATCGGCACGATGACCTGGGATGACAAGGGCGAGCAGCGCTACGGCGCGGTGGGCGTGTACGAACTGCGCAGCGGCAGCTGGGAGCTGCGCATGCGCTCGGACCGCTGGTAGGCGCGGCCTGCGACCCTGGGGATGCACGACCCCTGCCGGCCACCGCCGGCAGGGGTTTTTGCATCAGGCCCCTCGCGAGCCCGGGTTTTACACTCGGGGCATGAGTCTGTTGATCCTCGGAATTGAATCCTCGTGCGACGAGACCGGCGTGGCGCTGGTGCGCTCCACGGGCGATGCCGTTCCCACCCTGCTGTCCCACGCCCTGCACAGCCAGATCGAGATGCACCAGGCCTATGGTGGCGTGGTGCCCGAGCTGGCCAGCCGCGACCACATCCGCCGCGTGCTGCCGCTGGCCACGCAAGTGTTGACCGAGTCCGGCCAGACGCTGGCGGACGTGGACGTGGTCGCTTACACGCGCGGCCCGGGCCTGGCGGGTGCCCTGCTGGTGGGGGCCGGCGTGGCCTGCGCGCTGGGCGCGGCGCTGGACAAGCCGGTGCTGGGCGTGCACCACCTGGAGGGGCACCTGCTCTCGCCCTTCCTGAGCGCGGACCCGCCCGAGTTCCCCTTCGTGGCCCTGCTGGTCTCCGGCGGCCACACCCAGCTCATGCGGGTGGACGGCGTGGGCCGCTACGAGATCCTGGGCGAGACCATCGACGACGCGGCGGGTGAGGCCTTCGACAAGTCGGCCAAGCTCATGGGCCTGGGCTACCCGGGAGGGCCGGCGCTGTCACGCCTGGCCGAGCAGGGCGATCCGGCGGCCTTCAAGCTGCCGCGCCCGCTGCTGCACAGCGGCAATCTCGACTTCTCCTTTGCCGGGCTCAAGACCGCCGTGCTGACCCAGGCCAAGAAACTGGGCGACGGGCTGGAAGCGCGCAAGGCCGACCTGGCGGCCAGCACCGAGGCCGCCATCGTCGAGGTGCTGGTGAAAAAGACGCTGGCGGCGCTCAAGCAGACCGGCCTCAAGCGCGTGGTGGTGGCCGGTGGTGTGGGCGCGAACCGGCATCTGCGGGCGCAGCTCAATGCCGCCTGCGCGGCGGCCAGGGTACGGGTGCACTACCCCGAATTGCACCTGTGCACCGACAACGGGGCCATGATCGCCATGGCGGCGGCAATGCGGCTGCAGGCGGGGCAGCAGGAGGCGAACACCGACTATGCGTTTGATGTGAAGCCGCGGTGGCCGCTGGATTCCATCGTGCCAGTCGGCTGAAATGGGCTGGTCATTCCAGCCCCTTCGACAAAACTATCCTGCAGAACCGCGCTGTTGCCTGCGCAGTCCCATCCAACCCAGGATGGCAGCCAGTGCAGCCAGTGCCCACGGGTTGTTGACCGGGATGCTGGTGGGGTCAGAGCCCAGTGCCGGAGCCAGCGGATCGCGGATACGCCCTGCGGCAATGTCTGAATCACCTATGCCGTTGTCAGTGATGCTGTACGTCACTGTGCGGCGGTCCGGGCTGAGCGCTGCCTCGGTCCATAAGAACCAGGTGGAGGTCTGTGCTCCTGCCGTAGCCGGTCCGAACTTCCAGAACTGCACGCCTTCAGGCAACGGAGTCGGGTACGTGATGGAGATGGTGACGCTGCCGGTGCAGCCGGTGGCGAGGAACTCGAACGCGCCATGAGGCAAGGTGCGGTTGGCGGGGGCCGTAGAAGGCACCGTGAATGCAGAGCTGGAATCCAGCGTACAGCTTGCGCCTCCGCCAGCGAGGGTGACTGAGCCGGCGCCTGACATGCCAGGTACCGCGCCGGTCACCGTCGAAAGTGTTGGTGTGACCACATTGCTGATGCCTGCGGCGGAAGGCCCCTTGTTGTTGGTAGCCACGACGCGGAAGCTGTACGCCGATCCGTTGGTGAGGCCAGAGACCGTGCAGCCGAGCGCACCCGAGGTCGTACACGTTTTGCTGCCGTCTTGCACCGCTGTGACCGTGTAGCCGGAGATGGCGCTGCCGCCATCGTGGGATGGTACTTGCCAGTTCACGGTCGCTTGCCCGTTGCCAGCCGTGACGCTGACGTTCTGGGGCGCGCCAGGCACATTGGCCTCGACCTGGATGGAGTAGGACTGCGAACCCGAACAGCCGCTGGCGTCCGCGACTGTCACTGTGAAGTTGAAGGTTCCAGTGGCCGTTGGCGTGCCGGAGATGGTGCCACTACCACCCAGCGTCAACCCGGGGGGCAAAGCACCAGCAGTCACCGCATAGCTTGGCGCTCCCAGTGCACCCGTCTGTGAAAGGGGGGTGCTATAGGCCTGACCCCAGACAGCCGGGGCCAGCGCGCCCCCCGGTGTCATCGTGAATGCCGGGCACACATAGGGTGTGTACACCGTGTTGTCGATACCGATGTAGTCGGAATTCGTTCCGAGAGCACCGGCCGAGGTGACGAAATAGCGAAACGCCATGCGTCCAGAGGTGGGGGCTGGAAGTCCCGAGATAGTGATGGTGTATTGCGTCCACGTCTGGGGATAGCCGCCGGCCACCAGCGTTGGATTGACGCTGAGCAGCAGCGCCGTGAAGTCCCCCACGGCGGTGGCGCCTGATCCCACATTTGTGCTTGCGCCATTGGTGCTCAGCCGGACTTCCAGCCGATCGGGATAGTCGGTCCCCGTGGGTTTTCTTGTGAAGAAGGTCAGCACATCCCCATTGCGCAGCGTCCGGTTTGGCATCGCGAGCCAGTTGCTGATGGTGCCGGTGCTGCCGGTGTTGTTGTAGTTGGCGCCAATGTATGCATTGGCTGCGCCGCTATACGCGTTGAAGGGGCCGGGGGTTGGCGTCGCTGTGGTTGCTGTCCCCTGGAACCAGCTGGTTGAGCCGGCCGGGGTGCTGTTGTTCTGCATGAACCATCCATTGCCCGTGAGCAACGTGATGTTGTCAAAATCTTCTGTGAATGCCTGGGCCCAGGCCTGGCTGGAAAAACCAACCACAAAGAGAATCATTGTGGCAATACGAAAACAAATCCTGCTCATGTCTGGCTGTCCGCTGTAGTGATTGACAACGCTGATGCGTGTCCGCTCCCGTGGGAGGCACATTTGCGGCGGTTCGTTTGTCGCGCCATTCATGCTGGACAGCACATTGCGCGAATCTAGTGTGCTGTCACCGCTCAAGCCACATGTTCACGAAATCGGATTTTCACACTCGGTACCGCACTGCAAGTCCTCGATACCGCTGCGGTGGTCACTGAGGGGGGCGCCTGCTTTTTTGAGAATGAAGCCATCGACTTCGTTGCATGCAGCTATTTCCGGGCCGGCGCACTAGCCGATGAATGCTGAAACAATCGCTAACAACCTTATGGGGTGGGCTACCAGCTGTCAAGAAAAAAAGCGCAGGCATCGGCGATGCCCGCGGGGTTGTGCGACGGGCGCTGATTTCTGTGCACCTTTCCCAGAAACCTTTGAATACGCCTCTCAAGCTCGGACGCAGGAGGGTGAATGGCGGCTTGACCGACATTGACCAGGCGCACGGCATTCAGGTGGACGCTGATACCCGTCCACCGTATATGGGGGCCGTTTCAACGCCCTCAAAATGGATAGTGCCTCGGGGTTGTCTGCACCGTGATCCAGCGCAGCTCCGTGAACTCCCGCACCCCCGCCATCCCCCCAAACCGCCCGTACCCCGAACTCTTCACCCCACCGAACGGCATCTGCCCCTCGTCATGCACCGTCGGCCCGTTGATGTGACAGATCCCCGACTCGATGCGCGCCGCGACGTTCCACGCCTTGGCCACATCGCGGCTGAACACGGCGGATGACAGGCCGAACTCGTTGTCGTTGGCGCAGGCAATGGCTTCTTCCACGCCATTCACGCGCACCACGGGCTTGACGGGGCCGAACGACTCCTCGCGGTAGATGTCCATCTCGGCCGTCACGTGGTCGAGCACGGTGGCCTGCATCAGCGTGCTGTCGCTCTTGCCGCCGCACACCAGCGTGGCGCCCTTGGCCAGCGCGTCGTCGATGAGCGCGTTGCAGCGGTGCACCGTGGCCATGTCCACCACCGAGCCGAGCACCCCCGGGCCCTTGCGTGGGTCGCCCAGGGGCAGGGCCTTGGCGCGCTCGCCGAGCTTGGCCACGAACGCGTCGGCCACGGCGTTGTCCACGATGATGCGTTCGGTGGACATGCAGATCTGGCCCGAGTTGGCGAACGATCCGAACACGGTGCCTGCCACGGCGGCATCCACATCCGCATCGTCCAGCACCAGCAGCGGGGCCTTGCCGCCCAGCTCCAGCACCACGGGCTTGAGGTACTTGGCACACGTCTGCGCGATGATGCGGCCCACCTTGGTGGAGCCCGTGAAGTTCACGCGGCGCACGGCCGGGTGGGCCACGATGGCCTCGACCACGGCACCGGCATCGGCGGGTGCGTTGGTCACGAAGTTCACCACGCCCGGGGGCAGGCCGGCTTCCTGCAGCGCCTCAATGATCAGGCCGTGCGTGGCGGGGCTCAGCTCCGATCCCTTGAGGATCACCGTGTTGCCACACGCCAGCGGCGTGGCAATGGCGCGCACCCCCAGGATGATGGGCGCGTTCCACGGCGCGATGCCCAGCACCACGCCTGCGGCCTGGCGCACGCCCATGGCCAGGCTGCCGGGCACGTCCGACGGAATCACCTCACCGGCGATCTGCGTGGTCAGGGCCGCAGCCTCCTGCAGCAGTCCCGCCGCCAGGTGCACGTTGAAGCCGGCCCACAGGCCCGATGCGCCGGTCTCTGCGGCCATGGCGGCAGCAAAGGCGTCGCCCTTGGCTTCGAGTGCGTGCGCCGCCTTGAGCAGCAGCGCGCGGCGCGCATTGGGGCCCAGGGCCGACCAGGCCGGGAAGGCCTTGGCGGCTGCGTCTGCTGCGGCCTTGGCATCGGCCACGGTGGCGGCGGGCGCGGTGGTGGCCACGGAGCCGTCGAGCGGGTTGCGGCGCTCGAAAGTCGCGCCGCCGGCGGCCTGCACGCGCTCGCCGTTGATCAGCATGGAAATGGCAGTCATTGAATGTCTCCTGGATGAATAGGAAGGAAAAGTCGATGGGGATGGGGTGCGGGACGTTCAGGCAACGCCCAGGTAGGCCTGGCGCACGGCGTCGGACTGCAGCAGCGTGGCGGCATCGCCCGAGGCCACGATGCGCCCGCGCTCCAGCACATAGCCGCGCTGGACCACCTGCAGCGCCTTGCGCACGTTCTGCTCCACCATGAGCACGGTGACGCCCTGCGCCGCGATGCGCTGCACGATGGCCAGCAGTTCGTCCACCATGCGCGGTGCCAGCCCCAGCGAGGGCTCGTCCAGCATCAAGAGGCGCGGGCCGCTCATCATGGCGCGGGCCACGGCCACCATCTGCTGCTCGCCACCGCTCATGGTGCCGGCCAATTGATGGGCGCGTTCCTTGAGGCGCGGGAAGTCCTCGAAGGCCTGGGCCAGGCGCTCGGCGCGCACCCGCGAGGGCACCAGCCAGCCGCCGAGTTCCAGGTTCTCGGTCACCGTCATCTGAGGGAACAGCTGGCGGCCCTCGGCCACCAGGGCCAGGCCGCGCTGCACGCAGGCCGTCGCATTGAGGGCCGGCACAGCCTGGCCGTCGAGCTGCACCGTGCCCTGGCGCGGCAGCAGGCCGGCCAGGGCCTTGAGCAGCGTGGTCTTGCCGGCGCCGTTGGGGCCGACGATCACCGTGATGCCGGGCTGGGCTTCGAGCGACAAGTCCTGCAGCACCTGAAATCCGTTGTAGCCCGTGGTCAGGCCCTGTACTGTGAGGTGTGCGCCGCTCATGCCGTGGCTCCTTCGGGCGTTGCCTGTGTGCCCATCTCATCGCCCAGGTAGGCCTCGATCACCTCCGGGTTGCGCACCACCTCGGCGGGCGTGCCATCGGCGATCTTGCGGCCCTGGTGCAGCACCAGCACGCGCTCCACGTACTTGAGCAGCGTGGTCACCGCATGCTCGATCCACACCACAGTGAGGCCCCAGTCGTCGCGCAGGCGGCGGATGCGCTGGGCCATGGCGTCCACCTCGGCCTCGGTCAGGCCAGCGGCCACCTCGTCGAGCAGCAGCAGGCGAGGGCGCGTCCCCAGGGCCATGCCGATCTCCAGCAGGCGCTGCTGCGAAGGCGTCACGTCGGCTGCGGGTCGGTCTGCCAGGGCCGACAGGCCCAGCATGGCCAGGATCTCGTCCTCATTGCGCAGGCCCACGGGCCCCTGGCGGTGGCGGCCCGCGAACTGCATGCCGAAGCGCACGTTGTCGCGCACGCTCATGTCGGGGAACACGCGCGGCGTCTGGAAGGTGCGCGCGATGCCGTGGGCCGCATAGTGGTGCGGCCCCTTGCCGGTCAGGTCGTCGCCCCCGCAGTGCAACGTGCCCGAGGTCGGTGGCTGCACGCCCGAGATCGCGTTGAAGAACGTGGTCTTGCCCGCGCCGTTGGGGCCGATGATGCCGATCAGCTCGCCTGCGTGCAGGCTGGCGCTCACGCCGTCCACGGCGGTGAGGCCACCAAAGCGCACGGTCACGGCGTCGATGGTCAACAGGGCTTCAGCCATGGTGTGCCTCCACCGCAGGCTTGCGCCGCTGCCACAGCGTGGCCAGGCCATTGGGCAGGTACATCACGCACAGGATGAGCAGCAGGCCCAGCACCATCATGTAGCCGTAGGGTAGCTGCAGGCGCAGCGTCTCGGCCAGCAGGCTGAAGACGATGGCCGCGAGCACCGGGCCGCCGATGCTGGCCGCGCCGCCGATCAGCGCGATCAGCACCGTCTGGAAGCCGATGAAGGGGCTGAACACTGCCGCCGGTTCGATGTAGGTCCAGCGCACCGCCATGGCCGCGCCCACGGCACCCGCAAACGCGGCGGTGATGCCGAAGCCCGCGATCTTGGCCAGGCGCGTGTCCACGCCCAGCGTCTGCGCGCGCTGCTCGTCGGCGCCGATGCCCGAGAGCGCCAGGCCGAAGCGGCTGCGCTTTACCGCAATCGATGTGGCAATGGCGGCCGCCGCGATCAGCAGCACCGTGAGGTACACCGTCTCGTTGCTGGGCACCACCGTGAGCACGCGACCGACGGTGCCCGACACCTGCTTTTCGACAAAGGTCACCGCATGGCGGATCAGTTCCGTCATGCCGAAGGTCAGCACGGCGAAGTAGGTGCCGCGCAGGTGCAGCACGGCAGCACCCATCACGACGGCCACCACGGCGGCGATCAGCGCGCCGGCCACGATCACCAGCGGCCAGGGCAGGCTGCCGAGCAGCGTGGCGCTGGCATACGCCCCGATGCCGAAGAAGGCAGAGGTGGCGAGCGAGAGATAGCGCGTGGCACCGCAGAACAGCGACCAGCTCGTGGCCAGCGCGATGTACATCAGGCAGCTGAGCAGCACCGAGGCCATGAACTCGGAGACCAGCCAGGGCAGGGTGCCGACTACGGCCGTGCCCACGGCGAGCGCGAGCCAGGGCTTGTTGGAATGGAGCTTCATTTTTTACTGAATAGACCGTTGGGGCGCCAGATCAACACGCCGATGAAGACTGCGTAGCTCAGCAGCATCTTGAGAGAGGGGCTGCTGAAGTGCATGCCCAGGGCCTCGACCACACCCAACAGCAGGCCCCCAGCCAGGCTGCCCGCCAGGCTGCCGAAGCCGCCCAGCGTGATCACGATCAGCGCGGTCACTGTGTAGGGCTCGCCCATGGAGGGCGAGATCTCGTAGGTCATCGACAGCAGCGCCCCCGCCACACCCGACAGGCCCAGGCCAATGCCGAACATCATCGGGTGCAGGCGCCGGGTGTTGATGCCCACCAGCTGCGCGCCCGTGGGCGACTGCATCAGCGCCCGCACGGCCTTGCCCAGCAAGGTGAGCTTGAGGAGCGCGATCAGCGCGGCCGACAGCGCCAGTGCCACGCCGAACAGCACCAGCTTGTTCTCGGTGAAGCGCATGCCCGCCACCTGCACCGGGTCGGCCAGGTACTCGTAGCCGCGCAGGTCGCCGCCCCAGATCAAGAGGGCGGTGTTCTGCACCAGGAACATCAGGCCGAAGCCCACCATCAGGCTGCGTGCCTCGAACACGTCCACGTTGGGTGCGCGCGCCGCCAGGCGCTTGAAGCACAGCGCATGCACCGCCACCCCCAGCACGAACAGCGCGATGAAGGCGATGGGCATCAGCAGCAACGGCGACCACCCCCAGGCAGTGTGCGCCCACCAGGTGAGGAAGGCGCCGAGCATCAGGAACTCGCCATGCGAGATGTTCATGATGCGCATCAGCCCGTACTGCAGGTTCAGGCCCATGGCCACCAGCGCGTAGATGCCGCCGGTAATGAGGCCGCTGGCGACCAGTTCGGCCCAGGAGGTCAAAGACACTGTGTTATTTCCAGGCTGGTTTTGCGGTGTTCAGCTGCGCCGTGGCGCGGTCCTTGGGCCAGACCACTTCGAAATCGCTGCCCTGCCACTGGCTCACGGTGCCGGGGATGGACGCGTTCTCGCTGTCTGCAAAGCGGATGCCGCCCAGGATGGTCTTGAACTCGTTCTTGGCGATGTGCTCGCGCAGCGCCTTGCGGTCCAGGCCCACCTTCTCCACGGCCTGCTGCAGGATCTGCAGGCCCGCCCAGGCATGGCCGCTGGCCCAGCGGTCGGGCTCCTTGCTGAACTTCTTCACGTGGGCGTCGAAGTAGGCCTTGGCCTCGGGGCTGGTCTTCACGCTCCACGATCCCATGCCGATCACGCCTTCGGTGTTGGCCTGCATCACGTTCTTGTACAGCTGGAAGGCGGTGCCCACCGAGGCGTAGAAGAACTTGGGGTTCAGCCCCACCTCGCGCGCCTGGCGGCTGGCCAGGATGGTGTCGGGCGGGTAGGTGATGCCGATGAAGGCATCGGGGTTCAGGTCCTTGATGCCGCGCAGCACGGGCGCCAGGTCCTTCACGCCCAGCGGGTAGCTCTTGCGCTCCACCACCTGGATGCTGGTCTTCTTGAGCGCGCTGTTCAGCGCCGCGAAGTTTTCCAGGCCGAACAGGTCGTCCATGTAGACGATGGCCACAGACTTCACGCCGTTGGCCACCAGCATGTCCACCAGCGCGCCCATCATCTTGTCGGGCTGCTGCAGCAGCGAGAAGAAGTAGGGCAGGTTCATGTCGATCAGCTTGCGCGACAGGGCGGTGGGCGCCAGCAGCGGGTAGCCAAAGCGGTTGGCCAGCGGCGCGATGGCGAAGTTGGCGCCCGAGCCCCAGGGCGGCAGGATCAGGTCCACCTTGTCGCTGCCCATGAGTTTTTCAAACGTGCGCACGCAGGTCTCGGTCTCGCTGCGGTCGTCGTAGCCGATGAGCTCGATGGGGCGCTTGGCGCCCTTGATGCTCAGGCCGCCGGCGGCGTTCACCTGTTCAGCCCACAGCAGGTAGTTGGGCTCCTGGCTGACCTGGGCGCCCGCGGCCCAAGGACCCGTGCGGGCAATCGCGTAGCCGATGCGCACGGGGCCGCTGCCATTGCCTTGGGCCAGCAGCTGCGGCGCCACGGCCAGCGCGCCCACGGTGGCGGCGGCCCCCTTGATCCATTGGCGCTTGGAGGGTTGGGACGGTGAATGCGTTGTCATTGTGTGTCTCCTCGGATGGGAGGCCCGCGCAGCGCAGGCCGTACCCGGATCGTAGGAAGACGCCGCCCGGTACGCTGGGCTGAGCGTGCACGAAAGCCTTGTCCCAGCGTGCACGGCGCAGGGGGTTTACCCGGATTTCCGTGCCCGCCGCAGGAATAGCGGCGCGGCCGATAATCCCGCTCAGACAGGCGGCACCGTCTGCATGACGACTGGAGACACCCATGGCCCACCCTCTGACCGAGGTATCGACCGACACCGTGCCACCGCGCGACCGCCTGCACCTGTGGGGCGATGCGGTGTGGCGCCTCATTGGCGGGCTGGAGTCCGATGCCTTCGGCGACGAGGCCTTCGCGGGCCACATCACGTCGGGCCAGGCGGGCTACGTCAACCTGTGCCAGCTCGACGTGAGCCGCCACCGCGTGGTGCGCACCCCCAGCCTCATCCGCAGCAGCGACCGGGCCTACATCAAGGTGGTGGCCCAGCTCGAAGGGCGCGCGTGCTTCGAGCAGAACGGCCGCCAGGTGTGGCTGTCGCCCGGCGAATGGAGCGTGTACGACACCACGCGCGCCTACGCGGTGAGCAACCCGGAGGCCGTGCGCCAGATGGTGCTGATGATCCCCAAGGAACAACTGCCCGAGCGCAAGCTCAAGCTCGACGACCTGATGGTGCAGCGGTTTTCAGGCACCACGGGTGTGTCGCGCCTGGCGTGGGACACCATGCGCGCGGCGTTCATCGAACTGCCCAGCATGTCCGATGCCGCTGCCGACGGCGTGGCCGACGTGATCACGCACCTGGTGCAGCTGTCGCTGCTGGAGCGCAACGGCCAGCACAGCGCCGTGTCGCAGCGCGAAGCCCTGCGCGACCGCATCGGCCAGTTCATCGACCGGCACCTGGGCGACCCCGAACTCACCATCGACCGCATGGCCCAGGCGCTCAACTGCAGCAAGCGCCACCTCTACAACGCGGTGGCCGACGACGAGGAAACGCTGGCCGCCATGATCCAGCGGCGGCGGCTGGAAGCCTGCCTGCGCGACCTGCGCAGCAGTGCGCAGGCACAGCGGTCGGTGACGGACATCGCGCTGTCCTGGGGCTTTGCGAGCAGTGCGCATTTCAGCCGCGTGTTCCGCGCACAGGTGGGATGCAGCCCCAGCGAGTACCGCGTGCGTGCACGGGTTCCGGCACTGCCACACTGAGTGCGCTTTCGGGGCACTGCGCAGGTCTGTCGGCAGGTCGTTTCATAAGAAAAAACGCCTCTACCGCTTGCGGTAAGGGCGCTTTAAGCTATTGAATCAATAGCATTCGTGCGGGGGCTGGTGGCCCGCCCTGAGCGGGCGGGCCACCGTGCAAGCGCAGCCGTTTACTGAATGCTCAGCTGCGTGGCCCGGCTCACGGGCTCCAGGCGGGCCAGCGTGAGGGTCAGCACGCCGTTTTCCAGCCTGGCGCTGCTGTTGGCCACGTCGATTTCAGTGGCCAGCTCCCAGGCGCGCTGCACCTGGCGGGGCGCGCCTTCCACGCTGTGCAGGCGGACCTGGTTGCCTTCGATCTGAATGGACAGCTGCTCGCGCGCCAGGCCGGGCACATCGAGCTGCAAGGTGGTGGTCTTCTCGTCCTGGGTCACGCTCACGCCAGCGGAGCCGGCAGGGGCGGCATTGGCAAAGCTGCCCAGCAAAAAGCGCTGCAGCGCCAGGTCTGCGGAGCGGGGTGCGTTGAAGGCGGAACGGCGGGCGACGGGGGCGAAGATCATGGAAGGTACTCCTATACACTGCGCGGCTCTCGACGTGGTCGCCGCATGGACAGGAGTTGTGTACGGCCGCATCGCTTTTCAAGGGAAAAAGTGGCATGAATAAATTGCGATCTGGGGGCTTGAAAACAGGCGCCAAGGCATTACGTCCTACGGTTTTTGCGGCGCTTCTCGGCATGGCGGGTGCCTTGTTTTCAATGGCACCAGCGGCTGCGCAAAGTGCGAATCCTGCAGCAGCCAGCGCGCCGGCCAAGCCGGTCAAGGTGGCCCTCATCGAAAGCCTCTCGGGCGCGTTTGCCAACACCGGCGAGGCCGTCTACCGCAACGTGTACTGGGCCATGGAGCGTGTGAACGCACGCGGCGGCGTGCAGTTGCCCGCCAGCAGCGGCGGCCCCCGCCCGCTGGCGCTGGAGCGCTACGACAGCAAGGGCCAGAACGAAGAGGCCTTGTCGGCATTGCGCGCGGCCATCGACGACGGCGCACAGGTCATCCTGCAGGGCAATTCGTCGGCCACCGCCGCGGTGCTGATCGAGGCCATCAACAAGCACAACGAGCGCGAGCCGAACAAGCGCGTGATCTTTTTGAACTACTCCGCGGTGGACCCCATCCTCACCAACGAGAAATGCAGCTTCTGGCACTTTCGCTTCGACGCGCATGCGGACATGCGCATGGCCGCGCTCATGGAAGTGATGCGCGAAGACAAGGGCCTCAAGAGCGTCTACCTCATCGGCCAGGACTACAGCTTCGGCCAGGCCGTGCTGCGCGAGGCGAAAAGGCAGTTGGTCGCACAGCGCCCTGATGTGGCCGTGGTGGGCGACGAGCTGCACCCCATCGGCCGCGTGAAGGACTTCGCGCCGTATGCGGTGAAGATCAAGACCAGCGGCGCGCAGGCCGTGGTCACCGGCAACTGGGGCAACGACCTCACGCTGCTGGTGAAGGCCGCGCGCGAGGTGGGCTACGAAGGCAGCTTCTACACCTTCTACGGCAACGCACTGGGTGCGCCCGCCGCCATCGGCGACGCGGGCATCGGCAAGGTGGTGGCCGTGGCCGACTGGCTGCCCAACGTGCCGGGCGCGCAGAGCGAGGCGTTCTACCAGTCGTTCCGCACGCGCTTTCCCAAGCCGCAGGATGACTACGTGCACATGCGCATGCAGCTCATGGTCGAGGCGCTGGCCCAGTCCATCGAGCGCGCGGGCAGCACCGACGCCGTGGCCGTGGCGCGCCAGATGGAGAACGCGAATGTGCAGCTGTCGGGCCAGGGCGGCAGCATGCGCGCGGCGGACCACCAGTTTCAACAAGCGCTGGTGGTGGGCGTGATGGACAAGAAGGGCGCACCGGGCGTGAAGTTTGACGTGGAAGGCTCGGGCTACGGCTTTCGCGTGGTGCGGCAGATCTCCGCCGCCAAGGCACAGCAGCCGCACAGCTGCACAATGCAGCGGCCCTGATCCACGGCGTGGGTGGTATGCGGCGCAGCGCGCGCCGCATATCGATATGAAAAGTTAGCGCAACCGGTGCAGGCCGTCGGGCCACAGAATTTGTCGCATTGATCACCCATGCGCGAATCGCTGCCTCCACCGTGTCCTACGCCCTTTCCCTCCTCGACAAAAGTCCCATCCCCGAAGGGGCCACGGCGGCCGAGGCGCTGCAGCGCACCGTAGCGCTGGCTCAGCGCGCCGAGCAGCTGGGCTACCGCCGCTTTTGGGTGGCCGAGCACCATGGCAACCCGGGCCTGGCCGGCTCGGCGCCCGAAGTGCTGGTGGCCCACCTGCTGGCGCGCACCTCGCGCATTCGCATCGGCTCTGGCGGTGTGATGCTGCAGCACTACAGCCCCTTCAAGGTGGCCGAGGCGTTCAAGGTGCTCGCATCCCTGGCGCCCGGCCGCGTGGACCTGGGTGTGGGCAAGGCGCCCGGCGGCCTGCCGTTGTCCACCCGGGCGCTGCAGGCGCTGCACGATAAAACCCAGCCTGCGGACTTTGGCGCGCGCTTTGCGGAGCTGGACGCCTTTCTGCACGGCACGTTGGACCCTGAGCACGCGCTGGCGGGCGCCGTGGCCTACCCCGCACCGCCCAGCCTGCCCGAGCGCCACCTGCTCGGCGGCAGCCCCGACAGCGCGGCGTTGGCGGCGCGCCATGGCTGGCACTTCACGTACGCGGGCCACTTCAACGGCGACCCGGTGAACATCGGGCGCACGGTGCGCGTGTACCGCGAAGCTGCGGGCCGCGCCCCCTC
This sequence comes from Acidovorax sp. GW821-FHT11A03, assembly GCF_058809075.1. Classification (NCBI taxonomy): domain Bacteria; kingdom Pseudomonadati; phylum Pseudomonadota; class Betaproteobacteria; order Burkholderiales; family Comamonadaceae; genus Acidovorax; species Acidovorax sp. GW821-FHT11A03. Next base: position 78,531 of record NZ_JBXASG010000003.1, read on the forward strand.
GCTGGCGCTCTATGCGCTCGTGGCTCCTACCCAGGCACAGGCCGACAGCCTGGTGGGCGCATTGCGCGTCTTCAAGCTGCATTTGTCCACCGGCCAAAGCGTGAACCTGCCCAGCGCCCAAGCCGCCGCGGAGTTTGCGCGCCAGGCCGGCGTGGCGGACTACCGGCTTGAAGAAACCCGGCCCCACGTGATCGCCGGTTCGCCCGAGCATGTGCGCGAGCAGCTCGATGCGCTCAGCGAGCGCTACGGCATCGAAGAGTTCGTGGTCGACACGCCCGTCACAGGCTTTGCCGAGCGCCTGGTCTCGGTCGAACTGCTGGCCGGTGCCTACGCCACCGCCGAGGCCTGACCCGCCGGCCGCCCCTCCTTTCCCCAGGAACAGACACCATGAGCAACACCCCATCCCCCATCCGTTTCGGCGTCATGCTGCATGGCGCAGGCGGCCATATGAATTCGTGGAAGCACCCCGCAGGCCCCGCGGACGCGAGCGTCAACCTCGACTTCTACATCGAGACCACGCGGAAGGCCGAGGCCAACGGCATCGCCTTCGCATTTGTGGCCGACGGGCTGTTCATCAATGCGAAGTCCATCCCGCACTTTCTGAACCGTTTCGAGCCCATCTCCATCCTGTCGGCGTTGGCCGTGGCGACGTCGAAGATCGGGCTGGCGGGCACCATCTCCACCTCGTACAGCGAGCCTTTCACGGTGGCGCGGCAGTTCGCGTCGCTGGACCTCATCAGCAAGGGGCGTGCCGGCTGGAACGTGGTGACCACACCGCTGGAGGGCACGGCCAGCAACTACAGCCGCAACCACCCCGACCATGCACTGCGCTACGAGATCGCCGACGAATACCTGCAGGTGACGCAAGGCCTGTGGGACAGCTGGGACGAAGACGCCGTGGTGCGCAACCGCGCCACCGGCCAGTTCTTTGACCCGGCCAAGCTGCACACGCTGAACCACAAGGGCCGCTTCTTCCAGGTGGCGGGGCCGCTCAACATCGGCCGGTCGCCGCAGGGGCAGCCGGTGATCTTCCAGGCGGGCTCATCCGACGCGGGTATCGGCCTGGCCGGCAAGTACGCCGATGCGGTGTTCACCCACTCGCCGTCGGTGGAGGAGACGCGCAGCTTCCTGCGCAAGGTCAAGGCCAGTGCCGTGGTGCATGGCCGCCAGGCCGACGATGTGAAGATATTCCCCGGCATCGGGCCCGTCGTGGGCGCCACGCAGGAAGAAGCGGACGCCAAGTACCAGGCCATTCGCGAATTGCTCACGGTCGATGAAGCGCTGGCCTACCTGGGCCGCTACTTCGACCACCACGACTTCAGCCAGTACCCGCTGGACGCGCCCTTCCCGGAGCTGGGCGAGATCGGCCGCAACAGTTTTCGCTCCACCACCGACCGCATCAAGGCCGATGCCAAGGTGCGCGGCCTGACCCTGCGCCAGGTGGCGCTGGAGGCCGCCACGCCGCGCTCGCAGTTCGTGGGCACCGGCGAGCGCGTGGCCGACGAGATCATCCGCTGGGTGGACGAGGGCGCGGCCGATGGCTTCATCCTGGGCTTCCCCGTGCTGTCGCAGGGGCTCGACGATTTCATCACCCATGTGATCCCGGTGCTGGAGGCGCGGGGCCGCTACCAGCGCACGCTGCCGGGCCACACCCTGCGCGACCACCTGGGCTTGCAGCGCAAGGCCAGCCGGTATGCACAGGCCGATGTGGATGCCGCCACGGCGCCAGAGAAGAAGGTCGCGTGATGGGCGCAGCATTGCCAGCAGCGGCTTCGGCGCATGACGTGCAGCGGGTGAAAAGTGTGGAGGATGGCATTGCCGCCTTCGTCCACGAGTTCCAGGCATTGCGCCGGGACCTGCACCAGCACCCGGAGCTGTCGTTCCAGGAGCACCGCACCTCGGCCATTGTGGCCGAGCGCCTCGCGTCCTGGGGCTACGAAGTAACCACCGGCATCGCGGGCACCGGCCTGGTGGGCACGCTGCGCAAAGGGCAGGGCACCAAGACCCTGGGCATCCGAGCCGACATGGACGCACTGCCCATCACCGAGGCCACGGGCCTGCCGTATGCCAGCCAGAACGCTGGTGTGATGCACGCGTGCGGACACGATGGGCACACCACGGTGCTGCTGGCGGCCGCGCGCTTCCTGGCCGAGTCGGGCCGCTTCGACGGCACGCTCAACCTGATCTTTCAGCCCGCCGAAGAGAACGGTGGCGGTGCCCACCGCATGATCGGCGAGGGACTGTTCGAGCGCTTTCCATGCGACGCGGTGTTCGGCCTGCACAACTGGCCCTGTGTGGGCGAGGGGCACTTCGGCTGCGTGACCGGGCCTGCCATGGCCTCGGTGGACCAGATCACCATCACCGTGCGCGGCAAGGGCGGCCACGGCGCTGCGCCGCACGAGACGGTGGACCCGGTGGTGGCCAGCGCGCACATCATCACCGCGCTGCAGACGGTGGTCTCGCGCAACGTCGATCCGCTGGACATGGGCGTGGTCACCGTGGGCTCCATCCATGGCGGCAACGCGCCCAACGTGGTGCCCGAGAGCGTGGAGCTCAAGCTCACCGCCCGCGCCTTCAAGCCCGAGGTGCGCGAGGTGCTCAAGGAGCGCATTCCGGCCATCGCCCGCGCGCAGGCCGAGAGCTTCGGCGCCACGGCCGATGTGTTGTACCGGCCCGGCTACCCGGCCGTGCTCAACCACGAGGCAGAGACGGAGCTGGCGCGCAGCGTGGCGCTGGACACCTTTGGTGCAGCGCGTGTGGACGCAGGCTTTCGCCCCCGCACGGCCAGCGAGGACTTCGCCTTCATGCTGCTCAAACGCCCGGGCAGCTACGTGTTCGTGGGCAATGGCGATGGCGCATCGCTGCACAGCCCGTACTACGACTTCAACGACGCCATCCTGGCGCCCTCGGCCACGTACTGGGTGCGGCTGGCCGAGCGGTTTCTGGCCTGAGACCACTTTCCCGAGAGAGCCTTCCCATGAGTGACAGCTTCATCTACACCTCGCCTGCCGATCCCCTGGCCCGCCCGCTCATCGACGAGCTGTCGCACGAGTACGAGTCGCGCTACGGCGAGTTCTACGACCGCGAGGGCGGGCAGCGCGAAATGGAGAAATACCCGCCCGAGCTGTTCACGCCGGAGCACGGCGGCAGCTTTGTGCTGCTGCTGCGCGGTGGGCAGGCCATTGGCGGCGGCGCTTTCAAGCGCCACAGCGACGCGCACACGGCGGAGCTCAAGCGCGTGTGGACGCATTCGGCCCACCGCCGCCAGGGCCTTGCCGCCAAGGTGCTGCTGGAGCTCGAAGCGCAGGCGCTGCGCCAGGGCTATGCGCGGCTGTACCTCACCACCGGCTTTCGCCAGCCCGAGGCCGTGGGGCTGTATTTGGGCCATGGGTACACGGCCCTGTTCGACACATCGCTGCCGCACGAGACGTACCGCCATCTGCCGTTCGAGAAGACTCTGCGCGCCGTGGAGGGCCTGGAGTCCACCGCCACGTTGATGGCGCCCGCTACACCGCAAGCCCTGAGCGCGGGGCGCGCCGCGGTCGTTGCGCAAGCGGCCTGAAAGCCGCTACGGACACCGGCCCCGCCTGCCCCCCGCTCTTTTCCACGAACCCGACAGCCCGCGAGACCTCATCACCATGTCCACCTCCACCACCCTGGACGCCGCTGCCGGTCTGCCGCTGGGCTCCGGCCATGCCGCTCCCCCTGGTACCCACAGCCATGCGCCCAGCGCGCCTGCTCTCACACCCTCGTCCTCCCCGGTCCCTGCTCCGGTGAAGGGCGACTATTCACACTACAAAGTCGTGCCCGCGCGCTACCGGGCACGGGCCGCCGGCACGGTGTTTGCCGCCGCGGTCATCGCGTTGGTGCTGTATTCGGTGTTCACCAACCCGCGCTGGGGCTGGAGCATCTTTGGCGAGTATTTCTTCTCGGAGCCTGTGCTGGTGGGCCTGGGCCGCACGCTGCTGCTCACCGCGCTGGGGGCGTTGTTCGGATTCACGCTGGGCACGGCGCTGGCACTGGCCCGGGTGTCGCGCTCGCCGCTGCTGGCGGGGCTGTCGTGGACGTTCATCTGGATCTTCCGGTCCATCCCGGTCATCGTGCTGCTGCTCATCATCAACAACCTGGGCTACCTGTACGAGACCGTGAGCCTGGGCGTGCCTTTCACCGGCTGGACGTTCTTCTCGTACCCCACCACGCAGCTCATCAGCCCGTTCGTGGCGGCGTTGATCGGCCTCACGCTGAACCAGGCAGCCTTCGCGTCGGAGATCGTGCGCGGCGGCATCCTGTCGGTGGACCAGGGGCAGCTGGAAGCGGCCGCCGCACTGGGCCTGCCGCGCCGCCGCCAGGCGTTTCGCATCGTGCTGCCGCAGGCCATGCGGTCCATCTTGCCGGCAGGCTTCAACGACATCATCGGGCTGGCCAAGGGCACGTCCAACGTGTACATCCTGGCCCTGCCCGAGCTGTTCTACACCATCCAGATCATCTACCGCCGCAACCTGGAGGTGATCCCGCTGCTGATGGTGGCGACCGTGTGGTACCTCGTGATCCTCACGGTGCTGTCGCTGCTGCAGTACTACATCGAGCGGCATTTTTCCAAGGGCGCGCTGCGCAGCCTGCCGCCGTCGGTCTTCAGCGGCATTGCGCAGCGTCTGTGGCCTGCGCGGCGTGTGGTTACCCAAGCTGATACGACAGTGGCCGCACCGGCAGCAGCGCCAGCGATCGCCACCGTGCCGCGCTGGACGGGCGAGCGCAACCGCGGTGGTGAAGTCACCATTCACGGCGTGTCCAAGAGCTACGGCGCCCTGCGAGTGCTCAAGGACGTGACGCTGACGGTGCCGCCCAGCAGCGTCACGGTGATCCTGGGTCAGTCGGGCTCGGGCAAGTCGACCTTGCTGCGCACCATCAACCACCTGGAGCGGGTGGACGATGGTTTCATTGCCATCGATGGCGAGCTGATCGGCTACCGCCAGGACGCGGACACCCTGTACGAGCTGGGCGAGAAGGACATCCTCCAACGCCGGGTGGACGTGGGCATGGTGTTCCAGAACTTCAACCTGTTCCCGCACCTCACCGTGCTGGAGAACATCGTCGAGGCACCGGTCACCGTGCGCCGGCTGCCCCGTGCAGAAGCCGAAGCGCTGGCGCTGGAGCTGCTGGCGCGCGTGGGCCTGTCCGACAAGGCGCACAGCTATCCACGGCAGCTCTCCGGCGGGCAGCAGCAGCGCGTGGCCATAGCACGGGCACTGGCGCTCAAGCCCAAGGTGCTGCTGTTCGACGAGCCCACGTCTGCGCTGGACCCGGAGCTGGTGGGCGAGGTGCTCGACGTGATCAAGGAGCTGGCGCGCACTGGCACCACGCTCATCATCGTGACACACGAGATCGGCTTTGCCCGCGAGGTGGCCGACACGGTCGTCTTCATGGAGCAGGGCCGCGTGCTGGAGACCGGCACACCTGCCAAGGTGTTCAGCCAGCCCGACCACCCCCGCACGGCGGAGTTCCTGGCCAAGGTGCTCTGAGCCGCCACCCGCCTCACATTCCCCCACCCGCAGCGGCCTTTCTGGGTCAGCCGGCCTTTAGCCCAGGCCGGGCTGCGGCATGGGCGCCGCTGTGATCTGCCGATTTTTTGTTTTTCCCTTTGCCTGTTTTCCTGACCCATCCATTTCATCCCCGGAGCCGATCCATGACCCTTGTGAACCGAACCCTCGCAGCCCTGGCACTGGCCGCTGCGTCCATCGCCGCACTGGCGCCCATCCACGCGACTGCGCAGGCCATCGACCTGAGTCCCGAGCAGCCCACGCGCCCCCGCTCGCAGAAGGTGGACGAGGCGATCAAGCTCGTCGCCAAGGATTTCAAGTTCGCCAAGGACGGCGTCCTCACCGTGGGCACCACCACGGGCCGGCTGCCGTTTGGCGCCTATGCCACCGACAACAAGACGCCCGTGGGCAACGCGCCGGACATCGCGCAGCTGGTGGCCGACAGCCTGGGGCGCAAGCTGGAGCTGGTGTCCGTGGCCTGGGCCGACTGGCCGCTGGGCCTGCAATCCGGCAAGTTCGACGTGGTGATCTCCAACGTCACCGTGACCGAGGAGCGCAAGGAGAAGTTCGACTTCTCGACCTACCGCAACGACCAGCTGGGCGTGTATGTCAAGGCCGACAGCAAGATCACGTCCATCAAAGAGCCCAAGGATGTGGCGGGCCTGAAGGTCGTGGTCGGCGCGAGCACCAACCAGGAGCAGATCCTGCTGCGCTGGAACCAGCAGAACATCGCCGCAGGCCTTAAGCCGGTGGACATCCAGTACTACGACGACGATGTGGTGCTGTACCTGGCGCTGGCCTCGGGCCGCGCCGACGCGTACCTGGCCCCCAACGGCATCGCCGCGCACAACGCGCGCGATGGCAAGACGAAACTGGTAGGCACCTTCTCGGGCGGCTGGCCGCAGGCGGCCGAGATTGCCGTGACCTCGCGCAAGGGTTCGGGCATTGCCGACGCGATCACCACGGCACTGAATGCGCAGATCATGAACGGCAACTACGCCAAGGCGCTCGAGCGCTGGAACCTGCAGTCCGAGGCCATCCAGGTCTCGCGCACCAACCCTCCTGGCTTGCCCAAGAAGTAAGCCTGCAGCCTTCAAGGACCATCCATGATTCTGACTCTCCATTCCCTGTCGCGCCGCAGCCTGGTAGCCCTGGCCTCGGCGTGCGCGCTGGCCTGCGCGTGGACCGTGGCCGGTGCGGCCACCGCGTTTGACTTCAGCCCCGAGCAAAAGGGCCGCATCCGCGCCGAGAAAGACGCAGCGGCCGTCCACTCCATTCCGAAGAATTTCAAGTTCGTGAAGGAGGGCGTCTTTACCGTGGCGATCGCGCCGTTTGCGCCGCCCATCGCCACCTATGCCAGCGACGCCAAGACCGTGGTGGGGTTCGATCCGGACTATGCACAGCTGATTGCCGACGCACTGGGGCTCAAGCTCGAACTGCTGCCGATTGCCTGGGCCGACTGGCCGCTCGGGCTCACCTCGGGCAAGTACGACGCGGTGATCTCCAACGTGGGCGTGACGGAGCAGCGCAAGGAGAAGTACGACTTCTCCACCTACCGCCTGGGCCTGCACGGCTTCTATGTGCGCGTCGACAGCAAGATCACGTCCATCAAGGAGCCCAAGGACATTGCGGGGCTGAAGGTCATCACCGGATCGGGCACCAACCAGGAGCGCATCCTGCTGGAGTGGAACAAGCAAAACGTCGCCGCAGGCCTCAAGCCCGTGGAGCCCGTGTACTTCGACGACGACGCCGCGCGGCTGCTGGGCGTGGTGTCGGGCCGGGCCGACGCCAACTTCAACCCCAACGCGCCGCAGGCCTACCACGCGGCCCAGGACGGCAAGATCAAGCTCGTGGGCACGGTGAACGCGGGCTGGCCGCTCAAGTCCGACGTGGCCATCACCACGCGCAAGGGCTCGGGCCTGGCCGATGCGCTGACGCTGGCCACCAATGGGCTCATCAAGAACGGCAAGTACACGCAGGCGCTGCAGCGCTGGAGTCTGCTGGAGGAAGCGTTGCCCAAATCGGAAACCAATCCCCCGGGCTTGCCCAAGTTCTGAAGCCCTCTGAGCCGCTGCGCGACTTCCCCCTCAGGGGGACGCACCCGGTGGACTGGCGGAGCCAGATCCACGGGTGCGCTGGCGTGGGGGCGCGCCGGTTGCGGGCGTCTGTCGGTCTGATCGGCGTCTGTTGATCCTTTTTCTTTTTCATCCATGGCTATTTCTCATCTCGCATTTCTGACGCCGGGCAACTATGCCGAGGACAGCCCCCTGCAGGGTTTGGAGGACACCTTGCGCCTGTTCGAGCTGGGGGAAGCGCTGGGCTACCAGGGCGCGTGGGTGCGCCAGCGGCATCTGGAGCGGGCGGTGTCGTCCGCGGCCACGCTGCTGGCCGCCGCCACGCAGCGCACGGGGCGCATCGCGCTGGGCACGGCGGTGATCCAGATGGGGTATGAGAACCCTTTCCGGCTGGCCGAGGACCTGGCGACGGTGGACGTGCTGTCGCGCGGGCGCCTGCAGGTGGGGCTGAGTGCGGGGGCGCCACCCTACGGGCCGCTGCTGGGCGGGCGTTTGTTCGACGGCGATGCGCAGGCCATCGATTTTTCGCACGCGCGGGTGGAGCGGCTGCGCAGCAACCTGCGCGGTGATTATTTCGGCGACGACGACTTTTTCGTGGAGTCGCCCGCAGGACGCCAGCGCCCGCGGGTGCAGCCGCATGCGGCGGGGCTCGTGGAGAGACTGTGGTACGGCGGCGGGTCGCTGAAGTCTGCGCAGTGGGCGGGTGCCCAGGGCTACCACCTGCTGATCGGCAATCTCAACCGTGGTGAGCAGACAGACGATTTCTTCGCGGCGCAGCGCAGTCAGCTCGAACTGTTTCATGCCCACTGGTCGGCTCCCCACGCCCCGCGTGTGGCGCTGGGCCGGGTCGTCGTGCCGCTGGACAGCGCAGATGCTGCGAGCCGGGCGCGCTACCGAGCCTGGGCGGCGCTGCGCGAGGTTCGCACGATGGCACCCCAGGGCGAGCGCCGTACGCTGTTTGCGCGCGATCTGGTGGGGACGTCCGATGAGATCCTGGAAAGCCTGCGCCAGGACCCGATCGTGCCGCGCGTGCAGGAGCTGCGGCTGGAGCTGCCATATGACTTCAACGTGCACGAGTACGCGCAGATCCTGAGCGACACCGCGCAGTACATTGCGCCGGAGCTGGGCTGGGTTCCAGCGGCGGCCGGCCCGACTGTCGACGGCTACTGCGTGGACCGCGCAGCCGCGACGTCGCTGCCCAGCTCGATCACCGACATGGCGTAGCAGATCGACCGGTTGTAGCGGGTGATGGCGTAGCGGTTTTCGGTGCCCGGCACGTAGCTCGGCGTATCACCGCCGTTGTGTAGTTCGACGAGGCCAGGGGCCCCAGATGCTGCGCGGCGGTGCCATCCAGCACGCCGCCCCTTCGCTTGTATGCTGGCGGCGCTGAAGGTGGGCAGGAGTCTTGCGGTAAGAGGTCATCCAGTTGCAGCAGGCTCAGACCGAACGGGTTGTTTCAAGTTCAAAATGCTGACTCTATGAAGCACCGCCCAGCCCACGTCTTGCGGTGCGTTCAGCGCCGGATGCGCCGTCCCGTCTTGAACACCCACCACACCACGACAAGGCACAGGGCCATGAACACGAACGTCATGCCCGCGCTCACGCCGATGTGGACATCGGCCTGGCCGTAGAACGCCCAGCGCAACCCGCTGATGAGATAGACCACCGGGTTGAACAGCGAAACGGTCTGCCAGAACGGCGGCAGCATGCTGATGCTGTAGAACGCACCGCCGAGAAACGTCAGCGGTGTGATGACCAGTAGCGGGATCACCTGCAGCTTTTGAAAGCTGTCAGCCCAGAGGCCGATGATGAATCCGAACAGGCAGAACGTGACGGCGGTGAGCACCAGAAAGCCCACCATCCACACCGGATGCGCCACTTCGTAGGGCACAAACACCCTGGCGGTGGTGAGGATGAGCACCGATACCAGCAGCGACTTGGTGGCTGCGGCGCCGACATAGCCTAGCAGCACCTCGACCCAGTTGACCGGCGCGCTGAGCAGCTCGTAGATGGTGCCGGACCACTTGGGCATGTAGATGCCAAAAGCCGAGTTGGAAATGCTTTCGGACAGCAGCGACAGCATGAGCAGGCCGGGGATGATGTAGGCCCCATAGCTCACGCCGCCGATGTCGCCCATGCGCGAGCCAATGGCCGAGCCAAAGACGATGAAGTACAGCGCTGTGGACAGCACCGGTGCGATCAGGCTTTGCATCCAGGTGCGAAAGGCCCGGTTCATCTCGAAGCGATAGATGGCACGCACGCCATGCAGGTTCAGGCCGGTCATGCTCGGGATGCTTTCTGTTGCGACGGGGCGTGGTCCTGGTCCTTGTCCTGGTGCACCAGGCCCACAAAAATGTCTTCGAGCGAACTCTCGCTGGAATGCAGGTCCTTGAAGTCAATCCCGTGTTCGGCCAGCGCGCGCAAAAGTGCGGCAATGCCTGTGTCTTCTTGCTGGGTGTCAAAGGTGTAGGTGAGCATGGTGCCTCCCTGGCTAAGCACCAGTGGCCAGCGGGCCAGCGACGCGGGTATCTGCTGCATCGGTTGCTGCAGCGTGAGTGCAAGCTGCTTCTTGCCCAGCTTGCGCATCAGCACATCTTTGTCCTCCACCACGATCAGCTCGCCCTTGCGGATCACGCCGATGCGGTCGGCCATGTCCTCGGCTTCCTCCAGGTAGTGCGTGGTCAGGATGATGGTGGTGCCCGCATCGCGCAGCGCCCGCACCAGGCGCCACATGTCGTGGCGCAGCTCCACGTCCACGCCCGCGCTGGGCTCGTCGAGGAACAGGATCTTGGGCTCGTGCGACAGCGCCTTGGCGATCAGCACGCGGCGTTTCATGCCGCCCGAGAGCGCGAGGATCTTGCTGTCCTTCTTGTCCCACAGCGACAGGTCCTTCAGGATCTTTTCGATGAAAGCAGGGTCGGGAGCCTTGCCGAACAGCCCTCTGCTGAAGTTGACCGTGGCCCACACGGTTTCAAACGAATCGGTGTGCAGCTCCTGGGGCACGAGGCCAATGGCCGCGCGGGCGGCGCGGTAGTCCCGCACGGTGTCATGGCCATCGGCGCTGATGGAGCCCGCCGTGGCATTGCTCATGCCGCAGATCACGCTGATGAGCGTGGTCTTTCCCGCGCCGTTGGGCCCGAGCAGGGCAAAGATCTCGCCGCGCCGGATGTCCAGGTCGATGTTCTTGAGTGCCTGGAAACCGCCAGCGTAGGTTTTGCTCACGCCGCGCACACGGACGATCGCGTCCGCAGCGGGCATGGAAGAAGGTGATGCAGGCATGGGATGGTGGTCAGGAATAGTGCATGCCGCCGCGGCGGTTGCCGGGCAAGCGGGGGAGCGACGCATTGTGGCTTGAGTTGCGCAACCGCGCTGGCAGGCGCTGGCAAACCCCGCTTTGGCCCTGCGGCCAGGACAGGTCTTTCCCCTTCGCCACCGGATGCGTGCGGTGCGGGTAGCACAGCTGGCTCCGATCCGCAGCCCCACCAGGCAGTTTGGCTCGCGAAGGGTATTGCGGGCCATCCGGTGCTCGGCCCCTCGGTCGACCCTGTGCGCCTGCTCCGGCCGCCTCAGCGCCAGGATCAGCGCGCTCGCGCCGCCGCCACCTCGCGGCCCAGCTCGATCACGGCCATCGCGTAGTAGCTGGACCAGTTGTAGCGCGTGATGGCGTAGAAATTCTCGGTGCCTGCCACATAGCTGGCGGGCTCGCCGCCGTTTTGCAGTTCCACCAGTGCCAGCGGGCCGGTGTGCTGCGCGCCCTGGGCATCCAGCACCGCGCCTTTGGCTGTCATGCTGGCCACGCTGAAGGTGGGCAGGATGTCGGGTGCCAGCAGGTCGTCGAGCTGCAGGCGCGCGCCGTCGAACTGCACGCCAAAGTGCGTGGGCATGCCTGGCGTCCAGCCATGGCCGCGGAAGTAGTTGGCCACCGAGCCGATGGCGTCCGCCGGGCTCTTGAACAGGTCCACGCGGCCGTCGCCATCGAAGTCAATCGCATAGCGCACCCAGCTCGACGGCATGAACTGCCCCAGGCCCATGGCACCGGCGTAGCTGCCACGGGGCTCGAACGGGTCGGTGTCGCTGCGGTTGGTGAGGCTCAGGAACTGCTCCAGCTCACCGCGGAAAAATGCGGTGCGCTCCTTGGCACGCGGGTGGGTTGACGGGAAATCAAACGCCAGCGTGGCCAGCGCGTCCATCACCCGGAACGTGCCCATCTGCTGGCCGTAGATGGTCTCCACGCCGATGATGCCCACGATGATCTCGGCGGGCACGCCGTACTCGCGCTCAGCCCGCTCCAGCGTGGCCTCGTTCTCCTGCCAGAACCGCTGGCCGGCGCGTATTCGGATGGGATCGATGAAGCGGCTGCGGTACACGCGCCAGTTCTTGGCGGTGCCTTTGGCTGGCGGCAGCATGAGGCGGGGGACCTGTGGCAGGAAGTGCGCCTGCCCGATGGCCTGGCGCACCCATTCGCGGTCCAGGTCGCGGCGCGCGGCCAGGTCGTCGGCAAACTGCAGGGCCTCGGGGCGCGATGCATAGGGCACCGCGGGCTTTTGCTTCGTGGCGGTGGGTTTAGAGGGTTTTTGGGGGCTGGCGCTTGCTGCTATTGCGCAAGATGCTATTAAAAATAGAGCAATTTTGGCCCATCGGGCTGTCTTCTTCATGTCGGTTGTTCGTTACTTTGTTGTGTCCCTGCGCCGCGCAACCGGCGCGGCCCGGGCCGGCGTCACCGCGCAAGGGCAGCCCCGCCGCGCTGGCGGCGCCCCCCTTCGTGGCGGAGCCGAGAGAAGGGGCTGGGGGCCGCGGCTCCAGGCCTGCCAGCACAGGCTGGGACGGCCCCGAAGGGCTGCCGTCTCTGGCGGCTGCACGGAGCGGCGAAGCCGCTCAGGGGGATGATTCATTTCCTTGGCCAGGGCAGGGTGCGGAATTCGCGCCGGAGCGTGCCCAGTTCGGTGTCGGGGTGGGGGGCGTAGCGCAGTCGCTCCAGCCGCAGCAGCCAGTCTGCCACTGCGTCGGCTGGCGCCCCGAATTGTGCCCGCACCCGTTCGGCCATCGCGCGCGGTGGCAGGGTTTCCGGCAGCGGCAGGCCCGCGCGCGCCAGGCGCTGGCGCGTGCGGGCCAGCAGCCGCAGCCAGGGGTCGTGCTGGCTGCGTTCCCACAGGCTCCAGCCCATGCCGCCCAGCGCGGCCGCGATGACCAGGGTGCCCAGCACGGTGGTGAGGTCCTGCCAGCTGGGGGATTCAAAACCCAGCGCCTTGAGCAGGTCCATCTGGCGGCTCTGCGTGTAGTTGAGCACCCACTGGTTCCAGCTGTTGTTGACGGCTTCCCACACGGCGCGCAGGTTCTGCACCATGCCCGGGCTGAGCGCGCCCATCGCTGCCGCGAACGCGCCTTGGGGCGCCTGCAGGCGCTGGAACGCCCCCACGCGGCCTGGCGAGACGGCGCCCGTGGGGTCCACGCGCACCCAGCCGCGGCCTTCCATCCACACCTCGGCCCAGGCGTGGGCATCGGCATTGCGCACGGTCCAGTAGCCGTCCACGGGATTGCGTTCACCCCCCTGGTAGCCCGTGACGATGCGTGCGGGCACATCCAGGGCGCGCATCAGCACCACGAAGGCCGAGGCAATGTGTTCGCAAAAACCTTCCTTGCGGTCAAACCAGAATTCGTCGGCGGTGTGTTCACCATAGACGCCGGGATCGAGGGTGTAGGTGTAGCCGCCCGTGCGCAGGCGCTGCAGGGCCGCATTGACCAGCGCGCTTGTTCCGCCGCTGGCCAGCGCGGGGTCTGCGCGCATTTGCGCGGCCAAAGCCAGGGTGCGGGGGTTGAAGCCGGGGGGGAGCTCCGTGTACACGCGCAGCTGCCGCACGGACTGCTGGGGGCCATGGCGGTACTCGGGGTAGCTCACGGCCTGGTAGCGCATCACCTCGGTGATGGGGCGTGAGGTCATCCACTGCAGGTCCTGGGTCATGTAGGCCCGCATGTTGTTGGGCAGCTCGGGCGCCTCGGGGGTGGCTTCCAGCACCATCAGCCAGGGTTGCCGCTGGGGCTCGAGCGTCACTTCGTAGCGCACGGCCGGTCCGCTGACCTGCAGGTTGGCTGGCAGGGCCGCGCGTGCGGCCCAGGCGCTGTCTTCCCGAAACGGCTCGGCCTGCCATTGCCGGCCATCGAACGCCGTCATGACGGGCCCGCGGAAGTACAGCGCCGATTGGGGCGGGACATCGGTGGGCGCCCCCGCGAAGCGCAGGCGGATGGCCACGCGTTCGTCGAGCGCGATCTCGGCCATCTCGCCGATCTTCATGGTGCCCGACAGGCCGCTGCGCCCCGTGAGGTTCTCCCCGGGCATGCCCCACAGCGGCGCCATGCGCGGAAACAGCATGAACAGCGCCACCATGATGGGGGCCCCCAGCAGCGCCATGGTGCCCGCCATGCGAAAGGTCTGCGCCAGGGGCGGGCGCCCCACCGGCATGTGGGCATTGACCAGCGCCATGAGCAGGCCCAGCAGCGCCACCAGCATGGCGGCGGCGGTGAGCAGCGACTGCGAGAAGAAGAAGTTGCTGAGCATCGTGAAGAAGCCCAGGAAGAACACCACCATCGCGTCGCGGCGCGCGCGCAGCTCCAGCATCTTGAGCGCCAGCAGCATGACGACCAGGGTGACGCCCGCATCGCGCCCGAGGATGGTGCGGTGCGTGAACAGCGTGCCCGCCACCGCCACCACCAGCAGGGCGCCCACGGTCCAGCGCCCGGGCAGGGGCCGGCCTTTCCAGGCGAGCCAGCCGCGCCACAGCAGCAGCCCGCCGGCCAGCAGGCTGGCCCACACCGGCAGGTTGGACACCTGCGGTGCGATGACCCAGACGATCACGAACAGCAGAAAGAGCGTGTCGCGGGCGTCGCGCGGCAGGGAAACAAGGGTTCGGCGCAGGTTCATGGCAAGGGTCCAGGCCCGGCTTGGAGTGGTGGGCATGCTATAAAAAATATAGCTGCCTGCGCCTTGCCTGTATGCAGCAGGGACCCACTGGATACGGATTTTGAAGCGGGGTTCAGCACAGCGCCAGTGCCTCCAGGCAATTTCGTCGGTGCGCCGCACCCGTGTCCGGGGCGATCTCGACACCCGGCAGGCGCAGGCCATAGTCCAGCCCCAGCCGGTCGGCCTGCAGCACCCAGGCGGCCAGGCGTGAGATGCGGGCTTCGTGGTCGGGCAGCGAGGCGCGGGCCAGGTCCAGCCACAGTTCGTGCCGCTGGGCCTGCTGGGCGTCGCGGCTGACCAGGTCGTCCGTGCCGGTGCCCAGCGATTTGGCGGCCTTCTTCCAGACCACGAGCTTGAGCGGGTCGCCCCGGCGGTAGGCGCGCACGCCGTCGAATTCGCCAATGCCCTGCGTGGGCGTGTTGCCGGCGCCGCCCGCGCGCGGTTCGCCGGTCGGCAGCGGCGGTGCCGGGGTCTCGGGCGCGGGGTAGACCAGCACCTGGGCCGCGGGCCGCCAGTAGGTCCAGACGCGGAAGGTGCCGAGCGGAAAGCGCGTCTCGGCCGTCAGCGTGGGCACGCGGTGCAGGCCCCGGCGCGGGGGCTTGAAAGCGACCTGCACGCTCGACTGGCCCTGCGCGGGCACGTCGGTCCAGGCCCAGTGGTGTGCCTCCTTGCCCGTGCCGTGCACCGACAGGGCGATGCCGTAGCGCGGCGTCTTGCGCTCGCTGGACAGCTGGATGTCAAACGTCGTGCTGGTGCCCATGAAGTGTGGCTCGGGCGCCTTCAGGTGCAGCGTGAGCCCGCGCAGGTTGGCGTGGCAGATGTGCATGCCCACCACGGTGCTGCCCGCCAGCAGAAAGGTCAGCAGGTAGCCCAGGTTGAGCTGGTAGTTGATGGACGCGATGAGCAGCACGATGAGCGTCAATGCCAGCATCCAGCCCGAGCCGGTGGGCAGGATGTAGACATTGCGCTGCGTGAGCGCGAGCGTGTCGCTCAGCGGCAGGCGCGCCTGCCACCAGCGCTGGAAGCGGCGGCGCAGTGGCGCAAGCGGGCTCACCCGGGCCAGGATGGCGCGCCAGCCCCCGGTCGGGCGGAGCGTGGCGGGGGGATGGGCGGCTGTCATTTCACGGCAGCGGCACGGCCTCGACCATGGCGCGCACCTGTTCCACCGCGCCGCGTCCGGCATCGCCCACGGGCACCAGGCGGTGGGCGATGGTCTGGGGCAGCACGGCCTGCACATCGTCGGGCGCCACGTAGTCGCGCCCGCTGATGAGGGCCTGCGCCTTGGCCGCACGCACCAGCGCAATGCCCGCGCGGGGCGACAGGCCCTGCAGGAACCACCGGCCCGAGCGCGTGGCGGCAATGAGGTCCTGCACATAGTTGAGCAGCGGGTCGGCCGCATGGATGGCCTGCACCTGGCGCTGCAGCTCGGCCAGTTCCTCGTCGGACAGCAGGGGCAGCATGGTGTCCACCATGTCGCGCCGGTCCGCGCCCGCCAGCAGCACGCGCTCGGCCGCGCGGTCGGGGTAGCCGATGGAGATGCGCATCAGAAAGCGGTCGAGCTGCGATTCGGGCAGCGCGAAGGTGCCCAGCTGGTCGTGCGGGTTCTGGGTGGCGATCACGAAGAAGGGGTGGGGCAGGGCGCGCGTCTCGCCCTCTACCGACACCTGCTTTTCCTCCATGGCTTCGAGCAGCGCGCTTTGCGTCTTGGGGCTGGCGCGGTTGATTTCGTCGGCCAGCAGCACCTGGGCGAACACCGGGCCGGGGTGGAACACGAAGGCTTCCTTGCCGCGCTCGTAGACCGAGACGCCCGTCAGATCGCTGGGCATCAGGTCGGCCGTGAACTGCACGCGCGAGAACTGCAGGCCGAAAGTGCGCGACAGCGCATGGGCCAGGGTGGTCTTGCCCACCCCCGGAACATCCTCGATGAGCAGGTGCCCGCCGGCCAGCAGGCAGGCCACGCAGTCCTGTACCTGGGCCTGCTTGCCCACGATCACCGTGTTAAGCTGATCCAGAAGCGATTTGATCTTGTGCTGTGCATTCATTGTCATGGCGCGACGTTATCCGAAAACTATCCAAAAAAATACGAGACACGGGGATTGACTGTGAGCAAGACGGGCTATTTCACCCATCGGGATTGTTGGAAGCACGAGATGGGCCCGGGCCACCCAGAATGCCCCGAAAGGCTCGATGCCATCGAAGACCGCTTGCTGGTCACCGGGGTGGGCGATGCGCTGGAGCGCTACGAGGCCCCCGAGGCCTCGCTGGCCGACATCGAGCTGGCGCATGGCCGCATGCACATCGCGGCGCTGCGGGGCCTGTCCGACCGGCTCAACGAAGAGCTGATGGCGGGCGGCCCGAGCTACGCGCAGATCGACACCGACACCTCCATCAACGCCCACACCTGGAAGGCGTCGCTGCGCGCCGCGGGTGCCGCGCTGGCCGCCACCGATGCGGTGATGGCCGGCGAGGTCGAGAACGCGTTTTGCTCCGTGCGTCCGCCCGGGCACCATGCGTGCCGCGACAAGGCCATGGGTTTTTGCTTCTTCAACAACGTGGCGGTGGCCGCCAAATATGCGCTGCAGCGCTACAACCTGCAGCGCGTGGCGGTGGTGGACTTCGATGTGCACCACGGCAATGGCACCGAGGACATCCTGGCGGGCGACCCGCGCGCGCTGATGGTCAGCATCTTCCAGCACCCGTTCTACCCGTACAGCGGCGACCAGGACCCGGCCCCCAACATGGTCAACGTGCCCGTGCCGGCGTACACCCGTGGCATGGACATCCGCGAGATCATCGAGATGATGTGGATGCCGCGCCTGGAGGCCTTCAAGCCCGAGATGATCTTCGTCTCCGCCGGCTTCGACGGCCACCGCGAGGACGACATGGGCCAGCTGGGCCTGACCGAGCAGGACTACGCCTGGATCACCCAGCGGGTCAAGGACGTGGCGCGGCGCTATTCCCAGGGCCGCATCGTGTCGTGCCTGGAGGGCGGCTATGTGATGGGGCCGCTGGCGCGCAGTGTGGAGGCGCATTTGCGCGTCCTGGCTGATCTTTGACTCCCCCTGAGCCGCCTGCGGCGTCTTCCCCCTGAGGGGGACGCCACCCGTGGCCTGGCGAAGCCAGTTCCACGGTGGCACTGGCCTCATGCGCGCCTGTTTCAAACGCCCCTCGCATTGCTGTGCACAGGAGAAACAACATGACGATTCCGAATTCTGACGAGCTGCTGCTGATCACCCGTGATACGCGCGGTGTGATCACCCTCACTTTGAACGACCCTGCACGCTTCAATGCGTTGGGCTCTGAAATGCTGACAGCCCTGCAACAGGCGCTGGACGAAGCGCACCGCGACGAATCTGTGCGCGTGGTGGTGCTGGCCGCAGCGGGCAAGGCCTTCTGTGCCGGGCACAACCTCAAGGACATGGCGGCGAACCCGGAGCTGGCGTACTACCAGAAGCTGTTTGCGCAATGCAGCCGCATGATGCTCACCATCCACAAGCTGCCCGTGCCCGTGGTCGCCAGGGTGCAGGGCATGGCGACGGCGGCGGGCTGCCAGCTGGTGGCGCAGTGCGACCTGGCCGTGTCGGCCGACAGCGCGAGTTTTGCCACCAGCGGCATCCACTACGGCCTGTTCTGCGCGACGCCCAGCGTGCCGCTGGTGCGCAATGTGCCAGCCAAGCGGGCGATGGAAATGTTGCTCACCGGCGATTTCATCGATGCCCCCACCGCGCTGGCACAGGGCCTGGTGAACCGCGTGGTGCCCGCCGATGCGCTGGACGCCGAGGTGGAGATGCTGGTGCAGTCCATCCTGCAAAAGCCCCGCGTGGCCGTGGCCATGGGCAAGGCGCTGGTGTACCAGCAGCGCGAGCTGGGCATGGATGCCGCCTACCAGCTGGCGGGCCAGGCCATGGCCACCAACATGATGGACGAGGCCGCGCAGGAGGGCGCGCGCGCCTTTGCGGAAAAACGCCAGCCCCGCTGGAAGCGCTGAGGATCGCCACGATGGACAAGCCGATGCTCGACGATGTGGGCCTGTGGGTGCAGTCCTTCCTCAGCCCGACGGTGCTGGTGGAGCTGGCGGCCTTGGCGGGGTGCGTCGCCCTGGCCTGGGGCCTGGTCTCGCTGCTGCAGCGGGGCCTGCACCGGGGCGATCCACGCTCCATTCTGTTTGGCACCCGCATCGTGGATGGCGCGCTGTTTCCGCTGGTGCTGCTGAGCCTGGCCTATGTGGCGCGCACGCTGCTGCACCACTGGGTGGCGCTGGCCGCCTTCAAGCTGGCGATCCCGGTGCTGGTGGCGCTGGTGGTGATCCGCATTGGCGTGAAGGTGCTGCAGGTGGCATACCCGGACGCTGCCTGGGTGCGGCCCATCGAACGCTCCATCTCCTGGCTGGCCTGGCTGGGCATGGTGCTCTGGGTCACGGGACTGCTGCCGCTGGTGCTGGAGGAGCTGGACCAGATCCATTGGAAGGTAGGGGGCGCGACGCTGTCGGTGCGCACCATCATCGAAGGCGCGCTGACCGCCGGTGCGGTGCTGCTCATCGCGCTGTGGATCTCCGCCGCCATCGAGTCGCGCCTTCTGCGCTCGGCCACGGGGGCGGAACTGTCGCTGCGCAAGGCGGTGAGCAATGCCGTGCGGGCGCTGTTGATCTTCGTCGGGCTCATCATGGCGCTGTCGGCCGTGGGCATCGACCTGACGGCGCTGTCGGTGCTGGGTGGTGCCGTGGGCGTGGGCATCGGCTTTGGCCTGCAGAAGCTGGCGTCCAACTACGTGAGCGGGTTCGTCATCCTGGCCGAGCGCAGCATGCGCATCGGCGACAACGTGCGCGTCGACAATTTCGAAGGCCGCATCACCAACATCAATGCGCGCTACACCGTGGTGCGTTCGTCCACGGGGCGCGAGTCCATCGTGCCCAATGAAATGCTGATCACCCAGCGGGTGGAAAACCTGTCATTGGCCGACCCCCGCGTGTGGCTGTCGACCGTGGTGAGCGTGGCCTACGAAAGCGATGTGGACCTGGTGACCCGGCTTCTCGCGGACGCCGCGCTGGCCAGCAGCCGGGTGCTGCGCGATCCCGCCCCCAGCGTGGCCCTCTCGGCGTTTGGGGCCGACGGGCTGGAGTTCACGGTCGGCTTCTGGATCGCCGACCCCGAGAACGGCTCACTGGGCCTGCGCTCGGAGATCAACCGCGCCATCCTGAGCGCCTTGCGCGCCCACCAGATCGAGATTCCCTACCCCCAGCGGGTCATGCACGTGCAGGTCGAAGGGGGGCTGGCGGCGGCTCTGTCACCCGGCGCGCCAGCGGCGCCTGGGGCTGCCACCGCGCGGTGACCGGGCCCCGGGGGCCGCGAACGGGGGTGCCGCATGCGACAGCAGACTCTAGACAGGCGCCCGGTGCACTCGCCTATAATCGATAAAAAGCACGATCGTTCTTTTTTTGGAATCGTGAGGTCTGTGTTCCGGCCCCGTAGCGCTTTCGTTGCAGTGCGGCATAGAATGTTCTAGTTTACGTAAACGTCAATTCAACCAACTCTATCTAGGAGCCGCAGCAATGAAGGTCTTGGTCCCTGTCAAGCGCGTGGTGGACTACAACGTGAAGGTCCGCGTGAAGTCGGACAACACGGGTGTGGACATCGCCAACGTGAAGATGAGCATGAACCCCTTTGACGAAATCGCCGTCGAAGAGGCCGTGCGCCTGAAAGAAAAAGGCCTGGTGACCGAAGTCATCGCTGTCTCGTGTGGCGTGGCCCAGTGCCAGGAAACCCTGCGCACCGCCATGGCCATCGGCGCCGACCGCGCCATCCTGGTGGAAACCGACGTCGAGTTGCAGCCTCTCGCCGTGGCCAAGATCCTGAAGGCCCTGGTGGACAAGGAGCAGCCCGGCCTTGTGATCCTGGGCAAGCAAGCCATCGACGACGACGCCAACCAGACCGGCCAGATGCTGGCGGCCCTGGCCGACCTGCCCCAGGCGACCTTCGCCAGCAAGGTCGAACTGTCGGCCGACAAGGTCAGCGTGACGCGTGAAGTGGACGGCGGCCTGGAAACCCTGGCCTTGACCCTTCCAGCGGTCATCACGACCGACCTGCGCCTGAACGAGCCCCGCTACGTCACCTTGCCCAACATCATGAAGGCCAAGAAGAAGCAGCTCGATACCGTCAAGCCCGAAGACCTCGGCGTGGACGTGGCTCCGCGCCTGAAGACCCTGAAGGTCACCGAGCCCGCCAAGCGTGGCGCGGGCGTGAAGGTGGCCGACGTGGCCGCCCTGGTCGAGAAACTCAAGAACGAAGCGAAGGTGATCTAAATGTCGGTACTCGTTATTGCTGAACACGACAACGCGTCCATCAAGGGCGCCACCCTGAACACCGTGACCGCCGCCGTGGCCTGCGGTGGCGACGTGCACGTGCTGGTCGCCGGCCACAATGCAGGCGCTGCCGCTGCCGCCGCGGGCCAGATCGCTGGCGTCGCCAAGGTCATCCATGCTGACGCGCCCGGCCTGGAACACGGCCTGGCAGAAAACGTCGCCGCGCAAGTCCTGGCCATCGCCTCGAACTACAGCCACATCCTGTTCCCCGCCACCGCCAGCGGCAAGAACGTGGCGCCCCGCGTGGCCGCCAAGCTCGACGTGGCCCAGATCAGCGACATCACCAAGGTGGTCGCCGCCGACACCTTCGAGCGCCCCATCTACGCGGGCAACGCCATCGCCACCGTGCAAAGCGCCGACAGCGTGAAGATCATCACCGTGCGCACCACCGGCTTTGACGCCGCAGCCGCCACCGGTGGCTCGGCCGCCGTCGAAACCGCTGCTGCTACCGCTGATGCAGGCAAGAGCAGCTTCGTGGGCAGCGAGATCGCCAAGAGCGACCGCCCCGAACTGACCGCCGCCAAGATCATCGTCTCCGGTGGCCGGGCGCTGGGCAGCAAGGAAAAGTTCGACGAAGTGATGACCCCGCTGGCCGACAAGCTGGGCGCGGCCCTGGGCGCCAGCCGCGCCGCGGTGGACGCGGGCTACGCCCCGAACGACTGGCAAGTGGGCCAGACCGGCAAGATCGTGGCGCCGCAGCTGTACATCGCCGCCGGCATCTCGGGAGCGATCCAGCATTTGGCGGGCATGAAGGACTCCAAGGTGATCGTGGCGATCAACAAGGACCCCGAGGCACCGATCTTCAGCGTGGCCGACTATGGCCTGGAAGCCGACCTGTTCACGGCGGTGCCAGAGCTGGTCAAGGCCCTGTAAGAACGCCCCTGTGCATACAAAGGCATCGCTTGCGATGCCTTTTTTTTGACGAAATTTCCCGGAGACATCCATGAGTTACACCGCACCCCTCAAGGACATGCTGTTCGCCATCGAGCACCTGGCCAACATTGAACAGATCGCCCAGATCCCCGGCTTTGAAGACGCAGGGCTGGACACGGCCGCCGCCGTGCTGGAAGAGTGCGCCAAGTTCAATGAAGGGGTGCTGTCTCCGCTCAATTTCGAAGGCGACAAAAACCCATCGAGCTGGAAGGACGGTGTCGTCACCACCACCCCCGGCTTCAAGGAAGCCTTCCGCCAGTACGGCGAAGGCGGCTGGCAGGGGTTGCAGCATCCGGCCGACTTTGGTGGCCAGGGCCTGCCCAAGACCATCGGCGCGGCCTGCATCGAGATGACCAACAGCGCCAACATGAGCTTCGCGCTGTGCCCGCTGCTCACCGACGGCGCCATCGAGGCGCTGCTCACCGCGGGCAGTGACGAGCTCAAGGCCACCTACCTTGAAAAGCTGGTCACCGGCGAATGGACTGGCACCATGAACCTGACCGAACCCCAGGCGGGCTCGGACCTGGCCCTGGTGCGCACGCGTGCCGAACCCCAGCCCGACGGCACCTACAAGATCTTCGGCACCAAGATCTTCATCACCTATGGTGAACACGACATGGCCGAGAACATCGTGCACCTGGTGCTGGCACGGGTGGCGGGCGCGCCCGATGGCGTGAAGGGCATCAGCCTGTTCGTGGTGCCCAAATTCATGGTCAACCAGGACGGCAGCCTGGGCGCGCGCAACGACGCCCATTGCGTGAGCATCGAGCACAAGCTGGGCATCAAGGCATCGCCCACGGCGGTGCTGCAGTTCGGCGACCACGGCGGCGCCGTGGGCTACCTGGTGGGGCAGGAAAACCGGGGCCTCGAATACATGTTCATCATGATGAACGCAGCCCGCTACGCCGTGGGCATGCAGGGCATCGCGATCTCCGAGCGCGCCTACCAGAAGGCCGTTCAGTACGCCAAGGACCGCGTGCAAAGCCGCCCCGTGGACGGCAGCATCAACGCCAGCGCCGCCATCATTCACCACCCTGACGTCAAGCGCATGCTCATGACCATGCGCGCCACCGTGGAGGGCTGCCGCGCCATGGCCACCGTGGCCGCTGCCGCGTTCGACGCAGCCCACCACCACCCCGATGCCGAGACGCGCAAGCAGAACCAGGCCTTCTACGAATTCATGGTTCCGCTGGTCAAGGGCTACAGCACCGAGACCAGCCTGGAGGTGACCAGCCTGGGCGTGCAAGTGCATGGCGGCATGGGTTTCATCGAAGAAACCGGCGCCGCGCAGTACTACCGCGACGCCAAGATCCTGACCATCTACGAAGGCACCACCGCCATCCAGGCGAATGACCTCGTGGGCCGCAAGACGGCACGCGATGGGGGCCAGGTGGCCAAGGGCATCGCCGCGCAGATCGAGACCACCGAAGGCGAGCTGCTGGCCAGCGGCACCCCGGCCGCACTGGCCGTGGCCAGGCGCCTGACGGCCGCGCGCAAGGCGCTGCTCGACGTGATCGACTTCGTGGCCGGTGGCACCAAGGCCCAGCCCAACGCCGTGTTCGCGGGCAGCGTGCCCTACCTGATGCTGGCAGGCAACGTGGTGGCGGGCTGGCAGCTGGCGCGCAGCCTGCTGGTGGCGCAGGACCTGTTGCACAAGGGACAGGACGCAGCCTTCATGCGCGCAAAAATCACCACGGCCCAGTTCTATGCCGAGCACATCCTGGTGAAGGCACCGGGGCTGCGCGACAGCATCGTGGACGGCGCCGCCAGCGTGACCGAACTGGCGCTGGACGCCTTTTGAAGGTTGAGCGTGTTGTGAGGAGACTGACTGCCCGCAGAGCGGGCAGCTCATTGATATAAAAATGATAGCTGCTAGCGCTTGATGAATAAGCGCTAGAGCCCTATTTCATCCAAAAACCTGTTCAGGAAGTTGTCGCCATGTCCAAACTGCCTCCCGTGTTGCAAAACCTGTCGCTCCCCGTCATCGGCTCGCCGCTGTTCATCATCAGCAACCCCAAGCTCGTGATCGAGCAGTGCAAGGCGGGTGTGGTGGGCTCCATGCCCGCGCTCAATGCCCGCCCCGCCGAACTGCTCGATGAATGGCTGGCCGAGATCACCGAGACCCTGGCGGCCTACAACAAGGCCCATCCCGACAAGCCCGCCGCGCCCTTCGCCATCAACCAGATCGTGCACAAGAGCAATGACCGGCTGGAGCACGACATGCAGGTGTGCGCCAAGTACAAGGTGCCGATCATCATCACCAGCCTGGGCGCGCGCGAGGACGTGAACCAGGCCGTGCACGCCTGGGGCGGCGTGGTGCTGCACGACATCATCAACAACAAGTTTGCGCACAAGGCGATTGAAAAGGGCGCCGACGGCCTGATCGCCGTGGCCGCCGGTGCGGGTGGCCATGCGGGCGTGAAGAGCCCGTTTGCGCTGATCCAGGAGATCCGCCAGTGGTTCGACGGCCCCATCGCGCTCAGCGGCTCCATCGCCAGCGGCGACGCGGTGCTGGCGGCGCAGGCCATGGGCGCGGACTTCGGCTACATCGGCTCGGCCTTCATCGCCACGCACGAGGCCCGCGCCAGCGATGACTACAAGATGGCCATCGTGGAAGGCAGCTCGGACGACATCGTCTACAGCAACCTGTTCACCGGCGTGCACGGCAACTACCTGGCGCCGTCGATCCGCGCGGCGGGCATGGACCCCGACAACCTGCCCGAATCGGACCCGAGCAAGATGAACTTCGGCGGCGACGCGAAGAAGGCCTGGAAGGACATCTGGGGCTGCGGCCAGGGGATTGGCGCGATCAATGCGGTGACCAGCACCGCCGAGCTGGTGGCCCGGCTGCGCGCGGAGTATGAGGCTGCCCGGGCGCGCCTGAAGCTCTGATCCCCGGCGAGGCCTGCCTTGTGCGCCCGCAGCGTGCCATGCGCTGCGGGCGCAGCCGTTTGTGCAGCCCCGTGGGGCGGGTGTGGGCTGGTCGCGACAGGGCAAACCCTCAATGGACGGCAGCGCATGCCGTGGACAATGATGATGATTAATAACCAGATGGGTGCCGCGTCGTGTGGCGCCGTCCGTCATCGTCGCGGGGAAGGTGCCATGCTTCGTTCATGTTTGCTGGGGCTGATGCTGGCCCTCTGTGCCAGCCAGGGGGCGCACGCCCGCAATGAGGGCGTGACCGGCGACGAGATCCGCCTGGGCGCGTCCGCCGTGCTCTCCGGGCCGCTCGGCGCTCAGACCGCGCAGTATGGGGAAGGGTCGCGGCTGATGTTCGACGCCGTGAACGCGCAGGGTGGCGTGCACGGCCGCATGATCCGCTACACCACGCTGGACGACGGCTTCGACACCCAGAAAGCCGTGGAGAACACGCGCCAGCTGCTGGAGAACGACAAGGTCTTCATGATCTACAACAGCACGGGCACGGCGCAGACGGCGGCCATCCTGCCCCTGGTCAAGGAACACCGCACGCTGCTGTTCGGGCCGGTCACGGGGGCCTCGGCGTTTCGGGAAACCTTGAATCCCTATGTCTTTCACGTGCGGGCCGGCTACGCCAGCGAGGCCGGCAAGATCGTCTCGCAGCTGCGCCACCAGGGCATCAGCCGCGTGGCGGTGTTCTACCAGGACGACGGCCTGGGCAAGACGCTGCTGGCCGAGCTCAAGAAAGCCTCCGAGGAGGAAAAGCTCGCCTTCGTCGCCGAGATCAAGGTCGACCCCAAGCAGCCCGACTTCGCGGCCGCCGCGCAGGCCACCGACAAGGCACAGCCCCAGGCCGTCATCGTGGCGACGGCGGGCACCACGTTCACCAGCTACATCAAGGCGGTGCAGTCCACGGCGGCGCGGCCCGCGTACTACGGGTTTTCCGTGGCCAGCATGGACGTGATCCACCGCGAGCTCAAGGACAAGGCGCGCGGCATCATCCTGGCGCAGATCATGCCCTCGCTGCGCAGCACCACGGTGCCCGTGGTGGCCGAGTACCTGGCCCTTCTGCGCGCCAAGTCACCAAGCGCCCAGCCGTCGGCCTCGCAGTTCGAGGGCTTCGTGCACGCCCGGCTGCTGGTGGAGGGCCTGCGCCGCACCGGGCGCAACCTGAGCACGGAGTCCTTCATCAAGACCATGGAGGATGCGGGCGATATCTCGTTCGGGCGCTTCAACGTCAAGTATTCGCCCAGGAGCCACAACGGCTCCACCTATGTGGAGCTGGCCATCGTGGATGCCGAGGGCAGCTTGCGGTATTGATCCCATATCTGGGGCGCAGCGCGCCCGCCTCCAGGGGGAAGCCGCCCGTGCTGCGGGCGGGCCACGGCGCCCTGGCAGCGGGCCTGGGCGCGTGTCACAGCCCGTAGGTCAGCTCCCGCGCCTTGCCCCAGAACACCCGGTACATGAAGACCGTGTAGACGATGATGGCCGGCAGCGTGATGGCCACCCCGATGCCGATCACCGCGAGGGACTCCGGTGCGCTGGCGGCTTGCCACACCGTGAGGCGGTCGATCACGATGTACGGATAGATGCTGTAGGCCAGCCCGAAGAAGGCCAGCACGAAGATCAGCACCGTGGCCGCGAACACGATCCAGCCATAGCCCGCCTCGACCACGCGGGGCGTGGCCAGCACGTGGCGGATGGCGAAGAAGGCGGCCACGCAGGCCAGCGGTATCGGCAGCAGGGCGAACAGTTCGGGCAGCACGAACCACTTGGCGAACACCGTGTGGCTGACCAGCGGCGTGGCCAGCGAGATGCCCATGAGCGCAAACCCCATGGGCCACAGGGCCCCCTGGCCCCAGCGGGCAGCCTTGCGCTGCAATGCGCCGTCGGTTTTCATGAGAAGCCAGCCGGCGCCGAGCATGGCGTAGGCCGCGGGCAGGGTGATGGCGATGCCCGTGGAAAACAGCAGGCCCCAGGTGTCGTTCTGGAAGCCGGTGACATAGGCGCCCAGCATCCAGCCCTGGGCCAGGGTGGTGACCAGCGAGCCCGCGGCAAACAGGCGGTTCCAGGCCGTCTTGTGCGAATCGCGGGCCTTCACGCGGAAGTCGAACGCCACCCCCCGCAGGATCAGGCCCACCAGCATCACGGCCACGGGCAGGTACAGGGCGGACAGCACCACGCCGTGGGCCATCGGAAAGCAGATCAGCAGCACGCCCACCCCCAGCACCAGCCAGGTTTCATTGGCGTCCCAGAACGGGCCGATGCTCGACACCATGACGTCCTTTTCCGCATCGCTCGCGAAGGGCAGCAGGATGCCCACCCCGAGGTCATAGCCGTCCAGGATCACGTAGGCGAGCAGCGCCAGGCCCATGATGGCCATGAACGCCAGGGGCAGGGTGTGGGCCAGGGTCATTTCCATGGTGTCCTCCTTACAGCGGATGGGGTGGCGCGGCGGGCGGCGCCACGGCGGGAACCGGCATGGCCGAGTGCTCCGCCATGTACTTGATCACCCCGATGTAGGCCGCGAGCAGCAGCACGTACACGGTGAGGTAGGCGGCCAGGGTGGAGGCCACCATCGCCGGAGGATGCGCCGCCACGGCGTCGGCGGTCTTGAACAGGCCATAGACCAGGTAGGGCTGGCGGCCGATCTCGGTCACGTACCAGCCGGCCAGGGTGGCCATCCAGCCGGAGAACGTCATGCCCACCAGCGCGTACAGCATGGGCCGGGGCAGGGTGGCCAGGTCGTGCCTGCGGCGGCGGTACAGCACGACAGCACCCGCCCAGGCGACCGCGAGCATCAGCATGCCCACGCCGACCATCACGCGGAACGCCCAGAACACCGGCGCCACGGGGGGATGGGCGCCAGCAAACTCGTTCAGGCCCTTGAGCTCGGCATCGATGTCGTGCGCCAGGATCAGGCTCGCCGCCTTGGGGATCTGGAGGGCGTAGTCGGTGCGGCCTTCCTTTTCGTTGGGCAGCCCGAATAGCGTGAGGGGCGCGCCCCGCTCGGTGTGCCAGATGCCTTCGATCGCCGCGATCTTCGCGGGCTGGTGCTCCAGCGTGTTCAGGCCGTGCATGTCGCCCATGAGGATCTGCAGCGGGATCGCCATGGCGACGGCGGCGACGGCGGTGCGCAGGGCCTTGCGGGTGCCTTCGGTGGCCGTGCCCTTGACGAGCTGCCAGGCGCTCACCCCGGCGATGAGAAAGCCCGCGGTCAGGGCTGACGCCAGCAGCTTGTGGCCCAGCCGGTAGGGGAAGGAGGGGTTGAAGACGATCGCCAGCCAGTCCACCGCGTGGAACTTGCCGTCGATGATTTCGTAGCCCACGGGGGTCTGCATCCAGGAATTCAGGCTCAGGATCCAGAACGCCGACAGCGTGGTGCCAAACGCCACCATGAGTGTCGCGACGAGGTGCATGCGCTCGGACACGCGGCCCCGGCCGAACAGCATGATGCCCAGGAAGGTGGCCTCCAGGAAAAAGGCCGTGAGCACCTCGTAGCCCAGCAGGGGCCCGGCGATGTTGCCCACGTGCTCCATGTAGCCCGGCCAGTTGGTGCCGAACTGAAAGCTCATCGTGATGCCCGAGACCACGCCCATGGCAAAGGTCAGCGCGAACACCTTGGTCCAGAAATAGTAGGCCTGCTCCCAGCCCGGCGCGGCCGGTGTGCCGCGCGTGGCCGAGTGGCGCAAGCGGAAGAACACCAGGAACCAGCACAGCGCGATGGTGATGGTGGGAAACAGGATGTGAAAGCTGATGTTGGCGGCGAACTGGATCCGCGACAGCATGAAGGTGTCCATGGTTTCAGGCTCCCTGGTGGTTGCTCTTGCCCTTGGCGGGGCCGCCCTTGCCGGTCAGCCGGTCCTTGAATTCGAGCACGCGGGTGACGGCGGTGCCCATGCCCATGAGCTGCATCGCCGTCTCGGGCGCGAGGCGCTGCACGTCGTCGAACCAGGTCATGAGCCGGTCGATCAGTTCGTGCATGTCGCGCATGCGCTCCTGGGCATGGCGCTCTTCGTCCGATCCGGGCTCCTCGAGCAGCGCCATGCGCAGCATCGACAGCGTGGGCTCGATCTCGCGGCGGCGGCGCTCCTCGGCCAGCACGCGAAAAATCTCCCACACGTCCTTGGGCGCCTCGAAGTACTCGCGCCGGTCGCCGGGCTGGTGGCTCAGCTTGACCAGGCGCCAGGCCTGCAGCTCCTTGAGGCCCATGCTCACGTTGGAGCGCGAGAACTCCAGCGTCTCGGCGATCTCGTCCGCGTTGAGCGGGCGCGGCGACAGGAAGATGAGCGCATACATCTGGCCCACGGTGCGGTTGATCCCCCACCGGCTGCCCATCTCGCCAAAGTGGGCGACGAACTGGCGGTTCAGGGGTGGCAGATGATTGATGTAGGTCATGGACACCGATTGTGCCTCATTTCCTGAATTTTCAGTAAATACTGAAAATTCAGGAAATTGTGGACTGCAGGGCTGGGTTATCCGGCAAGACACCTGGGCGACCAGCATCGAATCCGAAGGACGGCGACAATAGAGGGTTTTGGGCTGTGTTCCTGTAGGCGCACGGCTTGCCCACTACCTGCCGCAGCATGTCCTCTTCCCTTTCCCGCACGCCCGTCATCGACATGGCCAAAGGCCTGGCATGCATCGCTATCGTCTGGCACCACCTGGCCTTCTACGGGCCCATGTCGGACATCGCGCAGCCCCTGGCCCCGGGGCTCATCGCCTGGCTGTACGACTACGGCCGCATGGCGGTGCAGGTGTTCCTGGTGATCGGCGGCTACCTGGCCGCCGCCAGCCTGGCGCCGCAGGGCGTGCCGCGCTTCGACCACGCAGGCCACGCGATCGCCAGGCGTTTCGTGCGGCTGGTGGTGCCCTATGCCGTGGCGCTGCTGCTGACGGTGGTGGTGGCCGCGCTGGTGCGGCCGTGGATGGAGCACGCTTCCGTGCCGGACGAGCCCACCCTGGCGCAGCTGCTGGCCAACGCGCTGCTGCTGCAGGACATCGTCGGCGAGAGCGCGCTTTCCGCAGGCGTCTGGTACGTGGCCATCGACTTTCAGCTGTTCGCGGTGAGCGTGCTGGCATGGGCCGGAGCGCGCGCGTTGCCTGGCGCCTGGGCTCGGCGGCATGCGGCGCGGCTGGCGCAGGGCGCGATCGTGGCGGGCGTGGCCCTGTCGCTGTGGGTGTTCAACCGCATGCCCGAGCTGGACATGTGGGCCGTGTATTTCTTCGGCGCGTACGGGCTGGGCATGCTGGCCTACTGGGCCGTGCGGGCGCGCCAGGCGTGGGGCTGGCTCGCCGCGATGGTGCTGCTCGGGGGCGTTGCGCTGGCCATTGACCACCGTGGCCGCATCCTGGTGGCCCTGGCGACGGCGCTGTGCCTGGTGGCCGCCCTGCGCTCGGAAGGCGTGCGGTCATGGCGCGGGGTGGGGCCGCTGGTGCAGCTCGGGCAGATGTCGTACTCGGTGTTCCTGGTGCACTTCGCGGTGTGCCTGCTCGTGAACGCGGTGGTCAGCCACCTGTGGCCTGCATCGCCGGTGCCCAACGCGCTGGGCATGCTGCTGGCGTTCGTGCTGTCGCTGGCGGCGGGGCGGCAGCTGTATCTGCGCGTGGAGCGCCACGTGCCCTCCTGGACCACGGCCTTGCGCTGGCAGATGGGGCTGGTGGGGGCGGGCATGCTGGTGGCGGTATCCAGCAACTGGGCATGAGGCAGGAACAGGTTCTGAGGGCCGCAGCAAACCCCTGAGGTGCCGCGCGGCGGCACCTGGCGCAATCAGCCTCGCAGCTTGCGTTCCCGGCGCTTGCGCTGGCGGTCGAGGAACCAGGCCATGAAGGGCAGGATCAGCATCGATCCAGGAATCACCCAGATGAAAAGGTAGGGGCTGACGGAAGACGCCGACCGCATCACATCGCGCAGGTGCGTGCGTTCGTCGGCGGTCCAGTTGCCCTGGCGGCGCTGCTGCACCAGCCACACCACCGAGCCCTTCATCGTGGCCATCTCGCGCTTGAGGCGGCTCTTCTCGCGGCTGTTGCCGGCCAGGAACGAGCAGAACCATTCCGGCGCGCGCTCCATCCGCCTTTGAAAGGCGACGGTCGAGTCCGGGTCGAACGTTTCGATGAGCGGGTTGTCGGGGGGTGGAGGCGGGCTGGTCATGGCGGATGCCATTGTCACTGCATGTGGCGGTGGCACCAAGCGTGGTGCCGCCAGGCGACGTTTCGTCGCGCGGTCAGCGGTGGAGTTCGCCCGCGCTTTCGGGCTGGTACAGGAGGTCCTTCACCCGCACCGTCATCGACTTGCCGCCCGGGCCGGGCCAGGCGAGTTCGTCGCCCACGGACAGGCCCAGCAGGGCGCTGCCCACGGGCGCGAAAATCGAGATCCGGTCCGCGCTGCCGTCCATGTCGCGGGGGTAGACGAGCGTCAGGCAGAACTCCTTTCCCGTCTCCAGGATCGAGAACTGCACGGTGGAGTTCATCGTGACCACGTGCGGCGGGATTTCTTCCGGGGCCACCACGTCGGCGCGGTCCAGCTCCGCCTGCAGTTCGGCCTTGCCCGGAAAGACGCTGGCCGGAATGGCTGCCAGAAGGGCCTCGATGCGGTCAACGTCCAGGGACGACAGGATGATCTGGGGCTTGCGCGCCATGGCGGTACCTCGGTGGTGTGTTGCAAAGCGCGGGACTGTAGACCATCGCCAATCTCGCACTGCCGCGCACGGTCATTCGGGGCGGCCCCACGGCGGCCCGCCCGTTTCCCCCGGTGGGGACGGCGCTGGGGGCCCGGAGGGTCAATCCCCCTGGATGTTGCGCGCCTTGATCAGCGCTCCAAACCGTGTGCTGTCGATGGATGCACGGGCGTTGAAGTCGGCCGGGGACATCGGTGCGGGAACGCCTCCGAGTGCCGCGATGCGCTCCCTCACGGCCGGTGTGGCCAGCACCTTGTTGATCTCGCGGTTCAGGCGGCTGACCACCTCGGGCGGCGTGCCAGCCGGGGCGTAGAAGCCGAACCAGGTATCGGCATCGAAGCCCTTGAGGCCCACCTCTTCGAGCGTGGGCACGTCCGGGAACAGCGGCGAGCGCCTGGAGCTGCCCACCGCCAGCAGCTTGAGCTTTCCCGCCTTCACGTGCTGCAGGCCGATGCCGGGGTCGAACATGAAGTCCACCTGCCCGCCCAGCAGGTCCTGCATGGCGGGGGCCGCGCCGCGATAGGGCACATGCACCGCGAACACGTTGGCCTGGGCCTTGAGCATCTCGGCCGCCAGGTGCGGCGAGCTGCCGTTGCCCGGCGTGCCGAAGGTCAGCTTGCCGGGGTTGGCCTTGAGGTACTTCAGGAACTCCTGGATGTTGTTGACCGGCAGCGTGGGCCGGACCTCCAGGAACACCAGCACCCGCGCCGCGGCGGCCACCGGGACCAGGTCCTTGGCGGGGTCGAACGGCATCTTGGGGTACAGGTGCGGGTTGACCGACACCATGCCGCCCGAGCTCATGAGCAGGGTGTAGCCGTCCGCCGGCGACTTGGCCACGGCTTCACCGCCGATGTTGCCGCCGGCGCCGCCCCGGTTCTCCACCACCACGGGCTGCCCGAGCGCGGCCTGCAGCGGCACCGTGACCGCGCGGGCGATCTGGTCCGCCGCGCCGCCCGCCGGGAAATTGACCACCACCTTGATGGGTTTGCCGGGCCAGGTGTCGGCGCGTGCCGCGGCGGGCAGCAGCAGCAGGCTGGACGCGGCGCCGGCCAGGGCTAGCGCGCCCAGCAGGCGGCGCGTGGTGCGAGGGGGAAATGAATGCATGCTTGTCTCCAGGTGTGGCCCGGGCGTGCCGGGTCTTGTGTGCTTCTTTTGCGGGGTGAAACCAAGGGATGGCGGGGCTCGCCGTGGCGGTCGTGTCAGGCCACGTCCACCTCCACCAGGATGGCGCGCGGATGGGCCAGCGCCGTGCGCAGCACGTCCGGCAGCTCGCTGGCGTCGCTCACGCGCACGGCATCGCAGCCCTGGCCCCGGGCCAGCGCCAGGAAGTCCAGGTCCGGCAGGTCGGTGCCCTCCAGCTTGTCACCCTCGTGGAAGCCGAAGGTGGGCGCGAACTCCTGCAGCGCCGCGTACCGGCGGTTCTTGAGGATGATGAACGTGATGGGTAGCTCGAGCTGCGCGGCGCTCCACAGCGCCTGGATGGAGTACATCGCCGAACCATCGCCGATGAGGCCGATGACCTTGCGGTCGGGCCTGGCCAGCGCCACGCCCACGGCGGCGGGCAGGCCGTAGCCCAGGCCGCCGCTGCACATGGTGTAGAAGGTCTCGCTCTGCAGGATGGGCAGGTAGGCGTGCATGGCCGCGCGGGAGCTGGGGGCTTCCTCCACCACGATGGAGGCCGCTTCGCGCACCTCGGCCAGCGTTTGCATCACATAGGGCACGCTCATCAGGGCGGAGGGCTCCGCGCGCGGCCGTGCGGCGCGCGCGGGGGGAAGGTCGCGCCCGGCGGGCGCGGGGCGTGCGAGCAGATCCTGCACGCCCAGGCGCACGCTGCCCACGGCCGAGGTGCCCTCGGGCGTCCAGGCGGCCGTGCCGGGGTCGTCGATCAGCTGCACCAGATGCGCGCCGGGGGGCACGTGCGGCCCGAAGCCTTCGACGTGGTAGGTGAACGCGGCGGCGCCGAGCGCAAAGACCAGGTCATGGCCGCCGAGCAGCGACACGATCTTCTCGCGCATGGCCGGCAGCACGCCCGCGAACAGGCGGTGGTCCTGCGGAAAGCCGCAGCGGCCGGACATGGGGGCGATCCATACGGCGGCGCTGTGCCGCTCGGCCAGGGCCAGCACGTCGTCCCAGGCGCGGTCGCGGTCCACGGCGGCGCCCACCACGAACACGGGGCGCCGCGAGGCGTCCAGTGCGTCGCCGATGGCCTGCAGCACGCGGGGCTCGGGGCGCGACCCGGTGCTCACGGTGCGGGCCTGCAGCGGCTCGCAGGGCTTGTCCCAGTCGTCCGCGGGGATGGACACCAGCACCGGCCCGCGCGGCTGCTGCATGGCGATGTAGTAGGCGCGCGCGATGGCCAGCGGCACGTCCTCGGCGCGGGCGGGCTCGATGCTCCATTTCACATAGGGCTTGGGCAGCTCGGTGGCTTGGCCCGAAAACAGGAACGGGTCGAACGGCAGGATGGACCGCGCCTGCTGGCCGGCCGTGATGACCATGGGCGTGCGGTTCTTGTGCGCCGTGAAGATGTTGCCCATCGCATGGCCCACGCCGGCCGCCGAATGCAGGTTCACGAAGGCGGCGTTGTGGCTCGCCTGCGCATAGCCATCGGCCATGCCCACCACCACGGATTCCTGCAGGCCCAGGATGTAGCGGAAGTCGCTGGGGAAGTCGAGGAACAGCGGCAGCTCCGTGGAGCCGGGGTTGCCGAAGATGGTGTTGATCTCGAAGCCGCGCAGCAGGTCGAGCACCACCTCGCGCACCGTGGGGCGGCTGGAGGGGGCGGGCGCGGCAGGGGCCGTGTTCTTGGGGAGAGCCTGGAGCATGGGGCGTGGCGGTGCTGAAGAGGAAGGCCTTGATCTTCGGCGGGCATGCGTCATCCATCAATACAATGAAACGACTAAGCGGTATTCATCCAATGCATATCAAGGACATCGACCTCAATCTGCTGCGGCTGTTCGACGCGGTCTACCGCACGCGCAACGTGAGCCGGGCCGCCGAACTGCTGGACCTCACCCAGCCCGCCGCCAGCCAGGCGCTGACGCGGCTGCGCCTGCTGATCAAGGACCCGTTGTTCGTGCGCGCGGGCGGCGGCGTGGAGCCCACGCCCAAGGCCGACCGGCTGGCCGATGCGGTGCGCGGCGCGCTCGGACTGCTGGAGGAGGCGCTCAACGAGTCCGCGCTGTTCGACCCGGCGAATTCGCGCAAGGTGTTCCGCATCCACATGAGCGACATCGGCGAAGGCCGCTTTCTGCCGGACCTGATGGTGGCGCTGCGGCGCGAGGCACCCGGCGTGCGGCTGGAGACGCTGCCCGTGCCGCGCAGCGAGATCGCGCAGCGGCTGGACAGCGGGCGCATCGACTTCGCCTTTGGTTTCCTGCCGACGGTGAAGGACACGCAGCGCGTGGAGCTCATCCAGGACCGCTACGTGGTGCTCCTGCGCGCCGGCCACCCCTTTGCCGCGCGAAGGCGCGCCGGGGCCGGCCTGCTCAAGGACCTGCGGCAGCTGGAGTTCGTGGCCGTGCGCACGCATTCGGACACGCTGCGGATCCTGGAGATGCTGCAGCTCGAAGACCGCCTGCGCCTGACCACCGAGCACTTCATGGTGCTGCCCGCCATCGTGCGGGCCACGGACCTCGCGGTGGTGATGCCGCGCAACATCGCGCGCACCTTCGCGGCCGATGGGGGCTACACCCTCATCGAGCCGCCCTTGCCGCTGCGGGATTTCACGGTGTCGCTGCACTGGAGCCGCCGGTTCGAGAGCGATCCGGGCAACCAGTGGCTGCGGGGGGTGATCGAAAGGCTCTTCCGCGAGTAGGGTGTGGCGGGGGGAGGGCAGTGCGCCCCGCTTCAAATAACTGTATATTCATACAGTTATGAAACC
Organism: Acidovorax sp. GW821-FHT11A03; assembly: GCF_058809075.1. Classification (NCBI taxonomy): domain Bacteria; kingdom Pseudomonadati; phylum Pseudomonadota; class Betaproteobacteria; order Burkholderiales; family Comamonadaceae; genus Acidovorax; species Acidovorax sp. GW821-FHT11A03. Next base: position 113,865 of record NZ_JBXASG010000003.1, read on the forward strand.
AAACCCTGCCGCCGACCCCGACCTGCCCGACGCACCGGCGGAAGTGCGCGTCCCCCTGCAGGCCATCCGGGGCCGGGGGGCCGCCACGGCCATGCCGCACCGGTTCAGCCGCGATGTGCGCGAGGTGGTGGATGATGGCTGGAACCACGGCCCGCAGGGCGCGGGAGGGGCGGATGGGGATGATGATGGCGGCGGCGGCGGGCCCGCCCCCGCCACCACGGTGCACCTGGAGACGGCCCGCAGCGCCATCTGCGCCAACGACTCCCCCGACATTTTTTTCGAGCTGTCCGTCAATCCCTACCGGGGGTGCGAGCACGGCTGCGTGTACTGCTACGCCCGGCCCACGCACAGCTATCTCAATTTTTCGCCCGGGCTCGACTTCGAGACCCAGATCGTGGCCAAGCAAAACATCGCCGAGGTGCTGCGCCGCGAACTGGCGCAGCCGCGTTATGTGCCGCGCCTGCTCAACATCGGTTCGGCCACCGACTGCTACCAGCCCGTGGAGCGCGAACTCAGGCTCACGCGCGGCCTCATTGAGGTGATGCGCGATGCACGGCACCCGTTCTCGCTCATCACCAAGTCGAGCGGGGTGGAGCGCGATCTCGATCTGCTCGCGCCGCTGGCAGCGCAGCAACTGACCGCGGTGTACGTGACGATCACCACGCTCGACCCGCTGCTGGCGCGCCGCATGGAGCCGCGCGCCGCCGCCCCCCACCGGCGCCTTCGCACGCTGCGCACGCTGGCCGAGGCCGGCATCCCGGTGGGCGTGAGCGTGGCCCCGCAGATCCCCTTCATCACCGAAGACATGGAGCAGGTGCTGGAGGCCGCGCGCGATGCGGGGGCCAGGAGCGCGTTCTATACCGTGCTGCGCCTGCCGTGGGAGCTGGATGCGGTGTTCCGCGAATGGCTGCAGGTGCACTACCCGCAGCGCGCGGCGCGCGTGATTGCGCGGGTGCAGGATTTGCACAATCTCGATGCGGCCCAGCGCAGCGCGGGCAAGAACTACGACAGCAGCTTCGCCACCCGCATGAAGGGCAGCGGCCTGTGGGCGGACATGCTGCGCCAGCGGTTCGCGGGGGCGTGCCGGCGGCTGGGGCTCAACCGGGAGCGGCTGGAGCTGGACCTGTCGCAGTTCAGGCCGGGGCTTGCGCGCGGGCAGGGCAGCCTGTTCTGAGCCAGGCCGGGCTGCGAGGGAAGTGGAAGTGGCCGGAGCTGGCCGGAACGCACAAGTCCGGCTTGCTCGCCGTCACAGCCTGCGGCTGCCGCCGGGGGGGCGCGGCCATCGCCTGTGCCTGGTGGCGACAGGCGGTGAACATGTCCAGGTCCGGGTTGTAGGCCCCCGTCGTCACGTCCAGGAGGCCGAGTACGGAGTGAAAGTAGTTGTCGTGCGTGATGCGCCGTTCGGCCAGGTCCTGCTGCAGGCAGCCCGTGGCCGCACCCGTGCGCGATTGCATGGCGGGCGAGAGCCAGGTGATCCAGGGCACGTGCTTTTGCACGTCGGGCGCGATGGCGTAGGGCAGGCCGTGCAGGTAGAGGTTGTTCTCGCCCAGTGATTCACCATGGTCTGCTACATAAACCATAGCTGTCTGCGCTTGTTCGGAGCGCGTGGAAAGCCATTTGAGCACTGAGTCGAGGAAAAAGTCGGTTTCCACGATGCTGTTGTCGTAGGCGTTCACCACCTGCTGGCGTTCGCATTCCTGCAGCGCCGTGGAGGTGCATTCGGGCAGGAATTTCTTGTGCTCGGGTGACGAGCGCTTGGAGTAGGCGGGCCCATGGCTGCCGATCTGGTGCAGGACCACCACGGTCCCGCGCTGGCGCTGCTCGGCGGGCAGCGCGGCAATGCGGGCGTCCAGGTCCTTGAGCATGATGCGGTCCAGGCATTCGCCCCGGGTGGGGCACAGCGCGGGGTCCTGCAGTGCCGACGTGTTGGTGTCGCCCAGGCGGTCGCACACCCCCTTGCAGCCCGACTGGTTGTCCACCCAGAGCACGGCCAGCCCGGCGTGGTGCAGCACATCGACGAGGCTCTCGAAATTGGCCACGCGCGCCTCGTAGCCGGTGCGCCCCAGGTGCGAGAACATGCAGGGCACCGACGCGGCGGTGCTGGTGCCGCAGGACCACGCGTTGCGGGCGCTCACGAGGTCGGTGCGGGCCGAAAGAAGCGGCGTGGTGCCACGGCCATAGCCGTTGAGCCCGAAGTTGCCGCTGCGGCCGGTTTCGCCCAGCACCAGCACCAGCAGGGGCGGTTGTTTCTGCCCCGCATAGCTTGCGCCCAGCCTGGCATCGCGCCCCAGCGGCAGCAGTTTGCTGGTGTCGATGCGCAAGGGCCTGGTGGCGATGTTGCCCAGCGCGTACACGCTGTTGAGCGGGTTGATGAGATAGCGCAGCTTGGTGTGGTTGCGCATGGTGGATGCGAAGTCCTGGAACACCATCAGCAGGCACACCACGATGACCGCGATGGCTCCGAGCAAGAGCGCGCCGTTGTGGGCCGCGTGCCGCAGGCCGCCCAGGCGCAGCACCGGAGTGCGGTAGAGCCACGCCAGCGGCGGTACCGCCAGCGCCAGCACGGTGCCCGCCATGCGCCAGCCGAGCAGGTCGCCCGCCTCGTGGGCATCGGTCTGCAGCACGTTCACGAGCATGCTGGCATCGATGGCGATGCCGTAGGCGAGCATGAAGTAGGCCCCGAAGGCTGCCATCACCACCAGCACCGCTGCCGCGGGCTTGAGCGTGCCCCGCCAGGCCAGGAGGCTCAGCAGGGCCGCGTTGCCGGCGGCCACGATGACCACGAACGCCGCGGCAAAGGCCCAGCCGCGCGCGCTGCCGTGGCCGGGCAGCTCGGCCACCTCGCGCCACAGCGGCACGTTGCAGGCCGTGGCCAGCCAGGCGCTGATGAGCACCACCACCCACGCGGGGTGCAGGTGGCGCGGTGCGGGTGCGGAGGAAGCTGGGGCTGGAGACCGGGGCCCGGCGCCCGTGGCTGCATGGGAAAGCAGCAGGCGCTGCAGGATCAAAGGCATGGGCGCACTGTGGCGCCCGAGACTTAAGGCCGCATTAACATCCGGGGGCCTGCAGGGTCCTGGCGTGGTGCCTCAGGTGGTCGGCCATGAAGCTCTGGATGAAGTAGTAGCCGTGGTCGTAGCCTTCGTGGCGCCGCAGGGTGAGCGGCTGGCCGATGGCCTGGCACGCCTCCTCGAACAGATGCGGGTGCAACTGCGTGGGCAAGAACTTGTCGGCCAGGCCCTGGTCGATCAATATGCCGGCCGGGTAGGGCGCCACCGGCTGGTGCTGCATCAGCACCGTGGCGTCGTGCTCGATCCAGCCCGTGCGGTCTGGCCCCAGGTAGCCCGTGAAGGCCTTCTCGCCCCAGGGGCACTGCGTGGGCGCGCAGATCGGCGCAAAGGCCGAAAGGCTCTTGAACCGCCCCGGGTGGCGCAGCGCCAGCGTGAGCGCGCCATGGCCGCCCATGGAGTGGCCGCAGATGCCCAGGCGCTCGCCATCGATGGGCAGTTGCGCCGCCACCTGCGGCAGCAGTTCCTTCATCAGGTAGCTTTCCATGCGCCAGTGGCGCGCCCAGGGCGCGGCCGTGGCGTCCAGGTAGAAGCCCGCGCCCACGCCGAAGTCCCAGCTCTCGGCCTCGCCCGGCACGTTGGCACCGCGCGGGCTGGTGTCGGGCGCGACCAGCGCCAGGCCCAGCTCGGCCGCCAGGCGCTGGGCACCGGCCTTGACCATGAAGGTTTCTTCCGTGCAGGTCAGCCCCGCCAGGTACAGCATGGCGGGCACAGGGCGCTGCCGCGCCTGCGGCGGCAGGAAGACCGAGAACTTCATCGGCAGGCCGATCTCGGCAGAGGCGTGCTGGTAGAAGCGCTGCTCGCCGCCAAAGCAGGCGTGGCTGCCGAGCAGGTCCAGGGAGGTGGTCATGTGGATTGCTTCAAAATTGATAGCTTGCAGCGCATGAAGGATAAGCGCTAGGGGCTGTTTTTACCTTGATTGATCGCCTGCGGGGCAGGCTCAGGCGGCATACTTGACCACGGAGCGGATGGACTTGCCCTCGTGCATCAGGTCGAAGGCTTCGTTGATGTCCTTGAGGCCCATGGTGTGCGTCACGAAGGGCGCCAGCTGGATCTTGCCGGCCATCGCGTCTTCCACCATGCCGGGCAGCTCGCTGCGGCCCTTGACGCCGCCAAAGGCCGTGCCCAGCCACTTGCGGCCGGTGACGAGCTGGAAGGGGCGGGTGGAGATCTCCTGCCCCGCGCCCGCCACGCCGATGATGACGCTCTGGCCCCAGCCGCGGTGCGCGCATTCGAGCGCCGCGCGCATCACGTTCACGTTGCCGATGCACTCGAACGAATGGTCCACGCCCCAGGTGGTCATCTCGACGATGACCTGCTGGATCGGCTTGTCGAAGTCCTTGGGGTTGATGCAGTCGGTGGCGCCGAAGGTGCGGGCCAGGTCGAACTTGGAGGGGTTGGTGTCGATGGCGATGATGCGCCCGGCCTTGGCCAGCTTGGCGCCCTGGATCACCGCCAGTCCAATGCCGCCCAGGCCGAACACCGCCACCGTGTCGCCTTCCTGCACCTTGGCCGTGTTCTTCACCGCGCCCAGGCCGGTCGTCACGCCGCAGCCCAGCAGGCAGACCTGCTCGGGGTTGGCGTCGGGGTGGATCTTGGCGAGCGAGACCTCGGCCACCACCGTGTACTCGCTGAAGGTGCTGCAGCCCATGTAGTGATAGATGGGCTGGCCGTTGTAGCTGAAACGCGTGGTGCCGTCGGGCATCACGCCCTTGCCCTGCGTGGCGCGCACGGCCACGCACAGGTTGGTCTTGCCGCTCTTGCAGAACAGGCATTCGCCGCATTCCGCCGTGTACAGCGGGATCACGTGGTCGCCGGGCTTCACGCTGGTCACGCCTTCGCCCACTTCCACCACGATGCCAGCGCCTTCGTGGCCCAGCACCACGGGGAACAGGCCCTCGGGGTCGTCACCGCTCAGGGTGAAGGCGTCGGTGTGGCACACGCCGGTGTCGGTGATCCTGATGAGCACTTCGCCCTTCTGGGGCGGGGCCACGTCGATTTCGACGATCTGCAGGGGTTCTCCGGCCTTGAAGGCCACGGCGGCTTTGGATTTGATGGTCATGGTGGGTCAACGGGTTGGTCGGGGAAGGGCGGCGGCGAGGCTCTTTGGCCGGCAGCGCGCAGGGGGACCGCATGACTGTAGGCCATGTGCAGGGCCTGGTGGAGCCCGTGGCCGCAGATCCTGGGGTTATGGCCGGATCCGACGGCATGGGCGGCAGCCGGACATTGCCTCCCGTATAGTCAGGCGCCTTTCATTTCCGCTCTGCCGACCGACCCCATGGACCACCACCACGCCAACAGCCCGCACCGCGTCGATCTCGTGGTCTACCCCGGCTTCAAGGCGCTGGAGGCCGTGGGTCCCATGTCCGTGTTCGACTATGCCAACGTGCACCTGCGCCAGCATGGCCGGCCCGACGGCTACGCGGTGCGCGTGGTGGCCGCGCAGGCGGGCGCGGTGCCATCGGACACCTTGATGGCGCTGAACGCCACCCACACCCTGGCCGAACTGGAGCAGGGCGGCGCGGGTTGCACCGTGATCCTCGTGGGGTCGCGCAATATCGAGCAGGTGCTGGCGGCCTCTCCCGAACTCGTGGCCTGGGCGGCAAGCGTGGCCCCGCGCGTGGACCGCATGATCGCCCTGTGCTCGGGCAGCTTCTTCCTGGCCGCCGCCGGCCTGCTCGACGGCCGGCGCGCCGCGACGCACTGGAGCGTGGCGGCCCTGCTGCGCCAGCGCTATCCGGCCATCGAGGTGGACCCGGACGCCATCTACGTGCGCGATGGCCCCCTGTGGACCTCGGCCGGCGTCACCGCGGGCATCGACCTGGCCCTGGCGCTGGTGGAAGAGGATTTTGGCCACGCCCTGGCGCTGGAGGTGGCGCGCGACCTCGTCATGTACCTCAAGCGCCCCGGCGGGCAGTCGCAGTTCAGCGTGCAGCTGGCCAGCCAGGGCACGGGCCACCGCGACATCCAGGCGGTGCAGAACTGGGTGCTGGAGCATCTTGCGGAGCCCATGCCGCTGGCGGCCCTGGCGGCACGCGCGGCGATGAGCGAGCGGCATTTCCGGCGCGTGTTCACGCAGGAGACGGGGCAGACCCCCTCGGCCTTCGTGGAGTCCGCGCGGCTGGAAGGAGCGCGGCGCCTGCTCGAGTCGCAGGCCGGGCTGCCGCTCAAGACCGTGGCCGCGCGCATGGGCATGGGTTCGGAGCAGGCCTTGCGGCATCTGTTCGTGCGCCACCTGGGGATCACGCCGCTGGCGTACCGGGAGCGGTTCAGCAGGGCGGGCGGCTAGTGGCCGCCGGGCGGGCAGCCCCGCCGTAGCGCGCCCCGCATCCGGCGTGGCCCACGCTCATGCAGCAGCCTGTGCCGTGCTGCGCGGCGGTGCCGCGAAAACCTCGCGCGCGGCGGCCAGCCCGTTGAGCGCCGCGGGAAAGCCGGCATACACCGCCATCTGCATGATGACCTCGACGATTTCCTCGCGCGTGACGCCCACGTTCAGCGCCGCCTGCAGGTGCACCTTGAGCTGCGGCGCGGCGTTGCCCATGGCGGTGAGCGCCGCGACGACGGCGATCTCGCGGCTTCTGAGGTCCAGGCCGGGGCGTGAATAGATGTCGCCGAAGGGAAACTCGATCAGGTAGCGGGCAAAGTCCGGTGCGATGCCGGCGAGGCTGTCGATGACCTGTTCGCCAGCCTCACCGTCGATTTCGCGGAGTTTGGCCAGCCCTTGTTCGTAGCGTGTGCGGTGGTGCATGGAGGGTGCTTTCATCAGGGGTGGATGCGGTGTCCAGGGAAACCTCGACCGCCCGGTAGTGCGCGATCTTGGCCTGCAGCACCTGGGCCGACTGCTGCATCGCCGCGATGGCGGCCTGCACGTCGTTCAGGTGCGCTTGCAGCATCGCGCGCCGTTGCGGCACCGTGGCATCCCCTTCGCCGCGAAGCCTGGCGAAGGCCTGCATCTGCCCGATGGGCATGCGGGTCTCGCGCAGGCGCAGCAGGAACCCTATCCACTCCATGTCCGCTGCCGCATAGCGGCGCTGGCCGCCCGCCGCGCGGGCCACTGGTGCGATCAGCCCCGCGCGCTCGTAGTAGCGCAGGGTGTGCGCCGTCAAACCCGTGCGCCGTGCGACATCGTTGATGGTGAGGTGGGATTCCATGAAAGCGATCCTAAAAGTTCGAGTGCACTCCAAGTCAAGGGACATCTTGCGCCGAGGTGCGCAGGAGGGGCCCCCGCGCGCCATGCGGCGGGGCGCAGGGCCTGGGGCCTGGGCCGCGAGGGGCGGCCCCGGCGTTTGCGCACAGGCAAAGAAAAAGCCCGCCAATGGCGAGCTTGGGGAGGCTGTCGCGGACTGGCGCCCCAGGGGGCGCCGCGCCACCAGCCAGCCGTGGACGGCTGGCGCGCGGCCGATCAGCGCTTGGACAGGGGCGGTACGTCGCGGCGCTCGGAGCCGGTGAACAGCTGGCGGGGGCGGCCGATCTTGTACTCGGGGTCGCCGATCATTTCGTTGAGCTGGGCGATCCAGCCCACGGTGCGGGCCAGCGCGAAGATGCCGGTGAACAGGTTCACGGGGATGCCGATCGCGCGCTGCACGATGCCGGAGTAGAAGTCCACGTTCGGGTAGAGCTTGCGCTGCACGAAGTAGTCGTCTTCCAGGGCGATCTTTTCCAGTTCCTTGGCCAGCTTGAACAGCGGGTCTTTTTCCAGGCCCAGCTCGGCCAGCACTTCATTGCAAGTCTCTTGCATGAGCTTGGCGCGCGGGTCGTAGTTCTTGTACACGCGGTGGCCAAAACCCATGAGCTTGACGCCGGAGTTCTTGTCCTTGACCTGCTTGATGAACTCGCCGATCTTTTCCACGCCGCCCTGGGCCTGGATGTCGTACAGCATGTTCAGCGCGGCTTCGTTGGCGCCGCCGTGGGCGGGGCCCCAGAGGCATGCCACGCCGGCGGCGATGGCCGCGAACGGGTTGGTGCCCGACGAGCCGCACAGGCGCACGGTCGAGGTCGAGGCGTTCTGCTCGTGGTCTGCGTGCAGGATGAAGATGCGGTCCAGCGCGCGTTCCAGCACGGGGTTGACCTTGTACTCTTCGCAGGGCGTGCCGAACATCATGCGCAGGAAGTTGCCTGCGTAGGAGAGGTTGTTCTGCGGGTACATGTAGGGCTGGCCCATGCCGTACTTGTAGGCCATGGCCACCAGCGTGGGCATCTTGGCGATCAGGCGGATGGCGGCGATCTCACGGTGCTGCGGATTGTTGATGTCCGTGCTGTCGTGGTAGAAGGCCGACAGGGCGCCCACCAGGCCGGTTAGCACCGCCATGGGGTGCGCGTCGCGGCGGAAGCCACGCAGGAAGAACTGCATCTGCTCGTTGACCATGGTGTGGTTGGTCACGCGGCTGGTGAAGTCGGTCTTCTGCGCTTCGTTGGGCAGGTCACCGTACAGCAGCAGGTGGCAGGTTTCCAGGAAGTCGCAGTTCTGGGCCAGCTGCTCAATGGGGTAGCCGCGGTACAGCAGTTCGCCCTTGTCGCCATCGATGTACGTGATGGCCGACTGGGTCGCTGCCGTCGACAGGAAGCCCGGGTCATAGGTGAACATGCCCGTCTGCGCATACAGCTTGCGGATGTCGATGACATCCGGGCCGATGCTGCCCTGGTAGACCGGCAGGTCCACGCTGGGGCTGCCGTTGCTGAAGGACAGGGTGGCTTTGTTGTCAGCTAGCTTCATTGTTACTTTCCTTGGGTAGGTTGCCGATAATGATCCGGTCTTGGGGCATGCACCTTGGCCGCGTCAGGCGTGGAAAGCCGTCATCGCGCCACCGCTTTGTCTCAGCATGCCAAGCACTTCGCGCGCTTCTTCTGTGTCTTGTTCGCCCTGCGGCTCGCGCCGCCGCAGCAGCAGGTCCAGCAGGTCGTTGTCCGCCAGGTCCATGAGCGCGCGCAGGCCCTGCGCATGGCGCTGGGTGAGCGTGGGCTCGTAGCGGGCAAAGAACTGTTCGATGAACAAGTCGTTTTCAAGCAGGCCGCGCCGGCAGCGCCAGTGCAGCTTGCTCAATTCGCGCTCGTCCAGCAGCGGCGAGCCCGCTGCTGGCGCGATGGATGGAGTGGACAGGATTTCCATGGACTGGCGTCTGGGAGGGGCGTTGCCAGGTCAGATGGCGCGGCGCACCATCAGTTCCTTGATCTTGCCGATGGCCTTCGTGGGGTTCAGGCCCTTGGGGCACACGTCAACGCAATTCATGATGGTGTGGCAGCGGAACAGGCGGTACGGGTCTTCCAGGTTGTCCAGGCGCTCGCCGGTCGCGTCGTCGCGGCTGTCGGCGATGAAGCGGTAGGCCTGCAGCAGGCCGGCGGGTCCCACGAACTTGTCGGGGTTCCACCAGAAGCTGGGGCAGCTCGTGGAGCAGCTGGCGCACAGGATGCACTCGTACAGGCCGTTGAGCTCTTCGCGCTCTTCAGGCGACTGCAGGCGCTCGCGGTCGGGGGCCAGTTCTTCGTTGATCAGGTAGGGCTTGATCGAGTTGTACTGCTTGAAGAACTGCGTCATGTCCACGATCAGGTCGCGGATCACGGGCAGGCCCGCCAAAGGCTTCAGGACGATGGTGCCCTTGAGCGTGTTCATGTTGGTCAGGCAGGCCAGGCCGTTCTTGCCGTTGATGTTCATGGCATCCGAGCCGCAGACGCCTTCGCGGCACGAGCGGCGGAACGACAGGGAGGGATCCTGTTCCTTGAGCTTGACCAGTGCGTCCAGCAGCATGCGTTCGTGGCCGTCGAGTTCGATCTCGATGGTCTGCATGTAGGGCTTGGCGTCCTTGTCCGGGTCGTAGCGGTAGATTTGGAATGTGCGCTTTTGCATGTTTCTTCTCTCGTGGGGCTACTGTTTAGAACGTACGGACCTTGGGGGGCACGCTGTCCACCGTCAGGGGCTTGAGGTTGACCGGCTTGTAGTCGAGGCGGCTGCCTTCGCTGTACCACAGGGTGTGTTTCATCCACTCCTTGTCGTTGCGGCCCAGCGGGAACTCTGCGTGGTCGGCAGGGTGCTCGTAGTCGTACACGGTGTGGGCGCCACGGCATTCCTTGCGGGCCGCTGCCGAGACCATCGTGGCCTGCGCCACTTCGATCAGGTTGTCCACTTCCAGCGCTTCGATGCGCGCGGTGTTGAACACCTTGGACTTGTCCTTCAGGGTCACGCTGCCGACGCGGCTGCGGATCTCGGCGATCTTCTTGACGCCTTCGTCCATGCTGACCTGGGTGCGGAACACGCCGGCATGCTGCTGCATGGTGGCGCGGATGTCGCCCGCCAGGTTCTGCGCGTAGATGCCTTCGTTCGATTGGTCGAGCTGGTTCAGGCGCTCCAGCGTGCGGTCAGCCGCATCCTTGGGCAGGGGCTTGTGTTCCTTGTTCTTGTTGTTGAACTCGACGATGTGGCGGCCGGCGGCCTTGCCGAACACCAGCAGGTCCAGCAACGAGTTGGTGCCCAGGCGGTTGGCGCCGTGCACCGACACGCAGGCGCATTCGCCCACGGCGTACAGGCCATTGACCACTTCGTTGTGGATGCCATTGGCCTGGCGCACCACCTGGCCGTTGATGTTGGTGGGCACGCCACCCATCTGGTAGTGGATGGTGGGCACCACGGGGATCGGCTCCTTGGTGATGTCCACGTTGGCGAAGTTGACGCCGATCTCGTACACCGATGGCAGGCGCTTGTGGATGGTGTCCGCGCCCAGGTGATCGAGCTTGAGCAGCACATAGTCCTTGTTGGGACCGCAGCCACGGCCTTCCTTGATTTCCTGGTCCATCGAGCGGGACACGAAGTCGCGCGGGGCCAGGTCCTTCAGGGTGGGCGCGTAGCGCTCCATGAAGCGTTCGCCATTGCTGTTGAGCAGGATGGCGCCTTCGCCGCGGCAGCCTTCGGTCAGCAGCACGCCGGCGCCGGCCACGCCGGTGGGGTGGAACTGCCAGAACTCCATGTCCTGCAGCGCGATGCCGGCGCGTGCCGCCATGCCCAGGCCGTCACCGGTGTTGATGAAGGCATTGGTCGAGGCTGCGAAGATACGGCCCGCACCGCCGGTGGCCAGCAGCACGGTCTTGGCTTCCAGGATGTACAGGTCGCCGGTTTCCATTTCCAGGGCGGTGACGCCCACCACGTCGCCGTCGGCGTCGCGGATCAGGTCCAGGGCCATCCATTCGACGAAGAAATTGGTCTTGGCCTTCACGTTCTGCTGGTACAGCGTGTGCAGCATGGCGTGGCCGGTGCGGTCGGCGGCGGCGCAGGCGCGCTGCACGGGCTTTTCACCGTAGTTGGCCGTGTGGCCGCCGAAGGGGCGCTGGTAGATCGTGCCGTCGGGGTTGCGGTCGAATGGCATGCCGAAGTGTTCCAGCTCGTACACCACCTTGGGGGCTTCGCGGCACATGAACTCGATGGCGTCCTGGTCGCCCAGCCAGTCGGAGCCCTTGATGGTGTCGTAGAAGTGGTAGTGCCAGTTGTCCTCGGACATGTTGCCCAGCGAGGCGCTCACGCCGCCCTGTGCCGCCACGGTGTGCGAACGGGTGGGGAACACCTTGGACAGCGAGGCCACGTTCAGGCCTGCGCGGGAGAGTTCAAGCGCGGCACGCATGCCGGAGCCGCCTGCGCCGACGATGACGACGTCGAACTTGCGCTTGGTGATGTTAGCGTTGGTGTAGCTCATTATTTTTTGCCTTCAGTCGGGGGATTCAGAGACGCCACAGAACCTGGATACCCCAGCCAGCACAGCCGACCAGCCAGACGATGCTGAACACCTGCAGCGCCAGGCGCAGGCCCACGGGCTTGATGTAGTCCATCAGGACTTCACGCAGGCCGATCCACGCGTGCCAGGCCAGCGCAATGATCACGGAGAAGGTCAGCACCTTCATCCACTGGGCCGAGAAGATGCCGGCCCACTTGTCGTAGCCGATGGGGCCCTTGGAGAAGATGACCTGGGCCAGCAGGGCCAGGGTGAACAGGGCCATCAGGACCGCCGTGACGCGCTGGCTGAGCCAGTCGCGCAGGCCATAGTGGGCGCCGACGACGACGCGCTTGGAACCGTAATTGACGGACATGGAGATTTCCTATCGTTTTCGGCGGGCACTGCCTGGCAGCAGCCACCGTTTCATGGGTTGATCGATCAGTACAGGCCGAAGAGCTTGGCGCCCAGCACCAGGGCCAGGGCGATGCTGATCGCGAGCACGGTCAGGGCCGAGGTCTTGCCGAATTCCTTGTTCACCGCGCTGTGGCTCACATCCATCCACAGGTGGCGCAGGCCGGCGGTGAAGTGGTGCAGGTACGACCAGATCAGCGCCAGCGCCACCAGCTTGATGAACCAGCCGGGCACGAAGCCGATGCCGATGCTGAACGCCGAAGTGAATTTGGCGAACGAGATTTCGGACGACACCGAGGTGTCGAACATCCAGATGATGAAAGGCAGCAGCAGGAACATGATCAGCCCGCTGCCGCGGTGCAGGATCGAAACCCACGCTGCAGGCGTCATGCGGTAGGTGGTCAGGTCCTTGAAGGCATTGATGTTGCGGAATTCAGGCCGTTTCTTGGCGAGTTCTGTCATGTTGTGTGCTTTCGTGGATGTAACTGCTTTGTAATTTGAAGATGCAAAGAACGCAAAATTCTATTGCAACGCAACAAGCATGGGTTTGTCGCAGGTGGAATGTTCGACGTTTCCGCTCAGGTGCCAGGGTGGTGTCAGCTCAGTTCGTTACGGTAGTGGTGGGTGTCGGTGAGGTAGAGGCCCCGCCGTAACTCCATGGGAACGTCGTTGTAGGTGTAGGCGATGCGCTCCACGCTCAGCAGCGGCGTGGCCTGCGGGATCTGCAGCATGGCCGCCTGGTCGGCGTCGGGCAGCACGGCGCGTATTTTCTCCTCGGCGCGCACCATGCGCACGCCAAAGTCGAGCTCGAACATCGCGTAGGTGGGCCCCTGGTAGCTGGCGAGCTGGTCAGTCGTCAGCCCTTTGAAAGCCTGGCCCGGCAGCCAGATGTCCTCCAGGATGGTGGGGACGCCCGCAAACGACAGGATCCGGCGGGCCTGGATCACCGGGTCGGCGCTGCGCAGGGCCAGCGCCCGCGCCACGTCCGCGCTGGCGCGCACGCGCCGGCAGTCCACCACCTGGCGCTGGGCGCGGCCTTCCACGCGGGCATCGCCCGTGTCGGGCATGAGCTTGAGGAAGCGGTATTGCACATGCTGCTCGGCATGGGTGGCCACGAAAGTGCCCTTGCCCTGGCGGCGCATCACGAGGTTTTCGGCCGCCAGCTCGTCGATGGCCTTGCGCACCGTGCCCTGGCTGACCCGAAAGCGCGCGGCCAGGTCCATCTCGCTCGGAATGGACTCGCCGGGCTTCCATTCACCCTGCTGAAGGCTTTGCAGGATGAGACCCTTGATCTGCTGGTACAGGGGGCTGAACGCGGGCGTGGCAGAGCCTGCGCCCGCCGAAGGCTGTGCAGGGGTGTCGGCGTTGAGCGGAAGCGAGGACATGGCGATCAGAAAAATGGCGCGCTGTGCACGGGGGGTGTGCGAGCTTGTTCCAGTCTTCAATCATATCTTATATAAGACATAAGACAAATTGACCGGGGTGCCCAATCGGCGGTACACTCCAAGGCTGTTTTGCGGGGCACGGGCTGCTGGTAACAGGCGCTGGTGCTTGCGTTGCACACACACCTGTTTTCCTCACTTCCCTGGAGTTTTCACCATGAGCAAGAAGCCTGTTCGCGTAGCCGTCACCGGTGCCGCTGGTCAAATCGGTTACGCACTGCTGTTCCGTATCGCCTCCGGCGAAATGCTGGGCAAGGACCAGCCGGTCATCCTGCAATTGCTCGAAGTCCCTGTCGAAGGTCCCCAGAAGGCGCTCAAGGGCGTGATGATGGAACTGGACGACTGCGCATTCCCGCTGCTGGTGGAAATGACCGCCCACAGCGACCCCATGACCGCCTTCAAGGACGCCGACTACGCCCTGCTGGTGGGTTCGCGCCCTCGCGGCCCCGGCATGGAGCGTGCCGAGCTGCTGGCCGTCAACGGCGCCATCTTCACGGCCCAGGGCAAGGCCCTGAACGCCGTGGCCTCGCGCAACGTGAAGGTGCTGGTCGTCGGCAACCCCGCCAACACCAACGCCTACATCGCCATGAAGTCGGCACCTGACCTGCCGCGCAAGAACTTCACCGCCATGCTGCGCCTGGACCACAACCGCGCCGCCAGCCAGATCGCCGCCAAGACGGGCAAGGCAGTGGCCGACATCGAGAAGCTGACCGTCTGGGGCAACCACTCGCCCACGATGTACGCCGACTACCGTTTCGCCACCATCAACGGCGAAAGCGTCGCCAAGATGATCAACGACCAGGAATGGAACGCCAACACCTTCCTGCCCACCGTGGGCAAGCGCGGCGCCGCCATCATCGAAGCGCGCGGCCTGTCGTCGGCTGCCTCGGCCGCCAACGCCGCCATCGACCACATGCGCGACTGGGCCCTGGGCACCAACGGCAAGTGGGTCACCATGGGCATCCCCTCGGACGGCCAGTACGGCATCCCCAAGGACACCATGTTCGGCTTCCCCGTCACCTGCGAAAACGGCGAGTACAAGATCGTTGAAGGCCTGGAGATCGACGCCTTCTCGCAAGAACGCATCGACAAGACCCTGGCCGAACTGCAAGGCGAGCAGGACGGCGTGAAGCACCTGCTGTAAACCAGGGCCCACCATGCAGCCGACGCCACAGGCATCGGGCCTTCGGGCCGCCCCCGTCCCTGCGCAGGGGCAGGGCGCTGCGCTGCCCCATCCGCGCGATGTGCTGCTGGGCGCCCAGGCGCAGACCGGCTTCCTGCCGGTCTGCGACCACTACAGCGGCGTGGAAGCGCGCATGCGCAAGAGCCTGCAACTGCAGGCCGACCTGGCCCGAGAGTTCGGCACCTGCGTCTTCGACGTGACCCTCGATTGCGAGGACGGCGCTCCGATCGGCCTGGAGGCCGAGCATGCCCGCCTGGTCGCCAGCCTCGCCCTGGGCGCTGCGGACGGGGCGCGCGTGGCGGCCCGGGTTCATGCGGTGGACCACCCGGCATTCGCCAACGATGTCGCCACGATTGCGGGCACGGCGGGCCACAGGCTCTGCCACATCATGGTGCCCAAGGTGGAGTCCGTGGACGATGTCCTGCGGGTGGAACGGGCGCTGGAGCAGGCATCCGCCGCCCAGGTGCCCATCCATGTCCTGATCGAGTCGCCCGCTGCGGTCCATCGCGCCTTCGAGATTGCCGCCCACCCGCGCGTGCAGAGCCTGAGCTTCGGGCTCATGGACTTTGTGTCCGCCCATGGAGGGGCGATCCCTGCGGCAGGCATGACCTCCTCGGGGCAGTTCTCGCACCCGCTTGTCGTGCGCGCCAAGCTGGAGATTGCCGCGGCCTGCCACGCGCACGGCAAGGTGCCGTCGCACTGCGTGGTGACCGAATTCACCGATACCACGGCCATGCAGGGCGCAGCCAGCCGGGCGGCGCGCGAGCTGGGCTACACCCGGATGTGGAGCATCCACCCGGCGCAGATACGTCCCATCCTGCAGGCATTTGCGCCGCAGCAGGATGACATCGAAATTGCTGCAAAAATAATAGCTACTGCCGCAGATTCCGACTGGGCTCCAATCAGTTTTGACGATACCTTGCATGACCGTGCCAGCTACCGTTTCTACTGGCAAGTCCTTGAGCGCGCCCACCGCACCGGGCGTGCGCTTCCTCCCGCCGTGCGCCATTGGTTTGACGCCCCGGCCTCCGTTCCGTCGTGAACATTCCTGACTGCTTCCCCGCAGGACCTTCCATGAAATCCTTCATCGCCTCCGCCCTCATGCTGCTGGCCCCAGCCTTCGTGATGGCGCAAACGCCGGCCAAGCCCGAGGCCAAGCCCGGGACCAAGGCCGCCGCGAAGCCGGCCGCCAAGTCCGAAGCGAAAACCGCCAAGACGGCGGACAAGGCCCCCGCCAAGAAGGCCACCGTGGCCAAGAGCGAGGCGACCAGCAGCCGCACGCAGCTCAAGAGCGCCACCAACCAGGTGGCCACCGGCATCATCGCCGCAGAGGCGGCCCTTTCCCCCGAGGAGCTGGCCATCGCCGACCGCGTGCACGTGGGCCGCATTCCCTGCGAGCTGGGCGCATTCGTCACGGTGACGGCCGACCCAGCCACGCCAGGGCACTTCCATGTGGAAGGCAAGGGCTTCAAGTACTTCATGTCGCCCGTGGCCACGACCACCGGCACGGTGCGCCTGGAAGACCAGAAGGGCGGCGCGGTCTGGCTGCAGATCGCCAACAAGTCCATGCTGATGAACCAGAAGCTCGGCCAGCGCCTGGCCGATGAGTGCATGAGCCCGCAGCAGCTGGTGGTGGCCGAGGCCATCAAGAAGAACCCGCCCGTGAGCGTGCTGGAACCCCTGAAATAAGCGCGGGCCTGGCAGGCCTTTTTGCAAAGAACGAACGACGAACACGATTGCGCGTGCAGGCGTGGCGGCCATGGGGGCCGCCTGCACCGCGCGCCGCCCCACTTTAGAACGCAACCGGAGAAAAATGATGTTGAAAGCCTACCGTGACCATGTGGCCGAGCGCGCCGCGCTGGGCATCCCGCCCTTGCCGCTGACCGCCAAGCAGACCGGCGAGCTGATCGAGCTGCTCAAGAACCCGCCCGCTGGCGAAGAAGCCACGCTGGTGGACCTGATCACGCACCGCGTGCCTGCCGGTGTGGACGACGCCGCCAAGGTCAAGGCCAGCTACCTGGCCGCAGTGGCCCACGGTACCGAGGTGTGCACGCTGATCGGCCGCGAGCGCGCCACGCAGCTCCTGGGCACCATGCTGGGCGGCTACAACCTCACCCCCCTGATCGACCTGCTGGACGACGCGGCCGTGGCCTCCGTCGCCGCCGAAGCGCTCAAGAAGACGCTCTTGATGTTCGACCAGTTCCATGACGTGAAGGAAAAGGCCGACAAGGGCAACACCTTCGCCAAGTCCGTGCTGCAAAGCTGGGCCGACGCCGAGTGGTTCACCAGCCGCCCCGAAGTGCCCCAGAGCATCAAGCTCACCGTGCTCAAGGTCACCGGCGAAACCAACACCGACGACCTGTCGCCCGCGCCCGACGCCTGGAGTCGCCCCGACATTCCGCTGCATGCCCTGGCCATGCTCAAGAACAAGCGCGACGGCATCACGCCCGAAGAAGACGGCAAGCGCGGCCCCATCAAGTTCATCGAAGACCTGCGTGCCCGTGGCAACCTGGTGGCCTACGTCGGCGACGTGGTCGGCACCGGCTCCAGCCGCAAGTCGGCCACCAACAGCGTGCTGTGGTTCACGGGCGAAGACATCCCGTTCGTGCCCAACAAGCGCTTCGGCGGCGTGTGCCTGGGCAGCAAGATCGCTCCCATCTTCTACAACACCATGGAAGATGCCGGCGCACTGCCCATCGAGCTCGATGTGAGCCAGATGAACATGGGTGACGAGATCGAGCTGCTGCCCTACGCCGGCAAGGCATTGAAGGACGGCCAGGTCATCGCCGAGTTCACCGTCAAGAGCGAAGTGCTGTTCGACGAAGTGCGCGCCGGTGGCCGCATTCCCCTGATCATCGGCCGCGGCCTCACCGCCAAGGCCCGCGAGGCCCTGGGCCTGGCTCCTTCCACGCTGTTCCGCCTGCCCCAGGTGCCCGCCGCCACCGGCAAGGGCTTCACGCTGGCGCAGAAGATGGTCGGCCGCGCCTGCGGCCTGCCCGAAGGCCTGGGCGTGGTGCCCGGCACGTACTGCGAACCGCGCATGACCTCGGTCGGCTCGCAGGACACCACCGGCCCCATGACCCGCGACGAACTCAAGGACCTGGCCTGCCTGGGCTTCAGCTCCGACCTGGTGATGCAGTCCTTCTGCCACACGGCCGCTTACCCCAAGCCCGTGGACGTGAAGATGCACCACGAGCTGCCCGACTTCATCAGCACGCGCGGCGGCATCTCGCTCAAGCCCGGCGACGGCATCATCCACAGCTGGCTCAACCGCATGCTGCTGCCCGACACCGTGGGCACCGGCGGCGACTCGCACACCCGCTTTCCCATCGGCATCAGCTTCCCCGCCGGCTCCGGCCTGGTGGCGTTCGCTGCCGCCACGGGCGTCATGCCCCTCGATATGCCTGAATCGGTGCTGGTGCGCTTCAAGGGCAAGATGCAGCCCGGCGTCACGCTGCGCGACCTGGTGCACGCGATCCCCCTGTACGCCATCAAGGCCGGCCACCTCACCGTCGCCAAGCAGGGCAAGAAGAACATCTTCTCGGGCCGCATCCTGGAAATCGAAGGTCTGCCGGACATGAAGGTCGAGCAGGCGTTCGAGCTGTCCGACGCATCGGCCGAGCGCTCGGCCGCCGGCTGCACGGTGCGCCTGAACAAGGAACCCGTGATCGAGTACATCAACTCGAACATCGTGCTGCTCAAGAACATGATCGCCCAGGGCTATGCCGACGCACGCACCATCGGCCGCCGCATCAAGGCCATGGAAGCCTGGCTGGCCAATCCCCAGCTGCTCGAACCCGATGACAACGCCGACTACGCCGCCGTGATCGAGATCGACCTGGCCGAGATCACCGAACCCATCGTCTGCTGCCCCAACGACCCCGACGACGCCAAGACGCTGTCGGACGTGGCCGGCGCCGCGATCGACGAAGTGTTCATCGGCTCGTGCATGACCAACATCGGCCACTTCCGCGCGGCCTCCAAGCTGCTTGAAGGCAAGAAGGACATCCCCGTCAAGCTGTGGATGGCACCGCCCACGAAGATGGACGCGCACCAGCTCACCGAAGAAGGCCACTACGGCGTGTTCGGCGCGGCCGGCGCCCGCATGGAAATGCCTGGCTGCTCGCTGTGCATGGGCAACCAGGCCCAGGTGAAGGAAGGCGCCACCGTGATGTCCACCAGCACCCGCAACTTCCCCAACCGCCTGGGCAAGAACACCAACGTCTACCTGGGCTCGGCCGAACTCTCGGCCATCTGCTCCAAGCTGGGCCGCATTCCTTCCAAGGAAGAGTACCTGGCCGACATCGGTGTCATCAACCAGAACGGCGACAAGATCTACCAATACCTGAACTTCGACAAGATCGCCGAGTTCAAGGAAGTGGCAGACGGCGTGGCCGCCTGATTGTTTCCCTCCGGGGAGTGATCCACTGCAAAAAGCGGCCTGCGGGCCGCTTTTTTCATGGCGTTGCGGGTGCGCCGCGCCACGCGCCTGCCACGCCGTGGCCATGGTCCAGACATTTTTTTGTCATGCAAATGTCACGATGGAGTCGCATGCTTGCCGCATAACAACAACAAAAGAAATGGAGGTACATCCATGGCAAGAGGGACAACCGGCAAGGCCGGCACGTTCGGCGCGCGCCTGGCGGTGCTGCTGCTCAGCGCCGCCTTCGCCCTGGGCTTTGGCCTGGGTGGTTACTTCGTCGGGCTCAAGCCGCTGGCCCTGACCCTGCGGGCAGCGTGGGCGGTGCGCGGCTGGCAGCCCGTGCAGGCCCAGGTGCTCGCGGCCGACCTTGCGCGCCACAGCGACGGCGACGGCACCACCTGGCAGGTGCGGGCCCGCTACCGCTATGAATTCGCGGGGCGGCCATACGAAGGCTCCCGCGTCGGGCTCGACCCCACGGAGACGGCTGACAACATCGGCGACTGGCACCAGCGCTGGCACGCGCAGCTGCAAGGCGCCCAGGCCCGCGGCGCGCGCATCACCATCATGGTCGACCCGCGCGAACCCTCACGTTCCCTCATCGACCCCTCCATCCGCTGGGCCCTGCTGATGTTCCGCCTGCCCTTTGCCCTGGTGTTCACTGCGGTGGGGCTGGGCGCGGCCTGGGTCTTCCTGGCCACCCTGCCAGGACTGGGCACGTCCAGGGAGCTGCAGGGGCAAGGCGGTGGCCACCCGGGGCCGCAGGCCGGGGTTTCTGCCATCCCCTTGCCCAAGGGCTCTGCCGGCAGCCCGCTGGGCGCCGTCTGGTTCTTCACCTTCTTCTGGTGTGGCATTTCCTTTCCCATGGCCGGCATGTTGTGGACCGACCCGCAGTCGCCCTGGTTCGCCAAGGCCTTCATCGGCCTGTTCGTGCTGGTCGGAATGGCCCTGCTGGCCCTTGCGGTGCGACAGACCCACATGGTCTGGCGCTATGCGGGCGCGGCCCTTGTCCTGCTGCCGCCAGCACCGCGTGCAGGGCATCCGCTCGAAGTGACCCTGCTGCTCCCCGGGCGCGCCGCCGCCTACCAGCAGGGGCACAGCCTGCAACTGCGCCTGGCCCAGTACCGGGTGGACGAGTCGAGCTCCGGTTCGCCCGAGCGGTGCGTGGAGTCGTTCACCGAAGCCGCGCGCATGCAGCACACGTCCGATGGCGGGTTGCGGCTGGTGGCACGCTTCGAGGTACCACCCGATGCGCCCCCGCACGGCAGCCAGCGCTCGGGAGAGCGCGTGGACTGGCGCGTGGAACTGCTGCACAACCCGGACGGCGCCGTCGAGCTGACTTACGACCTTCCCGTGCACGCCGCACCCCGCACCTTCGGTGGGGGCGAACTGCCGGATCGTTTTGACCGGCGTGCCGCCTGGCAGCAGGAGGTTCCCATCGTGCCCCTGGGCGAGCAGGAAGAGGAAGAAGAAGGCTCCCCGCCTCTGCCCGCTTCGGTCACGCTGCGGGAAACCCCGCAGGCCTGGCGCTACGAATTCGCCCAGGGTGGCTGGCGCTGGGCCGGGGGTCTGGTGCTGGCCGCGCTGTTGCTGGAGTCGGCCATCCACGGTCGGCTGGGCCCGCAGGGGCTGATGCTGCCCCGTGGGTTCTTTGCCGCCGGCGCGTGGATGGCCTTGGCCGCCTTTGCCCTGCATGCGGCCACCCGCCACTGGACCCTGACCGTGCAGGACGGCGGCATCACCGCGCGCCGCCACTCCTGGCTCTGGTCGCGCGCCGACACGGTGTCGGGCGCTGCCAGCCGCACCCTGGTGCACAAGCTGCTGCACTCCACGGGCAGCGGCGGCAGCGAGCACCGCTACCACGCGGTGTACGCGCGCGGTGCGGGCGGTGCGCTGGTGCGCCTGACCCCGGGCCTGGCAGGCGAGGCGGCGGCCACGGCCCTGGGGCAATCGCTGGGCCAGGCGTGGGCGCACCGGCGGGGCCGTTTCGCCGCCGGCATGCAGCGGCCCGCGCGGGCGCAGCATTCCCGCCCGGCCTGGGGGGCACTGCTGGTGCTGGCCCTGCTGGGCTGGTGGATCGTGGGGCCCCAGGCTGGCCGCACCGTGGGCCGCGTTGTGGGGGCCGAGGCTTCCGCTTCGGCTGCAACCGCGCCGGCCGTGCCGTATTCCCTCGCGGAGGGTCGCTTGCTCGATGCACAGAATGCCGGCGACGCCCCTGCGCTGCGGGACGCGCTGTCCGCCGGGGCGAATCCCGACCTGCTCGCGCCCAATGGTTCCTCGGTGCTCATGCTGGCGGCCCACCGTGGCCAGCTCGAGCACATCGAGGCGCTGCTGGGCGCGGGTGCCCAGCCCGACCTGCGCCAGACGCGCAAGGACAGCGAGCGGGGCGACACAGCCCTGCTGCGTGCCTTCTACGGCGGCCATCTGGCGGCGGCACGGCGCCTGGTGCAGGCAGGTGCCAGCCTCTCGGCCCGCAACCGCTGGGACTGGGGGCCCGTGCACATGGCCGCGCAGGGCGGCTGCATCCCATGCCTCGAATGGCTGGATGCGCAAGGCCAGCCGCTCGACGAACCCGCGCCCGCCAGCCGGGGCGAGACCCCCGCGATGCTGGCCGCAGGCCGGGGCCGCGTGGAGGCGCTGCAATGGTTCGCCGACCGTGGCATCGACCTTGCGCGCACGGACGCCCACGGCAAGACCGCGCTGGACTGGGCACGCTTCAAGCAACAGGCCGAGGCCGAGCGGTGGCTGATGGGGCGTGTGCGCTAGGCGCGGCTGGCCGCTCACCGTGAAGCGGTTCCGGCCAGGGCGCCGCACTGCGGGCGGTGCGAGGCGCACGGCAGGGCACAGCAGCGGCGCGAGAAGGGTTTCGTCGGCCGCTCCAGGGCTTTTCAGCCCAGCGCCGGCAGCAAATGCTGCACCAGCTGCTGCGCATGCTGCGGCAATTCGTCGAGCTCGCGCAGGCACAGCACCAGTTGCCGGTCCGCCCAGGCATCGGTCAGGCGCACGGCCTTCACGTGCTGCGCCCGGCTGTGGCGTGCGGCTGCCGCGCGGGGAATGATGCCCACGCCCACGCCCAGCCCCACGAGCTGGCACACCGCCTCGAACTGGCGCAGCCGCACGCGGTAGCGCAGCCGCCGCCCCTGGCGCTGTGCCTGGCGCACCACCAGGGCCTGCAGCGCGCTGCCCTCGGCCAGGCCAACGAAGTCCAGGTGCGCGACGTCGGCCAGCGCCACGCTGCGTTGCGCGGCCAGTGCGTGCCCCTGGGGCACCACCAGCACCAGCGGGTCGGGCCGCAGCACCCGCGTGGACAGGCCTTCGAGGTCCACCGCGTCGGACACCAGGCCCATGTCGCACAGCCCGGCGCGCACCGCATCGGCCACCTCCTGGCTGGAGCGCTCCTCCACGTCCACCGAAATGCGCGGGTGCCGCGCCAGAAAGCCTGCCATGGCCCGCGGCAGGTACTCGCTCAGCGCCGAGCTGTTGCACAGCACGCGCACATGGCCCGCCAGGCCCGCGCCATATTCGCCCAGGTCGCCGCGCAGCAGCTCCATCTGCTGCAGCACCAGCCGCGCGTGGTGCAGCAGCGTGTGGCCCGCGGGCGTGGGCTGCACGCCGCGTTGTTCGCGCAGCAGCAGGGGCACGCCCAGCGCGTCTTCCATGCCGCGTATGCGCTCGCTGGCCGAGGCCAGCGCCATGTGGCTGCGTTCTGCGCCCCCCGTGATGGTGCCTGCTTCGTGCACGTGCACGAAGAGACGCAGGTCGGTGAGGTCAAAGCGCATGGGGCAAACGTACCACATGGCAGGCTTCGGCCGCGCCTGAGGCGGGCTACGCGGCTTCCGCATTTCCAGGGGCGGGGCCATCCGAAACAATGGCCTTTGGCACTGCGTTGCTGGACATGCGGCGGGTGGGTTTCGGACCAGGGGATACCGATGGAACTTGTGATGAATCAGCCGCCTTCCGGGGCGGGGCGCTCATGAACGGGGTTGCCGAGCTGTGGGGCCACGGCATTGCGCCGGGCTGGCTGGCGGGGGCGGCCGCCATTTTCTGGCTGGCCGGCACGGTCAAGGGCGTGGTGGGGCTGGGCTTGCCCACGGTGGCGATGGCCCTCTTGGCCATGCTGGTTCCGCCGGCCCAGGCGGCGGCGTTGCTGGTGGTGCCTTCGCTGGTCACCAATGTCTGGCAGATGCGCCCCTGGCCCGCCGTGTGGCCGCTGGTGCGGCGCCTGGGCGGCATGCAATGCGGAATCTGCCTGGGCACCTGGCTGTGCGCCTGGTGGCTGGGGGCGCCCGCGGGCCCTGGGTCGCGCTTGGCGCTGGGGCTGGCCCTCGCGCTGTACGGCGCCTGGGGCTTGACGGGGACGCGGCGCGTGCTGCCCCTGCCGGCCCAGGGCTGGCAGGGCCCCCTGGTGGGGTTCGCGACCGGTGCCATCGCCGCCGCCACGGGTGTTTTCGTGGTGCCCGCCGTGCCCTATCTGCAGGCGCTGGGCCTGCAGCGCGATGCGCTGGTGCAGGCCATGGGGCTGAGTTTCACGGTCTCCACACTCGCGCTGGCCGCCGGCCTGGCATTCAACGCGAGCTATCCCATGGCGACCGTGGGGCTGTCGGTCGTGATGCTGCTGCCTGCGCTGGCGGGCATGGCGTGTGGGCAGCGGCTGCGGGCCCGGATGTCACCCGTGTGGTTTCGGCGCAGCCTCATGCTGGGCCTGCTGGCCCTGGGCGTGGCCATGGTGGTGGACGTGCTGGCATGGCATGGTTTTGCGTCGCGCTAGGGCGCTGCGCGGGGCGCTGTTTCCTCGCCCGCCCGCCCGTTACCGGACCTGCTTTTTCTCCAGCTTGCGGGTGAGGGTGCGGCGGTGCATGCCCAGGCGCCTTGCCGCTTCCGAGAGATTGAAGCCGGTTTCGGCCAGCACTTCGTTGATGCGCTCCCATTCCAGGGTCTTGATGGAGCTGGACCGGTTCGTCAGCTCCACGTCGGTGTTGCCCGCCTTGAGCCCGAAGGCGGCCTCGATGTCGTCGGTATTGGACGGCTTGGCGAGGTAGTGGCATGCGCCCAGCTTCACGGCCTCCACCGCCGTGGCGATGCTGGCAAAGCCTGTGAGCACCACGATGAGCATGGCCTCGCTGGCCGCATGCAGCTTCTGCACGCAGACCAGGCCCGAGGCTTCGCCCTTGAGCTTGAGGTCCACCACCGCATAGCCGGGCGTGTGCTGTGCGAGCAGGGCTTCGACCTCGGGAAGGCCCGTGGCCTGCAGCACGCGGTAGCCGCGCCGCTCGAACGAGCGCGCCAGTGTGCGGGCAAAGGCCTCGTCGTCTTCCACGATCAGCAACAGGCGTTCTTCTTTTTCTGTGTCGGTATCCATGATGCGCGTCAGGCTCCAGGCAAGGCGATCGCTGCCAGCGGCAGCTCTATGGTGACTTCGGCACCCCCTTCGGGGCGGTTGTGCGCCGTGACGCTGCCGCCCAGCGTGCGTGCCACGTTGAGCACGAGGTACAGGCCCAGCCCGCCCCCGGGGCGCTCCTTGGTGGACTGGTAGGGGGTTCCCAGCCTTGCCAGCATGCCCGGCGCAAAACCGGGCCCTGCGTCGGTGACGGTGATGCGCAGCGCATCGGCGCTGCGCGTGATGGCCAGGCGCACCCATGCCGGCGAGGCGTCGCGCGCATTGTCGAGCACATTGAAAACCATCTGCTGGAGCGTGGTGTCCGACACCATGAGCGTGTCGGCGCCGAAGTCGTTGTCGTACACGAACCGCGGCATCGACCGCGTGCTGCGCCATTCCTCTGCCAGGGCATCGACGAAGGTGCGCACGGTGGTCTGCACCGACGCTTCCCCGCGGGTCTCCCCGGCCGAGAGCAGGATGCCGCTCACGATGCTCTTGCAGCGCTGCACCTGGGCCTGCATCTCGCCGATGTCTTCCTGCAGCGGTTCATGGGCCGCCAGGCGCTCATCGCGTCGCCAGTCGCCCAGGATCACGGCCAGGGTGGACAGCGGGGTGCCCAGCTCGTGCGCGGCGCCCGAGGCCAGCAGCCCCATGCGCACGATGTGTTCCTCTTCCACGCGGCGCCGGCGCGCGGCCGCCAGGCGCGCATCGCGCTCGCGCAGGTTCAGGCTGATGCGCGTGATGAAGACGACCACCAGGGTGGCATTGAGCGCGAAGCAGACCAGCAGCCCGATCACGTACAGGCTGGACAGGCCCTGGTGCAGGTCCTGCGGCAGCTCCAGGGGCAGGTGGTAGACGGCCAGCAAGCCGAAGCACAGCAGCGTGGTGATCACGATGGACCAGATGTAGGCGCCGCGCAGCAGCACGGCCCCCAGCGTGATCTGCAGCAGGTACAAAAACACGAACGGGTTGCTGGTGCCGCCGCTCAGGTAGAGCTGTACCGTGAGCACGGCGACGTCGATCAGCAGCGCCAGGAAAAGCTCCACGTTGCGCACCACCACGGGGCCCATGCGCAGGCGCAGCAGGCTGGCCACGTTGAAGAGCGCAAGGCATCCCACCACCAGCAGCATTTCGCGCTGCGGCAGCACCAGGCCCAGGCTGTAGTGCGCCATCTCGATGGTGAACACCTGTCCGACCACGGCGATCCAGCGCAGCTGGATCAGCTGCTGGAGGTTCTTGATGCCCGCCGCGGCATCGGCCGAGCGGGCATTGCGCTGCGGCAGGGCGGTGGCGGCGTCAGGGCGAAGGGGGTTCATCGGTGGTCGTGGGGCGGCGGGAAGGGCCATGCCGGCGGCGTTCATAGCGTGCCACATACCAGCCGGCGCCCGCAACCATGAGCGCGAGCCCGTACCAGGTCGCCGCGTACACAAGATGGCTGTTGGAAAAACGGATCACCGTCATGCCCGGGCGGGGCCAGGTCTGCACGGAAGGCGCGCCGCCAGCGGCGGGCAGGCCCGCATCCACGAAGAAGGGCGCGGCGCGGGGCAGCCCCAGTGCCTGGCTGATGGCGGCCACGTCGCGCGAGTGCCAGCGTTGCCGCGCTGGATCATTGGTCCGCAGAAAACCGCCGCCAGGCTCCGAGATCCTCAGCAGTCCTTCCACGGTGGCCACGGGCCGGGGTGGCTGCGCCGCTCCCGTGAGCCACTGGTTGCGCTGCGCCTGCGGTACAAAACCGCGGTTCACGAGCACCTGCGTGCCGTCGTCCAGCTGCAGCGGGGCCATGACCCAGAAGCCCGCGCCCAGCTCTGTCACCGCCTGGGTGAGGACCGTCTTGTCTGCCAGCCACCGGCCCTGCAGGATGACGGCAAGGTATTCGTGGTCTGCCGCGTTGACCCGGGGCCACTGGCTGGCCGGTGGCGCCGCCACGGGAGCCGCATGTACCCGGTGCTCCACGCGCTCGATGAGCGCGAGCTTCCACGCGCGGCGCTGGACCTGCCACGTGCCCAGGGCGGCAAATGCCGAGAACAGGGCGATGCCCACGAGCACGAGGGCCGCCTGGCGGAGCCGCCGCCGGGCGAAGGGCGCGTGCGCGGGGGAGGGCTCTGGCGTCAAGGTGTCAGGGCGTCGAATGCCCCGGCGCTTCGTGCGCCGGCGGCGTGGGAGTGGGGTGCGCGGGCATCATGTTGGCATTCATGTGGAACATGACCCACAGCGTGCCGCTGATGGCGATGGCCACGAATACCACGGTGAAGATGGTGGACAAGAGGGTCCATCCTCCCTCGACCTTGCCGTTCATGTGCAGGAAATACACCATGTGCACCAGGATCTGCACCACGGCGAAGGCGCCCAGCACCAGCACGGCGGTGTTGCGGTCGGCGATCACCTTGGCCATGACCAGCCAGAAGGGGATGGCCGTGAGAACGACCGACAGCACGAAGCCGATCGTGTAGTCGCGCAGGCTGCTGTGCGGCCCCACCTCATGGGGGTGATCGCCGTGGCCGTGGGCATCGTGTGCGTGTGTGTGTTGCGCGCTCATGGTTACAGCACCCCCATCAGGTACACAAAGGTGAAGACGCCGATCCAGACCACGTCCAGAAAGTGCCAGAACATCGACAGGCACATCAGGCGGCGCTTGTTTTCATGGATCAGGCCATGCTTGCCGATCTGCACCATCAGCACCACCAGCCATACGAGGCCGAAGGTCACGTGCAGGCCGTGGGTGCCCACCAGCGTGAAGAAGGCCGACAGGAAGGCGCTGCGCTGGGGCGTGGCGCCCTGGTGGATCAGGTGGGCGAACTCATAGAGTTCGAGGCCCAGGAAGCACAGGCCGAAGAAACCCGTCACGGCCAGCCACAGCAGCGTGCCCTTGGCGTCGCCCAGCTGCTTGCGCAGCATGGCGAAGCCGAAGGTGATGGACGACAGCAGCAGGAAGGCCGTGTTGATGGCCACCAGCGTCAGGTCGAACAGCTGCGCGCCGGTGGGGCCGGCCGCGTAGCTGCGGCCGAGCACGCCGTAGGTGGCGAACAGGGCGGCGAAGATGAGGCAGTCGCTCATCAGGTAGAGCCAGAAGCCCAGGGCCGTGCCGTTCTCGGGATGGGGCTCGTGCGCCAGGTGGTAGTCGCGCGGCGCGAGCGCCGCGCTGGCGGCGCCTGCCGCGCCGGGGGTGTATCGGATATCAGACATGGCTGGCACGCAGTTGTTGGGTGCGGTGGTTTTCCGTCTTGGCCACGGTGGAGGCCGGGATGTGGAAGTCGCGCTGGTAGTTGAACGTGTGGATGATGGCCGCCAGGACCACGGCCGCGAACGACACGCCCGCGAGCAGCCACATGTGCCAGATCAATGCGAAGCCCAGCACCAGGGACAGGGCCGAGATCACGGCGCCCGATCCGGTATTGGCAGGCATGTGGATGGGCTGGAAACCGGCGAGGGGACGCTGGTAGCCATGCTTCTTCATGTCCCACCACGCGTCGATCTCGTGCACCACGGGCGTGAATGCGAAGTTGTAGTCGGGCGGGGGCGAGGACGTGGCCCATTCCAGCGTGCGCGCGTCCCAGGGGTCGCCCGTGTGGTCGCGCAGCTCTTCGCGCTTCAGGTAGCTCACCACGATCTGGATCAGGAAGCAGGCAATGCCGGCCGCGATCATGGCCGCGCCGACGGCTGCGATCACGAACCAGATCTGCAGGGACGGGTCTTCGAAATGGTTGGCACGGCGCGTGACACCCATCAGGCCCAGCACGTACAGCGGGCCGAACGCCACCCAGAAGCCCACCACCCACAGCCAGAAGGAGCGCACGCCCCAGGTGCGGTCCAGCTTGTAGCCGAAGGCCTTGGGGTACCAGTAGTTGATGCCCGCGAACAGGCCGAACAGCACGCCCCCGATGATCACGTTGTGGAAGTGGGCGATCAGGAACAGGCTGTTGTGCAGCACGAAGTCGGCCGGTGGCACGGCCAGCAGCACGCCGGTCATGCCGCCGATGGCGAACGTCACCATGAAGGCCACGGTCCACATCATGGGCAGCTCGAAGCGGATGCGGCCCTTGTACATGGTGAACAGCCAGTTGAAGATCTTCGCGCCCGTGGGGATCGAGATGATCATCGTCGTGATGCCGAAGAACGTGTTCACGCTCGCTCCCGAGCCCATGGTGAAGAAGTGGTGCAGCCACACCAGGTACGACAGGATGGTGATCACCACCGTGGCATACACCATGGAGGTGTAGCCGAACAGGCGCTTCCTGCAGAACGTGGCCACCACTTCGGAGAAGATGCCGAAGCACGGCAGGATCAGGATGTACACCTCGGGGTGGCCCCAGATCCAGATCAGGTTCACGTACAGCATGGCGTTGCCGCCCAGGTCGTTCGTGAAGAAGTTGGTGCCGGCATAGCGGTCCAGCGACATCAGCACGAGCGCGGCCGTGAGCACCGGGAACGAGGCTACGATCAGCGCGTTGGTGCACAGGGCCGTCCAGGTGAAGACGGGCATCCTCATCAGGTTCATCCCCGGCGCGCGCATCTTGATGATGGTGACGATCAGGTTGATGCCCGAGAGCGTGGTGCCCACCCCCGCGATCTGCAGCGCCCAGATGTAGTAGTCCAGCCCCACGCCGGGGTCCTGCGCGCCGAGGTTGGACAGGGCCAGCCAGCCGGAGGTGGAGAACTCGCCCAGGAACAGCGACACCATCACCAGCACGGCGCCGGCCGTGGTCATCCAGAAGCTGAAGTTGTTGAGGAACGGGAACGACACGTCGCGTGCGCCGATCTGCAGCGGCACGAGGTAGTTCATGAGGCCCGTGACCAGCGGCATGGCCACGAAGAAGATCATGATCACGCCGTGGGCGGTGAAGATCTGGTCGTAGTGGTGCGGCGGCAGGTAGCCCATGTTGTCGCCAAAGGCCATGGCCTGCTGCAGGCGCATCATCACGGCGTCGGCAAAGCCGCGCAGCAGCATCACCACGCCCAGGATCATGTACATGATCCCGATCTTCTTGTGGTCGATGCTGCAGATCCAGTCGCGCCACAGGGTGCCCCACAGGCGGAACCTGGTGATGGCGGCCATCACGGCCAGCCCACCCAGCACGGTGGCGACAAAGGTCCAGAGCACGATGGGCTCGTGCGCCATCGGTATGGAATCCCAGGTGATGCGGCCCAGGGCCCAGTGGGGTGCGGTAACAGGTGAGGAGGACATGGCGGTCAGTCTTCTTGGGCGTGGGCGCCGGCGGCCGGCAGGGCGGGGCTGGAGCAAGTCATTGGGCGGCGGTGCTGCGGGTGGAAATGGCGTGGCGCGACTCGAGGGCGGCCACCACCTGGGCGGCGTTCTGCGAGGTGCACACGTCCTGGGGCAGGTTCAGGCCCATGGCGCGCACGTAGGCATCGCCACCGTTCTCGTCGATGGCCATCATGTGGTGCATGCACATCTTGCCGTCCTCGACGCAGCGGTTGAGCACCTTGTCGTACAGGCCTTCTTCCACGCTGTCAAAGCGCTGCACGGGGTCGCGTTCGCTGGGCTTGGCCAGGGCCATGTAGGCCTGGCGGGTCAGGGGCTTGCCCTCGGACCGGGCCCTGGCGACCCACTGCTCGAAGTCGCCCTGGACCAGGCCGTGGAACTTGAAGGTCATGCCCGAAAAGCCCGAGCCGCTGTAGTGCGACGCCATGCCGTGGAACACGCCGGGCTGGTTGATCACGGCGTTCAGCTCGGTCTGCATGCCGGGCATCGCGTAGATCATCCCGGCGAGGTCGGGCACGTAGAACGCGTTCATGGTGGACGTGGCCGTGAGCTTCAGGAGAATGGGCCGGTCCACCGGCGCCGCCAGTTCATTGACCGTGGCGATGCCCAGCTCGGGATACAGGAACAGCCACTTCCAGTCCATGGCCACCACCTGCACTTCCATGGGGGTGGATTGCGTGTCCAGGGGCTTGGTGGCCGAGATGCGGTCCAGCGGACGGTACGGGTCGAGCTTGTGCGTGCCGATCCAGGTCAGCGCGCCCAGGGCGATGATGATCATGAGCGGCACCGTCCAGATCACCAGCTCCAGGGTGGTGGAATGGTGCCAGTCGGGGTCGTAGTCTTCCTCGGTGTTGGCGGTGTTGTTCTGGCGGTACTTCCAGGCAAACCACAGGGTGAGGGCGATCACCGGCACGATGATGATGAGCATCAGCAAGGTGGCCTGGATGACCATGTGGCCCTGCTGGGCCGCGATGTCGCCCGCCGGGTTGAGGACCACCGCCTTGCTGCAGCCGGCCAAGCCGCCCAGGGCAGCAGCGGCGGCGAGCCAGGCAGGCCCGCGAAAGTGAGGAAGTTTGAACATGTGAAAGGCGTTACCAAGGCGTTGATTCGAGGGTAAACGCGGATGTCGGGATACCGCAGAATGTAATATTGCTAGCTTTTTTGTCCATTGGACATTTTGTCCAGGGTCAAAGGTTGTTGCCCCCATCCGGGGCATGGGGGCAGAGCCGGCGTTGTCCTGCACGGCGCCCTGGCCCAGGCGTACTTGTCCCGGGGCAGGCTTGCGGGTAAAACCTAGGTACCCGGTGCCTTTGCGGGCAGCGCGATCCCTGAAAATCAGGCGGACGAGCCCAGCCGTCCTGGTTTTTTCCGACAACGACAAGGAGTCCTGTTCATGAGCAGCCCCGCCTCTGCCACCTACCCCGCGGCCGGCTTCGAAGAAAGCCCAGCCTCTCTCTCCCGGGCGGACACGCATGAAGATGTCACTCCCAGCGAAATCGCCGTGGGCGTGATCATCGGGCGGTCGTCCGAGTATTTCGACTTCTTCGTTTTCGGGATCGCCTGCGTGCTGGTGTTCCCGTCGTTCCT
The DNA here is from genome assembly GCF_058809075.1 of Acidovorax sp. GW821-FHT11A03. NCBI lineage: Bacteria > Pseudomonadati > Pseudomonadota > Betaproteobacteria > Burkholderiales > Comamonadaceae > Acidovorax > Acidovorax sp. GW821-FHT11A03. Next base: position 145,264 of record NZ_JBXASG010000003.1, read on the forward strand.
GTTTCCCTTCATGTCGCGCCTGGATGGCACGCTCGCCGCCTTTGCGCTGCTGGCCGTGGCGTTCGTGGTGCGGCCCGTGGGCACGGCCATTTCCATGGCCATCCAGCGGCGCTGGGGCCGGGGCACGAAGCTGACCATCGCGCTGTTCCTGCTGGGGGTGTGCACGGTGGCCATGGCCTTCCTGCCGGGTTACAAGGACGTGGGCATGACCGCCATCGTGGCGCTGCTGATCCTGCGCATCGGCCAGGGGCTGGCGCTCGGCGGCTCGTGGGACGGCCTGCCGTCGCTGCTGGCGATGTCCGCCCCCCGGCACCGCCGGGGCTGGTACGCCATGATCGGGCAGCTGGGCGCGCCGCTGGGGTTTGTCTTGGCCGCGGGCCTGTTTGCCTATCTGTACAGCAGCCTCACCGTCGAGGAATTCCTGGCCTGGGGCTGGCGCTATCCGTTCTTCGTGGCGTTCGCGGTGAACGTGGTGGCCTTGTTCGCCCGCCTGCGCCTGGTGGTGGGCCAGTCGTACGCCGAACTGCTGCAGGAGCGCGAACTGCAGCCCGTGCCCGTGAGCCGCGTGGTGCGCGACGAAGGCAGCAATGTGCTTTTGGGTGCTTTCGCCGCGCTGGCGAGTTTTGCGCTGTTCCATCTGGTCACGGTGTTCCCGCTGTCGTGGATCACGCTGTACTCGGAACAACCCGTCACGCAGATTCTGGGGGTGCAGATCGTGGGCGCCTTCCTGGCGGCGGGGGCCATCATGGTGTCGGGCTGGCTGTCGGACCACCTGGGCCGCCGCAAGCTGCTGGGCGGCATGGCGGTGATGATTGGCGTGTTCAGCTTCATGGCGCCGGTGTTGCTCAACTCCGGCGAGGTGGGCAGCACCATGTTCCTGCTGCTGGGCTTCGTGCTGCTGGGCCTGTCGTACGGCCAGGCTTCTGGCACGGTGACTGCCAATTTCTCGCCCCAGTACCGCTACACGGGCGCCGCCTTGTCGGCCGACCTGGCCTGGATCATTGGCGCCGCCTTCGCGCCCCTCGTGGCCCTGTACCTGTCCTCCCGATTCGGGCTGCTGGCGGTGACGGTGTATTTGCTGTCCGGCGTGGCCTGCACATTGGGTGCCCTCAATCTGAACCGCCGCATGGAGCGGCGCGACCGGTAGCAATGGCGGGTATTTTGCTATCGAATAGATAGCTTCTGGCGCTTGCCCATCAAGCGCTGGAGGTCAAAAAGCCAAAGAAAAAGCGCCCGGAAGTACCGGGCGCTTTGTTTTTGGGGCTCAGTCCTGCGGCCTGAAACCGATGGTCAGGGAAGGCGGCACGCGTCCATCCACGTCGCGCGGCAGGGTCTCGGTCTTGTCCAGCGCGCGCAGCACGGCTTCGTCCCAGGCCTTGTTGCCGCTGGACTGCACGAGGCGCTTGCCGACGATGGTGCCATCGGGCGACAGGCGCACCTCCACCTCCGCGCGCGGGTTGCCCGAGATCGCATCGGGGTACACGATGTTGGGCTTGACCTTGGCCGCCACCTTGCCGCCGTAGCTGCCCGAGGGGCCGGCGCTGCGCTGCGCGGTGCCGGTGGCATTTTCGCTGCCGGTGGCGCCCGCCAGGCCCTGCATGCGCCGCAGGTTGTCCTCGCGCTGCTTGGCCAGCTGCTTTTCCTCGGCCTCTGTCCTGCGCTTGGTGACTTCTTCCGCCTTGCGCTTGTCTTCGGCCAGCTTCTTTTGCTTGTCCTGCTCGGCCTTCTTCTGCTCGGCCAGCTGCTTTTCACGCTGCTCTTTTTCCTTTTCCTTTTGCAGGCGTTCCTTCTTCTCCTGCTCCAGGCGGTCGCGGCGCTCGTCTTCCTTGCGTTCACGTTCGCGCTTTTCACGCTCCTGCTGCTGTTCGCGGGCCTTTTTTTCCTGTTCCAGGCGCTTCTTTTCACGCTCGATGGCGATGTCGGCCTCGCGCGTGTCCGGCGGTTCCACCGCGCGGGGCGGTGGCGGTGGTGGCGGCGGCGTGGGGGTGCGGACTTCGGGGGGAGCGGGCGGCGGTGGTGGGGGCTCCACGGCACGGGGCGCGGCCTGCTGGGGCACGGCGGCCCAGAGCTCGGCCTCCACCGCGGGCTGGTCGGCGCTGCTCTTCCAGTTCACGCCCCAGGTCAGCGCGCCGATCAGCACCGCGTGCACCAGCACCGCCAGCGTGATGGCGCGCAGGCGTGCCGGCGGGCGGGGCGGGGCAAACTGGTCGCGGTCGGTGTGGGCGTGCATGGGCGGTGAGAGTGCGGAGCGCGGTTTCGGTTCAGCCGCCCTGCTTGACGGACAGGCCCACCCGTTGCACGCCCGCCTTCTGCAGGGCGTCCATCGCCTTCACCACGTTTTCGTACTGCACACCCTTGTCGGCGCTGATGACCACCGCGCTCGCGCTGTCCGCGCCCTGGGCCTTCTGCCAGCGGCTGGCGGCATCGCCGATCTCGCGCTGGCTCAGGCTGCGCGTGGCCTCGGGGGTCTTGAACTGGAGCGAGCCGTCCTTGTTGACGATGACCTGGGCCACCACCTTGGGCATGTTCTTGCCCTTGCCCACGCTGGGCACGTCGACCACGCCGGGCGTGAGCATGGGGGCCGTCACCATGAAGATGATGAGCAGCACCAGCATCACGTCGATGAACGGGACCATGTTGATCTCGTTGATGGTGCGGCGGCCTCGGCCGCGGGATGCCATGGCGGGCATGGTGTGGCGCTCCTGCGGTTAGTGGCCGGAGGCCGATGGGGCGGGGGCCGCCGGGTGCGCGCCCAGGTTGCGCTGCAGGATGTTGGAGAACTCCTCGATGAAGGTCTCCTGGTGCGTGGCCACGCGGTCGATGTCGCGCGCGAAGCGGTTGTAGGCGATCACGGCCGGGATGGCGGCGAACAGGCCGATGGCGGTGGCCACCAGGGCTTCGGCGATGCCCGGCGCCACGGTGGCCAGCGTGACCTGCTCCATGCCGGCGAAGCCGGTGAACGCATGCATGATGCCCCACACCGTGCCGAACAGGCCCACGTACGGCGAGACCGAGCCCACCGAGGCCAGGAACGACAGGCTGGATTCGACCACGTCCATCTCGCGCTGGAAGCTCGCGCGCATGGCGCGGCGTGCGCCGTCGAGCAGGGTGCCGGGGTCCACGATGCGGCGCTCGCGCAGCTTCTGGTACTCGCGCATGCCGCTGGCGAAGATGCGTTCCATGGGGCCGGCCTGCTTGGCGTTCTGCGCGGCACTGGCGTACAGGTCGTTGAGGCTGGTGCCCGACCAGAACTCGCGTTCGAAGTCGTCGTTGAGCGTCTTCACGCGCTTCAAGGAAAACAGCTTGCGGAAGATGGCCGCCCAGCTGGCGACCGACACGCCCAGGAGCAGCAGCATCACGAGTTGCACCACCCAGCTGGCGTGCAGCACCAGGGAGATGATGGACATGTTTTGGGAGTTCATGGTGAGAGTTGTTCCAGGAGGGTGCTCGGTATTCTTGCAGGGCGCATCGTCGCGGCATCGACCCATCCGATGCGGATGGTGCCTTCGGTCAGCAACAGGGGAGGCTGTTCGGTCATCTGCTCTGGTTTCAGGAGCGCCTGCTGCACTATTGTCAACGATGCGCGGCCTGGGGCCTGCAGGGCGGCGGTAACAATCAGTTCATCGTCCAGCCGGGCGGGCCGGTGGTAGCGCAGCTGCGCATCGGTTACGACAAACATGCCGCCGGTTTGTTCCCGCAATCGCTGCTGGCCCACGCCCAGCGAGCGCAGCCATTCGGTCCGGGCGCGCTCGAAGAACTTGAGGTAGTTGGCATAGAACACGATGCCGCCGGCATCGGTGTCCTCCCAGTAGACGCGGATGGGGAACTCAAAGCCCATGGTGTCACCCGAGGAGCCTGCGCAGCCGTTCCACCGATTCCTGCAGCTGGGCCATGGAGTTCGCGGTGGAGAAGCGGATGAAGCGCTCGGGCTCTGCCGTGCCGAAGTCACGCCCCGGCGTCACCGCGATGTGGGCGCGGCGCATCAGCTCAAACGCGAAGTCCCAGCTGCCGTTCACGCCCAGGCGCTGTGCGGCCTGCGTGCAGTCGGCCCAGGCGTAGAAGGCGCCGTCTGGCATCACGGGCACGGAAAGGCCCAGCGATTGCAGCGCGGGGATGAAGAAGTCGCGCCGGGCCTTGAACTCGGCGCGGCGGCGTTCGTACTCGTCGATGCTCTCGGGCTCGAAGCACGCCAGCGCGGCATGCTGCGACACGGTGCTCGCGCAGATGAACAGGTTCTGCGCGAGGCGCTCGACCACGGGCACCATGGCCTCGGGGACCACCATCCAGCCCAGGCGCCAGCCCGTCATGTTGAAGTACTTGCTGAAGCTGTTGATGCTGATGATGTTGTCGTCGATGGCCAGGGCCGTGTGGCCAAACTCTTCCTCGTACGACAGGCCCAGGTAGATCTCGTCGATCAGGGTGATGCCATCGTGCGCGCGCACCACGTCGTGGATGCGGCGCAGCTCGCCGGGGGCGATGGAGGTGCCCGTGGGATTCGATGGCGATGCGAGCAGGACACCCCGGGTTTTTTCGCCCCAGGCGGCGCGCACCTTGTCGGCGCTGAGCTGGTAGCGCTCGGCGGCCGTGGTGGGCACGAGCACGGCCTTGCCCTCGGCCGCGCTCACGAAGTGGCGGTTGCACGGGTAGCTGGGATCGGGCATCAGGATCTCGTCGCCCGATTCGATGAGCGCCAGGCACGCCAGCTGCAGCGCGGCCGAGGCGCCGGCCGTCACCACGATGCGGCGCGCGGGCACGTTCACGCCAAAGCGGCCCTGGTACCAGCCGCTGATGCGTTCGCGCAGCGCATCCAGGCCGAGGGCGTTGGTGTACTGGGTCGCGCCGCCGTGCACGGCGCGCATCGCGGCCTCCTGCACCAGCGGCGGCGCTGTGAAGTCCGGCTCGCCGATGTTCAGGAAGATCATCGGCTCGCGCGTGCCCGCCACTTCGCGCGCCAGGGCCTGCGCGGCCTTGGCCACCTCCATTACATAGAACGGTTCGATGCGCTCGGCGCGCGTGGAAAACTTCATGGAAAGGCGTCCTGCCCGTGCTGGCCGGGTGTCGTTTGAAATGGAAGGGGGAATGGGGGCGCGCCCGCCGCGGCTCCGTGGCGGCCCGGCGCGCCCGGGAGCTCAGGCGCCGTCAGCGGATGCCCCGGATGGGGGGGCGGTGGGGGCGGCCGCCGCGCCGCCAGCCTTGTCCGCCGCCACTTCCAGCGCGCGCAGCTGGGGGGCCAGGCCGTTGAGCACGGCATTCACATACTTGTGGCCGTCGGTTCCGCCAAATTCCTTGGCCAGTTCGATGCACTCGTTGAGCACCACGCGCCAGGGCACGTCCAGGCAGTGCTGGAACTCGTACACGCCGATCCACATCGTGGCGTGCTCGATGGGCGAGATTTCGGCCATCTTGCGGTCCAGCAGCGGGGTGATGAGCAGGTCCATGTCGGCGGCCGTGGCGATGCAGCCGTGCAGCAGGGCGTCGTAGTGCACCGAGTCCGCCTTGTGAAAACCGGCCAGGTCGCGCGTGAACGCGTCGATGGCGTGGGCGTCGTTGCCGCCCACCAGGTGCTGGTAGAGCGCCTGCAGCGCGAACTCGCGCGCGCGGCTGCGGTTGGATTTGGATGCGGCCTTGCGCGTGCCCGTGGACTTGAGCCCGGTGCGGCCCTGCTTGGGAGGGCGCGCCGAGGAGGGCGTGGGGGTGTTTTCGCTCATGACAGGTCGTCCAGCAGGTTGGCCATTTCCACCGCCACGCGGGCTGCATCGGTGCCCTTTTCGGTCTGGCGGGCCACCGCCTGATCGAGGTTCTCGGTGGTGATGATGGCGTTGGCAATCGGGATCTGGTAGTCCAGCGACAGGCGCGTGACGCCCGCGCCGGATTCGTTGGCCACCAGTTCGAAGTGATAGGTTTCACCGCGGATGATGCAGCCCAGGGCGATCAGCGCGTCGTACTCATCGCTTTCGGCCATGGCCTGCAGGGCCACGGGCACCTCGAGGGCGCCGGGCACGAGCACGTGCCGGATGTTCTTTTCCTGCACGCCCAGGTTCAGAAGCTCGGCACGGCAGGCCGCGGCCAGGGTATTGGTGATGCTTTCGTTGAAGCGGGCCTGCACGATGCCGATGTGCAGCTTCTTGCCGTCCAGCTTGTCCGCTGTTCCTTTTTCTGCGCCAAACATGTTTTTTACTCTTTCGGAATGAAGCCGGTGATTTCGAGGCCGTAGCCCATCATGCTGGGCATGCGGCGTGGCTGGCCCATGAGCGCCATCTTGTGCACGCCGCATTCACGCAGGATCTGCGCGCCCACGCCGTAGGTGCGCAGGTCCATGCGGCCGCGCTCGGGGGCCTGCGCCGCGCGGGCCGTGCCCTCGAACTGCGAGAGCAGCTGGCCGGCGGTCTCGCCGCAGTTGAGCAGCACCGCCACGCCCTTGCCCTGTTCGGACAGGTATTGCAGGCTGGTGTCCAGGCTCCACGAGTGCATGGAGCGGTTGACTTCCAGTGCGTCCAGCACCGACAGCGGTTCGTGCACGCGCACGGGCACCACGTCGTCGGCGCCCCACTGTCCCTTGACGAGGGCCAGGTGCACGGCCTGGCTGGGCTTGTCGCGGAAGGCGTGGGCGGTGAAGGCGCCAAAGGCCGTCTGCAGCACGCGCGTGCCCACCTTCTCGACCAGCGATTCGGTGCGGCTGCGGTGCTCGATCAGGTCGGCGATGGTGCCGATCTTCAGGCCGTGCTCGGCCGCGAAGAGCTGCAGGTCGGGCAGGCGGGCCATGGTGCCGTCGTCCTTCATGATCTCGCAGATCACGGCGGCGGGGCTGCAGCCGGCCATCACGGCCAGGTCGCAGCCGGCCTCGGTGTGGCCCGCGCGCATGAGCACGCCGCCTTCGACGGCCTGCAGCGGGAAGATGTGGCCGGGCTGCACCAGGTCGGCGGCCACGGCATTCGGGGCCACGGCGGCCTGCACGGTGCGGGCGCGGTCGGCGGCCGAGATGCCGGTGGTCACGCCCTCGGCCGCCTCGATCGACACGGTGAAGGCCGTGCCCATCTTGGTGCCGTTGCTGGCCACCATGGGCGGCAGGCGCAGGCGTTCGCAGCGTTCGCGCGAGAGCGTGAGGCAGATCAGGCCCCGGCCGAAGCGGGCCATGAAGTTGATGGCCTCGGCCGTCACATGGTCGGCGGCCAGGACGAGGTCGCCTTCGTTTTCGCGGTCTTCTTCATCCACGAGGATGACGATGCGGCCGGCGCGCATCTCGGCCACGATGTCCTCGACGGGCGAGATCGGCACGGGAGTGAGGGGGGAGTTCATGGAAGGCTGGGCTTTCTGAGGGGACCGCTGGCGGTGGTGCCGCAGCGCAGGTCCCCGTGGCCGGAGGCCGCCACGCTGTGCGCACCCCCAAGAAACCGCCCAAAGAACATGCGATGCGGCGTTGCCGCTCGTCAAAGGGGCATATTGCCCCAGAAGGATGGGATTTTAGTGCACCGGGCCGCGCCGTGCCCGGTGAGGCGCCCCGGGGCTGATGCAAATCAGTTCCTCGTGGGTTGGGCAGGCTCCCCAGACGGGGGCGCCCCTTGGCGGCGCCGCCCTGCCGTCGGGCGGTGCGGCGCGGCTGCGAGGGGCTTCAGACCATGCTGCCCTGCAGCACCACGTCCGATGTGGGATAGGCCACGCAGGGCAGCACGCAGCCTTCGTCTTTTTCTTCGGCCGTGAGGCCCGGCCATTCGATGGCGTAGCGCACGGTGCCCTCGGCCAGCTGGCCCATGCAGGTGCGGCAGGTGCCGTTGCGGCAGGAGCTGGGCCAGTCGATGCCGCCCTGTTCCAGCGACAGCAGCAGCGGCTGCTCGGGCCAGGCGTCGCATTGCTGGCCGCCGGGCTCTACCGTGGTGATGAAGAAGGGCGCGGTGTTGGGTGGGGTGCTCATGGGTGGTGTGTGGTGTCGGGGTAGGCGTCGGGGGCGGGGGCGGGGGCGGCGCGTGTCCACACCAGCAGGAGGTTGTTGGCGGGCATCGCATGGCGGGCCGCCAGCCGCAGCCCGGCCCCGGCCGCCACGGCGGCCACGTCGTCGATGCGGCGGATGCCCCAGGCGGCGTCCTGGGCGCGCAGGCTGGCGTCAAACGCCAGGTTGCCCGCGGCGGTGGGCACGCCGTCTTCCAGGTACGGGCCGTAGGTGACCAGCAGGCCGCCTGGCGCCAGGTGGCGGGCCGCCCCGCGCATCAGGCCCGCGCAGCACGCCCAGGGCGCGATGTGCAGCATGTTGGCGCAGTAGATCAGGTCGAACGGCTGGCTGAACGCCGGGCCATCGGCGGGCCAGGCGGGCTGGAGCACGTCGAGCGCCACGGGTGTGCGCACGTTGCGCGCGCCCGTGTGCGCGGCCCAGCCGGCAATGGCGCCGAAGTGCGTTCCCTGCAGGTCGGTGGGCTGCCAGCTCCAGCCGGGCAGGGCGGCGGCAAAGTGCGCCGCGTGCTGGCCCGTGCCGCTGGCGATCTCCAGTGCCGCGCCTTCCGGCGCCAGCAGGGACTGCAGCACCGCCAGGATGGGGCCCTGGTTGCGTTCGGCGGCGGGACTGTGCGGGAGCGGAGGGGGGGACATGGGATGATTTTGCTCATGCGCGCTGGACTGGCGGGCGCTGGTTGCTATTAAAAATGTAGCTCTGCAGGGGGCGCCGATGGGAACTGTATCGCAGCCGGCGCGTGGCGGGGCAGTGCCTGTTTTTTAAGCGGTGCAAGGATATTCCTTGTAAATCAGGCACTTACCCCCGCCATACAAGGCTTGTCCAGGGTTATCCACATGATTGTCCAGTGCGGGCAGGGATAACCGGGGCGGACTGGGGGGTGGCAAGGGGCTGGGCGCGGTGCGCGGAATCCCTGGGCGTGGTTGCCGCTTTTTTGGGCAATGCAAGGATATTTCTTATAAATCAATCACTTAAGGATGTCATACAAGACTTCTCCAAACTTATCCACATGATTGTCCAGTGCGGGCTGGGATAACCGGAGCCAGTGCGGGATCGATTGCCTAAAAAAGAGGCGTCGCAGGCCTTGGCCTTATGAATCAAGCACTTGGCGCTGCCATACAGGACTTGCCAAAACTTATCCACATGATTGTCCAGCGCTGGCAGGGATAACCCTGGCCTCCTGGTCAGGCGGCGACCTTCACGCCCTTCCAGAACGCCACGCGGCCCCGGATTTCTTCGGCCTCGGGCTTGGGATCGGCATAGAACCAGGCGGCGTCGGTGTTCATCTCGCCGTTGACCAGCAGCGACAGGTAGCTGGCCTGGCCCTTCCAGTGGCAGGTGGTCTTGTGGTTGCTGAAGGTGAAGAACTCGCGCTTGAGCGCGCTTTCGGGAAAGTAGTGGTTGCCTTCGACCACCACGGTGTCGTCGCTCTCGGCGACGACCACGCCGTTCCAGACTGCTTTCATGGTAATTCCTTTCAATTGAATGCCGCGCAGCGCTTGACGGACAAGCGGTGACCGCGATGAATGTGCGAGCAATGGCCCCACGGGCCTTGCGGGGCGGCCCGCGCTGGCCAGAATGCGGGCATGAGCACCTTACCCGATTATTCCCAGGGGGCCGCCTGCGTGCGCGGCCAGTACGTTCCCATTGGCGACGCGGCGATTCCGCTGACCGACTGGGGGTTTCTGCGCTCCGACGCCACCTACGACGTGGTCACCGTCTGGGACGGCGCATTCTTCCGGCTCGACGCGCACCTGGAGCGGTTCCTGGCCAGCTGTGCGCGCCTGCGGCTCGACCCGGGACGCTCGCCCGCCGAGATCGCGGCGGTGCTGGAGCAGTGCGTGCGCCTGTCGGGCCTGCGCGATGCGTATGTGGAGATGATCGTCACGCGCGGCCAGCCGCCCTGGGGTTCGCGCGACCCGCGCCAGGCCGTGAACCAGTTCTACGCGTTCGCCGTGCCTTACGTGTGGATCGCCAACGAGGCGCAGCGCGAGCGGGGCCTGAACCTCATCGTGAGCGACGTGCAGCGCATCCCCGCCAGCAGCGTGGACCCGCGCGTCAAGAACTACCACTGGAACGACCTCACCATGGGGCTCCTGGGAGCGCTGGACGCCGGGGGCGACACCGTCGTGCTCACCGACGGAGCAGGCCATGTGGTCGAAGGCCCTGGCTTCAACGTGTTCTGCGTGGATGCGCAGGGCACCATCGCCACGCCCGCCCAGGGCATGCTCGAAGGCATCACGCGCCGCACGGTCCTCGAGATGGCGGCGTCGCTGGGCCTGCCGCTGCAGGCGCGGGCCTTGCCGGCCGCCGAACTGCGCGGTGCGCACGAGGTGTTCCTGTCCACCTCGGGCGGGGGCGTGCTGCCTGTCACCCGGGTGGACGGGCGGCCGGTGGGCGATGGCGCCGTGGGGCCGGTGGTGCGCCAGCTGGTGCGGACCTACTGGGACTGGCACCGCGATCCACGCTACAGCCAGCCCGTGCGCTATGCATGAAGCGGCGACCCCCTGAGCGGCGCCGTTGCTTCCCCCTTTTTTTCCGCGCTGTGCACGGCAAGAGAGGCGCTGCCAGCGCACGCACGCCAAGGCCGCCGGGGCGCCCGCGGGCCCTGGTGCGGCGTCTGCCGGCCCGGGCCGTGCCTGCGGCATGCGTGGCGCGCGGGCGCCATGGGCCCCTGGCCCCGAGTCGCCTGCGCAACCATGCTCGCGTGCCGCGTGGCTTACAGTGCCACGCGCGGTGCGCGTGCGCCAGCCAACTTTTTCACAGACACAACAGGAGAACCTTGCATGGACATCGAATTCAAGGGCCGCGTGGCCATCGTGACGGGGGCGGGCGGCGGCCTGGGCCGCCAGCATGCACTGGCCCTGGCGGCGCGGGGCGCCAAGGTGCTGGTCAATGACCTGGGCGGCGCGGTGGACGGCAAGGGTGGTTCGGTGGGCGCGGCGCAGGCCGTGGTCGACGAGATCATCGCGGCCGGCGGCGAGGCGATCGCCAACGGCGCCTCGGTCACCGACTACGCGGCCGTGCAGGCCATGGTGCAGCAGGCCATCGACGCCTGGGGCCGTGTGGACATCCTGGTGAACAACGCCGGCATCCTGCGCGACAAGTCGTTTTCCAAGATGGAGATGGACGACTTCCGCCTGGTGGTGGACGTGCACCTGATGGGCGCCGCCCACTGCTGCAAGGCCGTGTGGCCGCACATGGTGGCCCAGCAGTACGGCCGCATCGTGATGACCACGTCGTCCACGGGCCTGTACGGCAACTTCGGCCAGGCCAACTACGGCGCGGCCAAGCTGGCGCAGGTGGGGCTGATGCAGACCCTGTCCATCGAGGGGGCCAAGTACCACATCCACGTGAACGCCCTGGCCCCCACCGCCGCCACGCGCATGACCGAGGGCCTGATGCCCCAGGAGGTGCTGGACGCCCTGAAGCCCGAGGCCGTGGTGCCCGCCATGCTGGTGCTGGCGCACGAGAGTGCGCCCACGCGCACCATCCTGTGCGCGGGCGCGGGCACGTTCGAGGCCGCGCACATCACGCTCACGCAGGGCATCCACTTGGGGCTGGGCGCCGACGTTCCCGAGCAGCTGGCGGCTCGCCTGGCCGAAGCGACAGGGCGCGCGGGCGAACAAGTACCACAAAGTGGCGCGGCGCAGGGAACCAATGAAGTGAGCAAGGCCATGGCGGCGAGGGTTTAAGCCAGGTCCATACGCGCAATCCTGCTCCGTGCTAAGTTCCGGGCCGACAGAAGACGGATCGGTATAAACATATGAGCAAATTGCACGAGAGACTGGCCGCCTACCCGGCGCAGGCCCTGGGAGGGATTCGCCGCGGCATTGAAAAGGAGGGGCTGCGGGTGCTGCCCCACGATGGCCTGGCCCTCACGCCGCACCCGCTGGCGCTGGGCTCGGCCCTCACGCACCCCCTGATCACCACCGACTACAGCGAGTCCCAGCTCGAACTCATCACCGGCGCCCACAAGGGCGTCCAGCAGTGCCTGGATGAGCTGACCGAGGTGCACCAGTTCGTGCACCACACCCTGAAGAACAGCGGCGGCGAGCTGCTGTGGGCGTCCAGCATGCCCTGTGGCCTGCCCACCGACGAGACCATTCCCATCGGGCGCTACGGCGGCTCCAACATCGGGCGCGCCAAGAGCGTGTACCGCATGGGCCTGGGCCACCGCTATGGCCGGCGCATGCAGACCATCTCGGGCATCCACTACAACTGGTCGCTGCCGGGCGTGGACAGCGAGCAGTATTTCTCGCTGATCCGCAACTTCCGCCGCCATGCCTTCGTGCTGCTGTACCTGTTCGGCGCCTCGCCCGCGCTGTGCCCGTGTTTCGTGGAAGGGCGCGAACACCGCCTGCAGCAGATGGAGGGCGGCAGCGCGCTGTACCTGCCGCACGCCACCTCGCTGCGCATGGGGCGCCTGGGTTACCAGAGCGACGCGCAGGCCACGCTGGCCGTGAGCTACAACGGCCTCACGGGCTACGCCAACTCGCTGCACGAAGCACTCACCAAGCCGTACCCGGCCTACGAAACCGTGGGCGTGCGCAACCCGGGTGGCGACTACAACCAGCTGGGCACCAGCCTGCTGCAGATCGAGAACGAGTTCTACGGCACCATCCGCCCCAAGCGCACCGTGCGCACCGGCGAGCGCCCGCTGCACGCGCTGCGTGAACGCGGTGTCGAATACGTCGAGGTGCGCCTGATGGACCTGGACCCGTTCGTGCCCGTGGGCATCACGGCGCCCACCATGCGGCTCCTGGACGTGTTCTTGCTGCACTGCCTGCTGTCCGACAGCCCGCCCGACACCCCCGAAGAGATCGCCGAACTCAAGCAGAACCAGCACCTCACGGCCGAGCGGGGCCGCGAGCCCGGCTTGCGGCTCTCGCGCAACGGCCAGAGCGTGCCCCTGATCGAATGGGGCGCCGAGGTGCTGGCCGCGTGCGAGCCCCTGGCCGCCGCGCTGGACGCCACCCACGGCACCCAGGATTACAGCGCCGCGCTGCGCGACGCCCGAGCGCTGATGTCCGCTCCCGGGCGCACGCCATCGGCCCGCGTGCTCGACAGCATCGTGCAGGAGCACCACCACAGCTTCGAAGCCTTTGCCCGCCAGCAGTCCATCGCCGCGCGCGACGCCTTGCTGGGCCTGCCCTGGACGGCCGAGCAGCAGGCGCGCTACCTGGCCATGGCCGACGAGTCGATCGCGGCGCAGAAGGCCATCGAGGCGGCGGACACGCTGCCGTTCGAGGCCTGGCGCGAGCAGTACATGTCGGTGAAGGAATTGACCCCCTGAGCGGCTGAGCCGCTTCCCCCAAGGGGGACGCCACCGGTGGCCTGGCAGAGCCAGTTCCACGGTGGCACTGGCCTTGGGCAGCGCCAGTTCTAGGCGACGTCTGCTAGAAGGCAGAGTTGTTCGGTACTCTGAATTTGATAGCTTCCAGCGTTTATTCATCAAGCGCTAGAGGCCAATTTGGCTTGAAATTCAGCCCTCCAGCCGCAGCAGCGCCTCTTGCCGCCAGTACTCGGCGGCGTCCAGAAACCCCTCCCACACGCAGCCATTGCAGCCGCGCCCGCAGCAGGTGGTGGGCTCGGGAGGCGGGTTGCGCAGGGTGATGCCCGCGTCCGTGGCGCGCTGCTGCAGCCACTGGAACATCCGCTGCGCGGAGGCACCGTCCACAGCGCGGGCCGGGATGGTGGCGGTGTTCGATGTCATCGTGGGCGGCGCCCGGCCCGGGCGCGCCGCATGCCGTACTGCGCCACGAACGCGATGCCCAGCACCAGCGCGAACCAGCCCACCAGGGCCGCCTGGCTCATGAGGTCGCGCACGCTGTTGGAGCGCGCCACATGGGGCGCCAGCAGGATGACCAGGCCGATCAGGGCGCAGGTCACGCCCTTGAACAGCACTTCCTTGTCGGCCTTGCTGGCGGTGGGCTTGGAGGGCGACGGAGTGGGCAGCGGCATGGTGGGCAGGGCGGCGCAAAAACGCGCCAGATCATGAAAAGATGAGACCGCGATTATCCTTGCCACCCTTGGATTGATTCAAATACAGAAGAAAGTACCCCCGCATGGCCATCCAGTGGTTCCCCGGTCACATGCACCTGACCCGCAAAGCCATCACCGAACGCATCAAGGACATTGACGTGGTGATCGAGGTGCTGGACGCGCGCCTGCCCGGCTCCAGCGCCAACCCGCTGCTGGCCGAGATCACGGGCCACAAGCCCACGCTCAAGGTGCTCAACAAGCAGGACGTGGCCGACCCGGCCCGCACGGCCTTGTGGGTGGACTGGTACAACGCCCAGAGCGACACGCGCGCCTTGCCGCTCGATGCGTCCGACCCGGCCCCCACGCGCAAGCTCATCGACGCCTGCCACCTGCTGTCGCCCAACCGGGGCGGCATGGCCAAGCCCATGCGCGTGCTCATCTGCGGCGTGCCCAACGTGGGCAAGTCCACGCTGATCAACACCCTCTCCAACAAGCGCCAGGCCAAGACCGGCGACGAGGCCGGCATCACCAAGCTGGAGCAGCGCATCACGCTGGCCGACGACTTCTACCTGTGGGACACGCCCGGCATGCTGTGGCCGCGCATCATCGTGCCCGAAAGCGGCTACAACCTGGCCGCCAGCGGCGCGGTAGGCCGCAATGCCTACGACGAGGAACTGGTGGCGCTGGAGCTGCTGCGCCGCCTGCAGCAGCACTACGCCCCGCTGCTGGAGGCACGCTACAAGCTGGGCCTGCCAGCCGGCGCCATGGCCACGATGCAGGACGACGAACTGCTCGAGGCCATCGGCCGCAAGCGCGGCGCCATGCTGGGCGGCGGCCGCGTGAACCTGCAAAAGACGGCCGAGATCGTGATGACCGATTTCCGCACCGCGATCCTGGGCCGCATCACGCTGGAAACCCCGCAGGAGTTCGAGGCCTGGCGGGCCGCCGGGCTGGCCGAGGACGCCAGGCGCCAGGCCCGCAAGGACGCGCGCGCCAAGGCCAAGGGCAAGGGTTCGGGCGTGCGCGAACCGGCGTCCGGCGACGCCGAGTAGGCCCCGCGCCCGGGGCCGCGGGCGCCGGCCAGGGCATCCCGGGCGGTGGGCGCGCACGGCAGGCTCGGTGGCCGCGGGGTATCGCGTTACCATGCCAGCCTGGCTGTTACCGCCTGAAACCAATGCCCGCTGCTGTCCCTTCCTCGCCTTCCGAACGAGACGATGCCACCACCGAGCAATTGGTGCGGGCTGGCTCCTGGACGGTCATGGTCACGGGCACCGTCATCGCCGCCCTGCTGCTGCTGGACCGGCCCCTGTCGTGGACCCACGTGCTGCTCAACCTGGGCGCGGGCGCGATGGGGGGCGTGGCGGTGCTGCTGGGGCGCCTGCGGCGCTGGCACCAGGCGGCAGTGGTGCTGATCTGGGGCGTCTGGGGCGTGGTCGCCATCGTGGCCGCGACCAACGGGGGCCTGCGGGGCCCCAACCTGCTCAACTTTCCCGTGCTGATCGTGTTCGCCGGCTGGATCCTCGGCGCGCGGCCCACCCTGGTGCTGACCGGTGCCACGGGCGTGCTGTTCCTGTTCTTCGTCTGGGCCGACCTGCAGGGCTGGCTGCCCGCGGCGCGCTACGGCAACCGGCTGGCCTATGTCGCCTACCTGAGCGGAATCCTGGCGGTCACGGCGGCGGCCACCCTGCTGTCGCGCCGCAGCTATCTGCGCCGCGTGCAGGAGGCACAGCGCACCGCCGTGAACCTGGCCACCATCGATGCCGAGCTGCGCAAGCTGCAGCGCGCGGTGGAGCAAAGCCCCGAGAGCATTGTCATCACCGACCTGCAGGGGCGCGTCGAATACGTCAACGCCGCCTTCCTCGCGCGCACCGGGTATGCGCGCGGCGAAGTGCTGGGCCAGCCCTCCGCGCTGGTGTCCAGCAACGGCATGGCGCCCGCCCAGCGCCAGGGGCTGCGCGACACGCTGGCGCGCGGCGAGAACTGGGCGGGCGAGCAGCTCAACCGCCGCAAGGACGGTGCCGAGATCGCCGAGGCCGTGGTGGTGGCGCCGATCCGCCAGCCCGACGGGCACATCAGCCACTACGTGGAGCTCAAGCAGGATGTCACCGAGCGCAAGCACGCGGCGCAGGAGATCCACCGCCTGGCGCACTTCGACAGCCTCACCAGCCTGCCCAACCGCTTCACGCTGGTGGAGCGGCTGTCCGCGCTGCAGGGGCGCCCGGGCCGGGCGCCCAGCACCCAGCATGCGCTGCTGCTGCTCGACCTGGACCGTTTCACCACCTTCAACGATGCGCGCGGCAGCGAGATGGGCGACCGCCTGCTGTGCGCGGTGGCGCTGCGCCTGTCCGAGATCCTGCCCCCCCAGGGCCTGCTCGTGCGCGTGGCGGGCGATGAATTTGCCGTGGTGCTGCATGGCCTGGGCGCGGACGCCTCGCTCGCGGGCCGGCATGCGCTGGCCTTCGCGGAAAAACTGCAGTCGGCGCTGCTGCGGCCGCTGCGCCTGCAGGACAACGATGCCGAGGAGGCGCAACTGGGCGCCAGCGTGGGCATCACGCTCTACCCGCAGAGCGCCAACGACGTCGCGCACGACGCCCTGCGCCGCGCGGGCACCGCGCTGCACCGCGCCAAGCAGGCGGGCGGCGGGCGCGCGGCCTTCTTCGAGCAGGGCATGGGCGAGGCGGCCGAGCAGCGCTTTCGCGTGGAGCGCGAGCTGCGCCAGGCCATCGGGGCGGACGAGCTGCGCCTGTACCTGCAGTCGCAGGTGGACGTGCAGGGCCAGCTCACCGGCGCCGAGGTGCTGGTGCGCTGGCAGCATCCGCGCGACGGCCTGGTGCCGCCAGGCGTCTTCATCCCCGTGGCCGAGGAATCGGACCTCATCGTGAGCCTGGGCAACTGGGTGCTCACGCACGCCTGCGCGCTGCTGGCGGGGCCGGTGTTCCAGGAGCGCCGCCTGCGGCTGTCGGTCAACCTGAGCGCGCGGCAGTTCCGGCAGGCGGGTTTCGTGCCGCAGCTGCGCGCGGTGCTGGCGGCCACGGGCGCCGACCCGCGGCTGCTGACGCTGGAGGTGACCGAGGGCCTGGTGATCGATGACTTCGATGACGCCGTGGCCAAGATGGGGCAGCTCGCGGCGCTGGGGGTGGACATGTCGCTGGACGACTTCGGCACGGGCTACTCGTCGCTGGCCTACCTCAAGCGCCTGCCCATCCAGGAGATCAAGATCGACCGCTCCTTCGTGCGCGACGCGCCCACCAATGCCGACGATGGCGTGCTGGTGGAGGGCATCCTGGCGGTGGCCCGCCACTTCGGCCTGCGCGTGGTGGCCGAGGGCGTGGAGACCCGCGACCAGGCCGAGTTCCTGAGCCAGCGCGCGCCCGACATCGTGTACCAGGGCTACCTGTTCGGCCGCCCCGAGCCCGATACCGACTGGCTGGCCCACACGGCGCGGGCCGACGCCACGAGCACGCGGAACTGATACGCAAGGTTCAAATGAAAATAGCTGCCAGCGCTTGATGGTAAAGCGCTGACAGCTATTGATATGGTAGCAATAGGGTGGTGGGCGCGTGCGCGCCACCGCGTTACTTGTTCTTTTCCTTGCCACGCGGAATGACGGAGGTCACCGGTGGCATGGGGCGGTCAGAACCGCCGCTTTCCTTGGGCAGCGAAGTGTCCTTCTTGGGTTTCTTCGCCATCTTGTTGCTGCGTTGTTCGCCTTTTGCCATGGGGCCTCCTGTAAGGGTCTCGGAATGGGACCGTGCCGGCATGGTACGTCACAAACGGGGTGCGTTCGCGGCCACCTTCGCGGTGCTCATGCAGGCACGGCGGCCGTGGCCTCGATTTCTATGAGCATGCCGTCAAGCGCCAGCCGGGGCACGGGGATCAGGGTGCAGGCCGGTGCCGCCCCGTCGGGCCACAGGCTGCGCACCGCCTGGCTGAACAGGGCCAGCCGCTGTTCGGTGTGGTCCACGACCAGCACGGTGAGCTTGGCCACATCGTGCACGCTGGCCCCTGCCCCGACCAGTGCCATGCGCAGGTTGGTGAACGCCTGCCGCAACTGCTCGCCAAAGTCGGCGGAAAGCTGTCCCGCCGCGTTTTCGCCGCCCTGGCCCGCCACGTAGACGGTGCGCGCCTGGGCAGGCGCCACCACCACGTGGGTGTAGCCGTTGGCGCGCGGGTCGTACAGGCCGGGCGGGTTGAGGAAGCGGAGCTTGGAAGCGGCCGTGGCGGGGCGCAGGGTCGTCGCGGAATCAGGGCGCATGGTGCAGGAGTCCAGAGGTGGGTGGTGAAGTGAAGCCAAAGGTGGAATGGCCAGGGAAACCAGGGCGGCCGCCGTGGGCTCGGCGGCTTCTCCGGTTTCACGGGCTAGTATCAAACCTCAAGTTAAATTGAGGTCAAATGCCGTGGAGAAAAACCCTGCAGGAGTTGTTGTGAAGCCAGGCAAGCGCGTCGTCCCCATCGTCCCCCTCGCCCCCGGTGTGCAGGGCGCCCCCGTTCCCGACGTGCCGGTGCACGAACAGTCCGAGCTGTCGGTGGGCGAGGTCGCCAGCCGCAGCGGCCTGGCCGTCTCCGCGCTGCATTTCTACGAGTCGCGCGGGCTCATCGCCAGCGTGCGCAATGCGGGCAACCAGCGGCGCTACCCGCGCTCCGTGCTGCGCCGCGTGGCGGTGATCAAGGTGGCGCAGCGCATGGGCGTGCCCCTGGCCGCCATCGCCGATGCCTTGCAGGCCCTGCCCGCCGGGCGCACCCCCACGGTGGCGGACTGGCGCCGCCTGTCGGCCCGCTGGCGCGACGACCTGGACGAGCGCATCCGCACGCTGACGGCATTGCGCGACCAGCTCGACGGCTGCATTGGCTGTGGCTGCCTGTCGCTCAAGGTCTGCCCGCTGCGCAATGCGCACGACACGCTGGCGCAGGAAGGGCCCGGGCCGCATTTTTGAGCGCAGGTGCGTGATTTGCTGCGCCTGCCGGCGCGTGGTGAGCGGGTGGCGTCGCTTGTGCCCGTGGTCAGCAACAAGCCGCGAAGGCAGTGGCTGCCGCAGGTTGGTGGAAAAGGGGCTGCCATGCAGTGATTGCTGCAGGCGGATGGGGTGCGAGGGCAGAATGGGGCCAGGAGCGGACGCTCGATACACTCCCGCGCACTCCACAAGGCATCTGATCTCCATGACCATCGCACTTAGCACCGTAATCATCTATGCGAAGGACATGCATCGCACCGCCCGGTTTTACAGTGAAAACTTTGGCTACGAGACAAGTGGCGAAATCAGTGAGGGATTTATCGAACTTCGCCCGATTGCGGGCGGCGCCGAGATACTGATCCATCAGGCCGCCAAAAGTCTTAGGCTTGGCTCCGCCGCCATCAAGATGTCATTTGCGGTGACTGATGTGCAAAAGTTCGTCGCGGCCGCCAAGGCAACGGGCGTTGTCTTCGGGGCCATCCATCAAGCAAACGGCTACGCATTCGCCAACACAAAAGATCCAGACGGGAACTCGGTCAGCGTTTCAAGCCGCAAGTTTCGCGACTGACCGAGTTGGGGCCCGAGGCCGCCGCTGGACGAAACCACCCCAAAGCTGGCGTTGATTCACTGCCCGCTGGCTTGCGGCCCAAACCGCGCTGTCCAGGTGTCCGGCGCCTGCCTGCTGGCAAGCTATAGTTTGCCGAGGTGATGCCTGCCGGGCTTGTCGGAAATTTGATATGTGTGCTTTTGAACAGCGCACTGACCGCAAGCCCCATCTGCAAGCCACTTCCAGGAGGAATCAGTGTCCAGAATATTCCGCAAGGTGCAGTCTATCCCGCAAGTTTTGCGGGATACATCACGTTAGACCGCACTATGAGCAACTTCCCGGAGCTCGAGACTCAGAATCTCCTTTTGCGGGAGATCGTTGACACTGATGCTGAAGATCTTTTGAGCATTCATGGCGACGCCCAGCACATGAAGTGGTTTGGATCGGATCCCTTGACAGACATCGACGGGGCGAGAAGTCTGGTCCAGACGTTTGCGAAATGGCGTGAGGAACCTGCGTCCGGCACCCGCTGGGGCATACAGCTAAGAAGCGTCCCCGGCCTGATTGGAACTTGCGGCCTGTTCCGCTGGAACCGAAACTGGCGAATGTGCGTGGTGGGCTATGAAATCTCTCCGCTGCACCAGGGACGCGGCTACATGAAAGAGGCATTGGCTTCGGTTCTCGCTTGGGGATTCGGAGAGATGGAGTTGAACCGTGTAGAAGCACAGGTGCATCCCGACAATCGAGCCTCCTTGGCCGTGCTCGGAAGGCTTGGCTTTGTGGAGGAAGGGCGCCTCAGAGAGGTTGGGTATTGGGCGGGGTCCCATCATGACCTGATGCTGCACTCGCTTCTGAAGCGGGATTGGAGGAGCGGCGGTGCGGCCTGACAGGCCGGTCAACTCCGACGTTGAGCACCCTGTCGTCCCAGGATGGGGTCAAGAATGGACGAGGGTCAGGACGGCGAGAAGCACCACCCCGGCCACAAAGAGGAGTCCGTCGAGCAGCAGGACGCTGCGGACAGCAAGACGAGGAACTCGGCTGGCGAACTCTCGCAATTGATCGGCGACGGCATGGCCGCGCGGAAGCACCGCCGCGGCGGCAAGGAGGCCCGCGACGACCAGAACGGCCAGCAGCAGCGTTGCAGCCAGGTACCCAAGCAGAAAGCCAAACGCATTCATCATGGTGTCCCCGGCGCCTCGCATGCTATTGCCACATCGGCTACCAGCATAACGGCGCCGCCTCGCCACGCCAGAATATCCACCGCCGTGTCTCCGCATACGGCGAGGTGCCGATGGAGTAGGGGTCCATGCCTGTCTCCAGGCGCTCCAGTTGCACCAGATAGCCGCCGTAGCTGGCGGCCCACAGCATGCTGCCGTCGGGCGACGCCTCCATGGCGCTGATGGTGCTGCCGATGTGGTGGCGCCACAGCGGGCGGCCGTCGTCCCCGAGGGCGTGCAGGTAGCCGTCGGCATCGCCCAGCACCACGATGCCGGGCAGGGTGGCCGAGGCGTACACGCGGCAGCGTTCGTCCAGCGGCGGGGCGTCTTCGTCGCCCGCAGCGCCTTGCGGCGGCCCTCCGAGGGGGACCGAGCGGGTGCCGCCCCCGTACAGGTGGCACGAGTTGGCGAACAGGCGCGTGCCATCGTGCGAGAAGGTGGCGTGGTGCGGGTAGGACGACAGCGTTTCGTATTCGGCCACCACGTTGCCCCGTGCATCGAGCAGGATGTGCTGGCTGTCCTGGTCGCCCACCGCGATGTGGCGCTCGTCCGGTGACAGGGCCATGTGCAGCATGTCGAGCGCCAGCACCGCGACCTCTGTGCCATCTACCCATTCTTCCTGCTGGTTCTTGGGCCAGGTGTAGGGGCCATCCTCGTCGAAGGTCTGGGGGTGCAGGCGCTGTACGCCGGGGCTCCCCTGACTGCCCTGGCTGGCCAGCAGGTAGATGCCCGTGGGGTTGCGCAGCAGCACGCGCTGGCCGTCGTTGAAGGGGATCAGCTCGTCGCAGCGCTGGCCCGGCGGGCCTGCCGACACCGGCACCTGGGGCGGCAGCCCTTCGTTGCCCTGGGGCAGTGCAAACCGGGCGATCACCGGGCCGTCGAATCCGTCGTGGGTGGTGATGTGCTGGCCATCGCTCCGGGCAAAGCAGCGCCGGTTGGGCGAGCGGCCCAGGCCGTGCAGCGCGGGCAAGGGGGTGCGCCTCACGCCCTGCAGTTCCACCCAATGGGCGGCATCGTCGCAGGGCGCGCCGATGCGCGCCAGCACGCGGCCATCGCCCAGCGCGAACACCGGGCCGATGAAGCTGCCTGCATCGGCGGCGTGGCGCACGAAGGCGTCGGGCGCGAACGCGAAGCGCCGGCGAAAGCGTCCGGCCAGATCCTCGTCGGCGTGGGTGTGGACCACGCGCGCCAGTTGCAGCACCGTGGCGGCAGCCGCCTTGCGCGGGTCGGAGGGCAGGTGGCTGTCTTCCTCGGTATCGCCTTCGCCTTCGCCGTCACGGTCGCCGTCTGCCGGGTTGCCGCCGTGGCCTTTCTGCGCCTCGGCCGCATCCAGGGCGCGCTGGTGGGCTCGGATGGCGGCTACATAGCCTTGTCCGTCGGCCTGCCACTGGCCGGACAGGGCCATCAGCTCGGCGGGGAAGACCGCCGCATCGGGCGCATCAGGCGCCAGCGGCGGCGCAGCCAGCAGGTGCACGGCCGCCGCGATGCGCTGGGCCTCGGCCTGGCGGGCCTGTTCCTGTTCGTGGCGCGCGCGCACACGGGTCTCCACCCCGCCCGCGAAGCGCAGCAGCCGCGCGATGTGGTCGGCCGCGCTGCGGGGCAAGGGGGCGCGGGCATCGCTCTGGCGCTGTGCGTAGGTGAACTCCACCACGGCGGGCCCGTCCAGCGCGGGCTCCACATTGATCTGGTAGGCGCTGTGGGCGTTGTCTTCTTCGTCGCCGGGGGCGTCTTCGCCGTTTTCCCAGCTGAGCTTGAAGGCGCGGCCCCAGGGCTCGCCGCCGTGCATGCAGGGCTGGCGCGCGCCCACCCACACGTCGCCTTCCCACCAGCCGTTGCGGTCGCTGTCCCACCAGTCGTTGTAGCGCTCGGTGAACACGGGCAGGCTGGTGAAGTCCTCGATGCGTTCTGCGGTCAGCGCGGCCACCAGGCGCTGGTGCAGCGGGTAGCGGGCGCGGTGCTGGCCCACGGCCTTGCGCAGGTAGTCCAGCACGCCACGCCAGGCCTGCGTGCAGGCCCGCCAGGCCTCGGGGGCGGTGTCGGGGGCCAGGGGCAGCCACTCGCCGGGCTCGCCTTCGCGGTAGGCGCGGTACACCAGCGTGGGCTGCGCGGTGGTCGGCACCTTGCGGCCCAGGACGGCGGCGGCCAGGCGTGCCAGCAGCCCCTGGCGCTCGGGCACCTGCGACACCGACAGGTAGAAGTCCCAGGTCTTCCACACGGTGATGAACACGTTGTCATCGCGCTGGTCGCCCTCCGCGTCCACATGCCGCTGGCACAGCGAAAAATCGGTCTGCCGGAACCATCCCGTGGCCGTGTGCTCCTTGGGGCCGATCACCGGCGTGTGTGTTGCGGCCAGGATGTTACGCACGCTGACCGCTTCATCGGTGAACAGACCCGCCTCCAGGGGCAGGGCGGCATGGATGTCGTCGCTACTGCGTGTGGCGCTTTCGCCCGCGCGCACGGCGGCCACCACGCGGGGCCGGTCGAGCATGCAGCCGATGCCGTTTTCGCCATCGTCCGTGCCGTCATGGAACACGGGCGGGAACACGATGCCCGCGATCTCGCTGGAGAACTCCGCCCGGTGCGGTATGCCGCGCACCTCGTCCATGAGGAACTCCACCTGCTCGGGCCCGGTGATGTCCACGGGATAGGCATCCGTGAACAGCGCCACCCGGGCCTGCAGGCTGCCCCGCACGGTGAGGCCGCCATGGCGGCCGTCGCCCCAGAGCAGGTCGGCCACCCGCAGCGCGCCCTGCACATGCAGCCGCTGGCCACCCACCACGGTGTTGCGCAGGCTCGCATCGCCCAGCACGGCCAGGTGGGCGGCGCCCCCGGTGCCGTCGCAGGTGAGCGCGCCGTCGATCTGCAGGCACCCCTCGATCAGGACCAGAAAGGGCTGGCCCGCGAGGGCAGGGTGGGCCGGGTGCGCGCCGCCACCCTGCAGCAGCGTCCGCAGCGGGCTGCCGTTGGCCAGGGGCGCATCCAGGTGCAGCGCGGTCAGCTGCACGTCGCCCGCGATGCAGAGCACGGTTTCGGCGGCCAGGGCGGCCGGGTCCTGCGCCAGGCGCCCGGCGATCCAGCTGTCGGCGGGCAGACGGTCGGCCACATCGGCCAGCGTACAGAGTCGGGCGGGGGGCATGTGCATCGGTGCGGGAGGGGGCGTCCGGCGGGCATCGTACACCGCGCCCTGCACGGTTCCTGCTTTGCGCGGACAATCATGTGTTGTCTTATCAATGGACCGCCATGACACAGAATCCCCCCGCCTTCGAAGTGCTGCCGCGCGACCTGTCCGCCTACCGCCAGGGCAACGTGGGCATCGACTACGTGCACCGTTTCGAATCTGGCCAGCCCGGCCCCCATGTGCTCATCAATGCGCTCACGCACGGCAACGAGATTTGCGGCATGGTCGCCGCCACGCACCTGCTGGACACGGGCGTGCGCCCGCGCATCGGCACCCTGACCATCAGCTTCGCGAACGTGGCGGCGTACGAGTCGTTCGACCAGGCGCGCCCCTTCGAAAGCCGCCAGCTCGTGCACAACCTCAACCGCATCTGGTCGGCCGGCGAGCTCGACGGCACGGACGAGAGCCCCGAGCTGCTGCGCGCGCGCGCCCTGCGCCCCGTGGTGGCCGCGGCGGACCACATCCTCGACATCCATTCGACCAGCCAGGACGTGGAGCCCTTCTGGGTGTACCCGGCCTACCCGCGCAACGCGGACGTGGCGCTGGCCCTGGGACGCCCGCCCGTGCACCTGGTCATGCCCAGCGGGCTGGGGTCGGGGACGCCGCTCATCCAGCACGGCCGCCATGGGCTGGCCGACAGCCAGGGGGTGGCGCTGGTGGTGGAGTGCGGCCAGCATTTCCTGCAGTCGGCGGCCGACATGGCGACGGCGGTGGCACTGGATTTCCTGGCGCACTTCGGCCTGATCGAGGCAGCTGCGGGCCGGCCCGTGCCCGGTCCCCAGCGCCGCTACGAGCTGCTGGAGACCTGCATGGTGCGCACGCCCGGTTTCCGGTTCACACGGCCGGTGCAGGGGTTCGAGGTGTTCGCGAAGGACGAACTCATCGCCACCGATGGTCCGCACGAGATCCGCGCGCTCTGTGATGACTGCACGGTGCTGATGCCCACGCGCGAACCTATCGTGGGCCGCGAGGCGGTGTACCTCACGCGGCCTCTCGCGGTCTGAGGGGCCTGAGGGTTTTCGGGCGCCCCCGCCGGCTCAGAACGATGAGCCGGGCTGCGCGAGAAAAGCGGTTTCCTGCGCGGTGGAACCGCGCCCCAGCACGGCGTTGCGGTGCGGATACCGGCCAAAGCGCGCGATGATGTCGCGGTGGCGCAGCTCGAACCGCAGGTTGTCTTCCAGGCCGGGCTGGTCGAACAGCGCCATCGCCTGCGCGTGGATGGTGCTCGACTCGCTGTGCATGTAGGGCATGTACGCAAAGGCGCGCTGGGCGGTGGGCAGGTCCCGATCGTGCCGGCCGGCCACCAGTTCCTGGGCGAGCGCCAGCGCCTGCGCATCCTGTGCAAACGCCAGGGGCGAGCCGCGGTGGATGTTGCGGGAAAACTGATCGAGCACCAGGATTTCCGCCAGGCGCCCGCGCGCCGTGCTGCGCCACGTCCACAGCTCGCAAAGGCGCGCGGCCTCCCAGGTGGCGCCGAAGCGTTCGCGGATGGTGGCGTCCAGTGCATCTTCCTGGGCGAAGTGTTGCGCGGGCGTGAGTTCTTCGAACCAGAAATGAAGGACGTCTTCAGCTTGCATGGGGCGTTCTCTGGATGGAATGGGCAGCAGGCGCCGGAGCGTGGTGCCTGGGATGCTATGGATGCAATGCGCGCATGTTCGCCGCAGGCCTGGCAGGGAGGGTGCCTTGCAGTCGATGGCTTGCTTACTTGCCTGTTTCCTTGTCCAGGCGGATCTTGCCATCCCGCACGTACTGGTTGAACTGGTCGCGGGGAATGGCGGCCGAACCCACGGCGTCATTGTCGGCCGTCCAGCTCAGGGTGGTGCTGTCCTTGGCGGGCTCGATTTCCACGGGGCCCTTGGGTATGGTGAGCGGTGCGCCGTCACCCGGGGTGTAGGTAACGTGGCCTGCGATGGTGGCGTGCTGTGTCATGCGATCTCCTTTGGCGGGGTGCCGCCGCAATACTGGTCGCTTCATTGGACCGCCAAGCGCGCCGCCGCGCTGTAAGACCATGCCGTGCATCGGCGCGGGCCATGGCCCAGATCCACCCATCCCGGACCCCTCGTGCCCGGTGTCAGGGCGGCAGCACGGCCTGCGTGCGTTCCTGCCGCACCAGGTACAGCCCGCTGCCGATGATGATGGCGCCGCCCAGCAGCGTGGAATAGCCCGGCACGGTTTGCCACAGCACCCAGTCCAGGCCCATGCCCCAGGCCAGCGCCGTGTATTCAAACGGCGCCACCACCGATGCCTGCCCGTGCCGGAACGCCTCGGTGATCGCCAGCTGGCCCAGGAAGCCCGTGACCGCCAGGCCCGCCACCAGCGGCCAGTGCGCTTGCGCCACACCCACCCAGCGGGGCCAGGCCAGGGCCCCCGCGCCCAGCGCCAGGAAGGCCGTGGTCCAGAACACCAGGCTGGCGCTGGAGTCCGTGCGGCTGAGCACGCGGCCCGTGATGGCCGACACGGCGTACCCGCACGCCGCCCCCAGCACGGCCAGCGCGCCCAGGGTGAAGAAGGCCTCCTGGCTCGGCCGCAGGGCCACGACGACGCCCACCATGCCCAGCGCGATCGCCACCCAGTGCGCGGCGCGCACCTTCTCGCGCAGCACCACGGTCGACAGCGCCGTGATCAGCAGCGGTGCGATGAAAAACAGCGTGTAGGCCTCGGCCAGGCCCAGTTCCTTGAGCGCATAGGTGAACAGGCCCAGCATGGTCACGTTGAGCACGCCGCGCAGCAGGTGCAGGGGCCAGCGCACCTGGAGCAGGCGGCCCGCCTCGCCGCGCCACAGCACATACAGCGCCACCAGCGGCAGCGCCGCCCAGCCGCGCAGCGCCGCCACCTGCATGGCCGGGTAGCTGGCCGACAGGGTCTTGAGCAGTGCGTCCATCAGGGAGAAAAAGCCTACGGCCGCCACCATGGCGACGATGCCGCGCAGGTTGCCCGTGGCCGCCGTGTGCGCCGCCGTGGGCGCGCGGGGGTTGCCGGCCTGCGTCATGGGCGGGCCGCCAGGTGGGAGCGGCGCGCGCGAGGTGCGGGCGCCGGGCTGCGGCAGGGCGGGGGAAAAGGCTGCGCGGTTGGGGTGTGCATGTGCGATGCCGGCGGCATGCTGGTGGCGCCGCGGGCCCAGGTGGCTGAGGGCCAAAAAGTGTAGCGCACGCGCGGTGCCGGAAATGGCTGGCCCGGGCTGCGCCCGCTCAGTCCGGCTTGTGCTGCGGCCGGGTGCTGGCGCGCGCCATGCGGTCGTGCACCAGCGGCACGGCCCACAGCACCAGCAGCGCCAGCAGCGTGCTGAGCACGGCCGTGGTCTCCCGCCCCAGGCCCGCCGCGACCCCGATGGCGGCCGTGAGCCAGATGCCGGCGGCGGTGGTCAGGCCCCTGACCTGGTTTTCGGCGTCGCCCTTGAGGATGGTGCCCGCGCCCAGGAAGCCCACGCCCGCGATGATGCCCTGCAGCACCCGGCTGTTGTCCGCGGGCGCGATGCCGGCCTGCTGCGCGACCAGCACGAAGAGCGCGGCGCCCATGGCCACCAGCATGTGGGTGCGCACGCCGGCGGCCTTGCCCGCGTGCTCGCGCTCCCATCCAAGCAGCCCGCCCAGCACCGCGGCCACCGTCAGCCGCACGACGATGCGCGTGGCCTGCGCGGCGTCGGAGACGTCCGAAAACTCGGACGCCACGGCGGCGGCGATCTCCTGCCAGAGGTCAGCCATGGGGCGTGCCCCGGTGGCCGGTGGCGGGACGGGCGCTTGCCGCCGCGCGGCGGTGGCTGGAGGTGCGGAGTGTTGGCATGGTGGGCAGGCAGGTGGTGCGGCAGCGATGGTGCTGGTTCACGACTGTGCCGCCCGCGCCAGGCCGTGCCTACCAGCGGCGGGCGGGCCCGGGGGTAGGACGGTGCCGACGCGACGCCTGGCCACGCCATGGTGGAAGCCACTGAAATGAGGATGAAAGTGCCATGAAGCGCTTGATGGAAAAGCGCCAATAGCTATGAAATAGTAGTGAGTGGCGTGGCGATGAACGGACCTTGGACCCCCGCCCGGAACCGGCGCCGTCCCTGTGCCACGGGCCGCTTGCACGCAAGGGTGGCGCGTGTCACGATTTGCTCCGGGCCCCCCACGCCACCGTTTGCCCGGGCCGCCGCCACGGGGCAGGCGCGGCCCAGTGAGGAGTTCGCCATGACCCCGCAGCGCATTGTTCTGATCCAGGGACATCCCGACGCGAGCGCGCCGCACCTGTGCCATGCCTTGGCGCAGGCCTATGCCCGGGGGGCCACCGGCGCTGGCCACGAGGTGCGGCAGATCGACGTGGCCGCCATTGACTTCGCGCTGCTGCGCAGCCAGCATGAGTGGGAGCTGGGCCTGCTGCCCGCCAGGCTCAGGCCCGCCCAGGACGACATCAGCTGGGCCCGGCACATCGTGCTGTTCTTTCCGCTGTGGCTGGGCGACATGCCGGCCCTGCTCAAGGGTTTTCTGGAGCAGGTGGCGCGGCCCGGCTTCGCGTTCACCACCGAGGGCAGCAACCCGTTCGGCCGCAAGGGGCTCACGGGCCGCAGCGCGCGGGTGGTGGTGACCATGGGCATGCCCGCGATGGTCTACCGCTGGTATTTCCGCGCGCACAGCGTGAAGTCGCTGGAGCGCAACATCCTGGGTTTCGTGGGCATTGCGCCGGTGCATGAAACGCTGGTGGGCAGCGTGGAGCAGTTGGGCGAGGACGGCGTGGCCAAGTGGACGGCGCGCATGCAGGCGCTCGGCGCCAAGGCGGGGTAGGCGGGGCCCTCAGTCCTGCCACGGCAACCGCGCCAGCAGGCGCTGCCAGTCTGCCGTGGGCCCCGTGGCCTGCGCGCCGTCCCCGGTACCCGGCGCGGGGCCCGCGCCGCCCTGCGGGGCCACGGGCCATGGCAGCCCGCTTTCGAACGTCATGGCCAGGCCCGTTGCCGGGTGCGGCACCGTGAGCTGCCAGGCGTGCAGCCACAGCCGCTGCTGGCCCAGCCGCTCGGCCCACCAGCGGTTGAGCGGGCCCTTGCCGTGCGTGGCGTCGCCGATGATCGGATGGGCCAGGTGCTTGAGGTGGCGGCGGATCTGGTGGCGCCGGCCCGTGGTGGGCACGGCCTCGACCAGCGAGGCGCGCGTGGAGGCGAAGCGGGGGTCGCTGGCCTCGGGCAGCGTGAGCCGCGCCAGGCGCCGAAAGCGCGTGTGCGCCTCCTGCACGGCCGTATCGGCCGGCGCGTCGTCGGGCCGGAGCGCGTGGTCCACCGCGACGGCCTCGGGCGCCCAGCCGCGCACCATGGCCAGGTAGCGCTTGTGCGTGGCCTGCTGCTCGAAAGCCTGCGACAGCGCGCGCGCCGCATCGCTGTGCAGCGCCATCACCAGCACGCCGCAGGTGCCCTTGTCGAGCCGGTGCACGGGGAACACATGCTGGCCCAGCTGGTCGCGCAGCACCTGCATCACGAAGCGCGTTTCGCCGGCATCGAGCCCCGTGCGGTGCACCAGCCAGCCGGCCGGCTTGTAGACGGCCACCAGGTGCTCGTCGCGCCAGAGGATGTGCAGGGGAGGGTGCATGGAAAGAAAAGTGGCCTGTGCCGCGGGCCGGGTAGGGAAGGCGCGCATTGTGCAGCACGCCGCGCGCTCTACACTGCGCCGATCCCGTTCATGCAAAGGATGCAGTGGTATGTCGGCTGGAGACTGGAAGGACATGTACGCCGCCGCCGTGGCCGGCGATCTGGCGCTGGTGCGCTACCACATCGGTGCGGGCGTGAACCCCAACTACCAGCACCCCGAGATCCTGTGCACGCCCCTGGTGGCCAGCCTGATCCACGGGCATGCCGAGATCACGCGCTACCTGCTGGCCCACGGCGCCGACGCCGGGCTGAGGTCCGACTTCGACGACATGACGCCGCTGGAGGCCGCGCGCCGCCACGGGCGCACCGAGTTCGTGCCGCTGCTGCGGGCCCGGGGCGGCAAGGAAGAGCGCAAGCCGTTCTGGTGGCGCTGGCTGCCCATCTAGCGGCGCCGGTCAGCCGCCGGCGGCGGCGAAGGGGCCCGCCGATCCGCGTGCGGCGGCCGCGTCCGGATGCCAGGACTGTCGGCCCGCCGCTGGCGGCCTTCCAAGGTCTTCAGGCAAGGCGTGCAGACTCCTTGGCCCGCATCTTGGCGGCGATGTATTCGCCGTGCGTGACATGCAGCAGGCCGGCCACCTTGCTGATGGTATGCATCTCGTTCTCGTCCAGGCGCGCGTCGGCGTACGCCACCTGCCACATGGCCTCGACCAGCTGCACCTTCTGCGGCTGTGTGAAGTGATCGTTCAGGCTGCCCGTGAAGCGTTGGTAGTCGTAGGCGCTGCGGGAGGTGTCGACGGCCAGCTCCAGCAGGCGATCCAGTTCATCGTCGGCCAGCGCGAACTTGCCGCGCAGGGCGGTGACCATGGCCGTGCGTTCGGCCGCATCCATGGCCGCGTCGAACCGCACCACCTCCACCAGCAGCACGGCAGCGGCCAGTTGCACGGCGTGGGCCTGCTCCTGGGCGGAAGGGGTTGCCGGGGGTTGCATCAGGCTGTCGAGCAGGTCTTTGAGTGTCTGGAACATGGAGGGTGCTTTCGATGGGGCCGCGGCATGCAGGCATGGATGGATGGAGGTCGCACGGGCGGTCTTGGTTCCCTCGCCCTGGTGCGGCCGGGCGGACGGCCGCCGTGGCGATACAGTGCTCGCCCCCCGCTACCACCCCGGCGACAATTGGGGGCCATGACGAAGAAAACCATACTCCCCCTGCAACTGCTGGTTGCCCCCGCCAAGAATGATCCCTCGCCCCTGGTCCTGTACCACGGGCGCTATTGCCCCGACGGCTTTGGCGCCGCGCTGGCCGCCTGGCTCTACTACGGCGACAGCGCCGAGTACGTGGGGCTGGACCATGGCGATGTCAACACCGTGGACGACCTGCCGCCCGTCGCGGGCCGCGCGGTCTACATCCTTGATTTCTCCTTCTCGGCCGAGGTGCTGCGCGCCATCGACGAGCGCGCGGCCAAGCTGGTGATGCTGGACCACCACAAGAGCGCGGCCGAGAAGCTCACGGGCTTTGCCTGCCGCTGCGGCGTGGTGCATTTCGACATGGGCAAGTCGGGCGCGCGCCTGGCGTGGGAGTTCTTCCACCCGCACGAACCCGTCCCGGCGCTGCTGCAGTACGTGGAAGACCGCGACATCTGGAAGTGGGAGTTCGCCGAGAGCGCGGGCTTCCTGTCGGCGCTCGACATGGAGGCGCAGACCTTCGAGCGCTGGCGCGAGATCGCATCCTTCACGCCGCAAGAGCTCACGCTGTTCATGGCGCGGGGCGCGGCCATGGATGAAAAGTACCGCAAGCTCGCGGCCGACATCGCCGAGGGCGCGCAGCCGCTGGTCTTCAACGGCATCGAGGGCCTGATGGTGAACGCCCCCGGCATGTTCCACAGCCTGGTGGGCGACATGCTGTCGGCGAAGACGGGGACCTTCGCGCTGATGTGGAGCGCGGGCGCCAAGGGCGTGAAGGCCGGGCTGCGCGCGCAGCGCAATTTCGACTGCATCGCGCTGGCCGAGAGCATGGGCGGGGGCGGCCATGCGCAGGCCTGCGGTTTCAAGATGAAGGTGGAGCGCCTGCCCGAGCTGCTGACGGGCACCTTCAACGCCTGAGACCGGGGCCACGCCCCTGGGTCGCTTCGCGCCTTCCCCCTTCTCTCGAATGCTCCGCGATGCGGGAAGGGGAACGCAGCCAGTGCGGCGGGGCGGCCCTTGCACGGATCTCTCCCGGCCCAGGGCGGGCGTGTGCAAACGCCCTGCGCAGCTCTGGGGCATCGTCGGGCCAGTGCGATTGATCCCCGAGGCTACGCCAGCCGCAAGTCGGCCGCCTTTGCCCCCGGAAACACCCGCGCCATGGCGGCGGCGTTCAGCCCGTACATCCGCGCGAACAGCCCGCCTAGCACGCTGCGGTAGTCGTTGAGCACCGGGTAGTCGCGGTTCTGGAACAGCGTGGCGGCGCTCAGGGCCTGCTGCTCGCCCGCGATGCGCCCGCCATTCACGCCACCGCCCAGCACCCAGAACACGGTGCCGTGGCCGTGGTCCGTGCCCCGGTTGCCGTTTTCTCGGAAGGTGCGGCCGAACTCGCTCACCACCACGACCACGGTGGATTTCCATGCGGGGCCCATTTCGTCGGCAAAGCCGGCCAGGCCCCGGCCCAGCTCCTCGAAGCGGTTGGCCAGCGCGCCCGTGGCCGCGCCCTGGGCCACATGGGTGTCCCAGCCGCCTACGTCCACAAAACCCAGCTGGTAGCGCGTCTGCATCAGCCGCGCCATGCGCCGGGCCGTGCCCTCGAAGCCCTTGGTGCTGAGCGCGTTGCGGCTGGCGGCCTCCATCTCGCCCTGCATGGTGCGGGCCACTTCCTCGCGCGTGGCAAAACCCTCGGCCACGGGCGTGGCCAGCGGGGTGCCCCGGTACATGGATTCGATGAGCTGGGCCTGCCGCGCGTCCACGCCGCTGCG
This sequence comes from Acidovorax sp. GW821-FHT11A03, assembly GCF_058809075.1. Classification (NCBI taxonomy): domain Bacteria; kingdom Pseudomonadati; phylum Pseudomonadota; class Betaproteobacteria; order Burkholderiales; family Comamonadaceae; genus Acidovorax; species Acidovorax sp. GW821-FHT11A03. The sequence continues at coordinate 177,569 of NZ_JBXASG010000003.1, forward strand.
GCCCGCGCCCGCGCTCAGCAGGGTGTTGGGCACGTCCACCGCGCCGCGCAGCACCAGGGGCAGGGTGCTGGTGAAGGCCATGGGCTGCGGCGTGGCTGCTGCGCCGGCCGCCGGAGCGGCGAGTTCGGCCACCAGCCGGTTCAGAAAGCCCGAGCGGTAGTCGCGCCGCCCGCCCACGGGCTGGCCCAGTTCCATGCTGTCCTGGGTGTCGAAGTGGCTGCGCGAGAGGTCGTCGGTGCCCGCGAAGGGCACGAAGGCCAGCTGGCTTTTCTGGTACAGCGGCAGCATGGAATCCGCGAGCGCGGGGTGCAGTCCCCAGTCGGGCGTGAGCGCCAGCGCGCCGCCGTCCTGTCCGGGGCGGGCGATGGCGATGTTCGGCCGCGTCTCGTAGTAGTAGCTGCTGGCCGTGGGCACGAGCAGGCTGGCGCAGTCGTAGCCGCCGCGCAGGAACACGAGCAGAAACCGCACGTCCTGCGCGCGCGGGGCGGCCAGAACGCTTGCACTGGCGACGCCGAGCGCGCTGGCGCCCAGGGCCTGAAGAAGGTGTCTGCGTTGCATGGTGTTCTCCTCATCCATGCATGAATTCGGGTGATGCGAGGAACAGCAGGTTCCATTCGCGCGGCGACGCCGCCTGGGCCAGCGCGTTGCGCGTGGCGGTGGACCAGGCGGGCTGCAGGGCGCGCACGTAGGCGCTTTGCGCCAGCGGCGGGGGTGTGCGCTGCGGTGCCGCTGGCCCGGCCATCCCGTCCTCGCGCGGGGCGGGGGCCGTGGCGGCCCCGGCGCCGATGGCCCGGGCGATCTCGAAACGCGTGGACATCTGCCCGGAGCCCGACCACGCGGCCGCATCGAGCGGGTAGCCGTCGGGCGTGGCGCGGCCGTACAGGGGCTCGGCCAGGCGCTGCAGCCAGGCGAGCGCGGGCTCCGCGCCGGGCAGTACGGCGTCGCCATGCGCCAGGCGCAGGGCGGCCAGCACATAGTGCACCGGGTCGCGGAAACGCTGGCCCAGCGATGCGCGAAATCCGGGGGCGTTGAAGAGTGCTTCCAGCACGGCGGCGATGTCGCCATCGGTGCGTTCGAAGGTGCGGGCCAGCGTCTGCAAAAGCGCGGGCGGCGGGTTGTCGCCCACCAGAAAGAGCGCGATCTTGCGCGTGACGAAGCGCGCGGTCGCGGGAGCGCGGGCCAGGCGGTCCAGCGCTTCGTCCACCTCGGCCAGGCCTTCGGCGCGCAAGGGCTGGCCCAGCAGCGTCTTGGGGTCCCAGTCGTGGCGCTGGGGGTTGAACTCAAACAGCCCCTGGCGCACGTAATGGCGGCGCAGTGCGGGCTTCATGCGCGGCGGCTCTTCGCCGGGCGGGCGCAGCGATACGCCCACGCCGGTCAGCACGCGCGCCAGCTCCTGCACGTCCTGCTGGCTGTAGCCGCCGTCCACGCCCAGCGTGTGCAGCTCCATCAGCTCGCGCGCATAGTTTTCGTTGATGCGGCCGGCTGCGTTCTGCGCGTTGTCCAGGTAGCGCAGCATGGCCGGGTGGCGCGCGGTGGCGCCCAGCAGGTCGCGAAAGCGGCCCAGCGCATGGGGGCGCACGGCACGCTCCTCGTAGTCGCCCACCAGCGCGCGCAGGCTGCCCTTGCCCGCGAACACGTTGAAGTGGTTCATCCAGAACCAGGTCATCTTCTCGCGCAGCTGCGCGGGCGTGTACAGCGCGCGCAGCACGAAACGCTCGGCCGCCTCCTGCTGCAGGGCGCGCATGTCCTGCTGCCAGGCCTTGAGCGCGGCCTTGCGCGCGTCTTCGGTGGGCAGGGCCTTGGCGGCGCGGTGGCGTGCGTCCATTTCCAGGGCCAGCGCCTCGGCGGGCACGCGGGAGATGGTCATCGCGTCGATGCGGGCCTGGGCTTGGCGCGGCAGCGCGGCGGGCGGGGGGCGCAGCTGGGCGGCCAGACAGGCCTGCGCGCCCTGGGGGGCCAGCGCCTGCGCGCCCTGGACGGTGCAACCCCAGGTGATGCGGTCCAGCAGGCGGGCCAGGGTGGGCTCGTCGGCGGTGCTCCATGCCTCCATCCCCGTCGCGCAAGCCATGCCGGGGAGCGCCCCGGCCGCCGCGCCCAGCAAGCCCGCGAGCACGGTGCGGCGGCGCCAGGGGGCGGGGCGTGGTGGCGAGGTCATGGAGAGGTTGGGCGGCAGGCCAGGTGCAAGTGGGCGCATGGTGCGCCGCCCCGCGCCGCCGCGCAAGCCTGTGCGGCGGGTTTTACCTGCGCGACACAAACGGCCCGGAGGATGTGTCGATTGGTTTCCGCCCGCCTGCTACCGCGCGCCCGCGGGCGCAGCGCCGGTGGCCTGCGCGGCTTCCTCGAAGCGGTCCACCGTGCGCAGCGTCTTGAACGCCAGCATCCAGCCGCCCACCACGCCCAGCGTGCACAGGCCGCCCACCACGGCCGCCGGCACCACGCCCAGCCACGACGCGCTGGTGCCGGCGCGGAACTCGCCCAGTTCGTTGGACGAGCCGATGAACAGCATGTTCACCGCGTTCACCCGCCCGCGCATGGTGTCGGGCGTGGAGAACTGCACCAGCGCGCCGCGGATGTACACGCTCACCATGTCGGCCGCGCCGGCCACCATCAGCGCCGCGAACGACAGCCAGAACCAGCTGGAGAGCGCGAACACCAGGTTGGCCGCGCCAAACACCGCCACGGCGATGAACATGGTGCGTCCCACATGGCGGTTGAAGGGGCGCATGCTCAGGTACAGCCCCGCGCCGACCTCGCCCACGGCCATGGCGCTGCGCAGCGCCCCCAGGCCCGCGGGGCCCACGTGCAGCACCTCCTGTGCATAGATGGGCAGCAGGGCCACCACGCCGCCCAGCAGCACCGCGAACAGGTCCAGCGAAATGGTGCCCAGGATGATCGGCCGCGAGCGGATGAAGGTGATGCCCGCCCCAAAGCGTTCGAACATCGTCCCCTGCGTGGGTCCGGGCGCCGTGGCGTGCGCCACCACCACGCGCAGGAGCAGCGCCACGCCCAGCCCGAAGCAGGCGCAGCACACGGCGTAGGTCAGTTCGCCGCCGCCGAGCGCATACAGCAGCCCGCCCAGCAGCGGCCCGCCGATGCTGGCCACGCGCATGAGCATGCTGTTGGCCGCGATGGCCTGCGCGAGCTGGCCGCGCGGCACGATCTGCGGCAGCAGGCTCTGCATGGCCGGGCCCGAGAACGCGCGCGAGCAGCCGTACAGCACCAGCACCGCATAGATGCCCGCCACGCCGCTGGCCCCGTGGCCCGACAGCCACCACAGCAGGGCGCTGCACAGCCCGCCCACGCTCCAGCTGATGGCCAGGATGCGCTTGCGCTCGAACCTGTCGATCAGGTCGCCCGCCGGCAGTAGCAGGCACAGCATAGGCAGGAACTGCGCCAGGCCCACATAGGCCAGCGCCAGCGGCTCGCGCGTGAGGTCGTACACCTGCCAGGCCACCACCACGGCCTGCACCTGCGTGGCCACGACGGCCACCACGCGGGCGATCAGAAAGGAAACAAAACCGGAATGGCGGTAGACGCTGGCGGCGGGCGCCATGGGCGTGGGCTCAGGGGTGGACATGGGCGGGGGAGGGGTGACGGATCGGCCCGGTGCGGTGCAATGCGCCGCCAGGCCTGGTGCGAAGGACCCTGGATGCTACCGGTTGTGCGGCGCCGCCCGGGCCCGCGCCGCGCAAAATCCCTCAAAGTGGCGCCGTGCTGGGCCGGCCGCGCCGCCGCATCCTCCGCCGTGGCGAGCGTGCACCTTGCCCTGGGGGCGCGGAAGGCTTCAGCGGCCGTGCCGGTGCCGGTAGTCCCAGGGCGCCAGCGGGCGCCGCTGGGACCACAGGCCCGCGCCGCCGCCCCGCGCCTGCTGCTGCAGCGGCGCCAGGTGCGGGTGGCTGGCGGCGTAGGGCGTGTACACCCAGGCCAGGCCGGCCCGCACCTGGGCCGCGGCCACGTCGGTGCCTGCGCAGCGCACATTGGCCACCGTGCGGCCATAGCTGTCCCGGTCCACGGCCTGCAAGGTGGCGCGCTGCCTGAAGCACAGCCGCGCCAGGTTCTGGCGGGACTTCTGTCCGAAGGCCTGGCGCGACTCGGGTGCGTCGATGGCGGCCACGCGCACCTTGACCTGCCGGTAGGCGCCGGGCGTACCGCAGCGCGCGGTGAGGGTGTCGCCGTCGCTGATGGCGACGACCAGGCACAAAAGGGTGGCGAGCGGCATGGATGGAGCGAAGCGGGGAAGCGGGTCGGGCCGAGGGGGCGGCGGCGGTGCGCACCCCCCCTGCCACTTTGATGGACGGACTGGAGAGTGGCGCTTGATATTCATTGGATTCTAGCTATCAATAGTGTAGCTTTCCGGCACTCTACTCCCACTCCGGTGGCGGCTGCGTGTGCGTCGTCTTTGCCCGTCCGGTGGCCGCTGTGGCGGGCACGCATCAACGCGCCACCGTTGAATGGCGGGGGCGGGGTTCAGGCAGGGTTTTGGGTGGTCATTGTGAGAAAATGTTTCACCCATGGGGCCAGGGCCTGCGACCGTGATTCGGCATGCAAGCGCCCACCTGCGCGGCCGGGCCGGTGGGCGAGGGCGCAAGCCTGCCACGGCCGCCCTCCAGGCGGGGGTGTGCGGCCCCGCTGCAATGTCGTGCCTGCGCGGCCGCCATCCCCCGTCGCCGCAAGGCAAGAAATCACCGAAGAAAGAGCTTCCGACCATGTCCTCCCCGCGCGTTCATGCCAGCCCGTTGTTCCTCAGCCTGCTTGCGGCCGCGATGTGGGGCCCTGCCGCGCAGGCGGCGGACGTCACGATCCGGCCGGCGGCGGGCTCGGGGTTTGCCGTCAAGGACGCCAGCGGAACGCAGATCCGCTTTCGCGTGGATGAGGGCGGCGCCATCGCCGCACCGGGGATCGGGGCTTCTCCGGCGGTGGCCAACCGGGTGTGCTACGGAGCGGCCGGCGTGCTCGGTCCGTGCCAGGCTTCGGCCGTGGGGGCCACGGGCGCCACCGGCCCCACGGGGCCGACCGGGCCCCAGGGGCCCGCGGGGGCCACCGGCGCCGCCGGCGGTGCGGGGCCTCAGGGGCTTCAGGGGCCTGTGGGGGCCACGGGGCCCGCAGGCGCGGCAGGAACCACGGGCACCGCGGGCCCCGCCGGTGCGACGGGGGCCACCGGGGCGGCCGGCTCGTTTGCGGGCAGCTACATGGGTGCCTGGTCCGCGGCCACGGCCTATGCCTCCGGCACGCTGGTCAGCCAGGGCGGCTCGACCTACCTGCAGGTATCGCCTTCGGACTCGATCAACGCCGACCCCTCCGTGAGCCCTGCCGTCTGGGCGCTGGTGGCGCAGGCAGGCGCGGCTGGCGCCACGGGAGCGACGGGCGCCACCGGCTCCGCTGGCGTCGCAGGGGCGGCTGGCGCGGCCGGGCCAGCGGGTGCGGCCGGTCCCGCGGGAGCCACGGGCCCGGCCGGGGCCACCGGCGCGACGGGGGCCACTGGCGCCACGGGTGACCTAACGGGGGCTGTCCAGTTCGCGCCCGCCGGGCAGCAGGCTGCCACCACGGCCAGCGCGCTCGTCAACCTCAAGCTAGTCGGTGCCGCCACGCTGGGTTCGGCCGGCAATACGCCACTGCTGTCGCTGTCTGCCAGCGGCCTGTACCTGGATGGACAAAACCACGACAAGGAGCGTGTGCGTGTGGACAACGACGGCGCCATCCTGTCGGTGGGCGACTTTTCCAACGGCATGGGGGGCGCGCCGGCCGAAGGCCCGGGCACGCGGTTCCTGTGGTATCCGCAAAAAGCGTCCCTGCGCGCCGGGCAGATCGACGGCACCCAGTGGGACGACGCCAACATCGGCATGTACTCCACGGCGTTCGGCTACAACGCCAGGGCTTCGGGCGACTATGGCTTCGCCGTGGGGCAGGGTACGGTGGCGGCCAACGGCAACTCCGTGGCCATGGGGCTGTACAACGTCGCCTCCGGCTTCGCGTCGGTGGCGCTGGGGATGGGCGCGCATACCAACGCGCGGCAGGGCTCGTTCGTTTTTGCCGACCGTTCGTTTCCCACCTTCTGCGACGGCGGCGTGTCCTGCTCGCCAGAAACCTACTTCCGCGCGGGGGTGAACAATTCCTTCAATGTGCGGGCCGCGGGCGGCGTGAACCTGTATACGAATGCCGCGGCCACCACCGGCCTGCGCATGAGCTATCTGTCCACCGGCGGGTCCAATTTCTACGGCAGCTTTGTGTGGACCGACCGCTCCAGCGATACCGCGATCACCCCGTCGGGCACGAACCAGGCCATCTTCCGGTCCTCGGGCGGCTTCACGATCTACACCGACGCGGGCCTGGCGGCCGGGGTCACGGTGGGCGCGGGGGGCGGCTCGTGGTCCTCCGTCTCCGACCGCAATCTCAAGGAGAACTTTGCGGCGGTCGATGGTGAAGACGTGTTGCGGCGCCTGCGCGCGGTGCCGGTGACCACCTGGAACTACAAGACAGAAGGCCTTGCGGTGCGCCACATGGGGCCCATGGCGCAGGATTTTTCCGCCGCTTTCCGCCTGGGGGACAGCGATACGAAAATTGCCACCATCGATCCTGACGGCGTGGCGCTGGCGGGTGTCCAGGCGCTGGACAAGCGCACGGTGGCGCAGCAGCAAAGGATCGATGCGCTCCAGAAGGACCTGCAGGCCAAGGAGGAGGCACTGGCCGCCATGGCCCAGCGCCTGCAGCGGCTGGAAAAGCTTCTCTCCCAGGCCAGGCCCTGAGGCGCGGGCGCAGCGGTGCGGACCAGGGCGCAGCAATTTGATACCTTGTGTGCGGGGGAACGGGCTGCCCGCTGACATCGCCACCCCGCCATGCGGGTCATACTGCGAAGCCATCGCAATGGGCCGCCGCCGGCGACCCCGTTGCCTCGCGCAAGGGAACTGCGGGCGGCCTGGCCCGTCACACCACTTCTTGGGCTGGCGCCCGCTTGCGGGCAGGCGCGGCCGATGATGATCCATGACACAAAAGGAGTGCCGGTTTGAGCTTTCCTTCGACCACCCCCATTGATCCAGGCGCCCTGGGCGCGCCTTCCTCCCGCGGATTTCCCGGCGGGGCGCCGGCTCTGCGCCGCGCCCGGACTTTCGTGGCGGCCCTGGCGGCAGGAGCCGCGGCGCTGGCCTTGCCAGGTTGCTCGGCCACGGGTGCCAAGACCTTCGCCGTGCCGGAGAACTTCGGATCGGTGGCCACCTACTCGCGCCTGTTCGATGCCACCCCGCAGCAGACCTGCGAGGCCTCGCGCCGCGCGCTGCTGAGCCAGGGCTACATCATCTCCACCCACCAGACGGAGCTGGTGGAAGGCAAGAAGAGCTTCCAGCCGGAGGCCGAGTCGCACCTGCAGATGGTGGTGCGCGTGGTGTGCCTGCCGGAGGCCAGCGATGGCAAGGTGAGCCTGGGGTTCGTGACCGCGCTGCAGGACACCTATGCGCTGCGCAAGACCAACAACTCCGCCAGCGTGGGCGTGGGCGCCATCGGCTCGGTCTCGCTGCCGTTTTCCGCCAGCAGCGAATCGCTGGTCAAGGTGGGGAGCGAGACCATCTCCAAGGACACGTTCTACGAGAGCTTCTTTGACCTCGTCAAACGGTACCTGGCGATCGACCAGGCCCAGGCGGCCGGAGGCTGAGGCCCTTGCGGGATGCGCGGGGCCTGGCGAAGCCGGGCGGCGGCCTCACTGCCCGCGCCAGCGCGCCACCTGCTCCCATCCCGCGGGCCAGTCGCCCAGGCCGCTGTCGGCATTCACATGGCCGAGCGCGCCCAGCACCACGTGTTCGGCGTTCCACGCGCCCGCGCACCGCGCCGAAAAACCGGGGGTGGAGTAGGGATCGCTGGTACTGCTCATCAGCATGAGCCTGTGCATTGTCGGCAGCGCGGCGGGCAGCGGGAAGAAGCCCCGGGCATCGGCGGGAAACGCCGGGCCCTCGGGGTCGGGCACGGCCACCAGCAGCAGGGCGTGCAGCGGCCGGTGGTGGCGTGCGGCCCAGTGCACCGCCACCAGGCAGCCCAGGCTGTGGGCGACCAGGATGGGGGGCTGCGCCGCCGCCGCGATGGCGTCGTCGAGCGCCTGTACCCACGCGTCGCACACGGGGTGATCCCAGTCCGCCTGCTCCACGCGCGCCACGTCCGCGTGCCGGGTTTGCCACAATGACTGCCAATGCCCGGGGCCGGAGTTGTGGATGCCGGGAATGAGCAAAACAGGTCGCGTCGCCATTGGTGTTCCTTGTCGTGAAAGCAGATCCATCACTGCCCCCCGACGATAGGAAAATCATGCCGCCGCGGCCAGCGGGCTTCATCGGAAAGCGCGCCCCCAAACCTTGAAAGCATCGCAAAGGAACCATCCCCGTGGAACTGGACAAGAAAGACCGGCAGATCCTCATGGCCCTGCAGGACGATGCGCGGCAGAGCCTGTCGGCGCTGGGCAAGAAGATCGGCCTGTCGCAGCCGGCGATGAGCGAGCGCGTGAAGAAGCTCGAGGACGCGGGGGTGATCTCGGGCTACGCGGCGCGCATCGACCTGGCCGCCGTGGGCCTGGGCCTGCAGGCCGTGGTGCGGGTGCGCACCACGCACGAGCACATCAAGCGCTACGTGCAGCTGTTCCAGTCCATGCCCGAAGTGCTGGATGCCGTGCGCGTGACGGGCGAGGACTGCTTCGTGGTGCGTTGCGCCTTCGGCCAGCCCGCCGACCTGGAGCGTGTGGTCGATGCGCTGGCGGCCCATGGCAGCGTGTCCACATCGCTGGTGCTGTCCCATCCCGTGCACAAGGCGGTGCCGCTGGCGTGAGGGGACGTGCAAGACGGGACGGCTTGCGGCGCTTGCAGTATCAATCTAGGTTGCTATATAAAATATAGCAAATCTTGCCTCTACGGCCGCGGCACCTCGTAGCGCAGCTCCGCGAAGATGCCGCCCAGCGTGGTCACGGACTTCAGGCGCAGCGTGGGCTGCACGATGGACCGCGGAAACAGCGGCGCGCCCGCGCCCAGCGTGACCGGTGCGATCTGCACGATCAGCTCGTCCAGCAGGCCCGCGTCATGGAACTGCCCCACGAGTTCGCCGCCACCCACGATCCACACATTGCGCCCTGCTGCGGCCCGCGCCATGGCCTGGTGCACGGGCCGCACGTCGCCCTGCACAAAGCGCACGTCGGCACCGGGAATCGCGCGCAGCCTGCGCGAACTGAACACCCACGTGGGCTGCGGGTAGGGCCAGGGCTGGCCCGCGTCGATGGCATTTCTGAGCATCCATTCGTAGGTGTGCGAGCCCATGGCCAGCGCGCCCACATCGCGGATGAAAGCGGGGTAGCTGGAGCCCTCGATCTCGCCAAACTGCAGCAGCCAGCCGAGGTCGTGGTCGGGCGTGGCGAGGAAGCCGTCGAGGCTGGAGGCGCCATAGAACTGGGTGGTCACGCGGATTCCTTCCGGTCGGTGGGTGGCCCTGCACTGTAGTGCGCGCTGGTGACAGCGTACTGGCAGCAATGGTGCGTTGCGCGCGGCCTCGCGGGGCCCTTGAAACCCTGTTCGCGCGGGCACGCGAATAGCGCGAGGAGCCGATAGAGTGCATTTTTAAAAATTGTACTGAGACAATTGATAGTCGTATTTGACAATCAATGTCGAAAAATCGAGACTGCATGCACCGACACACAGAGCCGATGCAGCCATGAAACGCCTGACCGACTACGCCAGCTACGCCGATGCCCAGAGCCACTTCGCGACCGAGCGCCTGTGGGATCTTTTCGATGGGGACCGCACTGCGTTCAACATCGCCCATGAGTGCGTGGACCGCCATGCCGGTGCGGGCCGCGATGCGGTGATCGTCTGCCGCGCCGATGGCGTGGACGAAACCATCACCTTCGACGAACTCTCGCGGGATTCGGCCCGTTTCGCACACTTCCTCGAAGGCCGCGGCGTGCAGCGCGGCGACCGTGTGGCGATCATGCTGGAGCCCTCGCGGGCGTTCTACACGGCGATGTTCGGCGTGATCAAGCGGGGCGCCATTGCCGTGCCGCTGTTCACGCTGTTCGGCCCCGATGGCGTACGCCTGCGGGTGGGCGACTGCAAGCCGAGCCTGCTCATTACCAACGAGGAAAAGCGCGGGGTCGTCGAGGGCCTGGGCACCACCGCGTTCGAGGTCTTCGATGACGTGCTGTGGCAGCAGCTGCTGGCGCTGCCTGCCACCTACGCCAGCACGTCGCGGGCCGACGACCTGGCCGTGTTCCAGTACACGTCCGGCACCACGCGGGAGCTGCCCGAGGCCGTGAAGCACACCCACAAGGCGCTGGTCACGCTGATGGTGGCCGCGCTGTACGGCACGGGGCTGCGCCCCGGCGACCGCTTCATGTGCCCGTCGTCCCCCGCCTGGGGGCACGGCCTGTGGCATGGCACGCTGGCGCCGCTGGCGCTAGGCCTGACGATCGGCAGCTACAGCGGCCGGTTCAACGCCGAGAGGCTGCTGCAGGCGCTGTCGGCCCACCGCTTCAACAACATGTCGGCCGCCGCCACGCACTACCGCATGATGAAGAACTGCGGCAAGGCGGGCGACCACGCCTATCACTTCACGAAGCTGTCGTTCACCGGCGAGCCCATCGACGACGACACGGCCGACTTCGTGCACGAGCGCTTTGGCCTGGAGGTGTGCAGCATGTACGGCACGACCGAGATCGGCGTGGTGCTGGTGAGCTACCCCGGCGCCAGCGACTTCCCGGTCAAGCGCGGCTCGCTCGGCAAGGCCGTGCCCGGCACCCGGGTCGAGGTGCACGACGCGCAGGGGCACATCTGCCCGCCGGGCACCACGGGGCAGCTCATGGTCTTGCGGCGCGGCCAGTGGATACCCACCAAGGACCTGGGCCGCACCGACGAGGACGGCTATTTCTTCCACGGCGGCCGCGCCGACGACGTGATCATTTCCGCGGGCTGGACCATGAGCGCGGTGGAGATCGAGAACGTCATCCTCATGCACGAGGACGTGCTCGAAGCCGCCGTGATCGGCGTGCCCGACGCACTGCGCGGGCAGGTCGTCAAGGCCTTCGTCGTGTCAGGCCGCGAGCGCAGCGAGGGCTTCATCGACGAGATCCAGAACCTTGTCAGGACCAAGCTCAGCCAGCACGAATACCCGCGCCACATCGCGTTCGTGGCGGAGCTGCCCAAGACCCCCGCCGGCAAGGTGCACCGCAAGGTCTTGCGGGAGCGCGAAGCGGTGGCCTGCGCCTGAGCACCCCGCCACCCGCGGTCCCTTCTTTCCTCCGTCTGTCCGTCCATCCATCCATTCATTCATCACCACCACCACCCCAAGGAGACTCCACCCATGTCCATTGCCACCACCCCGCAGCGCAGCTTTCCCAAGATCACCGACAGCGGCCTCGATGAACTGCGCGAGCGCATCGGCATCAAGATCGGCCAGACCGCCGAGCCCTGGTGCCACGAGGCCACGCGCGACAACATCCGCCACTACGCGCACGGCATCGGCGACGACAACCCCCTGTGGTGCGACCCCGACTACGCGGCCAGGAGCCACTACGGCGGCATCGTCGCGCTGCCCAGCTTCCTGTTCGCCACAAGCCGCATCGTGTCGGGCTATGTGGGCGGCCTGCCGGGCGTGCACGCCATGTGGTCGGGTGCGGACTGGACCTGGCACAAGCCCGTGCGCCGCAACGACGTGATCTCGACCGAGGCCTCGCTCAAGGACCTGATCGAGCACCAGACGCGTTTTGCCGGCCGAGCCATCCAGCAGATCTACCATGTGGACTTCTTCAACCAGGACGGCGACAAGGTGGCCGAGGCCGACAGCTGGTGCTTTCGCACCGAGCGCGACCATGCGCGGGAGCAGGGCAGCAAATACCAGAACGTGCGCGAACGCGGCCCGCGCCAGTACACCGACGAAGAGTTGAACGAGGCCTACAAGCTCTACCGCAACGAGGAAGTGCGCGGCGCCACGCCCCGCTACTGGGACGACGTGAACGTGGGCGACGAGCTGCCCACCATGTTCAAGGGGCCGATGACCGTGACCGGCTTCATCGCTTACGCGCAGGGCTGGGGCGGCCTGTACATCCGCGCCAACAAGCTGGCCTGGAAGCTGATCGACGCGCACCCGGGCGTGGGCATCAAGAACCGCTTCGGCATCCCGGACGTGCCCGAGCGCGTGCACTGGGAAGAAGACTTCGCGCTCGAAGTGGGCGCGCCCGGCGCGTACGACTACGGCCCCGAGCGCACCTCGTGGCTCACGCACCACCTCACCAACTGGATGGGCGACACGGGTTTCCTTCACAAGGCCAGCTGCAAGATTCGCCGCCACAACCCCGAGGGCGACATGCTCTTCATCAAGGGCAAGGTCACGCGCAAGTTCGAGGAGGGCGGCAAGCACCTGGTCGAGATCGCACAGGAGGCGCACAACCAGGACGGCGAGCTGTCGGTGCTTGGCGGTGGCGTGGTGGTGTTGCCCCGCCGCGGGTGAATAGCAGCATGACAAGCTTCAGCGCCCCGGCGCTGGAAGGCCTGCGGGTGGTGGACCTCACCCGCGTGCTCGCAGGCCCCCTATGCACCCAGATGCTCGCCGACAATGGCGCCCAGGTGGTCAAGATCGAGCCGCCAGGGGGCGACGAGACCCGGCACCTCGGACCGCCATACGACGACATGGGCCACTCCGCGTACTTTGCCGCGCTGAACCGGGGCAAGAAGGCCATCAGCCTGGACCTGAGCCAGCCCGACGCGCACGAGGTGCTGCACCGCCTGCTGCGGGATGCCGATGTGCTGGTGGAGAACTTCCTGCCCGGCACCATGGAGAAATGGGGCCTGGGCTACGAAGACGTGCTGGCCGAACGCTACCCGCGCCTCATCTACTGCGCCATCTCGGGCTTTGGCCGCGACGGGCCGCTGGGCGGCCTGCCGGGCTACGACGCGGTGCTGCAGGCGCAGTGCGGCCTGATGAGCATCAACGGCGAATCGGCCACGGGCGCCACGCGCATGGGCATTCCCATCGTGGACCATCTGACGGGCTATGTGGCGCTCACCGGCATCCTCATGGCCCTGTGCAGCCGGCACAAAAGCGGTGCCGGGCAGCGAGTGGAGGCCACGCTCTACGACACGGCGCTGAGCCTGCTGCTGCCGCATGCATCGAACTGGTTCGCGTCGAAGAAGGCCCCGGGCCTGCTGGGCAGCGCGCACCCCAACATCGCCCCGTACGACAAGTTCAGGGCGCGCGACGGGCATGTGTTCATCGGCATCCTCAACGATGGCCAGTTCCGCCGTTTCAGCCAGCACATCGGGCGCCCGGGCCTGCCCGAGGATCCCCGGTTCCACGCCAACGCAGACCGCATCGCGCACCGCCAGGCGCTCAAGGACATCATCGAGTCCGCGATTGCCGCGCAAGACTGCGAGCCGCTGTGCGAGGCGCTGATGCGTGTGGGGGTGCCCGCCGGGGTGGTGAACGACGTGCCGCAGGCGCTGGCCCAGGCGCACTGCGCGCACCGCGAGATGATCATCCGGCAGGGCGCGTTCACGGCGCTGCGTGGCCCGGCGCGGCTGTACGGCACCCCGGCCCTGCCGGGAGCGCCGCCCCCGGCTTTCAGCCAGCATGCCGACGAGGTGCTGGCCGATCTCGGATTCAATGACGCCCAGAGGCGGGACCTGTATACCCGGGGTGTCGCGCGCACCAGCCCTCTCTGATCTGCAGAGCATAAAAAATAAAGGAGACAAGCATGCGAACCTTCGCTGCCATCATGACCGCTGCCAGTTTGCTGTGGGCGATGCCCGCTGCCCACGCGCAGGCCCAGCACCCCAGCTATCCCACCAAGCCCATCCGCATCATCGTGGCCTATGCCGCGGGGCAGGGCACCGATGTGGCCACCCGATTTTTGGGCGAGCAGCTCGGCCGGGAACTGGGCCAGCCCATCGTCGTCGAGAACAGGGCCGGTGCCGGTGGCAACCTGGGCACCGAGCTCGCGGCCCAGGCCCCGGGCGACGGCTACACCCTGACCATGGGCACCAACGCCACCCATGTGCTCAACCAGTTTCTCTATGCGAAGCTGGCGTTCGACCCCGAGAAGGATTTCGAACCCATCGCCATGGTGGGCACGTTTCCCATGGTGCTGGCGGTGGGGGCCAATGCCCCCCACCATTCCGTGGCGGAACTGCTCGAATCCGTGAAACGCGCCCCCCGCTCGGCCGACATCGCGATGCCCAGCACCTCGGCGCGCCTGGTGGTCGAGTTCCTGAAGGAGCGCTCGTCGGCACCGCTGTTCGGCGTGCCCTACAAAGGCTCGGGCAACGCGGTGACCGATGTGCTGGGTGGCCAGCTGCCGGCGGTCATCGACACGCCCCTGGCGCTGCGGCCCCACATCGCGGCCGGCAAGCTGCGTGCCATTGGCGTCACGTCGGCAACCGCCAGCAACCTGGCGCCCGGCGTGAAGCCCATCGCGGAGCAGGGCCATCCGGGTTTCGAGTTCGTGGCGTGGAACGCGCTGTATGCGCCCAGGGGCACGCCGGCGGCGGTGACCGGTGTTCTCAATGCGGCGGTCAACAAGGTGCTGGCCCGGCCCGAAGTGCGCCAGCGCCTGCTGGAACTGGGCTTCGAGCCCGCGGGGGGAACGGCCGCGGCCCTGATCGAGTTCGCCAGGAAGGAGCGCCAGCGCTGGGCGCCCATCATCAAGGCCGCGGGCATCCGCGCGGACTGACGCAAGGCTCCGCTCAGGAGCCCGCCTGGAACGTGCCCGGGAAGAGATTCCCGGGCACTTCGATGGTGGCGGGCACATAGCGCAATTGGGCGCGCATCAGCGGGGTGCCCCCCGTCCGGCCGCGCTCCTCGCACCAGGCCTCGATGGCCACACACGCATCCTCGCCGCTGCTGGACACCAGGCGGCCCGTGAACGTCACACATTGGCCCAGCCGGGGCCGGGCCAGCAGCGTGGCGTCGGACAGCCCCACCAGCTCGACCGGCGCTCCAAAATGCTGCCCCGGCAGCACGGCCCCCGCGAGGTCCATGGTGGCCAGCAGCCAGCCCGTGGGCACCTGGCCGCTGGCATCGATGTCCGCGGGCATGGTGATGGTCTTGAGCAGCGTCTGTGCCGCCGCGGTACCGGGCGCCGGCATGGTCAGCTCCCGCCCAGCAGGCGAGACAGCTCGGCCGCCTCCCGCTGCATGACCTGGGCCAGCTGCTGCACCACGGCGGCACCCATCTGGCTGCTGAGCCCGACCACCACCAGGGTATGGACCAGCCGTCCGCCCGGCGCGAAGACGGGCACGGCCACGACCGTGATGCCGGCCATGAAGTTGTCGCGGTCCAGGCTCCAGCCCCGGGACCGCGTGAGCTCGACCTCCTTCTTCCAGGTGGTGTACGTGGGGGCCTTGTCCCACACCACCCGGGCGAATTTCTCCTTGAGCGCGGGCCAGCTTTCGCCGCTGTAGGCCGCGATCAGCCGCCCCGTGGCGCTGACCAGCGTCTCGAACTGGCTGCCCACATCGGTGTGGACCCGAAACGGCTGGCTGGAGCGGGACAGCGCCAGCACCATCACCGTCTGGCGCGATGTGATCTCCACCCCCATGGCCGTTACGCCGAACTGCGCGGCCAGGCGGTCGAGCACCGGCTGCACCAGCTGCGTGAAGCCGCCGCCCTCCAGCACGCTGCGGGCCAGGCTGATCATGCCGGTGCCCAGCGCGTAGCGCTTGGTCGACGGGTCGAGCGTGACCAGGTCTTCGGCCACCAGCACCCGCAGGATGTGCAGGCAGGTGCTGGGCACCAGGTATAAGGCTTCGGCCACCGTCTTCAGCGTGAGCGGCTGCTTGTGCTCGCCCAGCAGCCGCAGGATGGCGATGGAGCGTGTCACGGCGGGCACGGGCCGCACGCGCACGCCTTTGGTCGGCTTGGTGTCGGCGGGGGGCGGGGCGGGCTTGGAGCGGGAGGCCATGGGCGGGTTCTGGAGCTTCAAACCGGCAAGCGTAAACCCATTTGTGGCCGCGTCGGCTGCAGCGCCGTGGTGCGGCCGGGCGCCGAAGAGAGCCATCAGGCTGTGGTGGGCGGGAATGTCCAGGGCGCGCTCCTTGTCAGGGTGCAAAGGAATTTCGGCCACGGCGTGGCGGCGGGCAGATGCCGGTGCGGGGCTGGCCGTCTTCATTTCATGGCTTTCATGAGCGCATGGGCCGTCAGCACCAGGCTCGCGCCCGCGCGCAGCTCGCCGCGCATGAAGACCAGGCTGCCGGTGCGCTCGATCACCTCGGCCCGCGCCTCGACGAACTGGCCGGGCCGCACCGGGCTCACGAAATGGGAATCGAGCTGCAGCGTGACGCAGGGGCTGCGGCCGCAGGCTTCCCAGGCCACGGCGCTGAGGGCGTGGTCCATCAGGGTCATCAGCGCGCCGCCGTGGGCCGCCCCCGCGGGGTTGAGGTGCTGCGGTCCGACCGCGAAGCCATAGGCCCAGCCATGGTCTTCCCGCTGGGCCCACAGCGGCCCCGCGTGCTGGATGAAGCCGGCCAGGCTGCGCGCCTTCCAGCCCGTGCCTGGGGGAGAGAGGGTATCGGGCAATGTGAACTCCTCGCACCTGTCTGCAGGGCAGGTGGTGGAGGCAAATTGTACTTTTGAAAAATAATTGTATTAGTACAAAATGCCTTGGGCATGAAGCTGCCCGGCCTGCGCGCCCATCCGCAGGCCGGGCCAAAAGCCCTGGAGCCGGCCGGCGGAATGGGCCGGGCCGCAGGAATCGCCGGAGTCCCTCAGGGCAGCTGCACCGTGTCCGCCAGGTGCCCGTACACCGCCGCGATGCGCCGCAGGTGGCGCGATTCGGGGTGCGTGAGCAGCCACAGCCCGTTGTCGCACTCGGGCAGCGAGCCGGTGAGCGGGCGCAGGTCGCCGCGGCCCTGGGCCAGGAAGGTGGGCAACACGCCTACGCCCGCGCCCCGGGCCACCAGTTCCATCACGGTGAGCAGGCTGTTGACGCGGTAGGTGGGTTGCGCCCTGGGGTACTGCTTCTTGCGCCAGCGCACCGAGGGGTGGCCGGGCATGGAGTCGTCGGGCGCGACCCAGGCCGCGCGGCCCGCCTCCACGTCGGACAGTGCCAGCGGGTTCGAGGCTGCGGTGTACAGCGCCGAACGGATCATGCCCAGCTGCCGGCCCACCAGGTGTTGCGGCGGGCGCCTGGTGGCGCGCACGGCGATGTCGGTGTCGCGCCGCGTGAGGCTCACCAGTTCATTGCCCGCATGCAGCTCGTACACCAGGGCCGGGTGGCGGGGCTGCAGCACCTGCAGGGCGGGGGCGATGAGGCCCTGCAGGATGGTGTCGGTGGTGGAGATGCGCACCGTGCCCGAGACCTGCTCGGGCTGCGCCTGCGTGGCGGTGCGGGCGGCCTCCAGCGCGGCTTCCACGCGCTCGGCCTGCTCGGCCAGGGCCTGGGCCAGCTCCGAGGCGCGGTAGCCCGCGCGCGAGCGCTCGAACAGCGGCTGGCCCAGCCCGCGCTCGATGCGCTGGATGGCGCGGAACACGGTGGACGCATCCACGCCCAGCCGCTCACCGGCCGCCGCCAGCGTGCCGGTGCGCACCATGGCCAGCAGCACCTCCAGCTCGGCGGCGCCCAGGCGGTATTGCGATGATGCAATGGATGTTTTCATGAATGCGTATTTTGTTTGCGTAAATGCAATCATAAATTCTGCCTGTCGCCCGTGCCACCGCTGTGTGCAGCGGCGATGCTCCCAACCCCTTTTTGCACAGAAAGCCCGCCACTGCCATGAAGCTCTACTACGCCCCCGGCGCCTGCTCGCTCGCCGTCCACATTGCGCTGCGCGAGGTCGGCGTCCCCTTCGACCTGACCAAGGTGGACCTGGCGCACCACACCACCGAGACGGGTGCCAGCTACCTCGACATCTCCCCGCGCGGCTACGTGCCCTTGCTGGAGCTGGACGACCAGTCGCGCCACACCGAAGGCGCGGCGCTGTTGCAGTACGTGGCCGACCTGGACCCGGCGCAGGCGCTGATCGGCAAGCCCGGCTCGCGCGAGCGCCTGGCCGTGCTGGAGTGGCTCACCTTCGTCAGCACCGAGCTGCACAAGGGCTTCAGCCCCTGGCTGTGGCACAAGGAAACGGCCGAGTCCACGCGGCAGGCGGCCAAGGCCAAGCTGGCCGCGCGTTTTGCGGAGCTGGATGCCGTGCTCTCGCGCAGCGACTTCCTGGCGGGCGCGTACAGCGTGGCCGATGCGTATGGCTTCACCATCGTCAACTGGGCCCACCTGCTGGGCATGCCGCTCACGGCCTACCCGCATCTGCAGGCCTGGATGGCACGCGTGGCGGCCCGCCCGCAGGTGCAGGCCGCGCTGCGCGCCGAGGGGCTGGCACCGTGAGCGCAGCAGCGGCTGGCGCGCCCGCGCTCACGCTGGTCTCGCACGCGCTGTGCCCGTATGTGCAGCGCGTGGCCATCGTGCTGCGCGAGAAGGGCCTGGCGTTCGAGCGCCGCACCATCGATCTCGCCCACAAGCCCGGCTGGTTCCTGGCCCTCTCGCCGCTGGGCAAGACGCCGGTATTGCAGGTGCGCGGCCAGAGCCTGTTCGAGTCGGCGGTGATCTGCGAGTACCTGGACGAGGTGGCCATGCCCGCGCTGCACCCGCAAGACCCGCTGCAGCGCGCCCGCCACCGCGCGTGGATGGAGTTTGGCTCCACGGTGCTCAACACCATCGGCGCTTTTTACGCCGCGCCGGATGAAGCCGCGCTGCGGGCCCGCGCGCAGGAGCTGCGCGGCCGCTTCGTGCAGCTCGAAGAAGCGCTGGGTGCGTTCAGCGGCGCGGGGCCGTACTTTGCGGGGCCGGATTTCGGCATGGTGGATGTGGTGTTCGGCCCCGTGTTCCGGTACTTCGACGTCATCGACACGTTGCCGGGCGTGGACGGCCTGGGTCTCTGGCAAGGCTTGCCACGTGTGCTGCGCTGGCGCACAGCGCTGGCCGCGCGCGCCTCGGTGCAGCAGGCCGTCAGTGCGGACTATGCCGAAGGGCTGCGCGTGTTCCTGCGGGCGCGCGGCTCGGCACTGTCGCGCCGCATGGACGCGGTGGCGGCGTAGCTGCCTCGATTCAATCGGCCCAGGTGCCCGGCGCCAGCCCGTCGAGCGTGTAGGGCCCGATGGCCGCGCGGATGAGCCGCAGCGTGGGGTGGCCCACGGCGGCCGTCATGCGCCGCACCTGGCGGTTGCGGCCTTCGCGGATGACGAGTTCGATCCACGCGGTGGGGATGGCCTTGCGCTCGCGGATGGGCGGGTTGCGCGCCCACACGGCAGGCGCGGGCGCCAGCAGGCGCGCGCGGGCGGGCAGGGTGGGGCCGTCGTTCAGCACCACGCCGCTGCGCAGCGCGGCCAGCGCGGCTTCGCCCGGGATGCCTTCCACCTGCACCCAGTAGGTCTTCTCCATCTTGAAGCGCGGGTCGGCAATGCGGGCCTGCAACGGCCCGTCGTTGGTCAGCAGCAGCAGCCCTTCGCTGTCGGCGTCCAGCCGCCCCGCCACATACACGCCGGGCAGGTCGATGTAGTCCTTCAGGCCCTGCCACTTGCCTTCGGCGGTGAACTGGCTCAGCACGCCATAGGGTTTGTTGAAGCGGATCAGGCGCGAGGTCATGCGGGGAATTGTGTTTGAATCAAATTGGCCGCTGGCGCTTGTCCATCAAGCGCAAGAAGCTATCAAAATAATAGCTATGCGGGGACAAACAGCGCCGGGTCCACCATGGTGCGGTTGAGCATCACGCCCCAGTGCAGGTGCGGGCCGGTCACGCGGCCGGTGGCGCCCACCTTGCAGAACGCGTCGCCCGCGTTCACCACCTCGCCCACGCGCACGTCCTTGCTGCTGAGGTGGGCGTACACGGTGAGCAGGCCCCGGCCGTGGTCGAGCCACACCGTGCCGCCGCTGAAGAAGTAGTCGCCCACGTCGATCACCCGGCCCGCCAGCGGCGCCACGATGGGCGTGCCCGTGGGCGCGGCGATGTCCATGCCGCTGTGCGGGTTGCGCGGCTGGCCGTTGAACACGCGCCGCAGCCCGAACGAGCTGGAGCGCCGCCCCGGCACCGGCACGCGCATGCGCAGCGATGCCGGCGCCTGGCCCGCGGGTTGCTCGGTGAAGGTGGCCATCACCTGGGCCTGGTGCTCGCGCTCGCGCTCGTAGCGCGCCTGGTCCTCGGGCGAGAGGTCCACTGTGCGCGGCGACACCTGCAGGTGCTGCTCCTTGTACTGCTTGTGCGCCACGGTGTAGTGCACCAGCCGCGGGCTGCCGCCGCCTTCGGCCAGCACGGTGATGAACGCATCGCCGGGCGCGGCGGCCAGCGGGATGCCCACGAGGGCGGTCCATTCGATGGCGTCGCCCACCACCCGCAGCGGCACATCCACATCGCCCTGGCGCACCTGCGCCACCGGCCGCGTGGCCGCGGGCCCGAGCGACAGCCGCGCCACGCCCCCCGGCACCTGCAGCGCCTGGGGCCATACGGTGGGCGCGGGTGGCAAGGGCTTGGCGTGCAGCAGCCCCAGCATGGCGGGCTGCGCCAGAAGACCCGCCGCTCCCACCAGGGCGCTGCGACGGTTGATGGGGAGGGCGGGGTGGACGAGGGCAGGGCGGGCAGATTCAGACACGGCAGGGCAGGGATAAAAAGCGCAGTGGTGTGTGTTTGGGGAGACGGTGCGATGCGGCCGCTGTCGCGACCCGCACCAGCGATTGTGCCCCCGGTGTTGGCGGTGTCCGCCTACATTGCTCCGCCGGGCCGCCACCTACCATCGCGCCATGCCGAAAGCCGCCCACCGCCGCCGCCCTTCCACCCTGCTCACGGTTTTTCTCACGGCCCTGGCCACGGGCGCGCTGGTGTTGCTGGCGCTCAACTTCACGGCCGGCGAGAAGAAGGTGCAGCAACAACTGCCGCGCCTGTACAGCACCGCCCACCCGCAGTTCGAACGCGCGCTGGGCAGCCTGCTGGGCCCGGGCATCGTGGGCGGCAATGCGGTGACCGAGCTGCTCAACGGCGACCAGATCTTTCCGCCCATGCTGGCGGCCATCCAGGCGGCGCAAAAAAGCGTCACGTTCGAGACGTACATCTACTGGTCGGGCGACATCGGCAAGCAGTTTGCCGACGCCCTGAGCGAGCGCGCCCGCGCCGGCGTGCCGGTGCATGTGCTGCTCGACTGGGTGGGCAGCGCCAAGATGGAAGAGAGCTACCTGGCCGAGATGAAGGAGGCGGGCGTGCAGATCGAGAAGTTCCACAAGCCCCATTGGTACAACCTGGCGCGCCTGAACAACCGCACCCACCGCAAGCTGCTGGTGGCGGACGGGCAGGTGGCGTTCACCGGTGGCGTGGGCATCGCGCCCGAGTGGACGGGCCACGCACAGGACCCCGACCACTGGCGCGACTCGCACTACCTGGTGCGCGGCCCCGCCGTGGCGCAGATGCAGGCCACATTTCTGGACAACTGGCTCAAGGTCACCGGCAAGGTGCTGCATGGCGAGGCGTACTTCCCGGCCATCGCGCCGGCGGGCACGCAAAAGGCGCAGATGTTCTCCAGCTCGCCTTCGAGCGGCAGCGAGAGCATGCAGCTCATGTACCACCTGGCCATCACGGCGGCCGAGCGCAGCATCGACCTGTCGGTGGCGTACTTCGTGCCCGATGAACTGACCCGCAAGTTGCTGATGGACGCCCTGGCGCGCGGCGTGCGCGTGCGCCTGGTCACCCCCGGCGAACACACCGACACCGAGACGGTGAAAGCCGCATCCCGCGCCACCTGGGGCGAGCTGCTGCAGGCCGGGGCCGAGATCTATGAGTACACGCCCACCATGTACCACTGCAAGGTCATGATCGTGGACCAGCTGCTGGTGTCGGTGGGCTCCACCAATTTCGACAACCGCTCGTTCCGCCTGAACGACGAGGCCAATCTCAACGTGTACGACACGGCATTCGCCAGGCGCCAGACAGCGGTGTTTGAAGACGACATCCGGCGGTCACGCCGCGTGACGTACGAGGCCTGGCGGGACCGCCCGCTGCGGGAGAAGGCGCACGAGAAACTGACGGGCTGGCTGCGCTCGCAGCTGTAACGGTGCTTGAATGAAATAGGGCGCCAGCGCTCCTGGTGAAAGCGCCGGCTGCTATCAAAAGTGTAGTTTTCTGCTTTGGATGCGGGGAGGGGAGGGGGCGCCCCACGCCGGCATTGCCCCCTGTCCCACCGCTCAGTGCGTCACAAACTCGTACGTCACCCCTTCGCTGTCCACCATGTCGAGGATGTCGTCCAGCACGTCCTCGTCGTCGGTGCTGGCCCACAGGTCTTCGGGGTCGGCCGCAAACAGCGGCTCGATGGCGATGTCCATGTACTTGCCATCGGGCAGCTTGATGACGGGCGTGCCCTCAGAGGTATCGGCCAGCTCCCAGTCATCGGGCACGGTCATTTCGAGTTGGATGGTGACGTTGAGTTTTTTCATGGCGAGTCCTTGTTGCTGAACCGGGCAGGGTAACCGAGTTTGACAAGAAATGGGCGTGTAGCGCTTATTGGACAAGCGCAATATGCTATAAAAAATAGAGCATGGGCCGTGGACGGAGCCTGAGTATGCCGGCCCCTGCGCGGTGCGGGCCTGCATGGCACGCCGCTTGCAACGCTGGGGTGTTGTGCAAACGCTGCCGTCAACGCGCGTCCATGCACGCGTGCAATGCCCGTCCTGCGCCGCTGGCACCACCCCGGATGAATGCCCCTGGCTTTTGCCCGCGGGCCTGCTGTAATGTTTGCGGCGACGGGGTGTGCCGGCCGCTGCGGCCCGCGTGGCCGGTGCACCGTGCTGCCACACCCTTCGCCAAGCCACCTTTCACCCACTGGAGAACCTCGAAATGATCCCCAAGAAAATCCTCGCCCTTGCCGCAGCCGCCGTGGTGGCCAGCCTTGCCTTCAGCCAGGCCGCGCAGGCCGGCCCCCGGCTCGACAAGATCATGGAGGCCAAGGTCATCCGCGTGGGCACGCCCGGCGACTACCGCCCGTTTGCCATCAAGACCGACGCGGGCTACTCGGGCCATGACATCGACGTGATCGAGACCATGGCCAAGGAGCTGGGTGTGAAGATCGAATACGTGCCCACCACCTGGCCCAACCTGGTGAAGGACCTGCAGGGCGACAGGTTCGATGTGGCGGTGGGCGGCATCACGCGCAACGTCAACCGCATGCGCATCTTTGACATGCTGCCCGGCTACGCACCCTTCGGCAAGGTGGCCCTGGTGCGCGCGGCCGACAAGGCCAAATACACCAGCGTGGACGCGATGAACCAGCCCACCGTGCGTGTCATCAAGAACCCCGGGGGCACCAACGAAACCTATGTGCTGGCCAACCTGAAAACAGCCCAGGTCAGCACGCACGACAAGAACGCCGAGATCCCCGCGCTGATCGCCGAGGGCAAGGGCGACGTGATGATCACCGAGACGTACGAGGCCCTGCACTATGCCAAGGCCGACCCGCGCCTGCACGCCGCGTTCGTGGATGCACCGCTCACGCCCAAGAACTACCTGGGCTTCATGTTGCCCACCGACGATGCCGACTATGTGCGCGTGATGGGCTTCGTGTGGGGCCTGGTGGACAGCCGGGGCACCATCAAGCAAGCCGCCGACAAGTGGCTGAAGTGATGTGATGTGATGTGAATTGAGGGAAGGGGAGGGGCTGGGGCGGCGGGCGCGTGGTGCGGCACCGCCTGCCGGTGCGTTGCCGTTCACCTTGTTGCCGGGCCGTGTGCATGGCCCGGCCGGCACCGATTTACTCCGCCGGAATCTCCGGCTCCACCAGCAGCGCCAGCAGCTGCAGCGACTCCTGCCAGCCCAGGTAGCACGCCTCGGCGGGGATCACGGCCGGAATGCCCGCCTGCATGATGGACACTTCGGTGCCCACGATCACTTTTTTCAGCTGGATGGTGGTGCGCATCTCGCCCGGCAGGTTGGGGTCGTCGAACCGGTCGGTGTGCACGATGCGCTCGCCCGGCACCAGCTCCACATACTCGCCACCAAACGCATGCGTCTGGCCGTTGCTGAAGTTGGTGAACTGCATGCGGTAGGTGCCGCCCACGCGGGCATCCAGGCTCAGCACCCGGCCGGTGAACCCATGGGGCGGCAGCCACTTGCACATGGCGTCGGGGTCCAGGAACGCGCGGTAGATGCGCTCGGCCGGTGCGCGCAGCACGCGGTGCAGGGTGACGGTGCCTGTGGGGGTGGTGTTGGTGGTCATGCTGGGGTCTCCTTGGGGGTGGACATCAGGGTGGATGAAGGCGTGAGCCGCTCAACCATATCGCTCATTCAACGTGTTCACACCCTGACGACGAACGGGCCCGCGCGTTTTCGACAAGCCGCCGCTGCCACCGCGGCTTTTTTTTCGTTTCAGGCGGAAACCATGCGGGCCCCAAAACTCTCGCTGCCCTGGGCCCAGGCCAGCAGCCGGTCGATGTTGGGGTGCTTGCCCGGGAAGGCCTGCGCGTCGGCCACGTGCTCGGCATACCACTCCAGCCCCAGGGTGGCGGCCGCGGGCGTGATGCGGCCGCCATACAGCGCCGCCAGCGCGGCATACACGGCCAGCGAACCCGTCTGGCCGGGCTTGTTCTCGATGGTGGCC
Organism: Acidovorax sp. GW821-FHT11A03; assembly: GCF_058809075.1. NCBI lineage: Bacteria > Pseudomonadati > Pseudomonadota > Betaproteobacteria > Burkholderiales > Comamonadaceae > Acidovorax > Acidovorax sp. GW821-FHT11A03. The sequence goes on from NZ_JBXASG010000003.1 coordinate 202,136, forward strand.
AGCACCTGGCCGCCAGCGTCCAGCAGGTGCAGGGCGGCGAGGTGGCTTGTGGAAGGAAGCAGCTGAAGGCGGTTTGCGAAATTCATGGGCAAGGACAAAGGGTGGGTGCCACGGGCGGATTCCCCGGCCCGCAGCGAATGGATGGATCGTGTGGGCCCGCATTGTCGTGCCACCCGGTGGGTCGCACAAACGATCCCGTGTCCCGCGCAGCGCGCCTGAATCTTTTTACGAAGGATTGACCAATTCATAGCCGTTTGGTTATTATTCGTTATCCATAACCAATGAGTTATATCCTGTGAAATCCCCTGAAGACCTGACCTTCGCGGCGTTGTCGGACCCCACGCGCCGTTCCATCTTCCAGCAGCTGTCCCGGGAGGGGCAGCAGACCGTGAATGTGCTGACGGGGCATTCCCACATTTCGCAACCTGCGGTGTCCAAGCACCTGGCCGTGCTCAAGCGCGCGGGGCTGGTGGAAGACCGCCGTGCCGGGCGCGAAACCTACTACCAGGTGCGGCGCGAAGGGTTGGCGCCCCTGGTGGACTGGATGAGCGTCTATGCCGGCTTCTGGAACCAGCGCCTGGATGACCTGGAAAACCTGCTCGGACGCATGGACCAATGACCGCGCAACTCCACTACAGCGGCAAAAACACCATGCAGAACCGCCACCACCCTCTGAGCCTCGTGCCCGCCGTCAGGCTCACCTTGCAGGCGGTGCGCCATGGCTGACGCAACCCGATCCCATGGCCCCACCCCCACGGCGCAAGGCACCCGGTCCCTGGTGTTCGAGCGGCAGCTACCCCACCCGCGCGAGAAGGTCTGGCGCGCGCTCACCCAGTCCTGGTTGATGCAGGAGTGGCTCATGCCAAACGACTTCGTGGCCGAGGTGGGGCACCGCTTCACGGTGCGCGCGCAGCCCCTGCCGGGCTGGTCGGGCCTGACGCACTGCGAGGTGACCCTGGTGGAAGAACCCAGCCAGCTCGCCTACCGCTGGGGCAACGGCACCGAGTCGGCCAATGGGCTCATCACCCACATCACCTGGACCTTGCAGGAGCACGGCGGCGGCACGCTGCTGCGCATGGAGCAGGCGGGTTTCCGGCCCAACGATGGCATCAGCTTCGAGCGCATGGGCGGCTTGTGGCCGCGCATTCTGGAGCGCCTGGAGCAGGTGGTGCACAGCCGCGAAGGCCCCTAACGCCAGCCTGCCACGGCCTAGCCAACCTCCCTCATATCCCTCACCCACAGTTTCTCAACCCACGAACTCAAGCATGAACATGACCCTGACGACGCCCACTCTCCAACCCACCCGCGCCCCTGGTGTGCGCATTGCCATCGTCTTTCACAGCGGCTATGGCCACACGGCCCGGCAGGCCCAGGCCGTGAAAGAAGGCGTGGCGCAGGTGGAGGGCACCGAGCCCCTTCTCATGACCGTGGAAGAAGCGCCCTCACGGTGGAATGACCTCGCGTCCGCCGACGCCATCATCTTCGGCGCGCCTACCTATGTCGCCAGCGCCTCGTCGCAGTTCAAGGCCTTCCAGGAAGCCACGTCCAACGTGGTCATGGCCAAAGGCCTCGGCTGGAAGGACAAGATCGCCGCGGGCTTCACCAACTCCGGCTCGCGCTCGGGGGACAAGCTTTCCACCCTGATGCAGATGGCCCTGTTCGCCGCGCAGCACGGCATGCACTGGGTGAACCTGGCGCTGCCCCCGGGCAACTGCTCGTCCACCGGGTCGGAGGAAGACCTGAACCGCCTGGGCTTCTGGCTGGGCGCCGCCGCGCAGTCCAACACCGACCAGGGTGCCGACGTGGTGCCGCCGGAGGCAGACCTGGCCACGGCCCGGTACCTGGGGGAACGCGTGGCCCACACCACGCTGCAGTTTGTGCGGGGGCGTGTGCACTGAGGCTGGCTTGTGGCCTTCTGGCCAGCGCGCTGAGATTTCAGTGAAAGGGGCTGCTGGCGCTGGATGGATAAGCGCTGGCAGCTATCAAAACTGAAGCGCAATCGATTCCAGGAAGAAAGACGCACCGGCCCCTGCGCGCGCGGGCACCGGTTCAGGCCTGCCACACCCCAAACCCCGCCGAGCGCAGGTCGATGCCGATCTCGATCTCCCGGTCCACCGCGTCTTCGTAGCTCATGGGGTTGAAGCCTTCGTACAGGTCGGGCAGCAGGCGCAGGCCGTACTGCTGTACAAACCGGTTCGCCTGGATGCCTGCCTTGTGCTTGTCAAACCGCACGTCCGGGTCCAGGCCCGTCATGCCCACGTACACGCAGGGTTTGCCGTCGATGTAGCCGGGGTTGTTCTTGCGAAAGCGGGGCTCGTTCAGCACGTCCTTCGAAAGCTCGACGACATAGACGTGGTGGTGGAGTTTGCGGCGGGGCATGGAGCGACAGGAGGAAAAAAGAACCACCGGCGCAGCGGGAACACGCGCAGGCAGCGCCGGCAAGCGTAGCAAAACCCGGCGCATCGCTGGCGCGGATGCTCCGGCACTGCCCAATTTCGCGCCTTTTAAAACCAAAAAGAATATTAATTCAAATTCAAATGCGAATTGATATATACTGAGTGGGTTGCAGTCACGGCCCTTGACGCGTGCCGTCACCGCAACGCCTGCTCTGTGGCGGCCATCCGCCCCAGGCCAGCCGCCTTTTGCGACCTTTGTCGCCCAGTGGATCTGTAGAGCTGCAGCCCACCGAGTCCCTCGATGCTCACGCAGGTCGATTTCCAAGCCTGCGATCCTGAATGAACCAGATTTCAAAGACCGCCATTTCCATGGGCCAGTACGTCGTTTCGCCCGCGACACACCCGACCGACTGCGGCCGCTTCCGCGCCTCCTTCTCGGTCCATCGTTCCCAAGGCAACGGCAGCTACTGCCGTGTCTTCCGTTTCGACAAAGCCTTTGCCTCGCGCGAAGCCGCCCGGCTCTTTGCCGTTACCCAGGGCTGGCTGCAAACGTGCATGCCGCATCCCCCCGTGTGCTGATGGATGGCCTGCCCACCGCAGACCCCATCCACGCTTCCCCGTTGTGGCGGACATCCGGTCCGCACACCCTTGTCCCAACGGTGCGCCCTGCGTTGCGCGCCCTCCTTCAGAAAGGCTCCTCCATGAGCACCAAGATCTACGTCGGCAACCTGCCCTATTCCGTGACCGATTCCAGCCTGGAAAGCAACTTTGCCGAGTTTGGCCGGGTTTCCTCCGCCAAGGTCATGATGGACCGCGAAACCGGCCGCTCCAAGGGCTTCGGCTTTGTGGAAATGGCGTCCGCCGAAGTCGCCCAGGCCGCCATCACCGCGCTGCACGGCATGTCTGTCGATGGGCGCGCGATTGTCGTGAACCTCGCCCGCCCCCGCGAAGAGGGTGGCGGCTCGGGTGGCTACAGCGCGGGCGGCTACAGTGCCAGCAAACGCTCGGACATCGGCTACGGCACGGGTGGCTACGGCGGCGGGCGCTACTGAACCCGGCAGCTTCCTCTGAAAAACCGGCTCCGCGGAGCCGGTTTTTTTTCGTCCCGGCCTAGCGGCATGGAGCCATCCACACAGCGGCGCGGGCCACCTTGCGCGCGCGGTGCACTGGGGCAGAATCCAGCCAGAAGCGAGTTGAAGAACGGCAAACCAGGAAAGCACATCACATGAAATCCATCCATTGGTTCTCGCTGGCTGCGCTCGTCCTGGGGCTGGCGCTGCTCTTCCTGGGGTCTTCAACCGCAGGCGGGGTCGTCCTGGGGCTTGCCTTCGCCGTGGAGCTCATTTACTCCGCATTGACGGGAAAACAGACGAACGATGGCACCCATTGATGTCCGCAAGGGGCGCGGAAGCGGCGCCGTCCGTGAAGAAAAAAATGGCCGGCCAACCTAGGCCCGCCTGGAGGCCTCCTACGGAGGGCTTCCCAAAGCGCCTAGCAGGCGTGCGCTCACCTCTGATGCATCAAGCGTGGCGAACTGCATGTTGTGCTGATCGGTCAGCGGGCCGTGGCCGGGTTCCATGCCACCGGCAGCGCTGTAGCCCATGGCCTTGAACTTCCAGACCCCGCCGACCAGCTTGAGCGAACCCACATGCGCGCCATCGGCGGTGTGCACTGACACCACCCCGGCGTTGAGCGGCAACAACTGCAAGGGGCCCGCCACCGGGCCGGCCGGCACGTGGGCGAAGGTGGGAGTGAACGTGGCCGACAAGGGCTGGGTGCGAGGCATGGCGGTGTTTGTACCGTAAAAGCGCGGCGCCCACCGCCTGGTGCCGTGCGGGGAATCGGCAGGCAGAAGTCTGTCTACGGCCACAAGCGGTCGTCCGTTTTGTTTAACCACTCTAACCAAAGGCGTTCGACCTGTACCTGTACATCATTGTGAATATGCCTCGGCAGACAAGGTCAGCGGGATATTCCAGGTAGAGATCGCGTGGACGTGAGCCGACCGCTGAGTTTGAGGCCATCGCGCATGTTCATCACGAGGAGTGAAAAGTTCACTGCCCCCGCCAACAGCTCCACACCTTGCAACGCATAGAAAACGCCGTCGAAACGACCGGCATTGGCCCAAGACGCCAGTACGAAAGCGCTGGGCAGCAGCACCAACAGGCCGTTGGCTGCCACCAGCTTCATGCGTCGACCCTTGACGCTGACGAGGCGACCGCCACGGCCCTTCGCAAGTGAAAAACCACTGCCGCCCGTGGCAACCATTGACGGGATCAATAGCCACATACCGCTCAACACCGCGTTCTTGACGACAGCGACGCTTGCCTGATCCATGAAAAACTCTGACACGACGGTCCATAGCCAGAACGTGGTGATGCAAAGCAGCGCGACAGATCCGAAGATTGCATGGAGTTTCGATTTCATGATTTGATCTTTGAAGAGGTGTTGACGTTCTGCAGCTCACGCAGCATTGATTCGAGCGTTTGTGCGGCAATGCTGGATTGGGCAGCCGGAATCAGCGTAGCCAATTCGGCAGCTCGTGCGGTCCACATGGCATCGGCCTTGCGGTACAGGGTCAAACCCTGTGGCGTCAAGGCGTAAACCGGCGAGCGCCGATGCGTCGGATTCGGATGCGCCTCGACAAGCCCCTGTTCGAGCAGCAGGTTGAGTTGCTTTTGCGCCCCCTGCCGCGTGACGCCCATCGCTTCGCCCACCTGAGGGGCGGTCAGTGGCGTGCTGGCCAGCGCTATGGCGCCCAGCATCTGCCAGCGAGCGCTGGTCAGACCGAGAGGCGCGACCAGCTGGTCACCCCACTGCAACAACACGCCGTTCACGCGAAACACGGACAGCGTCAACTGGGTGACGGCTACGGCGCCTAGGTTAGGCGCAGTTGGAACTGGATTTTGCCGATTCATGACAACTAGTTTCCATTATTGGGAACTAGTTGTCAATATGGGGCAGAAGTTCACGAAGATTGGCCGGTCAAGTAACGAGTGGTTTCTGTTGAACCCAGAAGGTCCGCTTTGGGCTCTAAGCTGTCATCAGCCCAAAAGCAAAAGGCCGGAAGACCTCACAGTCTGCTGGCCCTTCTTTGTTCACAGAGAAATCACTTCCCCCAGGAATCCTTCAACCCCACCGCCAAGTTAAACACCGGCTTCCCCGCCGCATGGTCCACCCGGTCCGCCACAAAATACCCATGCCGCTCGAACTGGAACTTGTCGTCTGGCCGTGCATTGGCCAATGACGGCTCCACGATGGCTGTCACCACCTTCAGGCTGTTCGGGTTCAGGCTTTCGATGAAGTCCTTGCCGCCTGCGTCGGGCTGGGCGTCCAGGAACAGGCGGTCGTACATGCGCACTTCGGCCTGCACGCCGTCGGCCACGCCTACCCAGGTGATGGCGGCCTTGACCTTCACGCTGTCGGCGCCGGGGGTGCCGCTCTTGGTGTCGGGCACCACGGTGGCCAGCACTTCGGTGATGTTGCCAGCGGCATCCTTGGTGCACCCGGTGCATTCGATGACGTAGCCGCCCTTCAGGCGCACCTTGTTGCCCGGGAACAGGCGCTTGTAGCCCTTGGGGGGCACTTCTTCAAAGTCTTCGCGTTCGATCCAGACTTCCTTGCCGATGGTGAAGTGGCGCTCGGGGCTTTCCACGCCTTCAGGCGGGTGGGGCAGGGAGGGCAGGGTGCAGGGCTCCAGGTGGCCCGCGCCCATGACGTCGTCCCAATTGGTGAGCACCAGCTTGACGGGGTTGAGCACGGCCATGCCGCGGAAGGCCTTGAGCTCCAGGTCTTCGCGAAGGCAGCCTTCCAGGGTGCTGTAGTCGATCCAGCTGTCGCTCTTGGTCACGCCGATGCGTTCGGCAAAGGTCTGGATGGCCTCGGGCGTGTAGCCCCGGCGGCGCAGGCCCACGATGGTGGGCATGCGCGGGTCGTCCCAGCCGCTGACCTTGTGGTCATACACCAGCTGCGCGAGCTTGCGCTTGCTGGTGATGACGTAGGTGAGGTTCAGGCGCGCGAATTCGTACTGGCGGGGGGGCGGGCTGGCCAGCAGGCCGCCTTCGGTCAGGCGCTCCAGCAGCCAGTCGTAGAACGGGCGCTGGTCTTCGAATTCCAGCGTGCACAGGCTGTGGGTGATTTGCTCCAGCGCATCCTCGATGGGGTGCGCGTAGGTGTACATCGGGTAGATGCACCAGGTGTCGCCGGTGTTGTGGTGCGTGGCGCGGCGGATGCGGTAGATGGCCGGGTCGCGCATGTTGATGTTGGGGCTGGCCATGTCGATCTTGGCGCGCAGCACCATGGAGCCGTCTTCGTGCAGGCCGGCCTTCATCTCGCGGAACTTGGCCAGGTTTTCGGCCGGGGTGCGGCTGCGAAAGGGGCTGTCGGTGCCGGGCTTGCTGAAGTCGCCGCGGTTGATGCGGATCTGCTCGACGGTCTGTTCGTCCACGTAGGCGTGGCCGGCCTCGATCAGGTACTCGGCCGCGCGGTACATGAAGTCGAAATAGTCGCTTGCCTGGTAGGGCGGGGCGCTGGGGTGGCCGTTCCAGTCAAAACCCAGCCATTTCACCGCGTCGATGATGCTGTTGACGTATTCGGTGTCTTCTTTTTCGGGATTGGTGTCGTCAAAGCGCAGGTGGCACACGCCGCCGTAGTCGCGCGCCAGGCCGAAGTTGATGCAGATGCTCTTGGCGTGGCCCACGTGCAGGTAGCCGTTGGGTTCGGGCGGGAAGCGGGTGCGGATCCTGGCGGGGTCGGGCTGGCCGATGGCGTGGTGGGCGGCGTCGCCCGGGCTGCCGCCCCAGCGGCGGGAGGCGTAGGTGCCTTTTTCCAGGTCGTTTTCGATGACCTGGCGCAGGAAGTTGCTGGGCTTGGCGGTTTCCAGGGATGCTGCGGGGGCAGCGCCGGGGGTGCCGGCGGCAGGATTGGCGGGGTTTGGGGTGCTCATTGGGTCATTTTAGGCGCCGGTTTCGTGAAGGTTTACGCATGGAAACAGGCGCGTATACGTCCAGACACAACGTAAAGACAGTTTTATGCCATCCTTTCGGCTACTTAGTGCGTTATGTACCGGTGAGGTGAGTCCATTTGGCTGGCTGCCCTCGCTCAAACAGGAGATTTCCATGACGAAAACCCGTTCTATCTATGCCATGGCCGCCTCGGCTGGCGTGGCGCTGGCATTGCTGGCCGGCACGGGCGCAGCCCAGGCCCGCGGCGACGTGAATTGGTCGGTTGGTATCGGCGTGCCCGGCGTGGTGGTGGGAGCCAGCAATGGCTACTACGCACCCGCCCCGGTGTACGTGGCCCCGCCGCCCGTGTACTACGCGCCACCCCGGCCCGTGTACTACACGCCGCCCCCAGCGTATTACGCCCCTCCACCCGTGGTGTACTACGGTGACCGTGGGTACCGCCACCATCGACACCATGACCACGGCTATCGTGGCCATGGACACAATCGCCATTGGGACCGTTGATCGGCGACGGGCCCGCGGGCCCGTCTGCTGATTGTTGCAACCAACCTCTTGGGCGCCAGTCGCTCACAGGCAGCGTCTTTGCACAGGCTGCCTTTTACAGCGGCCCTTCGGGGCCGCTTTTCTCGTGGGGCGTACCTGAAGGGGCCGGCGCCTGCGGGCCGCCGCATAATCGCGCACTCTGGCCCGCCAGCGTGGCAGGCGCCTAGCCCCGGAGTGCTGCATGTCTGTGAAGAAAAAAACCGTTTTTGTCCTGAATGGCCCCAACCTGAACCTGCTGGGCACGCGTGAACCGGCCGTGTATGGCGCAGCCACGCTGGCCGACGTGGAAAAGCTCTGCGCCGACGCGTGTGATCGCCACGGCTTCGCGTTGCGGTTCCATCAAAGCAACCACGAAGGCGCGCTGGTGGACTGGATTCACGAGGCCGGCCGCCTGCACGCGGCGGGCGAACTGGCGGGCGTGGTCATCAACGCCGGGGCTTACACCCACACCAGCATCGCCCTGCACGATGCCACCAAGGGCACGGGCATCACGCTGATCGAGCTGCATATCAGCAACGTGCACGCGCGCGAGGCCTACCGCCACCATTCGTACATGGCGGCGGCGGCCAAGGCGGTGATGTGCGGTTTTGGCGTGCTGGGCTACGGCCTGGCCATCGACGGCCTGGCGCAGTTGCTGGCGCAGCAGCCGCCAGCGGCCTGAGCCGCCGGGAAGTTCACTCTTCTTCTGCTGTTCCCGCGTTAACCGCACATTCCGGCTCCGGCACGACAGGGCAAACATGGCGCCACGACCGCTTGAGGTGCGCGAGGACGAGGTGGAGATCACCGCCATGCGTGCCCAGGGCGCGGGCGGACAGAACGTCAACAAGGTTTCCAGCGCGGTGCACCTGCGCTTTGACGTGGGCGCCTCCTCACTGCCCGGGGACGTGAAGGAGCGCCTGCTGGCCCTGCGCGACACCCGCATCACACAGGAAGGCGTGGTGGTCATCAAGGCCCAGCAGTACCGCAGCCAGGACCAAAACCGCAATGATGCGCTGGAGCGCTTGAACGCGCTGGTCAACAGCGTCGCGGTGCCGCCCCGCGTGCGGCGCGCCACCAAGCCTAGCTATGGCTCCAAACAGCGGCGCCTGGAGGGCAAGACCCAGCGCGGCGAGACCAAGGCGCTGCGGGGCAGGGTGCGCGGTGGGGGGGATGGTTCGTGAGCGGAGTCTCGCCGCATTGGCACCATGGGTAGAACAATCTGTCTGGTGTACAGGGCTTGGTAGCGGGGCCCATCGGTCCTACATTCAAGGCATTACCGGATGGAGTTGCCATGTCTGCCACAGCCCAAACCCCCGCCACTGCCGCGCCCCACGGCGCCATTCCCGCGCTGTTCGTGTCGCACGGGGCACCCTTGTTTGCCATCGACGCCGGCACCACGGGCCCTGCGCTCACCCAGTGGGGCGAAAGCCTGAAGGGGCAATATCCCGGCCTGCGCGGCGTGGTGATCATGTCGCCGCACTGGATGGCGCGCTCCTTGCAGGTCATGACCGGGCCGCAGCCCGCCACCTGGCACGACTTTGGCGGGTTTCCACCCGCGCTGTACCAGCTGCAGTATCCCGCCAGCGGCTCCCCCGCGCTGGCGCAGGAGGTGCTGGGCCTGCTGCAGGCCGCGGGCATGGCCGCGCAGGGCGACGCGGCCCGTCCGTTTGACCACGGGGCCTGGGTGCCGCTGATGCACCTGTTTCCCGAGGCCGACCTGCCCGTGGTGCAGGTGGCGCTGCCCGTGGGCGCCGGCCCGGCCGAGGTGTATGCATTGGGCGCTGCCTTGCGCGGCCTGCGCAGCCAGGGCGTGCTGGTGGTCGGCTCGGGCAGCATGACGCACAACCTGGCCGAGTTCTTTGGCGGTGCCCGGGAGCCCGCGCCGTACGTGCTGGAATTCAGCCGGTGGATCGAAGCAGCGCTGGCGCGCGGCGACGTCAGCGCGCTGCTCAACTACCGCAGCCAGGCCCCGCATGCCAGCCGCGCGCACCCGACCGAAGACCACTTCCTGCCCATCTTTTTTGCGCTGGGCGCCGCGGGCGACGACCTGCATGCCCACTACCTGAGCCGCGAGGTGATGTACAGCATGCTGTCGATGGACGCGTTCGCCCTGGAACCGGCGCATTGACCCGCAGGTTTTTTCATCCGTTCTCCATAAAAACTGCCCGAGGCGCCTGTCCATGCTCAACCTACCGCTCACCTTCTTGCAGCGCCCTGCTGCCGCCACCGCGCCCCGCCCCTGGTTGCTGGTGCTGATGCATGGGGTGGGCAGCAACGAACAGGACCTGTTCAGCCTGGCGCCCCATGTTCCCGAGCGCTTTCATGTGCTGAGCCTGCGTGCACCGTTTCGCATGGGGCCGGGCTCGCATGCGTGGTTCGACTTTTCCATCGAGCCCAGCGGGGAACGCACCATCAACGAAGCGCAGGAGGCCGAAAGCCGCGCGCTGGTCGCCAAGACCATCGAATCTGCCGCCGAGCAGCTGGGCATTCCGCCCGAACGCGTGGTGGTGGGGGGCTTCAGCCAGGGCGGCATCATGGCGCTGTCGCTGCTGCTCACCCGGCCAGCGCTCATGCAGGCGGCGATGGTCTGGCACAGCCGCCTGCTGGCGCAGGTGGTGCCCCTGGCGGCGCCGCCCGATGCCCTGCGCGGCAAACAGCTGTGGCTGAGCCACGGCACGCACGACAACGTGATCCCGCTGGCCCATGCACAGGCCATCGCCCACCACATGGCGCCCTTGCCGGTGACGGTGGCGTACCACGAGTTCCCCAGCGCGCACGAGATCCGGCCCTCCGAGCTGGCGGCCACGGTGGCGTGGCTGGAGTCGCTGTCCACCACCCCCACGGCGTTTTAAGCGCGGGTTTCGGCGGGCGGCCTACATCGCGTTACCGGCGCGGTGGCCCGCGGGTTTCCAATCAAGTCCATCCCCATGTGGGATGGACAGGGAACGCCCGGCGCCGAAGCCGCTCGGACAAGGGTTGTTCCTGTTTTGAAGGAGATCCGATGCCCGATCAAGAGACTGCCGAGTTCCGCCCCGCGCCGGAGCGCACATCCTCTCCCCCCTGGATCATTGCCGCCGTGCTGGCCTGCGCGGTGGCCGCCGCAGCTGCCTGGTGGTTCTGGCTGCGCAAGGCAGAGCCGCCGGTTGCGCCGCCCCCCGTGGCGGCCGCGCCCGAAGCGCCCGTGGCTCCACCGCCCCTGCCCGAAGCCTCGGGGCCGCAGAACCCGGTCGATGCACTGGCCCCGGCAGAAACGGCCCTGCCCGCGCTGGCCGAATCTGACGCGCGCGTCGTCGAGCTGCTGTCTGGACTGGTGGGGCGCGACAAGCTCGCATCGTTCCTGATCACCGACGGCTTTGTCCGCCGCCTGGTGGCCACGGTGGACAACCTGGGCCGCGCCCAGGCCCCCTCGCGCATGTGGCCCGTGCAACCCATGCCGCAGCGGTTTGCGGTGGACGGCACAGGCGAAGCGCCCACCACCGTCGCGGCCGCCAATGCCGCGCGCTACAGCGCTTTTCTGGCCTTTGCCGAGGCCGTGCCGATGGAGTCCGCCGTGGCCTTGTATGCGCGGCTGTATCCGCTGTTCCAGCAGGCGTACGAAGAACTGGGCTACCCCAGGCGCTACTTCAACGACCGCCTGGTGGCCGTGCTGGACCACCTTCTGTTGGCGCCCGAACCCCAGGGCCCGCTGCGCGTGAAGCTCACGCCGGTGAATACCGATGTGCCGAACCTGCGCCCCTGGGTGCGCTACGAATTCGTGGACCCGGCGCTGGAATCGCTGTCCAGCGGACAGAAGATCCTGGTGCGCATGGGGCCCGCCAACGAGGCCCGCGCCAAGGCGCTGATCCGCGATCTGCGCAAGCGCGTGGCGACCGGCGAGATCGCACGCAAACCCGCGCAGTGAGGGGGCGACGGGACCACCCGGCCCGTTGCCGGGTCGTGGGGGCCGATCAGGCGGCTGCCGGGCGCGGCCCGTGCCGCAGGGTCAGCAGGGTGCCCAGCGTGAGCGCCGCCAGCGCAAACGCCGGCCCGCCCAGCGCGCCCACATGGTCCACCATCAGCCCGCCGAAGATGGCGCCGCTGGCGATCGCGATCTGGAACGCCGCCACCAGCAGTCCGCCCGCGCCCTCGGCCTGGTCGGGCGCGGCCCGCACGATCCACGTCTGAAAGCCCACCGGGAAGGCGCCGAACGCGAAGCCCCACAGCGTGACGGCCACGGCCGTGATGGCCGCCGACTGCCCGGCCACCAGCAGCACGGCGGCCAGCACGGCAATGACGGCCCCACCGGCCACGATGGCCTGGCGCTCGCTGCGCCCGGCGATCCAGCCGCCCACGAAATTGCCGAAGAAACCGCCCACGCCATAGCCCAGCAGCACCGCCGTGATGGTGGCCACCGACAGGTGCGTGACCTGCTCCATCAGCGGGCGGATGTAGGTAAAGCCTGCGAAGTGGCCCGAGATGACCAGCAGCACGGCCAGCAGCGCCACGCGCACGGGCGGGCGGCGCAGCAGCTCGCCCAGCACCTTGAGGTTGGGGTTGTCGCGCGGGGGCAAGGCGGGCAGGGCCGCGAGCTGCACGGCCAGCGTGATCAGGCTGATGCCCCCCGCCGCGATGAAGGCGCTGCGCCAGCCCCACAGGTCGCCCATCCACGCGCCGATGGGCGCCGCGCAGACCGTGGCCACCGACACCCCGGTGAGGATGAAGGACATGGCCCGCGCGAACAGCGAGGCGGGCACCAGCCGCATGGCCAGCGCGGCCGACATGGACCAGAAGCCGCCCAGCGCCACGCCCAGCAGCACCCGCGCCACCAGCAGCGTGGCCAGGCTCCCGGCCAAGGCCGACATCGCGTTGGACAGCACCAGCAGCAGCGTGAAGGCGATCATCACCAAGCGCCGGTCGATGCGGCGCGTGAGCAGCGGCAGCGACGGGGCGGCCACGGCGGCCACCAGCGCCGTCACGGTGACGGCCTGGCCCGCGGCGCCATCGCTCACGCGCAGGTCGCTGGCCATGGCGGTGAGCAGGCTGGCGGGCAAGAATTCGGCCGTGACCAGTCCGAAGACACCCAGCGCCATGGAGGCCACGGCGGCCCAGCGTGCCTCGGTGGGCTCGGGGGTGGAATGCGGGGCTGGGTTGGCATCGGCCACGGCGCCCACCGGGGCGTCGAGACAGGCAGAGCAGGAAGGAGCAGAAGACACGGGAAAGGCCTTGGGATGGATGGAAAGCCATCGTAGGGATAAGATGGCGGCGTTTCCATGCCGTAAAAGCCGAGATGCTTGACTTTTTGTCCAAACCCTTCAACCAGATCCCCCAGCAGCCGTTCGCTGAGCCGCCGGACCTGCTGACCCAGATCCTGCTCGGCCTGCGCCTGGACGGCGTGGAGTATGGCCGCTGCGTGCTGCAGCCGCCGTGGGCCATCGCCTTCCCGGCGCAGCGCTCGGCCCGTTTCCACTTCGTGGGCCATGGCGGAGCCTGGCTGCGCACGCCGGGTACCGACTGGCAGCGCCTGAACCCGGGCGACGCGGTGCTGCTGCCGCACGGCAGCTTCCACGTGCTGGCCAGCTCGCCCGACGTGCCGCCAGTGGACATCGATTCGCTGGCGCGCAAGCCCGTGTCCGAGAACATCTACCTGGTGGACGGCCGCGATGCGGGCCACGCGCCCCTGGGGGCCCCCGTCGCGCCACCTCCGCCGCTGGCCCCCGACGTGCTGTTCAGCGGCGCGCTGCGCTTCAACCTCGACCCGCTGCACCCGCTGATGGCCATGATGCCGGCGGTGATGATGGCCGGCGACCTGGCCCGGCGCGACACCACCGTGCCGGTGCTGCTCGACGCCATGGAGCGCGAGGTGGAGCAGGACCGCATGGGCGCCTGCGCGATCCTCGCGCGCCTGGCCGATGCGCTGGCCGCCAGCATCATCCGCGCCTGGGTGGAGTGCAGCTGCAACAACCCCACGGGCTGGATCGCCGCCGTGCGCTGCCCGCGCATCGGCAAGGTGATCGCCGCCATCCACGCCGACCCCGAGCGCGACTGGAACGTGCCGCTGCTGGCCGACCTGATGGGCGCCTCGCGCTCGAGCTTTTCCGAATCGTTCACGCGCACCATGGGCGAGAGCCCGGCGCGCTACGTGGCCAAGGTGAAGATGTCGCAGGCGCGCCGCTGGATCGCGCGCGACGGCATGCGCGTGGCCGTGGCGGCCCACCGGCTGGGCTACGAGTCGGAGGCCTCGTTCAGCCGGGCGTACAAGCGCATCATTGGCCACCCGCCGAGCACTGCGCGGGCGGAGTGAAAAAAAGGGGCCCTACGCCCGGGGCAGCGGCAGCGCCGTCTTGTAGCGCACCTGCTTGAGCGCGAAGCTCGAGCGGATCTTTTCCACTCCGGTGATGGGGGCGAGGCGCTCCAGGATGAAGCGCTCCAGCGCCCCGATGTCGGGCACGGCCACGCGGATCAGGTAGTCGCTGTCGCCGCTCATCAGGTAGCACTCCATCACCTCGTCGTGCTCGGCGATGCGCTGCTCGAAGTCGCCCAGCGCCTCCTTGCTCTGCGTCTTCAGGCTGATGCTGATGAACACGTTGAGCCCCAGGCCCAGGGCGGCCGCGCTGGCCAGTGCGACGTAGCGGCTGATGACGCCCGCGGCCTCCAGCGCCTTCACGCGCGCGAGGCACGGCGAGGGCGAGAGGTGCACGCGCCGCGCCAGCTCCACGTTGGACAGGGAACCGTCGGCCTGCAGCTCGGCCAGAATGCGCAAATCCAGGGTATCCAGCTTCATGTGCTGCAGTGTAGGCTATTGGCCGCATGAAATGCTGTGGTGGGCGCTTTGGTGGGCTACAACGGCATCCCATTCGGGGCGGCAATGGCTACAGTTGCGGCATGAACGCCCCCACCGCACACCACCACCTGCTCACGCCGGCATCGGCCGCACCGTTGGCCGATACGGACCCCGAAGAAACCGCCGAGTGGCGCGACGCCTTCCTGGCGCTGGTCGCCACCGAAGGCCCGGAGCGGGCGCGGCACATGCTGCAGGAACTGGTGCGCCTGGCGCGCGCGCAGCGCATCGGCTGGCAGCCGGACCTGAACACGCCGTATGTGAACACCGTGGCGGTGCAGGACCAGCCCGTCTTCCCCGGCGACCTCGCCATCGAGGAGCGCGTGGCTTCCATCGTGCGCTGGAACGCGCTGGCGATGGTGGTGCGCGCCAACCAGGCCTATGGCGAACTGGGCGGCCACATCGCCAGCTACGCCAGCGCGGCCGATCTTTTCGAGAGCGGCTTCAACCACTTCTTCCGTGCCCGTGAAGGCCTGGGCGAAGGCCAGCACCGGGGCGACCTGGTGTTCTTCCAGCCGCACAGCGCGCCGGGCGTGTATGCGCGGGCGTTCCTCGAAGGCCGCCTGTCCGAGCAGGACCTGAAACACTACCGCCAGGAGCTCACGGCACCGGGTGCGGGCGCGCAGGGCCTGTCGAGCTACCCCCACCCCTGGCTGATGCCGGACTTCTGGCAGTTTCCCACGGGGTCGATGGGCATCGGGCCCATCAGCAGCATCTACCACGCGCGCTTCATGCGCTACCTCACGCACCGCAACCTGCTCGACTGCTCGGCGCGCAAGGTCTGGGGCGTGTTCGGCGATGGCGAGATGGACGAGCCCGAGAGCATGAGCGCGCTGACCCTGGCCGCACGCGAGGGCCTCGACAACCTGGTCTGGGTGGTCAACTGCAACCTGCAGCGGCTGGACGGCCCGGTGCGCGGCAACGGCCGCATCATCGACGAGCTGGAGCGCCTGTTCGCCGGTGCGGGCTGGAACGTGGTCAAGCTCGTGTGGGGCAGCGACTGGGACGGCCTGTTCGCCCGCGACCTGACCGGTGCGCTGGTGCGCACGCTCGAAGGCACGGTGGACGGCCAGATGCAGACCTTTGCCGCCAAGGACGGGCGCTTCAACCGCGACAACTTCTTCGGCCAGAACCCCGAGCTCGCGGCCCTGGCCCAGGGCATGACGGACGAGCAGATCGACCGCCTGAAGCGCGGCGGGCACGACCTGGTGAAGATCCACGCCGCGTATGCCGCGGCAGCGCGCCACCAGGGGCAGCCCACGGTGATCCTGGCGCACACCAAGAAGGGCTACGGCATGGGCACGGCCGGCCAGGGCAAGATGACCACACACAGTCAGAAGAAGCTGGACGAGACCGACCTCATCGAGTTCCGCAACCGCTTCAACCTGCCCCTGTCCGACGAGCAGGCCACCAGCCTCGCGTTCTTCAAGCCCGCCGAAGACAGCCCCGAGATGCGCTACCTGCGCGGCCACCGCCAGAACCTGGGCGGCTACCTACCGCGCCGCGACACCACCTGCGACGCGCTGCCCGTGCCCGCCATCGAGGGCTACGCGCAGTTCGCGCTGCAGCCGCAGGCCAAGGAGATGAGCACCACCATGGCCTTCGTGCGTATGCTCGGCAGCTTGCTCAAGGATGCCACGCTGGGCCCGCGCATCGTGCCCATCGTGGCCGACGAGGCGCGCACCTTCGGCATGGCCAACCTGTTCAAGCAGGTCGGTATCTACAGCAGCGTGGGCCAGCGCTATGCGCCCGAGGACATCGGCTCGGTGCTGAGCTACCGTGAGGCGCTGGACGGCCAGATTCTGGAAGAAGGCATCAGCGAGGCCGGCGCCATCGCCAGCTGGACGGCCGCGGCCACCAGCTACAGCGTGCACGGCCTGGCCATGCTGCCGTTCTACATCTACTACTCGATGTTCGGCTTCCAGCGCGTGGGCGACGCCATCTGGGCCGCCGCAGACCAGCGTGCGCGCGGCTTCCTGCTGGGCGCCACCTCGGGCCGCACCACGCTGGGCGGCGAGGGCCTGCAGCACCAGGACGGCTCCAGCCACCTGGTGGCCGCCACCATCCCCAACTGCAAGGCCTACGACCCGGCCTACGCGGGCGAGATGGCCGTCATCATCGACGCCGGGATGCGCGAGATGGTGACCGAGCAGCGCGACGTCTTCTACTACGTGACGCTGATGAACGAGAACTACGCCCAGCCCGACCTGCCTGCCGATGCGGCAGAAGGTGTGCTGCGAGGTTGCTATGTTTTCAGGAGCTATCCGCGCTTGATGGACGGCCGTGAAGGGCCAATTTCATCCAAAAGCGTCACCCTGATGGGCTCCGGCGCCATCCTGACCGAGGTGGTCAAGGCCGCCGAGCTGCTGGCAGGCGAGGGCGTGGACGTGACCGTGCTCAGCGTGACCAGCTGGAGCGAGCTGGCCCGCGACGGCGTGGCCTGCGAACAGCGTGCGCTGCAGGGGGAGGCGCGGCCTGGCGTGGCGTGGCTGACGCAGCAACTGGCGGGTACACGCGGCCCGGTGATTGCCGCCACCGACTATGTGCGCGCCGTGCCGGAGACCGTGCGCGCGTTCGTGCCTGGAGGACGCCGATTCATGACATTGGGAACGGACGGTTTTGGGCGCAGCGATACGCGGGCGGCGCTGCGGGCGTTTTTTGGGGTGGACGCGGCGGCGGTGGCGCGCGCAGCCCGGTTTGCATTGGCGGGGTAGGGTGTGTGGACGGCGCCGCCACCTGGCCAACGCCACTTTGTGGCGCTTTCTTCACTGGCGGCGGTGGGGCGCATGACGCGGGGAACGGTCATGCACTTGCCACAGTGGGCCGCTTGAAAAACGCGTCCAGCACCGGCATCAGCGCCGGAAACTCCTGCGCGAACCGGTCCCGATTCACAAAGTAGGCCTCGCAGGCCACGGCAAAGAATTCGGACTGCGATGTGGCCCCGTAGGCGTCCAGCCAGGGGCGTTCCGCGCCGAAGCGCTCGGCCAGGATCACGCGTTCTCGGAACTGTTCGTACGCGGGCTCCCAGGCGGCCCACCAGGCTTCGTAGGCCGCGCGCCCTGTGCGCGTGCCCATGAAGCCTGCGGGCAATGGCGGGCAGCCGTTGGGCTCGCCGCTGCGCATGTCGAGCTTGTGAACGAACTCGTGCACCACCACGTTGTGGCCGCGCTCAGTGTTCTCACGCCCGTTGGAGGCGTGTGCCCAGCTGAGCATGATGGGGCCGCGGTCCATGGCCTCGCCCAGCAGCACCTGCGTGTGTTCATGCACCACACCGGCTTCGTCCACCGTCTTGCGGCGCGCCACGGCCTCGCCGGGGTGCAGCACGATGCCCACGAAATCGTCGTACCAGTCCAGCGCCCGGGCCGGGTCGCCCCAGTGCAGCAGGGGCAGGCAGGCCTGGGCCGCGATGTCGATGGCCATGGCATCGGTCACCACCAGGCCGTGCGCGCCGTGGAATTCCTTGTGGTGCAGGAAGAGGGCGCTGAGCGCGCGCAGCTTGGACTGGTCGTGCAGCGAGAGCGCCGCCAGGAACGGGTAGCGCTGCAGGGTCTGGAGCCACAGCGTGGCCGAGATGTCGGGCACGGGGGACACGGTGGCGCGGACACGGCTCCAGAGCCGGTGGAGGAGAGGGGGCATGGCGATCAGGCGGCGGGAGGTGAAGCCCCGCGCAGTTCAGGATCGCTGGTACTTGGGGGCCAGGGGCAGCCGTTCCAAGCCCGCGCGGGACAAACGCAGTATTTCCGCGCGGGGCGGCAATGCGGCCGCGTCCCAGTCGCTGAGCACCACACGCCGCAAGCCGGGGGCCAGTGCGTGGTCGGCGGGACGGTGGGTGTGGCCGTGAATGAGCGTATGTGCCTGGGCCGCCTGCAGCCAGGCGATGGCAGCCGGGCCGTCCACGTCGGCATAGATGGCGCCCGATTGTTTGCGCGCCTCGCTCTCCTGGCGGATGCCGCGTGCCTGCGCGCGGCGCGTCGCCAGGGGCTGCGCCAGAAACTGCTGCTGCCACCCGGCACTGCGGGCCTGCACGCGAAAGCGCTGGTAGTCCACATCGTCCAGGCACAGCAGGTCGCCATGGCTCAGCACGAAGCGCTGGCCGTCAAACACCAGGACCGTCGGGTCCGCCAGGCCGGTGATGCCACACTGCGCAAGGAACGCAGGGCCCGCCAGGAAGTCGCGGTTGCCGTGCATGAAGTACACGGGCAGGCGCTGCGACGCCGCGCGCAGGGCCGCGCAGCCCTGGGCCTCGAAGCTGCCGGTTTCGCCGATGGCGTCGTCCCCCACCCAGACCTCGAACAGATCGCCCAGGATGAAGAGGGCATCCGCTTCGGTGCCGGCCAGGTAGTCCTGCCAGGCGGCCACGGTGGCAGGCTCGCTGGCCTGCAGGTGCAGGTCGGAAATGAAATCGACCGTGCGCCAGTGCGCGGGAGCGGCAAGCTCCTCGAACCGGGGCACGGTCGTCGTCACGGAGACGGAGGTCAGATCAACGCGAGATCAGAGTGCGACAGCCTTCTCGATGATCACGTCTTCCTTCGGCACATCGTCGTGGAAGCCCTTGCGGCCCGTCTTCACGGCCTTGATCTTGTCGACCACGTCGGCGCCGCCAACCACCTTGCCGAACACGGCATAGCCCCAGCCCTGGGCCGAGGGGGCGGTGTGGTTCAGGAAGCCGTTGTCGGCCACGTTGATGAAGAACTGGGCGGTGGCCGAGTGCGGGTCGCTGGTGCGGGCCATGGCCACGGTGTAGTTGGCGTTCTTCAGGCCGTTGTTGGCTTCATTCTCGATGGGCGCATCGGTGCCCTTTTGTGTCATGCCGGGCTCGAAGCCGCCGCCTTGCACCATGAAGCCGGGGATCACACGGTGGAAGATGGTGTTGTTGTAGTGGCCCTTGTTCACGTAGGCCAGGAAGTTCTCGACCGACTTGGGCGCCTTGGCGGCGTCGAGTTCGAGGGTGATGACGCCGTAGCCGGCGATGTGCAGTTCGACTTGGGGGTTGCTCATGGCAAGGGTTCTTTCAATCAGTCAATCAAAAATGGGTTACTTCACCAGGGTGGCGGAGTTGATGGTGACGGGGGCGGTGGGCACGTTCTGGTGCGGGCCCTTGTTGCCGGTGGCCACGGCCTTGATCTTGTCGACCACCTCGGTGCCGCTCACCACCTTGCCGAACACGGCATAGCCATGGCCGTCGGGGCTGGGGGCATTGAGCATCGCGTTGTCCTTCACGTTGATGAAGAACTGCGACGTGGCCGAGTTGGGGTTGCCCGAGCGCGCCATGGCGATGGTGTAGTTGTCGTTCTTGAGGCCGTTGCCGGCTTCCAGCGGAATCGGGGCCCTGGTGGGCTTGGGAATCAGGTCGGCCGTGTAGCCGCCGCCCTGGATCATGAAGCCGTCGATCACGCGGTGGAACACGGTGCCGTCGTAGTACTTGTCCTGCACGTAGGCCAGGAAGTTCTCGACCGTCTTGGGTGCCTTGGCGGGATCGAGCTGCACCACGATGTCGCCCATCGAGGTGGACAGCTTGACCTTGGGGGCATCTTGCGCCTGCACGGGTGCTGCAGAAAAGATAGCTGCCAGCGCAATGCTGGCAAGCGCTAGGGTCGAATTTCTTCTGGAAATCATCCAATCACTCCTTCAAAAAATATCTGCCATTGTTGGCCCCGCCGCGCCCAGTACTGGCGCTTGACGGGGCCCGTGCGGGCGCCTGCGGCGACTTCGCCGAACGTTACCACCATGGTGTCGGCGGAATCTGTCCAGCGCAGGTAAGACTTGTCCTTGAGGTGTAGTTCCCTGCCCCGCAATGCGCGGGTCTCGGCCTGGAGCACCTGGGACCACTCTTGCAGCGGTTTCTTGCGGTAGCTCTGGAAGTCCGGCGCGTAGAAACCCATCAGGCGGCTCATGTCGCCCTCGGTCTTGGCGCTGCGCCAGGCGTTGAGCACCGCGTCGAAGGATTTGCGGTCCGCCAGTACCGCGTGCGGCGCCACCCACTGCAGCTGGCGCGCGATGACCACGGGCGTGGAGCGGGGCTCCACCGTGCGCAGGATGCGTTCGAGGTCGGGATTGGCCAGCACCAGGCAGCCATCGGTGGCCAGGGGCGCGCGGGCAAACTGGTCGGGCGGCGTGCCGTGCAGCCAGATGCCGCCACCGGTCTTGCCCCGGCTCTGGTCCAGGGGGTTGGGGTAGTTGATGGGCAGCGCGCCCGCGCCGTAGAAGTCCTTGAGCGTGGCGGGGTCCAGCCGGCTGGTGATGAAGTAGACACCTAGCGGGGTGCGCTGGTCGCCTTCCAGGTTCTTCTCGATGCCCAGCTTGCCGACCGAAGCGTAGTAGTCGGCGACCAGCTGCAGGCCCTTGGGGGTGTTCTCGAACAGGTACAGGCGCGAACGCGAGGCATCCACCGCGATGGCATGGCGGGAGCGGGGCGAGAGCTCCAGGAACTGCGCCGGGATGCTGTGCGCCGGGGGGCGGCTGCGCTGGGCATCCACGCGCTGGCGCGATTCGTTGCGCAGCTCTTCCAGCGTGGCAGCCGTCTGGATGCTGCGGGCCGAATCGGGCTCGGGCACATCGCCCAGGCGGCGGATCGGCCGCGTGCGCGCCATCAGCAGGTCGCCCACCACCAGTTGCGCCAGCTGGAAGTTGGGATAGTCGCGCGCCAGGGCCTCGGCGTGGGCCAGCGCCTCGCGGTGGCGGCCCTCGGCGATGAGCTGGTACACCCCCATGAGGCGCGCCTCCGCCTGGCCATCGCGCAGGGCGGGTGCCGTGGAGCCCGCGGCTTGCATGGGCCGGACCGAGGTGGCGGCCGCCGCGCCCCGGGACTTGGCGCTCTGGGGCAGCACCGGGGCTGCGTGCAGGAGCGCCGCCAGGCAAAGGGCGCCCGCCACGGCCGGGCGGCTTCGTGCGGACAACGCCACAAGCATGTGCGAAATCGTTTCAGGTCAGGGCAGGGAGGCAGAAAAAGCGCGCGCCGCCGCCATCGCAGGGCCGGCTGCGCCGCGCTTCGTCACGGTCAGCCGCCGGTGGATTCGCGGACGATGGTCCAGCGGCCGTTGTGGTTCACCATGTCCAGCGTCTTGCGACTGGCGACATTGAGCGCATCGGCCGTGTAGGCCTGGCGGAAACGGGCCGTGGCCTTGTCGCCGTTGACCGCGACCGAGATGTCGGAGATCTGCACGCTGATCCTGGATTTTCCGACGATGCGCGCTTCACGCTCCTTTTCCCAGGCGGCACGGGTCTGGCGGCCGGGAGGATCGAATGACTTGTCGTAGGCGCCGAGGTAGGCGGCCATGTCCTTGGCGGACCAGGCGGCGGCCCAGGCCTGCACGGCCGCGGTAACGGCGGCCTGCAGGGACGCATCGCCGGCAGCGGCGGCGGGCGACGCGGCAATGGCCGGAGCGGGGGATGCCGCGGCAGCGGGTGCGGGCGCTGGCGCAGCAGGCGCCGGTGAAGGGGCTGCCACGGGCGCTGCGGCGGCGGGTGCCGTTGCGGCGGGCCGCTGCGTGGCCGCCACGGCTGGTGCCGGAGCGGGGGCCGCGGCCCCGGGGCGAGCGGGCTTGCCGGCGGCGGCTTCCGCAGTGAACAGCTCGCGGATCAGCGCCAGCTTGGGCTTGACGGAGCTGGCGTTGGCCGCATCCAGCTGCAGCGCCTTGTTGTAGGCCTGGCTGGCCAGCTTGGCATAGATGTCGCCCAGGTTCTCATGGGCGGTGGCGTAGCTCGGGTTGGTGCGGATCGCCATTTCGAGCGCCGTGCGGGCCTTGTCCAGCTGGTTCTGGCTGGCATACAGCACCGCCAGATTGTTGTAGGGCTCGGGCAGCTCGGGATACTCTTCCGTGAGCTTGGTGAACGTGGTGATCGCATCGCCGGGCTTGCCCGAGTCCGCCTGCGCCACGCCGCGCAAGAAGCGCAGCTGCGGGTCGCGCGGGGCGGCGGCAAGGCGCTGGTCGGCCTTTACCAGGGCTTCGGCCGGCTTGCCGGCCTTGATCAGCTGGGTGATTTCCGCATAGTCGTCCGCATGGGCCGCACCGGTGCCCAGCAGCGCGGTCAGTGCCAGCAGGCGCAGCAGGTGGGGGAGGGTGCGTCGGACTTGCTTCATGGGGGATTCAAGGGTGTTGGGCAGCGTCTGTCCCGGGCGGGGGCTTATACTGCGGCGGATTGTAGCTGAGGGGGTTGTCATGACGGTGCGCTGTTGCCGCGGGTGATTTCGCTGGAGGCCCCTTGCTGGGCCAACTCCCTCCAGGGGCCTTTGCCCCCTGCTGCCGGGTGAACCTTTTTCACCCAACCACCCCATCCCCCGTGACTGAAATCCCATGAGTTTGCGCATCTACAACACGCTGTCGCGTGCATTGGAGGAGTTTTCCCCGCTCGAACCTGGCCATGTGCGCATGTACGTGTGCGGCATGACCATCTATGACCTGTGCCACATCGGCCACGCCCGCATGATGATGGCGTTCGATGTCGTGCAGCGCTGGCTGAAAAGCAGTGGCTACCGCGTCACCTATGTGCGCAACATCACGGACATTGACGACAAGATCATCAAGCGCGCGCTGGAGCGGGGCATCACCATCCGTGCCCTCACGGACGAGATGATCGCCGCCATGCACACCGACATCGCGGCGCTGGGCATCGAGCCCCCGTCGCTGGAGCCGCGCGCCACCGAATACGTGCCCCAGATGCTTTCGCTGATCGGCACGCTGGAAGGCAAGGGCCTGGCCTACCGCGCCGGCAATGGCGACGTGAACTACTCCGTGCGCAAGTTCGACGGCTACGGCAAGCTCTCGGGCAAGTCGCTCGACGAATTGCGCGCGGGTGAGCGCGTGGCCGTGCTCGATGGCAAGGAAGACCCGCTCGATTTCGTGTTGTGGAAAGCCTCCAAGCCCGAGGAGCCACCCGAGGCCAAGTGGGACAGCGAATTCGGCTCGGGCCGCCCCGGCTGGCACATCGAGTGCTCGGCCATGTGCGGCGCCACGCTGGGCGAGACCTTCGACATCCACGGCGGCGGCATGGACCTGCAGTTCCCGCACCACGAGAACGAGATCGCCCAGAGCGAAGGCGCCAATGGCAAGCCCCTGGCGCGCTTCTGGGTGCACAACGGCTTCGTGCGCGTGGACAACGAGAAGATGAGCAAGTCGCTGGGCAACTTCTTCACCATCCGCGACGTGCTGGCGAAGTACGACGCCGAGACGGTGCGGTTTTTCATCGTGCGGGCCCACTACCGCAGCGCCCTGAACTACAGCGATGCCCACCTGGACGACGCGCGCCAGGCCTTGAAGCGCCTTTACACCGCCCTGAACCTCGTGGCGCCCGCCGAGGTGGCGGCTATTGATTGGGCGGCGCCGCATGCCGCCCGCTTCAAGGCCGCGATGGACGAGGACTTCGGCACGCCCGAAGCCATGGCCGTGCTGTTCGACCTGGCCGGTGAGGTCAACAAGACCCGATCTGTCGAACTGGCGGGGCTGCTCAAGGCGCTGGGTGGTTGCCTGGGGGTGCTGCAGGGCGACCCCAAGGCCTTCCTGCAGGCCGGGGCGGGCGGTATGGACGAAGCCGAAATCCAGGCCCGGATCGCCGCGCGCGCCGCTGCCAAGGCGGGCAAGGATTTCGCCGAGGCCGACCGCATCCGCAATGCATTGCTGGCCCAGGGCATCGTGCTCAAGGACTCCGCCGCTGGCACCACCTGGGAAGCCGCGCAGTGATCGTTGTGTTTGTCATGGAAAACGCCTGCTGGGCAGATGGGACGCCCGGTGGCAGCTTCTAAAAAGATAGCATCCGAAGTGCTCGTGGCCGAGCCGGCGCTGGCCACGCCCGACTACTGGGCGGAGGCCTGCAAGCACCTGGTCAAGAAGGACCGGGTGATGAAGCGCCTGATTCCCCAGTTTGGCGATGCGGCGCTGCAGACACGCGGCGATGCGTTCACCACGCTCGCGCGCTCCATCGTGGGCCAGCAGATCTCGGTGAAGGCCGCGCAGACCGTGTGGGAGCGCTTTGCCGCGATGCCCCGCAGCATGAAGCCCGCCAGCGTGCTCAAGCTCAAGATCGACGACATGCGGGCCGCGGGCCTGTCTGCGCGCAAGGTCGACTACCTGGTGGACCTGGCGATGCACTTCGAGGGCGGCAAGCTGCACGTGAAGGACTGGGCCGCGATGGATGACGAGGCCATCATTGCCGAACTGGTGGCCATCCGCGGCATCGGCCGCTGGACGGCCGAGATGTTCCTCATCTTCTACATGATGCGCCCCAACGTGCTGCCGCTGGACGACGTGGGGCTGATCACCGGCATCAGCCAGAATTACTTTTCGGGCGATCCGGTCAGCCGCAGCGATGCCCGCGAAGTGGCCGAGGCCTGGAAGCCCTGGTGCAGCGTGGCGACTTGGTATATTTGGCGATCGCTGGATCCGCTTCCCGTGGCGTACTGAGCGAGATGCCCCTGGGTCCCCGTGCGCCGCGTGCCCGGGAGCGCCGCCAGCGCGGCGGCCCTCCTCGTGGGGCGCGCCCGTTTCGTGGGCTGTAGGTGGTGCGCAGCGCCCCGGACAGCGGACTTTTTATTTGTTGGACAAGCGTCATACCAAACTCGTAACGCGTCGGTTACAGTGCGTGCCATTCGTGGCGCCTGCACCCCGGCGCGCCCCAAGGAGAACAACGTTGGCGAAAAAGACCTTTCTGGATTTCGAGCAGCCGATTGCCGAACTCGAATCCAAAATCGAAGAACTGCGCTACGTGCAGACCGAGAGTGCCGTCGATATCTCGGAAGAGATCGACCAGCTGAGCAAGAAAAGCCAGCAGCTCACCAAGGACATCTACAGCGAGCTGTCGCCCTGGCAGATCACCAAGATCGCCCGCCACCCCGAGCGCCCCTACACGCTCGACTACGTGCGCGACATCTTCACCGACTTCGTGGAGCTGCACGGCGACCGCCACTACGCGGACGACCTGTCCATCGTGGGGGGGCTGGCACGCTTCAACGGCCATGCCTGCATGGTGCTGGGCCACCAGAAGGGGCGCGACACCAAGGAGCGCGCGATGCGCAACTTCGGCATGAGCAAGCCCGAGGGCTACCGCAAGGCCCTGCGCCTCATGAAGACGGCCGAGAAATTCAAGCTGCCCGTGTTCACCTTTGTGGACACGCCCGGCGCCTACCCTGGCATCGATGCCGAGGAACGCGGCCAGTCCGAGGCCATCGGCCGCAACATCTTCGAGATGGCGCAACTCGAAGTGCCCATCATCACCACCATCATCGGCGAGGGCGGCTCCGGCGGCGCGCTGGCGATCAGCGTGGCTGACCAGGTGGTGATGCTGCAGTACGCCATCTACTCCGTGATCAGCCCCGAAGGCTGCGCCTCCATCCTCTGGAAAACCAGCGAAAAAGCGCAGGAAGCCGCCGATGCCCTGGGCATCACCGCCCACCGCCTGAAAGCGCTGGGCCTGGTGGACAAGATCGTCAGCGAGCCCGTGGGCGGCGCCCACCGCGACCACAAGCAGATGGCGGCCTTCCTCAAGCGCGCGCTGGGCGATGCGTTCCGCCAGGTGGCGGACCTGAAGACGAAGGACCTGCTGGACCGCCGCTATGACCGCCTGCAAAGCTACGGCCGGTTCAGCGACACCAAGGCGGAGAGCCGCTGACGGTTCCGGGGACGCTTTCCTGCCCAACACCAACGGCCCTGCGGGGCCGTTGGTGCTTCTGGACAGGGTTCTCCGCCGTTGCCGTGGCCGGGAGGCGCCGATAATCGGCCGCCATGTGCCGCCGCCCCCTTGTTGCCCTTGTTGTTGTTGACGCCGCCACGGGTTCCTGGCCCTTGCCCCGGCGCCACGGGGAGGCATGGACATGACCTTGTCCTTCGACGCGGCCATGCAGGCTTTCGAGCCCGCGCTGCCCCTGGCGGTCGGATTCAGCGGCGGTGCGGATTCCACGGCGCTGCTGCTGGCATGCGCCCGGCGCTGGCCTGGCCAGGTGCGGGCGATCCACGTGCACCATGGCTTGCAGCCAGCGGCTGACGGTTTTGCGCGGCACTGCGAAGACCTGTGCCAAGCCCTGGATGTGCCGCTGGCGGTGCAGCGCCCGGACGCCCGCCACGCGCCGGGGCAAAGCCCGGAAGACGCTGCACGGCAGGCAAGGTACAAGGCATTTGAGGCGGTAGCGCTTGTCAGTCAAGCGCATAATGCTATTAAATCAATAGCAATCGCGCAGCACGCGGATGACCAGGTCGAAACGCTCGTGCTGGCCCTGTCGCGCGGAGCCGGTGTGGCCGGGCTGGCGGCGATGCCCGCCCGCTGGCGCCGCGCGGGCATTGACTGGTACCGCCCCCTGCTGCGGGTGGCCGGGGCTGATGTGCGCCAGTGGCTGCGGGCACAGGGGCAGGGGTGGGTGGAAGACCCGACCAATGCCGATGAGCGCTTCACGCGCAACCGCATCCGCGCGAGGATCTTGCCCGTGCTGGAGGCCGCATTCCCTGCGTTTCGCGACACCTTTGCGCGGTCCGCCCTGCATGCGGCGCAGGCGGACGAACTGCTGGAAGAACTTGCACTGCAGGACCTGGCCATCGTGGGCGCACCGCCGCGCATCCGGGCCTTGCAGGGCCTGAGCCGCGCGCGGCAGGCCAATGTGCTGCGCCACTGGCTGCGCGTCGAGCACCACACCACGGCGGCCGCGGCGCAATTGAATGAACTGCTCGACCAGGTGCAGTCGTGCACCACAGGGGGCCACCGCATCCACATCAAGGTCGGGCACGGTTTTGCCGTCCGGTCCGGGCCGGAACTCGATTGGTACAGTCCAGAGGTGTTGGCCCCCTGATCGCACGAACCACGGCGGCGCGCCGAGGCAGTGTCCTTCAGCGTGGTGTCTGAGGCCCGAAATCCGAAGTCTGCGGCGGTGAGCTTCAAGGAAAAGCGCGAGATGGCCAGCCTGGGCAGCAAGTTGCCGAAGATCCGCTCGGTGGAGCTCGCGGGCAAATACAACAAAAGTGATGTCCATGCGCGGGCTGTCCAGCTTCACGCCCTGGTGCATCGACGTCAACGAAGAAGCCAGGTCCGCACGCGGATCACTTTTGAAAAAGACAAAAAATGGAACAAGCCGTCGTATCCGGCATCACATTCAACCGCGACGAAGCCAAGATCTCCGTGCTGGGCGTGCCCGACAAGCCGGGCATCGCCCACCAGATCCTGGGCGCCGTGGCCGATGCCAACATCGAGGTCGACGTGATCATCCAGAACGTGGGTAAGGACGGCAAGACCACCTTCAGCTTCACCGTGCACCGCAACGATTGCGCGCGCACCGTCGAGCTGCTCAAGGAGAAAGTGGTGCCCGTGCTGGGCGCGCAGGAGGTCGTGGGCGACACCAGCTGCTGCAAGGTGAGCATCGTCGGCAGCGGCATGCGCAGCCACGTGGGCGTGGCGAGCAAGATGTTCCGCACGCTGCGCGAGGAGGGCATCAACATCCAGATGATCTCTACCTCCGAAATCAAGACCTCCGTCGTGATCGACGAGGAGTACGTCGAACTGGCCGTGCGCAGCCTGCACAAGGCGTTCGAGCTGGACCAGCAAGCCGTCTAACCCGCCAGAAGCGCCCCGGAAATGGGGCATAATAGCGGGATTGGAAACGTGACCGAGTGGCCGAAGGTGCTCCCCTGCTAAGGGAGTATGGGGTGTAGAGCCTCATCGAGGGTTCGAATCCCTCCGTTTCCGCCAGAATATGCCCTGTAAGTCGTTGATTTACAGGGCATTTTTCTTTGTTGCGCCTGTTGGCTGTGGTTCTACCCCAGCGCTATCCCTAAATCCCGTTCGCCTGGGGCTTGGCCGGGGCTCCCAAAGAGGCGTTCACGGCCGCCAAGTTCTGGCCTCGATCAGCCGACGGAATCCAGCGCGCATAGTCCCTGAGCATCACCTGCACGCTGTGCCCGTGCTGCATTGCAACCCACATCGGATTCGCCCCTGCCATCAGCGCCAGGGTCACGCTCGTGTCCCGCGCCTCCTTCGGCGGCCGGTGACGCACGCCGGCCACACGCAGGGCCTGGGTCCAGATCCTGCGCTGGGTCTGCTCGTCGTTATAGGCCTTGCCCGTGTGCGGGTTTCTGAACACCTCGGCGCCCTTCACCTGCGTTCGTGCCCGCTGGCGCTGCAGCACGGCCGACGCGCGGTGATTGAGCTCCACCATGCGCCGCTTGTGCGTCTTGGTGCGGGCCTTGTCCTCGGCGAGCACCCGCGTCCGGTGCACCAGGATGGAACTGGTCCGCAGGTCCACGTCCGCCCAGAGCAACGCGATCTGTTCACTGGGCCTGAGCCCAGCGAAGAAAGAAAACTCGAAGTAGTCGGCGGCCTCGTCGCCCTCCAACTCGCGGATCTTGGCCAGGATCACCTCCACCTCCTCGGGCGCGAAAGGGTCGGGCCCGGCGCCCTGGGTCTTCTGATTCTCGATACCCTCGACCGGGTTGCGCAGCGTGCTTGGCGGCTTGCAAATCATCTCGAACACCGCCCGCAGCGGAATCAGGATGTTGTTCTGCGTCTTCCGTCCCAGCCCCTTGCGGGCCTTGCCCGTCGCCAGATCCACGCTTGGTTTGCTCAACTCCAGTAGGCGCTCCAGCACCATGCGGTTTGACACCCGGGCCGGGGCCAGGTGCCCGAACACCGGGAGCCAGTACGCGAGCATGTGGCGTTTGTAGATCGCCAGTGTGGAGTGCTCCAGATGGCGCTCGGACAGCCGCAGCCACTCCTCGAACCACTCCTTCACCGTGGTAGCCGTCTGCGCGCCCTGCGCTTGGCGCTTGGCCAGAAACTTGTAGTCCGGAAAGTGCTCGGCAAAGTTGAATTCGCCGCGCGCGATCTGGGCCACGATCTGTTCGCGCTGGCGCGCTGCGTGTTTGAGGTTTGCCGCCGTGGGCTTGAGCGGCAGCGTGGGAGACACCTGCACGCCTTGCCATGTGAAGCGAACCTCTATGCGATCGCCTGCAGGCCTAACACCTCCGGATGTTGCTTTGCGACCCATCGGTTGTATCCTTCCATGTCTATCAATCGGTTGCCGTCTGGGGCTTGAATCCATTCCTTGCCCTCGACCCAGACACCGCGCGTGATCTTGGTATCAACCGCGCTTTTGGTGTACCCCGTGTCTTCGCAGAACTTGGGGATGCGAACGAAACGCGCAGCCATTACGGTGGCCCTCCTTCGGGTTTGTGGTCGACCTGCAGCAGCGTCGTGAAGAACGGCACCATCACCGCGACTCGTTCGCGGATCAGGGCCTCTGTACCGGCCGGCAAAGGCTTCTGCGGCGCACGGATGTCGATGTAGTCCAGCAAGAGCTTCACAGCCCGCTCAACTTGCGGACGGCGCAGGCCGCACAGCAATTCAATCAGGTGGGGCTCCAGGAGTTCTCGGGCCTCTTTCATGTCACCGTCTCCGTCCGGACGCACGTTGTGGAGATCATGGCCAGCACCTGGGCTGCGAGGCTTTCAGGGTTGGGGTGATCGCTCATGCGACCTCCCATTCGGCATTGGCGATGACGGCAGCCAGGGCCTCCCGCGCGCCGCGGATCCGCCGCAGGCTGAGCGCGCTCACGCGTGGGGCAGGGGCTGGCACCTTGGCTAGGTTGCAGATCGAGTTGTCGAGCTTGCGGAGGTCGTCCAGCACAGTCTCAATAGCGTCTTCGGTAGCCCTAGGCGGCACTGCAGGCGCATCCCATGGCGCGACATGGGATCGAATGATTGGCGGCATTACCAGCTTGCCTGCGGGCGAAATTTTGCCGAAGAAAGTCAGCTGCAGGTGGTCACCGATTCGGGCCACCATGGCAGTACATCCGTCCTCGAAGACACTGCCGCATTTCTCAATCAGGCGACCCCGACGGTAGTAGCGAGACCCGTCCCGGATTGCGGGGACCATGTCCTCGCTGACAAACCCAGTTGCCAGCATGTCAGGCGTGCTGCCCGTGTACACGATCATCGGGCCCAGGTCCTGGACCAAGACTCCGGCCGGAGTTGTCATGTTCACGCTTACACCGCCTGAAGGCGCAACTGAATCTTTCAGCCGCGCCCGGACCTCATAAACAGGCTCACCCTTGCGCTTCAGGGCCACGATGGTGAAGTGTCCAGGATCTTGGCGACCAGTGGTGACCCCGGGGCGCCTTTTGCTCCCATCCGCGTTGAAGGTGGCCATGGTGCTGCCATTGCCAGGCTTGCCAGGCAGCTGATGCTCTTTGACGATGGCTAATCGGATCAGGGCTTCGGCGGCGCCTCGCCAATATTCCCATGGCCCTCTCGTGTAGCGCGTGACGCCGGGGGCGATTTCTTGGCGTCTCGTCATGGCTTGATCTCCAACCGTGCGGGGCTCAGCATCAGCTCTGCTACTCGGCGCGCCTCGTCGTCGGTCAATCCGCTGACGGTGATCGTGCGACCCTCGCCGGGCTGGAACTGGATGAACGCTGACCCATCCGCAGCCTCGCCGATCGCGGAGACGCGCCCCACGACATCAAGGTTGTGGGTGCGCCCGCGGTCGCGGCGGCAGTAGAGACCCTTCACGCGGCCAATGAAGCGAAAGCGCTCCCACTGCTCCTGCGAGACGGTTCGCCACTCCCTGCCGTTGATGCCCGATTCCAGTATGGCGACACCAGGGGTCGGGCCGTAGCGCCCAAGGCGCACGACCTTGGTCCACCCGGTGGAAAATGGAAAGCAGCCCGGCGGACCCACTACCTCGTCGGCCGGCGGTACGTGCTGCACCAGATAGTGCCCCTCGCCGCGGTACTCGTGCACGTCGAAATCGATATCGAGAATGTCGCCTCGGTCGCACTCGGGCCACGCTAGGTTGTTGTTGTCAACCACCAGGTGGCGGCCGGAGCCGAACTCGAAGGGCTGCGGCAGAGGGACGACCTCAGCCACGGCGCGCGTGGCGCGTGGCTTGCTGGCTCGTGGTGGCGCGTTGATGATGGCGTTCATGCCGATGCCCTCCGCAGCTTGCTCACTGGCTTAAAGACCTCGCGGATCTCTCCATAGACGGTGAGGCGCGAACGCATTGCCCGTGTCACCGGCGACCAACTGGCCGTGCCTATATCGAACCCCCACAGCTCGCAGCCGCCCACAGTCGGTTTGAACTGGAAGCGCCGTGCCCCGTACCAGTGGCTGCCGTCTTCATGTTGTATGGTGATCATGTAAAGACCGTCGTGACGAATCTCGTTGCGGTCGAAGTTCACCTCGATGCAGTCGCCCGCTTCGATTTCTGGGTGGTACAGCGCTGCATGCACCTGCACCATCTTCAGGCCACAGAAGTTGCCCAGGCCCGAAGCATCATCAACCTGTTCAACCCCGCGTGCTGGGATGGAGTTGTAGATCACTGGCCAAGCGAAAGCCGGGCGTTCAAGTGCTGCGGGGCTCATGGTTGGCCATCCTTCGCGGCAGCACGGATTGCATCGGTGCGGGGCTTGTAGCTGTCGAGATAGTGGTCCAGATACTCCTTGCCACGCTTGTCGAGGCGCGCACAAACAGAGTGCTTGCGCAGTACGCTTGCCGGTACGGTGACCTGGCGTCCCGTCTCGTCTTGGACCGTGAGCTGCTCTTCCTCGTCGCCAAAGAATGTTCCGATGTGGCAAACCTCTCCGATCAACGTGTCGAGTAAAGCCGGGACATCGAAGCGCCCATACCCAGGGCATGAAAGAACATGCACGCGGGCAATGAAAGCTTCGGGATGGTTCGGCTTTAGCTGGTCCAACACAACGGCTGCGTCCACCAGCGATTCGTGGCGAAATGCGAGTCGGGAGCCGCGCGAGGTCCACACCTCAAACCGGTACTGCGATCCGTCCCCCGCGGCCAAATGCAGCCATTCACGAAGCAGATCGCGACTCTGGAAGAACTCGCGTTCGCTTGCGCTGTGGCGGCCCTGATCCATGAGCCGATCAACAGCCCATTGAGGAAGCGGATCCACCGGATGCGGATGCACCTTGTCGTGGTGCCGGTGGGTTTCCAGAGTGCTATCGATCAGGCTCCACCAGTGGACGCCTATCTCTCCGATTCGCTCCAGCACATCGAAGGCGTCAATTGGTTCCGGCAAGGCCGGTTCTGCCCGGCGCATGGGTGGGGTAGGGCGGCGACTCGGGGCTCCCTTGGTGGGCTTGGTTCCGGCGTGGGTTTCCCCTGCCGCGTCTTGCGTGGCATCATTCGTCATGTTCGTTCCTTGGAAGAGGGCTCGGACTAGAAGGCTTGCTCGGTTGGCGCCGAGCGGTTTTCGATAGAGGGGCTGACGGTTGGCGCTGTCAGCCCTTCGCCTTTTCTGGCCTGTCGAGGCGAGTCGCGCGGCTGGGTCACCAGCATCACACGGGTGTCGCGCAGCACATGCTTGTGCTCCTTCCCGGTCACCTTCGTGATTTCCTTGGTGTTCATGCTCTTGGGCATGGTGGCGGTCTTGGTGAGGATGGCGAGGCTCACGATGGTTGTCCTTTCTGCGCTGCTGCGCGCTCAATCGCACGGACGATGAAGCTGTTCAGACTAATGTGCTGGTCATTGGCCTTCGCCTTCGCCTTGTCGTGAATCACTTGTGGAATGCGCAAGGTGATGCGTTCGAATTGCACCTTCTGCTGGGTCATTTGGCTTCCTTCTTAGACACTGTTTTGGTGTCGTGGCTATATTGTGGATGTGACACTGTTTTGATGTCAAGCGTTGTGACACTGTTTTGGTGGAAAATTGGGGCATGGACGAAGAAGATCGCTACACGCGCATAACGCTGCGCATTCCCAAAGACCTCCACGGTGCACTTACAGCCGAGGCGGATCGCACATCGAAAAGCTTGAATGCTCAGATCGTGGAAAGTCTGACTCATGGCTTCGAAAGTGCTGCCCGCCTGGGTGAGATCAAAGATGGGCTCATCAGGCAGGAACTGCAGATCGGAATCGCCAAGGACGAGGCGGCTGCGGCACGGAGGCAGGCCGAGCGTTACAAGGCGGAAGTGGCACGATTGGAAAAACTCGAGGAGCAGCGAATCGATGGTGAGCGCATATCCCGACTGCTCATGCGTTTGATTACCCAAGGTTTCCGGGTGCTTCTGAAAAGCCAAGATCTGAAGGATCTGATCGATCCGGATGTTGCGCTGGCGCGTGCGCTTCTTCAAAAAATCGATGCGGGTGGCGTTGGCGTCGCGGCGATGCTGGCTGGGATAGCCCCTGAAGATCCATCGTTGCATCAACTGCTGAAGTCGATTGCTGCCAGCGAGGCTGAAATGAACGCGCATCCAAGCGTTGCGCCCGCGCAAGTTGAGAGTCTTGATGCAACGCGCCAGCGGTCGGATGTGCGGGCCAAAGCCTCTCGGACGAAGACCAAGCCCTAACCCAGGTACGAAACTTACGTGGCGCCCGATGCGCTCAGTTTTGAGCGCATCTACCGTGGTGGAAATCGCAATGGTTGCCATCACAAGGCCCTCCCTGCCAGGCGCTCCATGAGCGGGCGCTCACGGTACTCGCCGAACGCCCCACCGAAGAACTCATTGGCGCCATCGTGCACGATGCGGTCCAGCTTCGGATTCGTCGTCAGCTCGCGCATGAAAGCCATGGTGTGGCACCAGTGCAGCGGCTGGCTCTTGCGCGAAGCGCCGTCCTCATGGCGGTTCATCGCAGAGTTCTCCAGGTGGAGCGTGCAGATCAGGTGGATTGCCTTGTCGCCGTACTTGCGCACCTGGTCGGTGTTGCGGTCGGCGGGGTTGGTATTGATCGCCTCGAAGATCTGCTCGCGCGTGGCACAGCGGTCTAGCGCTTCGCACAGCGGCATCAGGTACTGGCCAATCTCAATTTCGGCCGTTTCAAGCTGCAGGTCGGCCTCATCGACCTTCGCCAGCGCACTGAGGGCGGCGGCCTTCGAGAGGGCGTCGGGCGCGTTGTCGCGCATCCGCTCGGCTGTGGCGCGCACTTTTCGCCCAGCGTCCAGGGCCATGATCACCCGTCGCGCGGTATAGCGCAGGTACACAAGCTGCTTGATGAGTTGGTCGGCAGTCGCGACGCCGGTGAGTTCGAAGTTCATGGTTGGTACTGTGGCGCGAAGTGCGGTCGGGGACTAAATAAAGCGTTTTATTTGACTTTTTGGGCCGTGTTGTGCTACTTCTTCTTGCCGAAGACGCTGTTCATGAAGGCAAGGTAGGCATCAATGGCGCGCGCCAAGGTGCCGAACTTGGCGCCGAGCCAGAAGCCCGAACCGAATATGGCTGCGAGAAAGCCGATGAAAATCAAAGCGGCGAAGTCGATCATTTGGGGCTCCTGCCCAGCCCCGAAGGGCCGGGCGTCAGGGGTTGAGGGTTAGCCGTCGATGGCAGCGAGGATCAGATCGGTGGTGCTGGCAAATGCGTCCACCTCATCCACAGTCTTCGCGTCCACGATGTCGAACTTGGCGCCCTTGAGGTTGTCGTCCAGCTCCTGCAGGTAGCTGGTAGCCTCGCGTGCATCGCCCACCTGCACGAAGAGGATGGTCAGGGCGTCGTCGGTCTCCTGCGAGTTCGCTGCGTTGCGGATCACGTCGGCTGCTGCGGCCTTGTCGTCCGGCACGCCGTCGGTGAACACGACGATGAAATCCTTCTTGTCGGACTTGCCCGCCAGCTTGAGGGCTTCGGTCAAGGCCTGGGCCAGGGGCGTGCTGCCGCGGGGGCTGCGGGTGGCGAAGACTTCCTTCACCTTGTCGGCCGTGACGCCGGTGTGCGAGGTCACGTTGCTGCCACCGAAGATCACCACGTCGATGCCGTCGCTGTCGAACTTGCCCACGTCGCGGGCGAACTGCTCGGCGCTTTCCTGCACGGCCTGCCAGCGGGTGCGGGTCGAGCCAGCCTTCACCACGTCATCCATGGAGCCGGAGGCATCCACGACACAGATGAAGTCGAACTCGCCCAGCTTGGCGACATTGGCTTGTTGAGCTACTGCGTTCATTTTCAATTTCCTCATACGAGAGTTGTGCCGGCAAAAAGGGCCTGCCGGCGTGGCACTGGGGAATCGGTTCAGGTCCGGCGCATCAGCGCGAGGACGGCGCACAGGGAGGCCAGGGGGCCGTTTCCCGCGCGGCGGTACAAGCCATAGAGGCGGAGCCAGGTCACGCCCACCTCCAAACGGCACGCAGCACCAGGGCGATGGGGTAGAGGACGAACAAGCCCACGGCGACGGCGCAGGTGATCGCAATGCCGCGGGCCCAGGCCAGATTGGCCTCGGTGGCATCGATGAACTCGCGGCGAGCCTTCATGCGGGGCTCCAGAAGCGGTTTTGCTCGGCCTCGGCTTCGCGCTGCAACTGCTTCAGGGTGGCGCCGTAGTCGGGCGCATCCTTCAGCAGGCGCAGCGGTGCGCTCGTGCCCTTCATGGAGCCGCAGATCTGCGCGCTGCGGCGGTGGGCTTGCGCCTGTGCCGTGTCGCGGCCGGTGTGCACATCCTTGGGCAGGGCGTCGGCGGCCTGCGTGTAGAGGCTCTCGGCCATCCCCCACTGCATGGCGCCCTCGGCATTCTTCGCCGCCTTGGCCAGCAGGGCAGCATCGGTGCTCGCGGCGCGGGCTTGGCCAGCGCTCAGGAAGGAGGGGAGGGCGTTCATGCTGGCGCTCCGTTTGGAATGCGGGACCGGCGCGGGCGCTGGCTGAGCGAGGAGACGAACGCCCTGAACGACGAGTCCGCGCGCGGAGCAACCAGGCAGGCCGGCACCAGCAGGCGCAGATCTCCGGCGCGTGCGAAGTAGGTTTGGTCTCCGAACCCGATATAGGTGCAGCCGTAGCCGGCCTGGAAACCCGTGAAATTGCCGTGCTCATCGCTCGTGGGGCCCACGGTGTACGGAACAACGACTCGGCCTCGGTAAACGTCGCCCGTGTCCGGGTTCGTGTACTCGATCAAGTCGCCTTTCTGGAAGCGCGTGACCGTGGCAGCGGTATTGCTGCGCTGACTGTCGGCGCCCTGCTGGCCCGTGCTGACGGAGCTCACGCTGCCACCTCTTCGCTCAGGGCAGCGATTTCGCTGTGGCCGTCGTTTCCCAGGTAGATCACCCGGGCGGCGGTCTTGGAGTGGCCCACGCTGAGGCGGTCGCTGCGCTTGGCCAAGACCTCGCGCACCAGCTGGCCAACGGTGCGGCCCCAGCTCGATTCACCGGGATAGATCTCGTGCAGGCGACCGGCCTTGAAGTCGGCGGCCGTGGGCACGAAGGCCATGCCGAAGCGGTGCGCCACGCTGGCGCAAGCCTTGCCGATCAGCTCGGCGGAGTGGGAGCGGTTGCAGAACACGAAGTCGGCACCGAAGCGCACGACCTGGCCGTCGAGCATCGCGAAGGTGCAGCCCTTGTAGTCTTGCTGGCCGTCGAAGTAGGCGCCGCTGAAGCGCTTAGCCACGGCCTCGACCTGGGCGGTGTTGGGGCCGTCGGTCCAGCCGATGTTGATGGATGCGCCGCCGCTGTAGGTGCTGGAGCGAACTGTGAACTTGATGCCCTTGAAGGCTTCCTTCAGGGCTTGGCGGATCAGCTTGGCGGTATCAGCGCAAGAAACGTGCTTCGACATCTTTCACTCCATCGCCCGGGGTGGGCTGCTGGAATGAAGTTTAGAACAACCTAAACGAAAGAGTCAAGAAAATTCTTAACAAATTTGCGCTCTTTCTTGCGCGGGCGCCAAGCGTTCCGCCGAACTCCGCTGTCGCTTCTCCTTTGTGGGTGAACTGCTGCAGCTATGCGTACCCAGGAAATGAGAGAAGCCCGCTCATGGCGGGCTTCTCTCATTCTTGGACGGTCACTAAAACCCCATTGTCGAAGTAAAGATAATAGAACGGACCATGTCCAAAACTTGGGAAAACCCACTGCTCTCTGGCGCCGCGAGCTGTTTGAGTTTTGTTAACTTTCCAAGAATAGCACCACTTATAAGCTTGAATGGTTGCTTTGCACTCTGGACTTTTTAGCACATTCTCAATCTCGTCGGCACTCATCCCGATTCTTGGCGTCCAGTTCCTATGTGCCTGCTCTTCAAGTAACTTCTGCCCGCGTTCGAGTCTTCTTTTTTCGTAGTCTGGGCAAGCTTCTTCAGTCCACGCACCACTCTTATCCTTGCATTTGTATGTGTGAGCACTTGCGGATGCGAAAAGAGATAGAAATACGAATGCAATCAGAATCGGTTTATGCATTATCTTTTCTCGATATTGAAATTAAAGGATTATTTTTGATTGGCGATAATGATATGGATTTACAGTAGAGCGCCAGTCCACACGGCCCGTCCGATAATTTCGAAGTCTGGCGGGTTTAAGTAAACCTTTTGCTTTGGCTTGAAGTTGGGGTTCTCGGCAGTGGCCAGGATACCAATGCCATCAATCCGCTCCAGCCGCTTGATCAACAGTTCACCATCCACTCGAAAGGCGAAGAAATCTCCATTCAAGCGCTCCCGGTCTCCTCGGTTGATCAGTACCGCAGCGCCATCAGGAATCTTCGGCTCATTACTATTGCCATCGGATTCGACAACTACAGCATCCCCTACGGCAATGCCCATCCGTCGCAGAAAGTCGGCGCGGAATACCAGAGGCGGGTGGTCGTCTTCCGAGTAGACGACCTGGCCCGTGCCATTCGAAAACTTCACGTTGGCGCGGCGCACAGCTACGAAGTCGCCTATCTCTTGTCCCGCAACGCTGGGCGGCGGCAACTCACGCGGCGGAGGCGGTGGGCTCGATAAAAGCGCGAAGCCCTCTTCGAAGTATCGGTCAGACAGGTTCAGCTTGTCCGCAATGTTCTTTGCGGCCCGCTCCCCGAACGAGTCGCTTGGATCAAGTAGCTGCGTGATGCGCGCCTTGGTCACGCCAGCTGCAGTTGCGAACTGGGCTTGGTTGCCCGCCCACGGCTTCGAGTCAATCAGCGCCTGCAAGCGAGCTTTGCGGTAGAGGGTGAGTGCGTCCATGTCTGGTAAAGGATAAGCTTTCAGGGTGTAGAACATCCTTGACCTTGAGGTTAAGAATGTTCTAAACTGACGCCATGCTGAAACTCAAAACATGGCTCGATGCAGAGCGCGGCAGGGCGACCGCACTGGCGAACCGCCTCGGCCTGACGCTGAGCCGTGTCAGTCAATTCGCGGACGAAGGCGTGCCCCCCAAGTACATGCTCGCCGTCCGCGACTTCACCGGGGGCGAGATCACGCTTGACTCCATGGTGCAGGAGCGCACGCCCGTCAAGGCGGAGGCCTGACTGATGCGGCCTCACGCCATCCGCCGCCGAGCCATGCGCTCTGGCCTGTCTGCAGCCAGCTGCACGCAGCGCGCCTCGCATCGCACGCGCAACTCCCCAGCCTCCCACGAAAGCCGCAATCGGCTTGTCGTCATCACGCGCGCTGTCAGCCCTGTTTCGGGGTCGCGGTTTGCAGATATGGCCGTGCGCGTGGATTCGTGCACGACGGCGATGGGATGCGTGTTTGGTGTGTTCATGCCACGCAGTGTTCCAGCCGCCCATTTTTCCGTCCACGTCCAGATTTCGGAGAACCGGACATGAACCCAGTCCTCAACACATTGAAGCGCGCGATCCGCGAGTATCCACACAGTTACACGGGCATCGCCGATGACATCGGTAAGGACCCTGAAGTCCTCCGTAAGGAATTGGGCACAGGGGGCAATCACAAGCTGGGCGTACTGGATGCCATCGCTATCGCGGCCCACTGTTGCGAGGCAGGCACGGAATATTGCTACGACTTCGCCGTTCATGTGGCGGAGGAGTGCGGTGGCAAGTTCTCCGTCTTGGACGAAGTGCCGCAGCCAGCACATAGCCCCATGCAACGTGTTTCCACACTGGCGCGCGAGGCTGGCGATGTGACAGCCACGTTCATCGATGCGCTGTCAGACGGCGTGATTAGCGACAACGAATTGCACGGCATTGAGCGCGAGATCGCCGAAGCCGAAGGGGCCCTGCGCAAGCTCCGCCAAGCCGCGCGGGCCGTCAATGCGGCGGGTAAGCCTGCAGCGGAGCGCGCCCACATCACGTTGCCGGTGCGCCAGATGGGCCCCGAGGTCACCGTGGTGGAGCGCGTTGCAACCACCGAGTATCCGGACGGCACGCGCTTCGAGCTCCGCGAGTACATGAAGGACCAAGCATGAACCGCGTTGTCCGATTCATCAAGTCCTGCATCCGCCTGCGCTCGATCCGCCTGGCGCTGTGGGTTGACCAGTACGACGCGCACGAACCCAAGTTCTGAACATGCATCCACAGCACCCACTTTTGACCGTCTTTCCTTCTATGCCGGTCCACGTCTTTGAGCAGTTTCGGGATGGTGTCTTACCAGCGCCTCCGGTGGTCCTTCGCGCCATGCTCGAAAGCGAATGGTTCAAGGGGCTCAAGAAGTCTCAGCGCGCCATGTATGTGGTGACGTGGTTCCACTGGCTGAAGCGCGGGAGCAATCAACACAAGCGCATCGTTCGGACTGATACGCCTCGCTATGCGGCTGAGCTGGCTCAGGCTGGAATTGAAAGGGCTGCCCGTGCTTGAGTTGGACCGTATCCGTATTGATGGCGGCACCCAGTCGCGCGAGAAGATCGATGAGTCCGTGGTGGCCGAGTACGCCGAAGCTTTCAAGGCTGGCGTGCAGTTCCCTCCGGTGATCGTGTTCTTCGATGGGGTGGACCGCTGGCTGGCTGACGGATTCCACCGCTATCACGGCGCCCGTCTGGCGGGTCTGACCAAGATCTACGAAGACGTTACGCCAGGAACCCGGCGAGACGCAGTGCTGTACAGCCTCAAAGCCAATGCGACGCATGGCTTGAAACGTACCCATGCTGACAAGCACAAGGCGGTGGAGACGCTGTTGGAGGATGCGGAATGGAGCTTATGGCCAGAAGGCAAGGTCGCAGAAGCATGTGGCGTTAGCCGGAATCTTGTGCGCTCCATCAAGGCTTCACTTGTTCAAAAAACAAGTGAGGAGGCATTGGCGCTTGCAATGCCGACTCCTCCCGTCCCAGCAAAGGCGCAAGAAAAGTTTGATGCCATTGAGGCGCAAGGTGGCGTGCCGCGCTTTTACATCACAAAGCACGGCACCGTTTCAGCAATGAACACGGCCAATATCGGCCGCGCACCCGCTCCGGAGCCCACCCAGACCGGCGAGCACGCCACCACGCCGCCGGCTTCCGCCCCCAACGGCACCGCGCTGGACATGGCCGCCCGCCGAGGCATTGATCCGGCACCGGCCGCCCCTGCGCCAGCTACCACGCCCACGAGCGCACCACAAAGCCCGCCAGCCGATCCGGAGGATCTGCCGCCCGAATACAGCGAGTTGGATGCCGCGCGCGACCAGATCGCTGATCTGCAGGCCGCTCTCGCACTGGCCAACCTGGGTGAGGTGCCCGAGGCCGACCGCACCCAGGCCGCCGAGCTGATCGAGCACCTGCAGGGTGAGGTGAAGGGGCTCAGCGCGCAACTCCGCGCCGTCACCAGCAGCCGCGATTTCCTCATGCAGGAGAACGCGCAGATGAAGCAGCAGCTCGCCGCCCAGCGCCGCGAGATCGACCGTCTGAAGGCGGTGGCTGCGTGATGAATCAGGCCACGTCACCGGCCTTTGATGGTGACCGTCAGGAGTCCCCTATGCAACCCTTGCAGCTTCGTCCCTACCAGTCCGACAGCGTGGAGCGCCTACGTGATGGTTTCCGCGCGAAGCATGTGCGTCAGGTGTTGGCCGCGCCCACTGGCGCTGGCAAGAGCCGGATCATGGAGCACATGATCAAGTGCGTGCAGGCCAAGCGCACCCGGATCATGTTCGTATGCGAGCGCCGCGTGCTGGTTGAGCAGTTCTCCAAGCACCTGGACAGGGCCGGTATCGACCACGGCGTGCTGATGGCCAAGCACTGGCGCTTCCGGCCGCATCTGGAGGTGCAGATCGCCAGCGCACAGACCTTGGAGCGCATGGAGACGCTACCGCTCGTGGACCTGGTGTTCATCGATGAGCTTCACGCCTGCCTGCGCACAAGCATCATCAACATGATGGTGAACCAGCCCAACCTGCGCATCGTGGGGGCTACAGCCACGCCGTTTCACCCGGCCATCGGCACGCACTTCACCAACGTCGTGAGCGTCACCACCATGGCGGCGCTGGTTCGTGACGGCCACCTTGTCCCTTTCCGCGTCTTCGTCGCACGCGAGGTGGATACCAGCGGCGTGCCACTGGTGGCCGGCGAATGGAAGAAGGACGAACTCGAAGAGCGTGGCCGCAGGATCGTCGGCGATGTGGTGGCCGACTACGTGCGGATCTCACACGAGGTCTTCGGCGAGTACCGCAAGACCATTTGCTTCAGTTGCGGGGTTCAGCACGGCGCGGAGCTGGCCCAGCGGTTCAACGAGGCCGGGATCAACGCGGTTCAGATCAGCTCCAACGACGAGGACGACTACCGGGATCAGGTGCTCGAAGAGTTCGCGCGCCCGGATACCGACATCAAGGTCGTGATCAGCGTCGCCATCCTGAGCCGGGGCTTCGACCAGTCCGACATTGATCATGTCATCCTGGCCCGCCCGCTGAAGAAGTCCTTCAGCGAGCATGTGCAGATGGTGGGTCGAGGCGCCCGCACGCACGACGGTAAGAAGCTGTGCGTGATCCAAGACAACAGCGGCAACTGGCTGCGCTTTCAAGACGACTGGGACAAGCTCTACCACCACGGCGTTGAGGCTCTGGGCCCAGGCACGGACACGAAGCCGAAGAAGGAGCCAAGCGAAGCGCAGAAGGAGGCCGCAAAGTGCCCCAAGTGCTCCGCATTGTGGCCGCCCAAGACCGACACCTGCGCCCACTGCGGGCATGTTCGCGCGCGCGGCAACGACGTGCAGGCTGTCGCCGGGGAAATGATCGAGGTGGGCAGCACGAAGCCTGCCAAAGCTGAGAAGTACAGCGCCGACTACAAGCGGTCGTTCTATGCCCAACTGCTGGGGCACGCGCTTGAAAAGGGGCACAACCCGGGCAGCGCGTACCACCGTTACATCGAGAAATTCGGCGTGGCCCCGGCTGGGCCAAAGCCAAAGCCAGAGCCAATGGGCGAAGAGGTGCG
Organism: Acidovorax sp. GW821-FHT11A03; assembly: GCF_058809075.1. Classification (NCBI taxonomy): domain Bacteria; kingdom Pseudomonadati; phylum Pseudomonadota; class Betaproteobacteria; order Burkholderiales; family Comamonadaceae; genus Acidovorax; species Acidovorax sp. GW821-FHT11A03. The sequence goes on from NZ_JBXASG010000003.1 coordinate 244,756, forward strand.
CAGGTGGCTGGTCAGCCGCAACATCCGGCGCGCGAAGGGGAGGGCTGTCGCAGCATGACCGACCGCATCCGCGACGCACTGCAGTACCTGGCCCATGACGACCGCGAGGTCTGGATCATGGCGGGCATGGCCATCAAGCATGAGCTTGGTGAGGATGGCTTTGACCTCTGGGACACCTGGAGCCAGCGCTCCGACTCCTACGAGTCCAAGGCCGCCCGCGCATCCTGGCGCAGTTTCCGGGGCTCGGGAGTCACCATCGGCTCCCTGTTCCACGAGGCCCAGGCCGCCGGCTGGAAGCCCGCCGAGGATGACGGCTATACCCCGCCCACCGAAGCGCAACTGCAGGCCCAGCAGCAGGCCCGCGACGCCCGCCTTGCCGCCGAGCAGGCGCAGCGCGCCCAGGCTCAGGCCCAGGCCGCACGTAAGGCCGGGTGGATCCTCCACCAGTGCAAGCACGAGCAGCATGCCTACCTGCATTCCAAGGGCTGGCCCGAGGCTACCGGGAGCGTCTGGTGGCCATCCGAGGAGCAGAACCTGCTGTGTATTCCGATGCGCGTGGGCCGCGACCTTGTGGGCGTGCAGCTCATCGACCGCCGCGGCGAAAAGAAGTACCTGAAGGGCCAGCGCACGAGCGGCGCCGAATACTGCATCAGCAATCCCGGCCATGGGGCTCTGGACTGGTGGGTCGAGGGCTATGCGACGGGGCTCAGCCTGCGCGACTGCCTGCACGCGCTGCGCATGCGCTACCGCATCCACATCTGCTTCAGCGCGGGGAACCTCAAGCGCATGGCCACCGTTGGCGTCGTGGTGGCCGACAACGATGCGAAGAAGACCGGCGAGGCGGCGGCCCAGGCCACGGGCCTCCCGTATTTCCTGCCACCACCAGGGGACCTGAATGACATGCACAAGGCGCAAGGCGTCTTTCGCACCTCGCAGGCGTTGCGCAGGTGGCTTGCGACCGTCCCGGCAAACAAGGAGGCAGCCAGTGCCTGAAATCAACGAAGAGCTGTTGCAAGCCGGCAGGTCAACCAATGGCGGATGGAATCAAGCCCAGTTCGCATTGCTAGGGGTCGCTTGGCCTCCTCAGAAGGGGTGGAAGTTGCGCCTCATCGGAACACCCATCGACGCCGCTCAGGTCGAGTTGTTCCTCGCCTTGAAGGACTCGCACCTCAAGCCTCCAGACCGCACGCTGCAGCTCTTCTAGGGAGCGAGCAAGAGAAGCGCGCACGCCGCTCTAAACGTGCCGCCTGGATGTGTCGGCAATGGTTTAACGACAGGCACCGGGGGACAGCTGAACTGTGGGATTAGGGGCTGAGAAACAGCAAAGGGTGGCGAAGCCAGAGCCCTTGCCCCGAACGTCTGGCGGGTCTACGTGGCTCCGAAGGGCAGTAGTGAAGGACCAGCTAGGAATGGCTAGGTCCGTCCACCAAAGGGCAGAGACAGAAGAAAGAGGGTTGATGTGCAGAGGGGGGCGGTGTGGATTTTGAGAAACACAGGCGCGTGATGCTCGCCCACTGCGTGAAGTTGGCCCAGGTGGACAAGGCCTACGCGTGGTGGGCCGCCAAGCGGTACGCAAGGGAGTCGGAAGGGGTGCTCGCGGATCTGCCGCAGCAACTGGCCGACGCGATGAAACGGAAACAGGCGCGGGACGCCGAAGGGGACAAAGATGCCAGAGATCACGACAACCAATCTGCACCAGACCATGCACCGGGCGGTCATCCTTGAGGCGGAGCTGAGAGCGCTGGCCGTGGCGGCAGTGGCGGCAAAGCTGGGGCTTGACGCACTGGCGTCGCATATCGAGGTGAAGACGAACGTCTACACGCCTATGCATGGGACGAGGGGCGACCGCAGCCCCCGCGTCGAGGTGACTCTGATCGACCACCACGAGGGCAAGCCTCGCACGGGCATCGAGTGCCCGGCCGACGGAACCATGTCCGAGCTCATCGGAGGCGATGGCACTGGCCAAGTCCTACCTGAGATCGTCGCGCATGAGCCCAAGGCAGGCGACTGAGCATGATCAAGACCTCCTTGGAGATCCGTGGGCAGAAGGCGGTCGAGGACCAACTGCGCAAGCTCAGCGGGCGGGAGGCTGCCCAGGCGCACGCGGAGGCCCTGAACGACACCGGGCACCTGGCCCGCCGCGTGCTCATCAAGGAGCTGCGCAGCGAGTTCGACCGGCCCACGCACTTCATCTACAACTCCCCGAAGTTCATCCCCGCAACGGCAGACCGGCTATCCATCGCGGTGCTGCCCACCATCGATGCGCGCAATCTGCCCAGCAAGGGCGGGAAGGTGGGGGTAGACCCTCAACACGTCCTGCAGGCCCAGGCCTTCGGCGGCCGCCGTGCCGACAAACGCAGCGAGGTCGCATTGCGCAGGGCGGGCATCTTGCCACTGGGAATGCAGACCGTGATACCGGGCGACGAATGGGGTGGCCCGTTCCCCGGTAGCGACGATGGGCACGGAAACATCAAGGGGGCATTCATGGCCCAGATGATCAGCTACCTGCAGGCAAGTGGGGAGCAGGGCTACAGGCAGAACATGAAGGACAAGGGCAAGGCCAACGTGCGCGCGTACGGCAAGGCCAACGTCACGAAGAAGGAAAAGCAGTTGGCAGGCCCACGCCTGGGGCGCCGCTTCTTCATCAGCAAGGGCATCACGGGGGGCGGCAGGGGAGGGACTCAGCTACCGCCTGGCATCTGGGCGCAGCTAGGCGTGACAGGTGCGACGGTCAAACCTGTGCTGATGTTCGTGCGTCGCGGCACCTACGAGCCGCGCATAGACCTTGATCGCGTGGTGGAGCGTGCCGACCTGCAAGGCTACCTTGATCGCCGGGTCCGGTATCGCATCCGAAAGGTCGCAGGTGAGTGACTACAAGACGCCCCGGCTTGGTGCAAATGTGTTGCATATTCGCAACGTTTGCGATATTGTTGCGCTCGTGCAACAGTCAAAAATGATAGCTGCGGGTCCTCCCCGGAAGGGTGCCGCACGGGTAATTCGTGCCCCGCTGTGTCGCTATTTACCAACGTTCTATAGGGGCCTTAAGTGAATCACGCGGTGCTCGAAGCCCTGGATATCCCTTGCGACCAGAAGACCCTTGCCCAGGTGCTGGGGCTCAGCGAGGCGCGGATCAGCCAGCTCATGAAGGATGGAGTGATGCAGCGCGGGGACACCCTGGGCGAGCAGATCCTGGCGTACTGCGAAAACATCCGCGAGGTGGCGGGCGGGCGGTCGCCGGGCGAGGGCGAACTGGATCCGGGCCAGGAAAAGGCCAAGCTCGACCGCGAGCGCCGCATGGGCCAGCGCATCAAGAACCTGCAGGCCCTGGGCGAGTGGGCGGCGATCCAGCTGCTGGAGAAGACCTTGGCCAAGGCCAGCGCGGCGATGGCATCCAAGCTGGAGGCGCTGCCCGGGGAGATCATGAAGCGGGTGCCTGATCTTCCCTTCGAGGCGGTGGAGGCCATGCGCAACGCCATCGCGAAGGCGCGGAACGACTGGGTGTCAGATACGGGGGAGCTGAACCTTTCGGACGACCCGGATCCGGACGCCGACAACGACGACGAGGGGGGCGACTGATGGGCGCCCGTGATCTTCCGGATTTCCCGCTGACCGACGTTGACGAGATCAACGAGGAGACGCGCACCGCCATCTCGAAGGCCATCCGCTCGGGGTTCTCCCCCCTGGGGGTGGAGCCTCCCATGAGCCTGTCGAGGTGGGCGGAGGAGCACTTCTACCTGTCCGCCGAATCCAGCCAGACGCAGCAACGCTGGGTGCCGTTCCCGTACCAGCCCGGCATTCTGGATGCCATGGGCGATGACCGCATTGTCGAGGTCGATGTCCTCAAGAGCGCGCGCGTGGGCTACACGAAGATGCTGCTGGCCAGCATTGCCTACGACGCCCACCACAAGAAGCGCAATCAGGCACTGTGGCAGCCCACCGACTCGGACAGCGACAGCTTTTGCAAGACCGAGCTGGAGCCCATGCTGCGTGACGTGAAGGTCATGCGCAAGATCTTCCCGGCGCTGGGGAAAAAGAGCAAAGAGAACACCCTGAAGCTGAAGGCCTTCAGCGGCAGCCGGCTGCTGCACCTGCTGGGCGCCACGGCCGCAAAGAACTTCCGCCGCATCACCGTCGCCTCTGCGAAGCTGGACGAGGTGGACGGCATGGACCTGGTGATCGAGCGCAGCGCCGATCCGGTCACCCTGAGCCGCAAGCGCTTGGAAGGCGCCACCTTCCCGAAGCACATCCTCGGCAGCACGCCACGCATCAAGGGCTTGAGCCATATCGAGGGCCGCGTTCTCAAGGCGCAGGCCCGCATGGTGTACCAAGTCACCTGCCCGCATTGCGAGGCCGATCACCCGCTGTCCTGGGGCGGCGAGGATAAGAACTTCGGGTTCAAGTGGGACAAGGAAAACCCTTCGGACGTGTGGCACCAGTGTCACCACTGCTGCGGGAAGATCCGGCAGGCCGACTATCTGCGCATAGCAGGCGAAGGGGCTTGGGTCAGCGAGTGCGGTGTGTGGCGCTTCGGGGCTGACCGGGTATGGCGCAACGCTGCAGGCCTGCCCACCGCGCCGCCGAAGCATGTGGCGTTCAAGATCTGGACGGCCTACAGCCCGCAAGCCACCTGGGAGGAGATCGTCTCCGAGTTCCTGGCGGCGATGGTCGCGCGGCGCACCGGCAACAAGGGCCCGCTGATGGGCTGGATCAACGAGACGCTGGGCGAAACCTGGGAGGACGACGAAGCCGAGAAGCTGGAGGCGGACGCCATTCAGGCACGCGCCGAGGGCTACGCGCTGCGCACGGTGCCCATGGGCGGCCTGGTGCTGGTGGCCGGGGTGGACGTGCAGGATGACCGCTTCGAGGTCGTGGTGTGGGCCATCGGCCGCGGCGAGGAAATGTGGTGCATCGACTATGTGGTGATCCCTGCAGACCCCGCCCAGGATGAGGAGTGGGTCAGCAAGCTCGCGCCGTACCTGCAGTCCACATTCACCCACGAGAGCGGGGTGGAGCTGAAGCTGTCCGGCGTGGGCATCGACATGATGGGGCACTTCACGCACCAGGGCTACAACTTCGTGCGGTTCCGCGAGCGTCAAAAGATCTTCGGCGTGCGCGGCGACCCCACGCCCGGCCAGCCAATCAGCGCGGGCGCCAAGGCCCAGGACGTGAACTATCGGGGACACCTCGTGAAGAAGGGTGTGAAGCTCTGGTACGTGGGCGCCGACACGGCAAAGGACCTGCTTTTCCAGCGCCTGAAGGTCCGCGACGAAGGCCCAGGATACGTTCACTTCAGCGCAGGGCTCCCGGCCGCCTACTACACCCAGCTCACCGCCGAGCAGCGCGTGCTGACATCCACTGCACGGGGGCTCGTCACCCGCTGGGTGAATGTCAACCGGCTGCGCAATGAGGTGCTGGACTGCACGGTCTACGCCCTGTTCGTGGCCCACCGCTTGGCGCTGCACACGAAGACCGAAGCGGCCTGGCGAATCATCGAGCGCAAGCTGGGCATTGAGCCGCGCGCGCCGCGCCCCTTGCCGTCTCCGGACGGTGGTAGCCAGTCCGTCGCGCCCTCCGCGTCCGTGGTGCTACCAGCCCAAGCGGGCCCGCCACAGCCCCCGCCGCGCCCCGCCCGGCGCACCCCCCAGAAATCCCCCTTTGCGTCTGAAGAATGGAGCAGTGCACTATGACCACCAAGATTTTGTTTGATGACATCCAGCCTTTGCCACAGACGGCGGCGCAAGCCGAGGATGCGGCCGTACAGCTGGAGCGCGATTTTCTTGCCATCGTCCGCGAGGAGATCGGTATGCATGAGGGCCTTGCCGGAGTTTTCGCCCGCGCCCTGGTAGATGGCTTGCGCCGTCGGCTGGGCGGGCAGGAACTCTACATCCCGGCACCAGACCGCAGCGAGCGCGATGCGGCGATCCGGCGCGAGTTCTGCGGGTCGAATATCGATGAGCTGATGAAGCGGTACGGCCTGAGCCGCACGCGCATCTATGAAATCTGCGCGCGTGGTCAGGCGAAAAATCCGGCTTTGCCCCTAGAAACCGGACGCGCCCACGCGTAGGGTGGCGCGCATGTCCATCGCAACCGATATGGTTGCCAAGTACCTGGAGGCCGAAACAGCGCTGCTGCTCGGCAAGTCCGTGTCCTTTGGCGGCCGAACTCTTTCCTCTGAAAACCTCGCCGAGATCCGCCAGGGGCGGCAGGAGTGGGAGCGCCGCGCGGCGGCCGAGAGCAATCGAGGTGCAACCTTCGGCGGCTTGTCCTATTCCGTGGCCCGGTTCGACCGCCCCGACAGCTGACCCTCACGCCCAGCACACCATGAACATCATCGACCGATTCGTCGCCTGGCGCGATCCCGTGCGCGGCCTGCAGCGGGCACAGGCTCGCCGCGCCCTTGCGCACTACGAAGGCGCCAAGCCCAGCCGCGCACGCAAGCGTCGCAGCGACAACAGCAGCCCGAACGCCCTGGTCGGTGCTGGGGCCGCTGCGCTGCGCGCGCACGCCCGCTATCTGGAGCGGAATCACGACCTGTCCCGTGGGGCCCTGCGCGTTCTGGTGAACAACGTGGTGGGGGCCGCGGGAATCGGCATCGAGCCGCAGCCACGCCGGAGGGACGGCACTATCCACAAGGAGTACGCCGCCGCGCTACGCGAGGCCCACCGGGATTGGCAGCGAAAGCCGGAGGTGACCAAGAAATACCGCTGGCCCATGGCCCAGCGCCTGATGGCCTACACCTGGCTGCGCGACGGGGAGGCGTTCGCTCAGGAACTGGTCGGCCCGGTGCCGTACCTCAACCACGGCACGCGCGTGCCGTATTCGCTGGAACTGTTCGAGCCAGACTTCGTTCCGCTGGACGATGACGATGTGGGCAAGGGAATCCGCCAGGGCATCCAGACGAACGCCTGGGGCGAGGCCACCGGCTACCGGGTCTACAAGGGCGACCCGCGCGACGCCATGACGATCCGTGGCGCGAACGACCTGAAGACCGTCCCGGCTGATCGCATGCTGCACCTGGCCACGTTGGACCGGCTCCACCAGAACCGGGGGGTGTCTGAGTTCGCGAGCGTGGTGGGGCGCGTCGAGGACCTGAAGGACCTGGAGGAAAGCGAGCGCATCGCGGCCAAGGTGGCCGCATCCCTCACGGCTTTTGTTAAGCGCAACGACAAGAACGGCTACGAAGGCAGCGGTCCAGCGGTGGAGACCGACGAGGATGGCAAGCCGCTGCCGCGCGACATGCACATGCAGCCCGGCATGATCATCGACACGCTGCAGGTGGGCGAGGAAATCGGCGTGATCGACAGCAACCGGCCGAATCCGAACCTGGTTGCTTGGCGTGCTGGCCAGCTGCGTGCATTTGCCGCGGGCATTGGCGCCAGCTACTCCAGCGTGAGCCGGGACTACAACGGCACGTACAGCGCCCAGCGCCAGGAGCTGGTCGAGCAGTGGGTGCACTACGCGGTGCTGACCGACGAGTTCGTGGGCATGCTCGTGCAGCCGTCGTGGGAGACGTTCGTGCGTGTCGCCCACCTCAGCGGCGTGGTGCCGATTCCGGACGACGTGCAACCCGGTACGGAGGATGACGCGTTGTTCGTGGGCCAGTCCATGCCCTGGATCAACCCCGTGCACGAGGCTGCGGCCTGGGAGAAGTTGGTGCAGGCGGGCTTTGCAAGCGAGGTCGAGGTGATCCGGCGCCGCGGCGGCAATCCGCGCGATGTGCTGGAGCAGGTGGACTCTTTCCGCAAGGAGGCTGCGGAGAAGGCGCTGGTGTTCTCCAGCAATGCGGCAACGAATGCCGGTGTGGGCTTCGGCTCTACCAATACGCCAGCGAAAAAGCGCCAGAACGAAGAAGAGGAAGAAGAGGCGACCGCCTGAAAATAGTCCGGTTTCTTCCCTAGAAACCGGACAGGCGAATCCAGACACTGAGGGCTCCAATCGAGAGCCCTCAGTACATGAAGACCGCCCAACCATGGTATGCCATTCGCCGCAAGACCGCAGTCGCAGCCGCTGCAATCGGTGCGCAGGCGGCCGCCGAGATCCTGATCTACGGCGACATTGGCGAAAGCTGGTGGGACGAAACTGTCAGCGCGCGGAGCTTCCTGCAAGAGCTGAACGCGCTCGATGTGGACCACATCACTGTGCGCATCAACAGCCTGGGCGGCAGCGTTCCGGATGGTATTGCCATCTGCAACGCCATGAAGCGCCACAAGGCGACGATCACCGTTGAGGTCGATGGCATTGCCTACAGCATCGCCAGCCTGATCGCCATGGGCGGTGACACGATCAACATGGCCAGCAACGCGCTGATGATGATCCACGCCCCGTGGACCTATGCAGCGGGCAACAGCGCCGAGTTGCGCGACCTGGCCGACCAGCTCGATGCGTGGGCCGCAGCCATGTCCACCAGCTACGGCGCCCAGACCGGCGACCAGTCCGGCGCCCTGGCCCTGCTGACCGATGGCAAAGACCACTTCTTCACCGCCGAGGAAGCCCTGGCCGCCAAGTTCATCGACGCCATCACCGATGCAAATCCCATCGCCGCATCCGCTGCGCGCGATATGCCTGTTTCCCGTTACCGCTCCCCGCCTGCCGCCGTGCAGAAGGACGGCACTCCCGCAGCAGCCGCTGCAACTTCTGCTCAAGAGGACCCCATGAAAAACCGTAAGCATGTGCTGCAGAACGCAGTCGGCGCCGCTGGTGCCGCTCCGGCCGGTGGCGGCAATCCTGCGCCGGCCGCACCTGTCGCCGCGGCTCCCGCCGTGGATTCCGCTGCCGTGCTGGCCGCCGACCAGGCACGCCGCAATGGCATCGCCGCCAGCTTCAAGCCTTTCGCCGACCGCCCCGGTGTGTCCGACCTGATGGCTCGCCTGCAGAACGATCACGCCGTGACCGTCGAGGCAGCGGGTTCTCAGCTGCTGGCGCACCTGGCTGCCGGTGCAACCCCCGTCGCCGGTGGCCACGTCACGAAGATTGAGGACGAGGCGGACAAGCACCGCGCCGCCACCGAGCAGGCCCTAATGGCTCGTGCAGGCCTGATCAAAGCAGAGGGCTCCAACCCGTTCCGGGGCTTCACCCTGGGCGAGATGGCCCGCGCCAGTCTGGCCCGTGCCGGCGTGAAGTCCGAAGGCATGGACAAGCGCACCTTCATCGGTGCGGCCTTCACGCATGGCTCCAGCGACTTCACCAGCCTGCTGGCCAACGTGGCGAACAAGGCGCTGCTGACCGGCTACGAGGAAGCCGAGGAAACGTTCCAGATCTGGACCCGCTCCGGCACGCTGCCCGATTTCAAGACTGGCAGCCGTGTGGATCTGAATATGTTCCCCAGCCTGCGCAAGGTGGCCGAGGGTGCCGAGTACAAGCACGTCACTGTCGGTGATCGTGGTGCGAACGTGATCCTGGCCACCTACGGCGAACTGTTCGCGATCACCCGCCAAGCGATCATCAATGACGACGTGGATGCCTTCACCCGCATTCCTCGCACCATGGGCCGCGCTGCCATTCGCACGATTGGCGATCTGGTCTACGCCATCCTCACGTCGAACCCCAACATGCAGGACGGCGTTCCCCTGTTCCATGCGAACCACGGCAACCTGCTGACCGGCGCGGCGATCACTACGGGCAGCGTGGACGCGATGCGCGTGGCGATGGCTCTGCAGAAGCAGGGCCAGGCGACCCTCAACATGCGCATGAAGCACCTGATCGTGCCTATCGCCCTGCAAGGCACCGCGAACGTGGTGCGCGAGAGCGAGTACGAAGTGGGCACCAGCACGCGCAACAACACCACGCCCAACAGCGTGCGCAACACCTTCGAGGTGGTGGCCGATGCCCGCCTGGACGCAGCGTCCTCGACGGCCTGGTACGGCGCAGGCAGCTCGCAGATGCATGACACCGTGGAGGTGAACTACCTCGACGGCAACCAGGCCCCGTACCTGGAACAGCGCCAGGGCTGGAACGTGGATGGCACCGAGTTCAAGGTCCGCATCGATGCTGGCGTGAGCCCGCTCGACTGGAAGGCGCTGGCTCGCAACCCCGGACCTTGATAGCCAGCCATTGACAGGGGAGGGCGCCACGGCGCCAAGCCCGTCTCGAACCCCATCCCTCAAGGAACCTCATCATGAAAAACTTCGTTCAGATTGGCGACGTGCTGGACTACACCCCGGGCGCTGCGGTAGCCAGCGGCGCCGTGGTGGTCATCGGCGCGCGCATCGGCATTGCGATGACCGCCATCGCCGCGGGTGATACCGGTCCCCTGCGTGTCAAGGGCGTGGTCGAACTGGCCAAGCTCAGCACCGATGTGGTGGCACAAGGTGCGCTGCTGTACTGGGATGCGGACGATTTCCGCCTCACCACTACCGCCAGCGGCAACACCCTGGCCGGCTACGCGGCCAAGGCTGCAGGCAACGGCGCGACCACCGCCTGGCTGCATCTCAACGCCTGAGCCGGACGCATCATGGCCCTGAACCCGTTCGCCGCCCAGGAACAGCGCATCAATGGCGCTGTGTTGGGTCGCCTCGCCAACGCGCAGGCCGTCTACCAAGGCGGCGAGCCGTTTGCGGTCGTGTTCGATTCCGGGGCGGTGGAGATGTTCGGCAACGACGGCGAGGTCGCCGACCTGCCTGAGTACGCGGTTTCGCTGTACCTGGGCAAAACACCCGGTCTCACCCAGGGCAGCAAGCTGACCATCGACGGCAAGACCTACACGGTCGCGGGCGGCGTGCAACCCGATTCCAGCGGCTGGGCCGAGCGCGTGCCGCTGGCTCTGCTGAAGGGGTAACGCCGCATGTTCCTCGCCGCCACCGCCATCGCTGAGCACCTGCGCAACGCGCCGCACTTCCAGACCTGGGATGTGCGCAGCGGCTTGTCCCTGATGGACAACCAGAAGTATCCCGCCGTGGTCGTCCGCGTCCTGGGCGCCGGTGTGGATGGGAAAGACACGTCAACGGTGACCCCTTCGGTGTCCGTGCGGCTCATCCTGGAACGCTCGGATACCGCCGATCAGAAGATGGATGGGGCCTTTCGTGCCGCGCACTTCGAGTTGCACGGCCTGCAGATCAAAGATGCCACCGGCCACGTCTGGGCCCGCCTCAAATTGAGTGCCGTCCGCGACCTTCCGGTGGTGGATGCCTATGCCGGATGCGAACTGATCTTCCAGACCGACTCCGAATTCACAAGCAAGCACTGCGAGTGCTGATCAAGGAATGACCATGGCCAAGCAAGAGAAAGACACCGAGACCATCTACCTGCTCAAGCCCCACCGGCATGCAGGGCGTGAATACCCAGTGGGCGCACCGCTGGACCTGCCCGAGTCGAAAGTCATTTGGCTTGTCGGCCTGCAGGTCGCGAGCAAGACCGCGCCTACCAAAACCCCCGCAACGCCGAAGGAGGCTTGAGCATCATGGCTGCAACCATCAACACCACCAAGTCCCAAAGCTGGAAGGGGCAGGGCCCAATTCTCTGGGGCGACTACGACCCGGTGAACGGCACCAAGGACATGGCGTACATGGTCAACGTGGAGGCCTTCCCTTGCGGCAACCGCACGCTGTCCACCACGCTCACCAAGGAAACCAGCACGATCAAGGAAAGCTGCAGCGGCCAGCGCCTGGACCTGGAAGAAATCGCGGGCCCTGCGGAGATGACCTTCACACTGGAGCTGCAGCACATCGCCCCCCGGCTGCTCGCGCACTACCTGTACGGCCTGGCAGTGGACAAAGCTGCGGGCACGGTGACGGCGGAGAAGCTGCCGACCGTGGTGGCTGGCGACAACGTGTTCCTGCGCCATCCGAACGCCAGCAGCATCGTGATCGAGGACAGCACCAGCGGCACGCCGATTGAGCTGGACGAGGGCACTCACTACGAAATCAAGAGCCCCGAGCACAGCCATATCAAGATCCTGGCACTGCCCACGTCGCCCGCTGCGGTGCAACCTTTCAAGGTGGACTACGCGCACGCGGCCTACGTGAACATCGCTGCGTTCACCCAGGCGAACGCGGTGCGCAAGGGCATCCTGTTCAACGGCATCAACCACAACGGCCGCAAGGCCCGCCTGATCATGCCGTGCACATCGATGGTCCCCGGCGGTGACTACAACTGGCTGTCCGACGAGCCCATCACGATGCAGTTCACCGGCCGCGTGCTCTACGCCTCCGAGCTGGGCAACGACCCCGAGTACGGCAATTTTGCCCGCGTGGACTGGCTCGACTAAGCCCACGTCCCACCCCTGACCCGCCCGGCGCCAAGCGCGCCGAGCGTCTTCAAGTACCGCCGTCAGTGGCGGTAGCTGAAGCCGCTGCATTGCCCGGTCCATACCACCCACGAGAACCCGCCCGTGAAGCCCATTCAGATCCTGATCAACGCGAAGGACAACGCCTCCAAGGTGTTCGATTCGCTGCAGGCGAAGGTAGCGGCTGTGGGTGCGGCCATCCTGGGCTACTTCGGCATTCAGGCGTTTTCCGGGATGGTGCAGGGCGCGGCCGACTTCGAGTCCGCGATGAGCCGGGTGAAGGCCGCCACGGGTGCCAGTGCCGAGGAAATGAAGCTGCTCACCAAGGCAGCGAAGGATGCAGCGGCGCAGTCCGGTTTCTCCAACGTGGAGACGGCCGACGCGCTCACCAACCTGGCCAAGGCTGGGGCGGATGCCACCCAGGCGATGGAGGCGCTGCCCGGTGTCATAGCGCTGGCGCAGGCCGGCGAGGTCGGTCTGGCGGAGTCGTCGGAGTTCCTGACCAAGATCATCGCTTCGATGGGGGGCAAGTTCTCGGACGCCGCCAAGTATGCCGACGTGCTGGCCATGGGGGCGAACGCCAGCAATACCTCCGTCACCGGCCTGGCCCAGGCGCTCAGCTACGCCGCTCCGGCTGCCAACGCCCTGGGCATGAGCCTGGAAACCACGGTGGGGATTCTGGGCAAGTTCGCCGACGGTGGCATCGACGCCAGCCGCGCCGGCACTGCGCTGAATTCGATCCTGTCGCAGTTCCTGGACCCCGCGTCCAAGTTCCGCAACGAACTTGCGCTGATGGGGATCACGACCACGAACTTCGAGGAGGCGTTGAAGCAACTGGCAGCCGCCGGCCCGCGTGGCGCAAACGCCATTCTTGCCGTGGGCCAGGAGGCGGGTCCGGCCCTGCGCGGCCTGCTCAATGCCGGGATTGGCGCACTGGACGATCTGATCGGCAAGCTGAAGAATGCCGAGGGCAGCGCCGCGGCCACGGCGAAGACCCTGCGGGACAACCTCAACGGTTCTCTCGGATCGATGGCAAACGCCTGGAAGGCCGTTACTGACGTGCTGGGCACGCCTGTGCTGCCGGTGCTCAAGCAGGCGGTCGATGAGCTGACCGCCGCTTTCCGCCGCGCCGTCGAGGACGGCACAGTGCAAAAGTTCGGCGAGTCCATCGCCACGGCCATGCGCCAGGCAATCCAGTTCGTGCGCGAGTTCATGGCTACCGTGGACTTTGCCGTGGTCATCGCCCGCATGCAGGAGTTTGCGGACCGCACGAACGAGTCGTTCACTCGGATCGGCGAGTACGCCACGAATGCGGGCAACGCTGTCAAGCTCGCATGGGGGCTACTGACCGGCGGCCTGGATCTCGCGATGGTGGGCATCTACAAGGCCACGGAAATCGTGGTAGCCCAGTTCGCGCGCATCCAGCTCGGTGCATCTTTGATCGTTGAAGCCTTCGCAAAGATCACCTTTGGCGAGGTGTCCGAGCGGTATCAGCGCGCGGCCGATGCAATGCGCCTGTCCGCCGAAGCAACCGCAGCCGCCAGCAAGGCCTTGGGCGAGAAAGCGAAACATGCCCTTGAAGATTCGGCGAAGGGCGCAGAGTTGGCGCGCGAGGGCTGGACCGGTGTCACCAAGGCCATGTCCGAATCGGAAAAACAGGCGGTGCTCACAAGCAAGGCCATGGCCAAGATCGCCGAAGACCTTGGGAACGGTGCCAAGGCGGCTGCGGACTACGGCGTGGCCATGCAGAAAAAGGCCAACGCAGAATTGCTGGCCGAGCAAGCCGCCGCCGCTCATGAGGCAAAGATCGCTGAGCTGAATAGGCGCTACGAACAGCTGAAGGCTGACGGCAATATCAACGAAGCAATCAAGGTGATGGACGAGTTCCAGAAAACCTTGAGGCAGGGCACGTTGACTGCGGAGGAATACAAAAAGAAGCTGGACGAGCTGGCCAAGGAGGTGGGGGCTGCGTTCGGTCGATTGGGGGTGGTCAGCTCCGCGAAGTTGCAAGAAGCGGCAGAGAGTGCTCGCAAGGCCTTCGAACTGATCCGCAACGATTCGAACAGCACCACCAGGGACATTGACCGCGCGTGGGCCGCAATGGCTGAGAAGGCCATCGCTGCAGCGGACGGCGGCATTCTTCCATCCTGGATCCGAGCTCAAGCTGCAGCGCACGGCTACAAACTGTCTGTTGACGAAGCCGGTCGGGCCACGCTCGATCTTGCCAACAAGAGCACCGAAGGCCTGGGCCGCCTCGCAGGTGGCTGGCGCGAAACCGCCGAAGCCATTCGGGCCCATGAGGATGCGATGGACCGCATCCTCATGAAGCACAAGCTCAGCGCCGATTACACCGAGCGCCAGATTGCATTGCTCGAGCGCGAGGCAGCCGCCGCCGAGAAAGCCGCCGAGGCCTACCGCAAGAAGTGGAACATGGACAAGGAGGGGTACTCCCTCAACACTGCGGGCGAGCGCATCAACCAGGGTGAAACCCAGGAGCAAATCGACGAGGATGTGAAGCGCCGCTACGGCGAAGAGAACATCGCAAACCCCGACGCGCTGCGCGCCCGCCAGCTCGCCGTGCTCCTGAGCATGATGTCCCAGCTGGGCGGCCAGGTGCGCGACCCTGCGACCAGCAAACAGATCGCCGACATGCGCCGCGAGCTGCAGGAGCTGGAAGCCAAGCTGCTCAACGGGGTGGGGGGTAAGCCCACGCCTCCCGCGGCCCCAGCACCACCACCTCCTCCACCCGGCCCCACGCGCGACAGCGGCGGAATCAGCGAGCGCCCGAGCGGCGGCGGCCCGGGCGTTTCGCGTGGGCCTGACATCCACATTCACCTCGCCCCGGGCGTGGATCTGAGCAACCGCGCCGAAGCCGAGCGCATTGCCCGCCAGCTCATCCCCGCCATGGAAAACATTGCCCGCCGCGGCTTCCGCGCGTCCTGATCTGCCATGACCGCCACACCCTACACCCGCACCCGCATCCTCGGCAACGCCCACAACAAGGTGCGCGCGGCCGCCATCACGGCCACCGCGCAGCGCGCGAGCACCCAGGTACACCTGCTTGCACAGAACCGCTCCGGCAACGGGTCGATGGGGCTCGCTGGCGCCTACACGGGCGGCGCCGACACCGTGGTGGACGTGGAGGTCCTGGGCGGCCCTGGCGGTGAAATGCGCGCCTCGACCCCGGTGCTGCAGGGCGTGGGTAACGGAACCCTGGACGTGCTGGACATCGACCTGGGCGCGGTGCCGCAGACCTTGCGGTTCTCGCTGCTGGACGCGGGCAAGGCCGCCACCCCTGCGGTGCTTGACTTCTTTGGCGTGCAACTGGCAGCCCGGGCGCCTGGCGCCGCCGGCAACAGCATCGAGCTGACGGTAGTCCGCAGCCTGACCTACACCGATCTGCCTTACTCCACGCTCGACGGGATTGGCGCTGGGGCATCGTCCTTCGAGGGCGCGCAATTCGACTGGGGCCAGCCGCCCGGCACCGTGGGCCAGGTGCCCGCTGGCGCGCTGCGCATCGCTTTCGCAGGTATCCCGCAGGTGCTGCGGGCCTGGAAAACCTGGGACAAGGGCCGCTTCACCTACCGGCTCGACCCAGCCTTGGCCTACGAGGTGCCCGAGAACACGCGCGTGCGCGCCGTGGCTGGCGACTACACCTTGACCGTGACCGACGGCACCGACACCGAGACCTACACGGCGGTCACAATGTTCGACTTCCTGGCCCAGGTGCAGGCCCGCAGCGCGCTGCTGCAGGTGCTGGGCGTGGTGGCCGAGGACCGCGCGCCCGGCGGCCAGGCCGTCACCGACATCCCGCTGCGCACCGACGCGCACGCGCTGCCCGTGCTCGCCTCCGTGCGCCGTCCCCAGACGATGGTGGTGGGTGCTGTGGATCCTGCCGCCCCAACCGAAAACATCGTGGTCATCAACGAGGGCCGCGCCACGGGCGGTGCCCAGTATTGGAGCGTGCGCGGAGGCGTCAGCGGCCAGCTGCCGCCCGCCTACACAGGCGTGCCCTACACCGCCGGCCCGGTGGCTTTCACCATCCCCACGCCCGCCAGCAGCGTGAGCGCCCAGGCCTCCATCAAGTCCCGTTTCGTGCCCACCACCCGCCTCACTGGCGAGGGGCTGCCCGCCATCTGTTTCAAGCCCGAAATCCTCGGCATCGCCGCTACCGACAAGGAGGTGACCTTTGTTTACAAGAAACGCCCACCCGCTGATTGCAGCTGCGCGCACATGCCCGCGCTGCCTGTCAGCCTGCAATGCCTGGGCCTGTTGCCCGAAGACGAGGGGGCCATGGAACCCGCAGTAAAGACACGTCTGCTTGATCTCATGCAGTGGCGCGCTGACTTCCTGGCCACCAACATCGGCCTTGAGCCGTCCGACAACCCTGAGCTCGTCGCGTCCGCGCGGGTCAAGCTCGATGGCAGCGACGTAGCGCTGGTCAACGCCGTGGTGCAAAACCTGCAAGGCGCACTGCTGGAGATTGCTGAAAACACCGACGCGCTCGATGCGTGGGATGCGGTGGTGGTGGACCTGAAAGCCGAGTTCGTTGACTACGCGGCCCTGGCCGGCAGCGGCTCGAATGCGATCGCCGAGGCCACCGCCGAATTCGTCAACAAGTACAGCGCTGCGATGGACCTGTGCCGCGTGCACGCGGGCATCCTCCCAAAAACTGACGCCGGTGGGGAAACGGGGAGTCCCTGCTGGCGCGACCCTGGCGATGACTACCTGTGGGAGCACGCCGAGGGAATCTATCTCCCCATGTTCACGAACCAGCCGTATGTCAGCGTGATCCGCGATGCGGACGGCAAGATCGTGAGCACCCAGGAATTCGGCATTGGCTTGGTCACCCAGTGCGAGCACCGCCTCAAAGTGGGCGACTCGATCACGATCCGAATCTCCAACACGCACAACCAGTCTGCCTGGTCTGAAGGTGACAAATTCACCATCCCCGTGATCGCGGCTGGCTCGGCGCCGCTCACGGGCGGCACGGACGGCAGCCCGGTGCAGACATGGACGGTCCGCAGCTCCGTGCTCGGCGCGCTGGCGGACTGGCTGTATGACCCAGGGGCGCCTGCTCCCTACACCGTGGGCCCCGCAGATGTGGCCCTGATGCCCGGGGGTATCCCGTTCGAGGTGGGTGACACGCTGGCATTCGACATCGAGGGTGGGGAACTGCGCTGGCGGCGCGACGGCGGCGCCTGGACCACGGCCGACCTGTACGGCCCCGCGCTGGATCTGGGCGATGGCCTGCTGCTGCAAGCTGCGGCTGGCGCGGCGCCTTCGTTCCTGGAAGGCGACACCTGGCAGTTCCGGGCCGTGGCCACCTACGGCACCGACCGGCTGCGCCAGCCCCGTGTGGGCCGCGCCTTCGCCTGGGATGGTGCGGCTGTCACGCTCGACGTAGACCTGGGCGCCGCGGTGCCGGTCGAAGTCGTCATGGTGGCGTTGCACGGCATTGCAGCGGGGGCGTCTGTCGTCGTGTCCGGAGGCCTGGCCACGGCCACCGAGTGGACAAAGCCCATGGTGTTGCACCCGGTGCTGTCCCTGGTCCGCGTCGATGATGACGATGCAGGCGCGGTGCGTTACCTGCGGCTCACGATCACCGGTGCGGGCGCCGGGGGCTCCATCGGCTGGCTTTGGGCCGGCGAAGGCTGGCAGCCCACCGTCACGCCACGGATCACCCGCGCCCGGGGATGGGCGATGTCTCGCGGCACTGGGGTCAACGAGAGTGGGCTCTACCGCGGCGCGGGCGTTGGTGGCAGCTGGAAATGGGATGAGAGTGGAGAAAACGCCGCCCTGCTGGCGGACAGCTACGGCGTTCTGTTCTCCGTGCTCGACTACGCTGCGCGCCAGGGTGCGGAGGCCTTGGCCATGGTGCCGGACCTGGATAGCCCCGCTATGGCTTCCCTCTGCACCATCGACAGCGAGCAGATTGAGGCGGAGGACTCCAAAGACTGGCAGTCCACCGCCGAGCGCGTGGTTTCCCTGTCGCTGCCTCTGCGCCCCGTGATGGTGTGACCGGCATGTTCGAGCTGACCATCCTCACCATCCCGCCCCTCGTGTTCGAGGGCGCTGCCGTGACCGCCGTGGGCGCCGCGGGGGCTTCCATCAACGGCGAGATGCCGAACATGCCGGTCACCCTGGACAACGCCCGGGGCGAGCACACCCAGGTGCTGGCCGCCGCCGACGTGCTGCGCCACCGCGCCGAGCTGCGCCAGGCGGGCGTGCTGATCTTTGCGGGCGCCGTGCAGGCCATCACCCTGGGCGCGTCCATCGTGCTCGACCTGGAGGCATGACCATGGCCGCGCCGCTGCTCTACTCCGATAACCTGCCGCTGCGCCGGGTGGAGGACCTTCCGCAGTACAGCGCCGAGGCCGCTGGGCGCGCGCTGCCGTGGGTGTTTGGCCGCGCCACCGTCAACCCCGTGCCGCTGGACCTGTCCGGCGCCGAATGGCTGGTGGCTGATCATCCCGTATCGGGTATCGACCGCGTGACCGTGGCCGGGCAGCCCACGCAGGGCTGGCAATTGGTGCAGCAGCTCGACGCCACGGGCTGGCCCATCTCCGTGCTACGCCTTGCCCAGCCTGCCGCCAGCCAGCCCGTGGCCGTGACGGTGGCCGGCCGCCGCCACCCGCAGACGGGGGAACTGCTGGCCACGCCCTCCGCCATCGTGCGCGAGCTGCTGCGCTTGTGCGGGCACACCGAGCCGCGCGACGCCTGGGCAGGGCTCGATGAGCACTATGGGCAGACCGCGCTGGGCATTGTGTTCGGCGACGAGATCGCGCTGCGCGCGGCCATCGCGGCTGTCGTCGAGCCCTTGGGCGCGATGTGGCGCCCAGGCTGGGCCACACAGCGCGCGCCAGGCCTGCCCGTGGCCACGCTCGACGCGTCCGTGGTGGAGAGCATCAGCGCCCGTGCTGACAACACCGCGCTGCGCACCACGGCCCGGGTGACCTATGCATTCGACTGGGCTGCCAACGGCGCACGCAGTGCGATGAACCTTGCCGCGCCTCAGGCCGTGTCCGTGTGGGGCGACTTGCCCTTGCAAATCGACTTGCCCGCCGTGCGCACCGCCCGCGATGCGCTGGCCATCGGCTCCGCTCGCCTGGCCGCCGCCGCCCGGGCTTGCTGGGTGGTGGATGCGGAGGTGTCCGAGCGCGTGGGTGAGCTGCGCGAGGGAATGACAGTGGAGGTGGCCCACCCGCACGCGCCCGCCGGCTTGGCCGTGCTCACCTCCGTGACGCGCGACCGCGAGCGCGGCAGCTACACCCTGAAAGGCGAGATGTACGCCAGCACAGCCCCGCGCGTGGAGATGGTGCGCCGGGGCTCCGCCCTGGTGGCGACACCCACCCAGTCCGCGCAGGTCACCTACCGCGACGGCGTGGCCACGTTCCCCATCCTCGATGACGCCGGGCAGCCTATGGCCGGCGCGGCGGTCACGCTGGACGGCCTCTACACGGCCAACACCGACGCTCAGGGCCTGGTGCAGTTCCGCATCACGCGTGGCACGCACACGCTCCTGGTTCGCAAGCCTGGCTTCAAAGACAGAGAGTTTGATGTCTCCGTATGACGATCATTCAACGCACCCCGGACATCAGGATCACCGTGCGCATGGAGCGCACGCTCGCGCCGACCCCTTCCGGCAACGCCAGTGGAGGCGGAGAGGTGCCCACGGGTGATGTCCGGTGCACGGGCTGGCTGGCGCCGATCATCAGCACGGCCCCGGATCACGTCCTTGTGGTCACAACGCTGGGGGAAGGCCTCACAGAGATTCACAGCGAGTATTACGACGAGGCTTCCGGAATTTACTACGGCGGGTTCGAAGGCTCGCTCTGGACGGGAGTGCCTGCGCTGCTGGATGAGGGCGGCAACGCCCGGCCTATCCCGGCCGAGGGGTTTGTCTGCACCGAGTTGCAAATCAATACGACCTACTACGACGAGTTCCCCGGCCGGAGTTTCATCGCGCTCGCGCCAGGCGGGACCTGGACGGCAGAGTGGGACTCCGCAACGGTTGATCCGCTGTACGCAGCGTCCGGCCACTACGTGGTGATCACCGGCGGCACGTTGCTTCTCAAGGCCGTGAGCACGGACACATCCGCAGATGCGCTTGAAACCCTCACTGCGCGGGCATTCGACGGCACTACCCAGATCGCCGAGTTGATCTTCCGCGCGCATCGCATCGCTGCCTGAGCGAGAACATCATGACCTGTCAAAACGAATCCTTCCCCCTCAAGCGCGGTGCGAGCTTCCATGTGCTGATCCGCATCCCCAGTGCCTTCCCTGACGGGCATTTCGTGGGCTGGACCCTGCAGTCGCAGGCGCGCACCGAAGAGGACGAACTGCTGGCCGATCTGGAAGCGAGCTGGGAGGACCCATTGACCACCCGCGTTCTCGTGCTCAAGTGCCTCGACACCAATGCATGGATCGTGGGCCCGGCGCAGTTCGACGTGAAGTTGACCGCCCCCGATGGCTTTGTGCTGCCAACCGACACCGCGATCTTCTACGTGGTGCGTGGAGCCACCCATGCCTGAACGCCTGGACCTCGAAATCCAGCTGCCGCCGGTGCTGTCGCTGCGGCTGCTGAAGCCGCCCGCAACGCTGCCTGCGGACATGGCGTCCGTGATCGTGGGCAAGCCCGGCCCGCCGGGCGGCACGACCTATACGCACACGCAGTCCATCGCGGCGGCGGTCTGGACTGTGGCCCACAACCTGGGCCGCCGCCCGTCCGTCGCTGTGGCGGATCACCTGGGCAACCAGATCTGGCCCGACGTTCGCTGGGTGGACGACAACCTGGTGCAAATCACCCACGGCACCCCATTAACCGGCTTCGCTTACTGCAACTGAGGAACCACCATGAAAATCACGAACACCCTTGACGCCGGCGGCTTCAAGATCATCAACGCGGGCGATGCGACGAACCCGCAGGACCTTGTGACGAAGGCCCAGCTCGACGCGTCTGTGCAGGGCTGGAAGTGGAAAGAGCCCGTGCGGGCGGCCAGCACAGCCAATATCACCCTCTCGGGCGCGCAGACCATCGACGGCGTGAGCGTCATCGCTGGCGACCGCGTGCTTGTCAAAAACCAGAGCACCGGTGCCGACAATGGCATCTACGTGGCCGCCTCCGGCGCATGGGCGCGGGCCACCGATTTCGACGCTGCGAGCGAAGTGGTCGGGGCCGCCGTGTTCGTGTCCGAGGGCTCGTCCCAAGGGAACAGCCAGTGGCACATGACCACCGACGGCCCCATCACCATCGGCACCACGGCCCTGGTCTGGGCTCAGGTGGGCGGCGGCACCAGCTACACCGAAGGTAACGGCATCGACATCACGTCGGGTGTGATCTCTGTGGACCCCGCCGTCGTGGCGCGCAAGTACAGCGCCACCATTGGCGACGGCACGGCCACCACGATCACGCTCACGCACAACCTGAACACGAAGGACGTTGCGGTCAGCGTGCGCGAGGCCTCCGGCGATACCGGAGTGCTGGTGGATTGGGTGGCCAACGGCGTCAACACGGTGCAGCTCACCTTCGGCACGCCGCCCAGCGTCGGCCAGTACCGGGCCATGGTGGTTGCATGAGACTCCTGGGGCCCACCACGGTTTGCGAAGGCAACATCGTTGTCGAGGGGCTGGCTCGCCGCTTCATCGGGGATTTCTCGAACGCGACGGCGGGCAACCGCCTCGTGTTCCAGACATCCGCGGCGAACGCTGTGACCGACGTGGCCGTGATGCCGTCGGGCACCGGGACCACCGCGGGCTGGCGCGCGTACAACGCTTCAGACCCGAACAACGCAAGCCTGATCCGCCTCGAGATCGGCGCAACGGAGGCGTTGGTCCGCTCAGGTCAGATCGGCACCGGGAGTTACCTCCCTTTGTCGTTTCTCACGAGCAACACCTCGCGCCTCACGATCAGCACGACGGGCAAATTCAGCATCGGTGGCGCGGCCTCGGCTTGGGACACCGACAAGACGCCTATCCAGTTCGTGACAGCATGGAGCTCCTTGTGGAGCCATGACACAAACAAGACCATTGGTATCTGCGCCAACTATTACTTCGCGGCCGGCGGGAGAACGAGCATAGGGGCGGCTGCATCAACAGAAGTCCAGGCCGGCTCCGGTGGCGTTTACATACGCAACTACCCATCTGTCGCCGCCAACACTTTGGTCGGTGCGGCGCTCGTGGATTTCAATGTCACCCCGGCGGGCGCGCAGCTGAGCACTCCGCAATTGCTGGGATATGGGACGGGGGCGGGTGGCACGGTCACGCAACCCACCAACAAGTCCACGGCGGTCACGCTCAACAAGCCCTGCGGCCGGATCACGACGCACAACGCATCGCTGCCTGGCGGCACCTCCGTTGCCTTCACGTTCAACAACTCGCTGATCGGAACGGATGACGGGGTGGATGTGTGGTGCAGCAGCCCGCAGAACTACAAGGTGCGCACCGGTGTGCCCTCGACGGGCTCTGTCCCGGTCTACATCGAGAACACCACGATCTCGGGGCTGTCCGATGCCCTGACCATCAATTTTCGTGTGCTGAAAGGGGCTACCTCGTGATCCTCAAGCAACTGATTCGCTATGAGAACGCCCCAGCGATCGAAGCCACCTGGGTCGATGAAAACGGGGACGTTGTGAAGTGCCACGCCTACGCCGCTTCGCAAATGAACGAGCTGCGGACGGACCTCGGCGCTGATGCTGCAGAGCATGCGGCGCTGATCGCGCAGTGCGAAGCCGACTACACGCCACCGGCGCCCGCCACCGCAGCGCAGATCCGCGCGGGCCTGCTGGCTGCCCTTTCCTCCGAGTACGAGCGCCGCATGCAAGTGATCGCGGCCGGCTACCCGCCGAGCGAGCGCGAGAGCTGGCATGTGCAGACCTCGGAGGCCCGCGCGCTGCTTGCCGATGCGCATGCGCTTACACCGTGGATCGACGGTGCGGCCGCCGCGCGCGGCATCGACCGCCTGGTGCTTGCCCAGCGCATCGCAGCGAAGGACGACGCCTACCGAGCCATCCACGGCGCGCTCACGGGTGCGCGCCAGCGCATCGAGGACCTTATTGATGCGGCGGGCGAGGACGCGCAGGCCCTGCAGCTTATTGACGTGCTGGCCGGGTGGCCTGGCCTGGAGTAAACGCAATGAAAACTGAAACCCTCGAAACCCTCGCCAACATCGGTAGCAAAACCACGGCTGCCGGGGCTGGCGTGAGTGTTGTGGGCACCTTCATCCTGCAGAACATTACCGGCCTGTTGGGGCTGGTGATCGCTTTGGTGGGCGTGCTGATCAACGTGCATTACAAGCGCAAGGCCAGCAAGCGCCGGGACCTGGAACTGGCTCTCAACACCCGCGCGACCGAGCAGGCTCTGGAGCTGCAGCGGGTGGAGGCCGAGCAAAAGCGCGCTGAGCGTGCCCTGCGCATGGACCTCATGCGCGCCGGGGTCGATGTTGGACCACCGCCCAGCGACCTCGCGCCCCTGCCGGCGGTGCCACTGCCTGGCGGCCGGGAGGATGAAGATGAACGATAGAGCCAAAGTCTGGGGCTCCCTTAGTGCGGCCGTTCTTGCCATCGTGGGCGGGGTGTTCGCGGTTGAGGGCGGCTACAGCAACAACCCGGCCGACCCGGGCGGCGAGACGAACCACGGCGTGACGGTTCAGGTGGCCCGTGACCACGGGTACACCGGCACCATGCGCGAGCTGCCCAAGGAGTTCGCCCAGGAGATCTACGTGCGCGACTACATCGAGCGGCCCAACTTCCACCGGGTCATCGAGCTGTCGCCCGCCGTCGGCGAAAAGCTGGTGGACGCGGGGGTGAACGCCGGGCCCGGCCGGTCCGCGCGCTGGTTCCAGCAGTCGTTGAATCACCTCAGCCGGGGCGGCGCCGACTTCCCGCCTGTGGCCGTGGACGGGCAGATCGGCCGCCAGTCGCTGGCTGCCTATGAGGCGCTGGAGCGCAAGCGCGGGCGCGTGAAGGCCTGCGAGCTGGCACTGAAGCTGATCGATGTGCAGCAGGGTGCGCACTACCTGGGCCTGAACAAGCCCATGTTCATCGTGGGCTGGGCCGACAACCGGCTGGGTAACGTGCCGCTGGCGCGCTGCGCGGAGTCCGTGCGAAAGGACGCGCCATGATGAGCCCGGGACAGATCCTCATCCTGGCCAGCTTGGCAGCGAATGCGGTGCTGGGCTGGGCCTACCTTGGCCAGCGGGACGACGCCGCCGAGGCGCGCACCGCGCTGCGCGATATGGAGGGCCAGCGCGACGGCGCACGCGGGGCGGCCAGCGCCTGCAGCGACAGCGTGGAAGCTCTGCGCGAATTGGCCGACAAGCAGGCCCGCGAGGGGGCAGCGATGCGCGCTGCAGCAGCCGGGAAGGCCAAGGGCCACAACCAGCGGGCCGACGCCATCCTGGCCGCGCCCGCCCCGGTGCCGGGCGATGTATGCGCCAGCGCACAGGCCCGGGTGGACGAATGGCTCAAGGGGAGGGCGCAGCCATGAAAACCGCTATTGCTTTGATAGCTGCTTGCGCTTTATCTGCCTGCGGCACACGCGGAAATCATGTGGAAATCCAGCGCGTGAACGTGGCCGTTCCCGTGGAGTGCAAGGAGCCCACACCGGCCCGGCCCGTGATGCCGACCGAGGCGCTGCGCCCCGGCGCCACGGTGGACCAGTTCACCCAGGCCGCCCAGGCAGAGATCGAGCGCCGCGAGGGCTACGAGGTGCAGTTGGTGGCCGCCCTGGCAATCTGCACGCGGCCAATCAAGCCTTGACCGCCACCACCTTCAGCTCAAGGTCATAGCCCATGGCCTTCAGGGCTGCCGCAATGGTGTCGATTTTCGTTGCGTGCTTCAGGTCGAACACCCGGGCCAGTTCCTGGGGCTTGATGCCCATGGCGCGGGCGATGTCCGCCGACTTCATGCCACTCGCAAGACGGGCATTCAACAAGTGCACCTTTGCAGCGACAGAAGCGGGCAGAGCGACGATGCGCTCTCCCGCTTTTGCCTTGCTGGGCGTGGGCACTGGCCGGCCGTCATCAAAGTAGAAATCCATGGCTGTCACCAGGGCATCGAGCGCCATGGCTTCGGCCTCCTCCAAGGTGTCCCCTTCGGTGATCGCCTCGGGCACATCCCGGAAGGTTACGGTGTATCCCCCCTCGGGCGCGGGATCAAAAAGCGCTGGAAACTTCATAAACTACCTCCGCAGGGAGTGAGATGCAATGCGAACCGAGGTAGGCCCTTTCGGGCCCCCTCTCTCATTTGATGTTGAGTTGCTTCAAGATGGCTTGTCTAGTTCCTTCTTTAAGCTCCTTACTGGGGTGTCTTGGCAAAACTGTTTGCTGTCCGTTGAGGGTGACCTTGGTGTGTCGCTTTCCCTCTGTGAACGTTGCACCCTGTTTTGCAAGGAACCTCTTCAGTTCGCTTGCTTTCACTGCCTGCCTTTCTGTTGTTGCGATGGAAGAAGTATAAGCATTAATGCTACGTAATGCAAGCAAAAATGCTACTACGTCAGAAAGATTTCTACTGATCGTTTATCCAGTGGTGCAGAATCTCGCCATGCCGTCAGACCAGATCGTTCAATCCGCCATCGCCTTGCTGGGCCCGACCGCCATCTGGCTTTCGCAGAGCCGCAGCGCGCGGTTTCAGCGCTGGGCCTGCATCGTGGGGCTCGTGAGTCAGCCGTTCTGGTTCTGGGCCGTGTGGGAAAGCGGCCAGTGGGGCGTGGCTGTGGTGGCCCTTGCCTGCGCGCTGGCCTGGCTCAAAGGGCTGTGGGTGCACTGGATTGCCCCGCGCCCACCGGCGGGCGTGGGCACCCTGGCACTGCCGCCAGAGAGCCGCCTGAAGTAGGGCGGCGAGCAGGGCTCAAAATTCAGCCCTGCGGCTTCGCTGATAATTTTTGGTGCCTACATCGTAGGTCCAGAAAATTAACATCCGCCTTGCCACCCATGATCCTGACGCTCCGCATCGACAAGATAGAACCCGGGAACTACCGGGCCCAAGTATTCGACGGCCGCGAGGAGCTGGGCGAGTTCGGCGCCCCGGGCATCGCCGCAGCGATCCGCCAGTGCGCTGGCCAGCCGATGCCGGACCTGTCCGGGTATCACGTCTGGTATGAGCACGTTTGCGCGGGCACCATCCCCATGAGCAACATGCGCATTGATCCCGACGGCATCGCGCAGCGTCTGATGAGCTTGCACGGATCGGTGCGGGGTTGAACCGGCGGGGGGGCCGCCCTCGGCTGTGGTAGGGTGGCGCGCACCACGCTCTGGCGCCCCTCAAAGTGGCCAGGACCTATCGTGTGGACAGCTCCAGCACGCCGCGCTGTCCATCCTGCCGGAGCAAAAATGCGCCGGGCTCGTTCACCTTCACAATGGGCACCCCGCAGAGCGATCCCGGATACACGCTGTCCGCTTCTGGCAGGATGGCTTCCATCGCTTCGCGGTGCGCGGTCTGGAATGCTGGGAACAGGTCCGGACCCAGCTCGATACGTGCCGGCATGGAGCGACCGGCGCGGGGCTCCGAGTAGATTGCTTCGGTCAGTTGCGTGATCAGCGGCTGCATGTGGTCTATCCCAAAATCTCCCCCAAAACGAACCGATTTCAGCATATCAAAGCCGACCCGCCTCATAGGTGGAGCGCGGCTCAAATGTGCTGTGATGGGCCCTGTATAGGGTTCGAATCCCTCCGTTTCCGCCAGACGCAAAAGCCCTGAGTGATTGATTCACTCGGGGCTTTTCTCTTTTGTGCCCAAGGAACTGGCACCGCAACGGGCATTTCGCCCGGTTGCCCGTGCTTCGTCCTGAGGGGCCTCGCGCCGCATTGACGGACAGCCGGGTTGCGTTCGCGGTCCGCGTTGGGGAGTCGCCTGGCGCAGTCCCGCGCCACCACCTGAAGGCTACGAGCCAGCTCCCGCGATGAGTGCCAGGCATCAAGGCGCGAACACCACCGATGACTCTCCCAACTGCTTGCGGCCGCCCCGCTGATCGCCCGATCACGGCTGCCGCCCGGTCGGCTCACTGACGCGCAGCCCCGCAAAGGTCGCGAACTCAAAAAGCGCCGCCCCCTCCGGGCTGCAGCACTTGCACAGGTCTGCCAGCGCTGGTTCGACCTCCTGCAGCGTGAATCAGGGGGGCCGTGTCTCCCGCCGGTACGCGCAGGCTCTTGGTGCCGTCCACAGGATTCGGGCCGGTGCCGGGCGTGCGGCCGATGCGCTCGGCTCTGTGCGCGCCCGTTCAGCTTTGTGTGGATATCAACAGGCTACTTCTTGATTTTCCAGTCGTCGAAGTGGCTGCCCATTAAAAATATAAAAAATGCCTATGTTTTTATATAAAAAAAGATTGATTGTTTGAATGTTTCTGCGGGCTTAGTCTACGTGCAAGTTAGATCAAACGCGCCGCAAGCACGGCGGAGAACCAACAATGCACGAGTACGTGGACTACATCATCGTCGGCTCAGGGCCGGCGGGTTCAGTCATCGCCAGAAGGCTGAGCGAGCGGACCCATCACAGCATTTGCGTCATCGAGGCGGGTTCCGAGGACAAGGATTTCTTCATTCGCGTTCCTGTCGGTTTCGTCAAAACCCTGTACGGCGGGAAGATCACCTGGAACTACCAGACCGAACCTGCCGCCGCGACGCACAACAGAAAAATTGCCATGCCGCAGGGGCGGGTGGTGGGGGGCTCCAGCTCGGTCAATGGCCTGGTGTATTCGCGCGGTCAGCGCGAGGACTTCGATGACTGGGAAAAAATGGGAAATGCCGGCTGGGGCTATGCCGACGTCCTGCCCTACTTCAAGCGTTCGGAGCGCCGGCTGGGGCCTTGCGATCCGGAGTTTCGCGGCACGGCCGGGGAACTGCCCATCACGAATCCCGACTGGGCTTCGCCGCTGTGCGATGCCTTCATCAAGGGATGCGAGGAATTCGGTATTCCCTGCAACCCCGACTACAACGGCAGGGAGCAGCTGGGCGCGGGGTATTTCCAGCGCTACATCCACAGGAACCGGCGCGTCAATTGTTCCGATGCTTTCCTGCGGCCGGCAATGCAGACCGGTCGGGTGCAACTGAAGACAAACGCCGTGGTGTCGGAAGTCCTGTTCCAGGGCCATCGCGCCGTTGGCGTGAAGTACATCCGGCATGGCGCGTCGCACACGGTCTACGCCAACAAGGAGGTGATCCTCAGCGCGGGGGCCGTGAACTCGCCCAAGATCCTGCAACTGTCAGGCCTTGGAGACTCCGAGCTGCTGCGCCCGCATGGCGTCGCCGTCAAGCAGCATCTGCCTGGTGTGGGCGCGAATTTTCGCGATCACTATACGGTGCGCAGCATTGCGCGGGCGCAAGGCGCCACGACGCTCAACGAGTTGTCCCGGGGATGGCGCCTGGGCAAGGAGGTGCTCAGGTGGTTCGCGGGCAAGCCGAGCATCCTGGCGCTGAGCCCTTCGCTCGTGCATGTCTTCTGGCGAACCCCACTCAGCCCCGCGCGCGGCGACATCCAGATCCTGTTCACGCCGGCCAGCTACAAGGAGGGCAGCAACTACGTGCTCGACGACATGCCGGGCATGAGCACGGGCGCCAGGCAGCAGCGGCCTGAAAGCAGCGGCTATGTGCACATCCAGTCCAGGGACCCGCTGCAGGCGCCGCTGCTCCAGCCGAACTTTCTCAGCCATGAGCTGGACCAGCGCACGCTGGTCGAAGCGCTGAAGCTCGCCCGGCAACTGATGGCCTCCTCGGCGATGGCGCCCTACCTGGTGAAGGAGCTGCAGCCTGGCAAGGACATCGCCACCGACGACGAGTGGCTGGACTATGCCCGGCAGAAGGGCACCACCGGCTATCACATGGTGGGCACCTGCAAGATGGGTCCGCGCGAGGACCGCATGGCCGTGGTCGATGCCGCGCTGCGGGTTCATGGCTGCGAAAACCTGCGCGTCGCGGATGCGTCCGTCATGCCCCAGGTTCCGTCCGCCAACACCCTGGCCGCCAGCCTGATGGTTGGCGAAAAGGCGGCCGACATGATTTTGGCGAAGTAAAGCATCTATGACTGGAGACAACGCAATGTCAGCATCCCTCCCTCAAGTTCTCGAATCCGTTTCGACGCTGAGCCTGATCGCGGGGCAACGCGTGGGCAGCGGCGCCAGCTTCGCCGTGCGCGACCGCTACTCGGGCGAGACGATCGCCCAGGTGGACCAGACCTCCCGGGAGCACATCCGGCAGGCCGTGGCCGTGGCGCGCCGCCATGTGAAGCAGGCGCCGGACGGCTACAAGCGTTCACGCATCCTGCGCAAGGCGGCGGAGATCATCCAGGCCCGCAGACAGCGCTTCATCGACATCATGGTGCTGGAGGCGGGGTTCACCGCGGCAGAATCGTCCGGTGAAATCGACCGCGGCCTGGATACGCTGGAAATCTCGGCCGAGGAGGCCAAGCGCATCTGCGGCGAGATGATCCCCATGGATGGCAACCCCGGCCAGAAAGATCGCATTGCCTTTACCCTGCGCACGCCGGTGGGCGTCGTGTGCGCCATCACGCCTTTCAATGCGCCGTTCAACGCCTTGCTGCACAAAATCGCTCCGGCCATTGCCGCGGGCAATGCGGTCATCCTGAAACCTTCTGGCTACACCCCGTTGACTGCCAGCCTGATCTGCGACGTTCTGCTGGAGGCCGGCTGGCCCGCCGAACTCATTTCCCTGGTCCATGGGGAAGGCGCGGAGGCGGGGGAATGGCTGCTGGACGAGCAGGGCATCGACTTCTACACCTTCACCGGCAGCACGCGGGTCGGCCGCATCATCCAGCAAAAGGCGGGCAGCCGGCGCACGCAGCTCGAACTGGGCAGCATCGCCTGCACGGTGATCTGTGAAGACGCCGATCTCGACATGGCCTTGCCGCGCATTCTGCGTGCCACGTTCCGCAAGGCGGGCCAGGTGTGCACGTCGATCCAGCGCCTGTATGTGGCGCAATCCCGGGTCGAGGAAGTCGCGGCCCGGCTGGAACAGGCCACGCGCGCGCTCAAGAGCGGCGATCCGCGGCAGGCCGGGACCGATGTGGGGCCGATGATTGCCGAGAAAGAGGCCATGCGCGCGCAGGCCTGGGTGCTCGAGGCGGTGGCCCAGGGCGCACGGCTGGTCACGGGCGGCCAGCGAGAAGGGTCCGTGCTGGAGCCGACGATCCTGGCCGACGTGCGACCCGGGATGAAGGTGGTGGACCAGGAAATCTTCGCGCCGGTCGTCACCCTGATGCCGTTCCAGACGGTGTCCGAGGTCATTGACAGCATCAACGCCACGCCCTACGGCCTGGCCGCCGGCGTCTTCACCAATGACGTGAACACCGCTTTCTACATGGCCCGCCATCTGCGCGTGGGCGGCTTGCATGTGAACGAAACCTCCAGCTCGCGCAATGACGGCATGCCTTATGGCGGCGTCAAGGACAGCGGCTACGGCTTCGAAGGTCCGAAGTATGCGATCCGCGACATGACCGACGAAAAGGTCGTGACGTTTTCGCTGAACACCCCGGCCTGAGATGGCTCGGCGCCCCGCAGCGGACGCCGCGAATTTCACCAGCCTGCATGCGCCCTTGCTGAGCGCAATGGCCTTTGCTTGCCGTTCGAAGAGTGGCCAGCCACGCTGGCCCACCGCGTGTGGCCACCGCCTTCCGAGGAGGCCGCCTTTTGTCGTGGGGCGGCTGGCGGCAAAAGATGAAACCGACCGTTGCTTGATTTTTTTGGAGACAAACCATGAATACGAAGAAGACTTTCAGCATCTCGAAGATCGTGCGTGTCGTGCTGGGCCCCCTGGGGCTGGCGTTGAGCCTGGGGGCGCAGGCCGGGCCTTATCCAGAGCGGCCCATCAGCTTGATCGTTCCATATACCGCAGGGGGGGCGACAGACGTCTTGGCCAGAATGCTGGCCAAAGGCCTGTCTCAGGAACTGAAACAGCCGATCGTCGTGGAGAACGTTCCCGGTGCCGGGGGATCGATAGGCCAGTCGCGTGTGGCCAGGGCCGCGGCCGATGGCTACACCCTCCTTCTGGGCAATGTCGGAACGCTGGCTGCGAATGCCTCGGTCTACAAAAATCTGCCTTACGACGTTCTCAAGGACTTCACCCCGCTCGCCTCCGTGGGTGATGCTCCGCAGGTGCTTTCGGTGCGCGCCGATTTCCCGGCGTCGAACCTGGATGAGTTCGCCGCCTATGCCAAGACCCATGGCGCGAAAATGAACTTCGGCGATGCGGGCGTCGGCTCGGGCGCCTTCCTGGGGGGCGTGCTGCTCAACGCCGGCCTGGGCATCAACGTGCCGCCCGTTCACTATCGTGGCGCGGCCCAGGCGACGTCCGATGTGATGGCCGGGCAGATCGACTACACCGTGGAAAGCAGCAGCACGGCGGTGGGCTCGATTGCATCGGGCAAGATCAAGGGGCTGGTGGTGCTGAGTGCGCAGCGCGTGGGCGTGCTGCCGAACGTTCCCTCGGCCAGCGAGACCTCCTACAAGAATTTGAACTACACCATCTGGAACATGCTGCTGGTCAAGAAGGGCGTTCCCATGGCGACGGTCAATACGCTCAACGAGGCCATCAACAAGACGCTGGCCCAAGCGGACCTGCTGGAGCGTTACAGGCAAATGGGCCTGGCGGTCCCCAGCGCCGCGCAGCGCAGCACGGAAGGCGCCGAGAAGCTGCTGGCCGAGGAAGTGGCGCGCTGGCAAAAGCTCTTGAGCGAAGCGGGCGTGAAACCGGAGTAGAGGCAAAGGCTCTCCCGGCCTCCCCGTCTCATTGGAACGTGGAGATGGTCCTGGCCAAGGCCACCAGCTTGCGGATGACGGTCTGGCTCTGGTCCATGCCCCACGCGGCATTGAAGGAAATGCGGGGAAAAGCCGGTGCGCCTTTCAGCGCAATGAGTTCGCCGCTTTTCAATTCCGATTCAATCAGGGGATAGGTCATCAAGCCGATGCCCGTGCCGCACCGGAGCAGCTCCTTCAGTGTCAATACATCGCCGCAGATATCGATCTTGATGCGGAGGCTGTTCTCCTTGACGAGTTTCGCCAGGATCGGATGCATGGGCGATTCTTTGGACAGCGACCACACCGGCTGCGAGCGCATCAGTTCAAGCCAGTGGGTCGCGGATTGGTCACCCTCGCGCCCCACAAGGGCCGGCGAGCCCACCAGCATCACGTCGACAGAGCCTATGGGCTCCACATGAAAGCGGTCGGAGGTCAGGGAAGGCGTGGCCATGAACACCAGGTCCAGGTGGCCCGTCTCCAGCTTGTTGACGCTCAGCGAGGTCTGCCCGACCTCCACCTCAAAATTCAGTTGCGGCATGGCCGCCCGCGCAGCGGTAATGAACTGCGAAAACCAGGTCTGGCCGATCAGGCCGGCAATGCCCAGGCGTATGAGCCCCGAGGCATGGGAGGCATCGTCGAGCGTGTGAATGACATCATCGATGGCGGCCAGGAGGGGCTTGATCTGCTGAACCAGCTCCCGCCCTTGCGTCGTCAGGTCCATCCTGCGGCCACGCTTGTGAAACACCGGAAAGCCCAGCCTTCCCTCCAGTTCCCGCATGCGCGCGGAAACCGTGGGCTGGGTGGTGTACATGTGGTCCGCAGTGGCCTGGAAACTGCCTAGCTGTGCAATCTGGCACAGCGTCTGGAGATGCAGGATATTTACTTTCGCCATGTGGCCCTTTGTCGAATTCAGTGGACTCTGCCCCTGAGGCTACCTCAGGAGTCCTTGGTTCGGGTGGCAATGCCCCGTCAGGGCAAACACAGTAAGCTTGGGCCATTGTTTCAATGCTCCAGGTGCCATGCGTATCGCCGTTCTAGAAGACGATGCCCTTCTGCAAGATGTCCTTCGCGCCGCGACCCAAGGTGCGGGGCACGTGTGCCATGCGTACATGACAAGCGAATCCCTCCTCAAGGATTTGCGCCATCAGACGTTTGACCTCTTGATACTGGACTGGCACCTGCCGGATATGGACGGGCCGGAGGTTGCCCAGGCCGTCCGCAAGGTCAGGCCCGATGCGATGCCGATTCTGTTCCTCACCCGGCGCAACGGCGAGCAGGATGTCATCGAGGGGCTGACCTCTGGCGGCGATGACTTCATGACCAAGCCCGTCCGCATGGGTGAGTTGCTGGCGCGTATTCAAGCGTTGCTACGCAGGGCGCACCCGACCGTCATGGCGGATGTGCTGGACTTCGGTCGGTACCGGTTTGAACCCAGCACGCGGACGGTCGTGCTCGACGGCAAAAGCATCGAGCTGAAGAACAAGGAATACGAACTCGCGTTGTGCCTCTTTCAGAACCTCGGGCGCTTGATGTCGCGGGACCATCTGCGCGAGAAGGTATGGGCAGACGCCAGGGATGTCCACACCCGCACGCTTGACACACACGCCTC
This sequence comes from Acidovorax sp. GW821-FHT11A03, assembly GCF_058809075.1. NCBI lineage: Bacteria > Pseudomonadati > Pseudomonadota > Betaproteobacteria > Burkholderiales > Comamonadaceae > Acidovorax > Acidovorax sp. GW821-FHT11A03. The sequence goes on from NZ_JBXASG010000003.1 coordinate 278,328, forward strand.
ACGGATTCGGACCCAATTGCTCCTGACCCCGGACAGCGGCTATGCACTTTCCGCCGTCTACGGGATCGGCTACCGGCTCGACAAGATTCACCAATCCGGGTGATGATGGGCTGGGGTGGCTGCAGCCTTGCAGGTCCGTATATTCGCAGGCGCAGCCTTGGTCTTCCGGTTGCACCTGCCTGCGCCATAGGCGGCATGTCCACGGTCTCCCATCCTCCCTCGGTCTCTCGTTTTTCTTCCCCTCTGACCATGTCCCATCGCTTTCCGCTTCATTGCCTTGCCTTGTGGCTCGCGACCTTCGCCCTGCCCGGATGGGGCGCAACGCCAAAGGCACCGCAAGGGGGTGTCAAGGTCATGCACTGGTGGGTCGCGGGCGGAGAGCGTGCCAGCATGAATGCGGTTCGTGACCATGCCCTGCTGAATGGCGTGGGATGGGCCGAGCACTCGTCTGCCGGCAGTGGGACGGCCCGCTATACCGAAGCGCTCGCCAAGCGCCGGCTGGGCCCCGAAGCTCCCACGGTCGCGCAGATGATCGGATTTGAAATCCACGCCTGGGCCCGCAAGGGCTTGCTGGAGAACCTGGACGACATTGCAATGCGCGAAGAATGGGACGAGGTCGTTCCCATGGACATTCAACGCTTGTCCAAATGGAACGGTTCATGGGTGGCGACCCCTTTCAACGCCCATTCCACCAACTGGCTGTGGGTCAACAAGGCACTGGCACAGCAGCTTGGGGCAGCGCAGGCGCCAGACGGTTGGGCGGATCTCATTGCCCTGCTGGACAAGGCCAAGGCCAGCGGCGTGTTGCCGCTGGCCATTGGCCACGAAGCGTGGGAGCACACGTTGCTGTTCGAGTCCGTGGCCGTGGGGGTCGGGGGCGCGCAGTTCTACCGCAAGGCATTCATCGACCTGGACCCCGGCGTGCTCGATGAGGCCCGGCTGACGCTGATCTTTGACCGCATGAAACAGCTGGCGGGCTACCTGGGGCCCCGTTTTCCGACACGGCGCTGGGACGAGGCAACGACATTGGTCAGCCGGGGGGAAGCCCTCTTGCAGGTGCAGGGCTCCTGGGTGGACGGCGAATTCACGGCAATGGGCCTGGCGCCCGGGCGGGAATACGTCTGCTGGAGGTTTCCCGATACCCAGGGGGTCTACCTGTTCAATAGCGATCAGTTCGTCTTTCTGCGCCAGCCTCAAGGCCGGCAACCCGCCCAGGCCGCGTTCGCCACGGTCGTCATGGGCCCGGCGCTCCAGGAAGACGTGAACCTGCGAACTGGTGCCGCGCCGGCGCGGGTGGATGTGTCCAACCAGCGCTTCAACAGCTGCGGGCGCCGCAACATCACCGACATGCGCAACGCCAACATGCGCCGGGCGATGATGGGCTCCATCGCAATGGGCAACGCCAACCCTCCGGCGGTCAAGACCGCCATCTACGAGGTCGTGTCCCGGCACTTCAAGGGGGAGTTGAACACGCCCGACGCGGTCAAAGCCCTTCGCGGCGCCATCGCACAGGCCAGCCGATAAGCCGTCGCCCATCCACCGTACCTCTGACCATGTTCCTCGCAAGACACATTTCACATTGGCGCCTGGCGGCAAAGATCGTTTTCCTGGTCGCCTTGATGGGCCTGATTTCCGTGGCGATCACGGTCTACGCCACCACCCAGATGCGCAGCATCGACCAGCGATACGCGCACCTCATCGCAAAGGAGGCACAAGGTGCCCTGGAGCTGAGCGATGCTGCGCTATTGCTGTCGGAATCCAACCGCATCGTGTATGCCGTCCTGACCGCGCAGGAGGAAGCAACGATGCTGGCGGAGCTCGAATCGCTCAAGCGGTTGCATGGGGGGTTCAACGCCAAGGTTGCTTCGGTGCTGTCGCTGATGCCGGATGAAGCAGCTGCCCTGCAGGCCATCGGCCAGCAGGCCGACGTGTCCTTTGCACAGGCCAACCGCATCGTTGAATCCGCCGCCCGCTGGCGCGGCGACCGCGCCTTGCAGATCATCCACGATGAGTTCGAGCCGGTGCTGCGGTCCCTGCAGCGGGACATGGCGCAGCTGCGCAGCAGATCTGTCGCGGGCTTCCAGCAAGCGAGCCAGCAACTGGGCGAAGCGACGCGCACCACGGTGGCGACTACGTTGCTCGGCGTGGGCCTGGGCCTGCTGTCCGTGATGGCGCTTTCCGGGTGGGTGGGGGTTCATCAGATATCAAGACCCATCGCGCGTCTGACGCAAGGCATGCATCAGCTCACCTTGCGCCAATACGACACCCCGGTGCTGGGCACCGACCGCCGGGACGAGGTCGGCACCATGGCGAAGGCGATGCAGGTTTTCAAGGACAGCATGCAACGCGCAGACCGCCTGGCCATCGAAGTCGCCGCCAGCGCCGAGGCGAGGCGCCTGTCGGAGCAACTCGTAGACCTGACCAGCGCGATTCCCGGCGCGGTGTTTCAGCTCCATGTGCAGCCGGATGGCACCCGCCGCTATCTGTATGTGAGCGACAAGGCGGAGGATCTGCACAGCCGCACTGCAAAGGAACTGCTGGGGGACGAGGGCCGGATCGGCGTTGAGTACGGAAACGCGGGCGATACGGCGCGCGACCGGTTCATGAACAGCCTGGGCACACTGGAGCCGGTTCACTTCGCGGTGCAAATGGAGCGGGGTGGCCAGACGGTCTGGCTCGAGACGCTGGCGACAGCGCGGCGAACCCCCGACGGAGGCGCCTTGTTCAACGGTGTATGGCTGGATGTGACGCAGGCCCAGTTGCAGGCCCATGCGCTATCGAAAGCCAAGGAGGAGGCCGAACGCACGGCGGAAGAAAGGGCCGAGTTCCTGGCGATGATGAGCCACGAGATCCGCACGCCACTGAACGCCATCCTGGGATTGACCCAGCTAGCGCTCAAAGACCGGCTGGACAGCCCGCAGCGCGAGCGGATCGAGAAGATGCAGCGGGCTGGCCGGCATCTGCTGGGCATCGTCGACGACATTCTTGATTTCTCGAAGATCGACGGTGGCCACATGGTTCTGGAGCATGCGCTTTTTCAGCCGCGCCAGATGGTTGGTGATGTCGCTGGCATGTTCATCGACAAGGCCGATGGAAAGGGGCTCGAGCTGCAGATTGACGTGGACAGCGACGTGCCCACGGCAGTGTTTGGCGATTCGCACCGGATGGGGCAGATCCTCATCAACTATGTCAACAATGCCATCAAGTTTACGGAACGGGGCACGGTCTCCATCCACCTGCAGCTGGCGAACGAACACAGCCAAGGCCTGTTGCTGCGCTGCGCCGTGCGGGATACGGGGATCGGCCTCTCGCCCGACCAGGAGGCCGGGCTGTTCCAGGCGTTTCACCAGGCCGATGCCTCCATCACCCGCCGCTTCGGCGGCACGGGCTTGGGGCTGGCGATCTCCCGCCGCCTGGCCGACTTGATGGGCGGCGCCGTGGGGGTGGCGAGCACGCCGGGAGTCGGCAGCACCTTCTGGTTTACCGCGCTGGTTCAGAGGACCACGCCGGCCTCCGGGGAACACACCGCGCACCTCCCTCAGGCAGCGCCCGATATCGCAGGACTGAGCGGCTTGCGCGTGCTGGTCGTGGACGACAACGAACTCAATCGTCTCGTGGCGCGCGGCCTGCTGGAAGCCGGGGGCATGCGTGTTGACCTCGCCGAGGACGGGGCGGCCGCATTGGACAAACTGCAGTCCGCCCCCGATGGCACCTACGCCGCCGTGCTGATGGATATGCAGATGCCCATCATGGACGGGCTTACGGCCACGCGCGAGCTGCGCGCACAGCCGAGATTCGCTGCGCTGCCCATCGTGGCCATGACGGCCAACGCCACGGCGCGGGACATCGAGCGGTCCCGCCAGGCGGGCATGAACGACCATCTCATCAAGCCTGTCCTGGAGAGCAATCTCTGGGACACGCTCCACCGCTGGATTCTGCCGGGCGACATGCAAGCCAGGGCGCGCCATGTTCCTGCCACGATTGCATTGCAGGCCTGGGAAGGATATGGCGTGGACTTTGATCCCGCCGCGTTGGAGGAAATGCGCGCAGGCTTGTCCCCCGCAGAGCTCAGCGCCTTGACGGCGAAATTCGAACAGGACTGCACCCAGCGTCTGCGGCGCCTGGAGCAGGCCGCCACGGACAACGACCGGGCTCGGTTGCGCAAGGAAGCGCACGATCTTGCGGGCACGGCAGGGAGCTTTGGCCTCAATCGACTTGGTGAACTGGCTCAGACGCTGCATTCGTTGGCCTCGCTGGAAGCTGCAGGCGAACACTCCTTTGCCATCCCGCTGCAGGAGCTGCGGTCATGCGCGGAACGTGGTCTGAAGGAAATGCGCGACGCCGTTGCATCGCACGATGCGGAGCCCCACCCGGCCAGCCCCTCGCGCTGGTGAATGCTCCGGCATCGAATTCAATCCCGCCAGGATCGACCGGTGGGCTGCCCCGGCCATGCAACCGGAAGGAATGCGCGGTGGCATCCTGGGTATGCTCAGCGCGCAATCCGTCTGCCGGGCGCTGCTGAGCCATGGATGGGGCAAATACGCCCGACCTATTCCTCCGTCGCGCAATTGGCCCGCTTGAGCGCAGCATCTATCCAGGCGTTGTCCTGGGAGCCGTCCGCGATCTCCGCCACCATCACGGCCTCGATCTCCTGCTTCTTGTGCGCAGCGGCCAGCAACTGCTCGGCCTGGCCGTAGGGCACGCAGAGCAGACCGTCGTCGTCGCCGATGACCAGGTCGCCGGGTTCGATGACCATGCCGTCGATGGCGATGGGCACGTTGATCTCGCCGGGGCCATCCTTGTAGGGGCCGCGGTGCGTGACGCCGGCGGCGAACACGGGGAAGCTGTCCTTTCGCAGCACGGCGCTGTCGCGGATGGCTCCGTTGATGACGATGCCCGCAAAGCCCTTGAGCTTGGCTTCGCCCACCATGATCTCGCCGATGAGTGCGTTGGTGAGGTCGCCGCCCGCGTCCACCACGATCACGTCGCCGGGTTGCGCGATTTTCAAGGCCTTGTGGATCAGCAGGTTGTCGCCAGGGCGGGTCTTGATGGTGAGGGCCGGGCCGGCCATGGCGGTACCGTCGTGCATGGGGCGCAGGCGTGGGCCGCCGGCCGTCATGCGCGACATGCAGTCGCTGACGTTGGCCACGGGCACGTCGAGGAATTGCCGGGCCAGTTCCAGGCTCACGGCGCGTTGGCGTTTCAAGATTTGGCAGCCGATCATGGTGTGGTTCTCACTGGGATGGTAGATAAGTGATGGGTGGAGTGATCAGTCGAGCGTGGTGCCCGAGCTCTTGACGATGGGCGCCAGGCGCGCGCGGTCGCTGGCATAGAGCCTGGCCATGTCGTCGGGCGTGCCGGTGATGAGCTCGGCGCCGGAGTCGGCGATCTTCTTGGCCGTGTCCGGCGCGTTGACCACCTTGTTGATGGCCTCGTTGAGCTGCCTGACGACGGCGTCGGACGTGCCGGCGGGCGCCATCACACCCCACACGCTGGCCAGCTCCACGCCCTTGATGCCGGACTCGGTGTAGGTGGGCACGTCGGGCAGCAGCTTGGAGCGGCGCGCCGTGGTCACCCCCAGGGCGCGCACCTTGCCCGACTGGATGTGCGAGAGCAGCGTGGGGATGGAGCCCATGTACATGTCGATGCGCCCGCCCAGCAGGTCGGGCATGGCCTGGGCCATGCCGCGAAACGGCACGTGCGTGAACTTCACGTTGGAGCTTTTCTGCCAGGCCTCGCTGATGATGTGCGAGATGGTGCCGGTGCCCGGAGTGGCAAAGCTCAGGCGCCCGGGGTCCTTCTTCGCGGCCTGGATGATGTCGTCCAGTGTCTTGTAGGGCGAGTCGGCGTTCACCACCAGCACGGCCGGGCCGGCGGCCACCAGGGCCACGGCGCGCAGGTCCTTGTCGGGGTTGTAGGTGAGCTTGGTGTACAGCAGCGGGTTGAGCACCACGTTGTCGGTCTGCGCCATCACCAGGGTCAGCCCGTCGGCGGGGGCCTTGGCCGTCTGGTCCAGCGCCAGGTTGCCGCCGGCGCCGGGCTTGTTCTCCACCACGACGGCCCAGCCGTAGGCATCGGTCAGCTTGGTGCCGACCAGCCGGGTCAGGTTGTCGGTGCCGCCGCCCGCCGGGAAGGGCACGATGAACTTGATGGGCCGTTGCGGGTAGTTGCCCTGGGCATGGGCCGGGGCGATGGTTGCCGTGGCGGCCGCCATGGCCAGCAGGCCGCCGAGGGCCAGGGTGCGTCGAGTCAAGGTCATTGCGAATGTCTCCTGTAGTGATGTCGGTCGGTGGGCGCGGGGTGCGCGCTGATCAAGGGTGGCTGGCGAGCACGTGGCGGCCCAGCCAGGCGATGGCTTCGTCGGTGGAGGTGCCGGTGAAAGGCTGTGCCGCATGGGCCTGTGCGGTGGCGGCAAACAACGATTCGACGGCGGGCGAGACGACCGGCGCCAGGCCGTGGCGGGCCATCTGCTGCTGCGCCTCGGCCACCTCGTTGCGGCGGCGCGCCGCGTGCGGGATGTGCGTGCGCACCATGGATTCCATCAGCGTGCGCAGCGGTGTCTCGTCGATATCCTGCAGCACGGCATACAACTGCTCGCGCAGGCCCATCTGCTGGGCCGTGACCAGGCATTCCACCGCGAGCGCCTCGACTCCCTTGGTGTAGATGCTGCGCAAGAGCTTGAGCGAGGCGGCATCGCCCGGCTGATCGCCCACCACGCGGACCGATCCACCGAAGGGCGAGAACAATTCCTGTACAAAACCGGCCTTGCCGCCGGCCACGAGCAGCGGCGTCTTCTTGCCGCCCAGGTTGACGGCCCCTGTGATAGCCACGTCCACGAAGTGGACCGCCGTGCCGTGTGCGCCGCGTTGGGCCAGCTCGCCGCATTCGCGCATCTCGCCGGGGTCGGCCGTGGTCATGTCCACATACAGCGCCCCATCCTGCAGATGGGGCAGACAGGCCTCGAACAGGCTGCGCGCCACGGTGCCGAACACGGCGCTCACCACCACGTCGGCCCCGGCCAGCCAGGCCCCGGGCGCGGTATGCACCTGCGCACCGGCGGCCTGCACGGCGGCAGCCACCGCTGCGCCTGGCTGCAGGTCGCACAGGCCCGCCAAGCTGTGCCCCTGCTCCAGGAAGGCCTGCATGTAGCAGGCGCCGACCATTCCACCACCCAGGATTGCGATTTTCATGAAAGTACAAATTTAAAACATTTATGCCATCTTATTGAGCGTGACTGGAATATTTTCATAGGGGTTTCCCGTAGATCAAGGTGAATTTGCACTTATTTTGTATTTTTCTGAAGTCGACTCCAGATGCGGCATTGACTGCACCGCTCACCTAGAATGAGCGCACTCCATCCCATCCCCTTGGTGCAAAAACAGTGCAAAACGTGAAAGACAAGGCGTACGAGGTTCTGCGGCAGCGGCTCATCGGCGGGCACTACCGCCCGGGTGAGCAGCTCAAGGAAGAGCCCATCGCCCGCGACCTGGGGCTGAGCCGCACACCAGTGCGCAATGCGCTGCACCGCCTGGTGGAAGACGGCCTGGCGACCGATGGCGCGGGTCAGGGCATCCGGGTGTCGGAGTGGAGCGACTGGGATGTGGAGGAGACCTTCCAGTTGCGCATGCTGCTGGAGCCGTATGCCTCGTTCCTCGCGGCCACGCGCGGCGGCGAGGGGTTGGCCGATGAGCTGGAGGCCAGCAGCCAGCGCATGGAGGCCGGCATTGCCGCTGGCCACGATGGCATCGCCGAGGTGCAGTCCGCCAACCGGGATTTCCACCACGCGCTGATCGAGGCGTCAGGCTCGCCGCGCCTCAAGACCATGCTGGCGACCATGATCGACATGCCGATCATCAAGCGCTCGTTCTACATCTACACGCCCGAAGAACTGGTGCAAAGCCTCCACCACCACCGCGATCTGGCGATTGCCGTGCGCGCCAGGGATGGTGAGCTGGCCCGGCAGGTCATGCAGCTGCATCTGCGCATGTCCTACCACCGGTTCATGAAACACCGGGTCGAGTACCGGCAGGACGGCGCAACCCCTCCATCTTCCTCTCGATAAGTTACCCGTTTTGGGCTCGAAAGAAGGTGCGGAGTCTGTATGGGGAAATGGGCTGTTTCCAGGGGCCGCCCCGGGTGGCACGGCGAGGAAGTGGCTGGCTTAAAAAGGGGCCCGCACGAGGCGGGCCCAAACGCTTCATCTACCGATGCCTGACACACCGGCAGCTTCATGGTGCTCCGGACGCCATCCCTTCGCCTGTAGGACCAGCGCCGCTTGATCTATCAGCGGGCGCGCGCCGGGAGCCTGGGCGCAAGGGCGTTCGAAAAAAAGCCCGCACGAAGCGGGCTTGAACTTGCTCAAGGCAAGAGGGGAGGGTGTCGCCAGAGGATAGCGACGAGGGCATCGTAAAACGAACGCCATTCCCGACGTGTCGGACAAAGCCGCGTCAGTTGGGCGTGGCGTCACAGCGCATTGAGCGGAATCTTGAGGTAGGAGATCCCGTTGCTTTCCGCTGGCGGAGGCTCCCCCGCGCGGATGTTGATCTGTACTGCCGGCAGGATCAGCACGGGCATGTCCAGTGTCGCGTCGCGGCGGGTGCGCATGGCCACGAAGCCAGCCTCGGTGATGCCGTCGTGGACGTGGATGTTTCGCTCCCGCTGCTCGGCGACGGTGGTTTCCCACGCGGGCTCGCGGCCTGAGGGCGGGTAGTCGTGGCACATGAACAGCCGGGTTTCGGGTGGCAGGCCCAGCAGCTTGCGCACCGACTGGTACAGCATGTGTGCGTCGCCGCCCGGGAAGTCGCACCGTGCCGTGCCCACGTCGGGCATGAACAAGGTGTCGCCGACGAATACCGCGTTGCCTACCTGGAAGGCCATGCAGGCGGGTGTGTGGCCCGGTACCGACAGGGCCTGGGCCTGCAGGGTGCCAATGGCGAATGCCTCCCCGTTGGCGAACAGATGATCGAATTGGCTGCCGTCGGCCCGGAAACCGGGCTCCAGGTTGAAGATGCCTTTGAAGGTGTTTTGCACCTTGGTGATGGCGGCGCCGATAGCGATCTTGCCGCCCAGCGCTTCCCGCAGGTGGTGCGCGGCCGACAGGTGGTCTGCATGGGCATGGGTTTCCAGAATCCACTGGACCGTGAGTTGCTGCGCCGTCACGAAGGCCATCACCTCGCTCGCCGCCGCGGTGCTGGTGCGGCCCGATTTGGGGTCATAGTCAAGGACGGAATCAAGGATGGCGCAGTGGCCTCCGGGATGATCGAACACCACATAGGTCACGGTGTGGGTGGAGGGGTCGAAGAAGGCGTGGACCTGTGGTTGCATAGGGGTACCCGTCGAAATCAATAAAGAAAATTATAGTTTGTATAAAAATATATTGTTTTACAATCCACCCGATTCCCTTTCCGCCCAAGGAGTACCGCGCATGCAGATCGACTGGAACCATTTCACCCCCTGGTCTGCCTTGGCCGGGGGCATTCTTCTGGGGCTCGCGGCCGCGGGCTTCGTGCTGCTCAATGGCCGGGTCTTGGGCATCAGCGGCATTGTCGGAGGGCTGCTGCGGCCGCGCAGCGGAGATATTGCGTGGCGTATTGCCTTGGTGCTGGGCCTGCTGGCCGCGCCCGCGCTCTACCGCGGTGTGGTGGGCGCCAGCCAGGGCCCCCGGATCGATGCCAGTTGGGCAATGGTGGTGCTGGCCGGCCTGCTGGTGGGCCTTGGCACCCGCTACGGCGGGGGCTGCACCAGCGGCCATGGTGTGTGTGGCCTGGCGCGCCTGTCGCCAAGATCACTGGTGGCCACGCTGGCCTTCATGGGGACGGGTTTTGCCAGTGTTTTTGTCATCCGGCACGTTCTGTCCTGACGGCGTTGCGGATGCCGGTGGTCAACATTTTCAATTTTCTGGGAGCGGCCCATGCGCCACCGTATCGCTGAATTCGCCGTCGGCCTGGTCTTTGGCCTGGGCCTTGTGGTTTCGGGCATGACCGATCCGGGCAAGGTCGTGGGGTTTCTGGATGTGACGGGGCTGTGGGATCCCTCACTGGCCTTTGTGATGGGCGGGGCCGTTGCGGTGAGTGCCCTCGCATTTGCCGTGGCACGCCGGCGCACCAGGGCCTTCCTGGGCGGGGCCATGCACTTGCCCGCATCGCGCGGCATCGACAGGCGCCTGGTGGCTGGCAGCCTGCTATTTGGCGTGGGGTGGGGGATGGCGGGGTTCTGTCCGGGGCCCGCCATCGTGTCGGTCGGGGCCGGGGAGCCCAAGGCCATGGCGTTTGTGGGGGCCATGCTGGTGGGCATGGCCGGTTTCGAATGGATCGAGCGCCGCCGGGCCTTGCGCGCCACCCGTGCTGGCTGATTGATGCGGACGGGCCCGCACGATCCACGCTTGCAGAAATGGTGGCTGGGTCGAGGCGGCGCTTTCACAGACCGGAGGGACCGGTGACTGCGGGTGGGGTGCTGGCCCGGGCCCTTGCCGGCGGGGCTGCATCCGTGGGGGGCATCAGCCCCCGTGCATTTCCTGCAGGCGCTGCTTCTCCGCGGCGGGCGTCTCCAGGAATTCCCGCTGCACCTGTTCGCGTGTCTTGGGCGTGCCGGTATTCCTTTGCGGCAGGGCATAGCCGCGCGCGAGCAGGGCGAGGCTGCCGTCCTTGCGGGCGGCTTCGATGTCCCGCAGGACGTCGCTGCGCTGCTTTCCCCCTTGCAGGTGGTCCGGGTGCGTGGTGTAGCCCACCTCGCCGCCCGCCGGGTGATACAGGGATGAGGCGGTGGAGACGGCAGGCATCGCCATGGCGAGCGCTGCCAATGGCGCGAACAAGGCGGTGCGTGCGTTGAGGATGGTTTTGCGGGACATGGAGGGTGTTTCCTTTCAGGGGGAGTGATCCGGGGTTGCATGCCCTGGCCGCAGGTGCTTGCCAGTGCATGGGGATACTGTAAAAACGCCATGCCGACAGGGTGCCCACCGCTGCCTGACGAATTTGTAATCGCGGCCCCCGCCATGTTCTTTGACAATCCGGGCATGAAAGTTCTGCTCATCGAAGACGAAGTCAAGCTTGCGCACTACCTGCGCAAGGGGCTCACGGAGGCCGGATATGTGGTGGACGTGGCGCACAACGGGGTCGATGGCCTGCACATGGCCCTGGAGGGCGACTACGCGCTGCTGGTGCTTGACGTGATGCTGCCCGGCATCGACGGATTGAGCCTGCTTGCCGCGCTGCGCAAGACCCGCGAGACCCCTGTGCTCATGCTCACGGCCCGTACCAAGGTGGAGGACCGCGTGCTGGGCCTGCAGTCGGGCGCGGATGACTATCTGGTCAAGCCGTTTGCTTTCTCCGAACTCATGGCGCGCATCGAGGTCATCGTGCGGCGCAGCCGGGTGGCGCAACCAGGATCGGCGTGCGCCACGGTGCTACAACTGGCGAACCTGGAAGTGGATCTGTTGCGGCGCAAGGCCACGCGCGCGGGCCAGCGCCTGGACCTGACGGCCAAGGAGTTTCTGTTGCTCACGCTCTTCCTGCGCCGCCAGGGGGAAGTGCTTTCGCGCACCGAGATCGCCGCCCAGGTATGGGACATGAACTTCGACAGCGAGACCAATGTGGTCGAGGTCGCCATCCGGCGGCTGCGCAGCAAGATGGACGTGCCCTTTCCCGAACCCCTGCTGCACACCATCCGTGGCATGGGGTATGTGATGGAAGCGCGCGGCACATGACGGGCACGCGTGCACCCGGGTCGCTGCGCCGGCGGCTGTCCTGGTGGCTTGCCGCGCAGAGCCTGGCGGGCCTGGGCGCCGTGTGCCTGCTGGTGTATCTGGTCACGGCGGCGGGATTTCGCGAACGGCAGGACAGCCAGCTGGAGCAGAAGGAAGCCGTGGTGCGGCATCTTTTGTCGGGCGGGGGAATGCACCCCATGCCGCAGCCCTGGAACGACGTCCATCTGCTGGATGATTTCCTGGCCGGGCACGACAACTTCCGGCTGCGGGTGTCGACCGGGGAGGGGGAGGTGGTCTACCCCCGCGTTGCGCGGGGCGATCCGCCGCTGCTGGCCTGGCGCGAGCGCAGCTTCGAGGTGGCGGCCCAGCGCCCTGAGGCGCCCGGCCGCGTGCTGCGGGTATGGCTGGCGCTGGACATCCAGGCCGATGAGCAGTTGCTGCGCCGCATGGCCGTCACGCTGTGGGTCGCTGCGCTGGCGGGCGCGGTGGTGGTGTCGCTGGGCGGCTTCACGCTGGTCCACCTGGGGTTGTCGCCCGTGCGCGCCCTCTCGGCGCAGGTGCGGGCGCTTTCGCCCGACACGCTGCACCAGCGCCTCGGCACGGAAGGGCAGCCCGCCGAGTTGCAGCCGCTCGTCGAGCAGTTCAACGGCCTGCTCGGCCGGCTGGAAAAGGCCTACGTCCAGGTGGAGGGATTCAACGCGGATGTGGCCCATGAACTGCGCACGCCATTGGCGACATTGCAGGCCAGCAACGAGCTGGCGTTGCGCGGGCTGCTTGGCGGCGGCGCGGGCAATGCGGGAGAGCTGGGCGAGGTGCTGGCCTCCAACCTGGAGGAATTGCAGCGCCTCACGGGCATCGTCAACGACATGCTTTTTCTTTCCCAGGCCGACCGGGGCGCGGGCGCCCGCCGCGAGCCCACCCCCAGCCTCGCCCGGGTGGTGGCGCAGGTGGCGGAATTTCACGAGGCCGCCTTGGCGGACGCGGGGCTGGCATTGCACATCTCGGGCGATGCGGCGGGGCAGTTCGATGTCCCGCTGCTGCACCGAGCGCTGTCCAATCTCATCGGCAATGCAGTGCGCCACGCCCGCCAGGGTACGGCGGTGCAGGTGCGCATCGCTCCCCTGCCGGGAGGCGGGGGCGGAGTGATGGTCGTCAACGAGGGGGAGACCGTGGCGCCCGAGGTGCTGGCGCGGCTGTTCGACCGATTCTTCCGAGCGGATCCCTCGCGGGCCCACGGCCAGAGGAACCATGGCCTGGGCCTGGCCATCACGGACGCCATAGCCCGCATGCATGGCGGGCGGACGGTGGCCACATCGTCTGGCGGGGTGACGGCCATCGGCCTGGAGCTGCCTGCCAGCTAGGCAGGGGGCGATCCTGTCCGCGCGGGGCCGAAGGAGGCGGAGCCCGGGGGCGGGCCCTCCTGCTCCTGGCGTGTTTCAAGCCAGGGCTGGTGGCACGGAGCCTGGCCGGGTGTTTCGGGGACGGACTATTCGTCGATCGACGCGCTCCAGCGGTCTCCCCAGCTGCGCGCGCCCACGCGCTCGATATCGCGCCGGTCGCGCTTGGTGGGGCGGCCCTCCTGCAGCGTGGCGGCGGGCTCGGGGGCCAGCCGCCGCTGTTCGGCAGCCTGTTCACGCGCCGTGATGCTGTCCGCCGTTTCCTCGTACAGCTGCTGCGCAATGGGGGCGGGTCCGCGCGCGCCGCTCAGGCCCCGCACCAGCACCGTGCGGGCGAGGGGGCCCTGGCGCAAGGCCACGGTATCGCCGCAGCGCAGGTCGCGTGCAGGCTTGGCCAACTGGCCGTTGACCGTCACGCGGCCCTTGCCGATCTCTTCGGTGGCCAGGCTGCGCGTCTTGTAGAAGCGGGCGCACCAGAGCCACTTGTCCAGCCGCATTGTCTCCGAGGTGTTCATGCGGAGGATTGTGACGCGTGTGCGTGGTTTGCACTGTCAGCCGATGGCGCGGCCAGTGGCAGGCGTACAACGGCATCCAGGCCCGCCACCCGGTGGCCCACCACGCGGTTGGTCAGCGAGATACTGCCCCCGATGGCCTCCACGATCTCGCGGCAGATCGCCAGGCCCAGGCCGCTGCCGGCGCGCACATCGCCCGCCGAGAACGGCTGGAAGAGGCGGGCCGCCAGCTCGCCGTCGATGCCGGGGCCCTGGTCGCTGAGGGTCAACGCCACATGGTGGCTGTCGGTGCGCAGGTCCACCGTCAGCTCGCTGCCCTGCGGCGCATGGCGCACGGCGTTGTGCAGCAGGTTGCGGCTCAGTTCGCGCAGCATCCACTCGTGGGCCTGGACCCGCGCGGGCACGGTCTGTATGCCGAAGTCCAGGTCGCGCTGCGCGATCAGTGGTGATATCTCCAGCGCCACGGTGCGCAGCACATCGTCCAGCCGCGTGGTGGGCGGTGCGCTCTGCTGGCGCAGTTGCTCCACCTTCGCCAGCGCCAGCATCTGGTTGGCCAGCTGGGTGGCGCGGTCCACCGTATCGCTGATCTCGTGCAGGGCCTGCCGGGGCTCCACGTCGCCCCGCAGGGCCGATTGCACCTGGGTCTTCAGCACGGCCAGGGGGGTGCGCAGCTGGTGGGAGGCATCGCGCACGAAGCGCTTCTGGTGGCGCAGCAGGTGGCGCAGGCGCTGCATCACTTCGTTGGTGGCGTCGATCAGCGGCTGCAGTTCACGCGGCGTGGAGGGGGCGGCGATGGGGCTCAGGTCGCCCTCCCGGCGGTCCTGCAGCTGCAGGCTCAGCTGCCGCACGGGATGGATGGCCCGCTGCACCACCAGCACCACGGTGAGGGCGATCACGGCAATCAGCAGGGCCTGGCGCAGCAACGTGTTGCGCAGGATCTGCAGGGCCAGCGTTTCACGCACTTCGAGCGTCTCTGCCACCTGGATCACGGCCATGGCCCGGCCTTCGGAGCTGGCCACGGGCTGCAGTAGCACGGCCACGCGCACGTCGCGGTCGCGAAAGCGGTCGTCGTAGAAGTCCACCAGCGCGGCGTAGGGCGGGCGGTCCGGGATCTTTCCACGCCAGACAGGCAGTTCGGCAAACCCCGAGACCAGTTCGCCATGCAGGTTGGAGACGCGGTAGAACATCTGGCTCTGGTTGTCGGCCTCAAAGGCTTCCAGGGCCGAGTAGGGCACGGTGGCGCGCAATTCGGCCGCGTCGTCAAAGCCTTTCACGTCGAGCTGTTCGCTGATGGTCTTGGCGGACGCCAGCAGCGTGCGGTCGTAGGCGGTGTGCAGCGATGCCAGCGTCTGCTGGTACAGGCTGAAGGTATTGAAGCCGATGAACAGCGCCACCGGCAGCAGGATGCCCAGCAGCAGGCGCCTGCGCAGCGAAGGGTGGCGGTGCCCGCCGGCGGGGGCTGCGGTCATGCGTCGGTCCGCAGCAGGTAGCCCAGCCCGCGCAGCGTCATGAGGGTCAGGCCGGTGCCCGCCAGTTTCTTGCGCAGGCGGTACACCACGACCTCGATGGCCTCGTACTGCACGTCCAGCTGGCCGGGGAACACCAGCTCGTACAGCCGCTCCTTGGTGACGGCGTGGCCTGGCTGGGCGAGCAGGGCGTGCATGAGCGCCAGCTCGCGCGGCGTCAGCTCCATCACCTCGCCCTGGAGATACAGCGCGCCGCTGTTCTTGTCATAGCGGATGGCACCGATCTGCACGGTGCTGGGAGCCAGCTGCGTGCCGGGTAGGGGGTCCGCGCTGCGGCGCACCAGGGCACGCAGCCGGGCCTCGAGTTCGTCCAGGTCGAAGGGCTTGGGCAGGTAATCGTCCGCCCCTGCGTTCAGCCCCATCACCCGGTCGCCCACGGTGCCTCGGGC
Source organism: Acidovorax sp. GW821-FHT11A03 (assembly GCF_058809075.1). Lineage (NCBI taxonomy): Bacteria > Pseudomonadati > Pseudomonadota > Betaproteobacteria > Burkholderiales > Comamonadaceae > Acidovorax > Acidovorax sp. GW821-FHT11A03. The sequence continues at coordinate 293,853 of NZ_JBXASG010000003.1, forward strand.
GGTGAGGATCAGCACCGGCGTTCGCAGGCCGCGCGCGCGCGCCTGCTGCAGCACCTGCAGGCCGTCGAGCCCGGGCAGGGTAAGGTCCAGGATGACGGCGTCGGGCTGGCGGGACGCCCACTGGCTCAGGGCGGATTTGCCGTCGCCCACCGCGGTCACCTCCATGCCGCGCCGGGTCAGTGCACGGTGCAGGGTCGCCTGCATGGTGGGGTCGTCTTCAACGAGGAGCAATTGCATGCGCGGCACCATAGCATCGTCTCATCGCATGCGCCGTATGGGTGTTTTCCCTGAGTCGCAGGACAGCCGTTTGACAGGCAGCGCGCGCATCATCGAACGGTTCGCAAACCTTACAAGGAGACACCATGCGTCGCGATATGTTTCTGAAATCACTGGCTGCCATGGCCGCCGCCGGCGTGCTGCCGGTATCGGCCCAGAGCGCCCACGCCATCAAGATGATGATTCCCGCCAACCCTGGCGGTGGCTGGGACACCACGGGCCGTGCGCTGGGCAAGGCCATGCAGGATGCAGGCGTCGCGTCGTCGGTGTCTTATGACAACAAGGGCGGCGCCGCTGGCGCCATCGGCCTGGCCCAGTTCGTCAACGCCAGCAAGGGCGACCCGAACGCCCTGATGGTGATGGGCGCCGTGATGCTGGGCGGCATCATCACCGGCAAGCCGCCCGTGGGCCTGGACAAGGTGACCCCGCTCGCGCGCCTGACCAGCGAATACAACGTGTTCGTGCTGCCCGCCAATTCGCCTTTCAAGTCCATGAAGGACGTGGTGGACCAGCTCAAGAAGGATCCCGGCAGCGTGAAGTGGGGCGGTGGCTCGCGTGGTTCCACCGAGCACATCGCGGCAGCGATGATCGCGCGCGAAGTGGGTGTGGACCCCGCCAAGATCAACTACGTGGCCTTCCGTGGGGGCGGTGAGGCCACCGCCGCCATCCTGGGCGGCAACGTCACGGTGGGCGGCAGCGGCTACAGCGAGTTCGCCGAGTACATCACCGCGGGCAAGATGCGCGCCGTGGGCGTCACCTCGGGCTCACGCCTGAAGGGCGTGAACGTCGCCACGCTCAAGGAGCAGGGCATCAATGTGGAAATCGGCAACTGGCGCGGCGTGTACGGCGCGCCTGGCATCACCCCCGAGCAGCGCAAGGCGCTGATCGAGGCCCTGTCCAAGACCTTCAAGCACAAGGCCTGGCAAGATGCGATGGAGAAGAACGGCTGGACCCCCGCGTGGATGGCCGGCGACGAGTTCGCCAACTTCGTGGATGCCGAGTTCGCCAGCATGCGCGCCACCATGGCCAAGTCGGGGATGATCTGAGGCCAGCAAATTAGGCCTCGGCTGCGCGGCCCCTGCGGGGCGCGCAGCCTTGCTGCCCGCCCGGTGAAGGAAAAACATGACACAACAACATTCATCGCGCTCCAAGCCCTTGCAGACCCTGATAGGGGCGGGCCTGGTGGTGCTTGCGCTGTTTCTGGCCTGGGGTGCCAGCACGGTCAGCTCGGAGGCGGGCTACGGCGGCGTGGGCCCCAATTTCTTTCCCTGGGTGGTCAGCATCGCCTTGCTGATCTGCGGCGTGCTCTGCGTGGTGCATGCACTGACCGGGGGCTTTCGTGAGCTGGAAGAGGGCTCGGGCGACGAGCGCGCCCACTGGAAGGGCTTCATCTGGGTGTCGGCCGGGCTGCTGCTCAATGCCTTGCTCATCACGACGCTGGGCTTCATCCTGAGCTGCGCGCTGTGCTTCGTGCTGTCGGTGCGGGGCTTCAAGAGCTCGGAAGGGGAGCTGGACCTGCGCCTGCGGGCCTGGATCAAGGATTCCCTCATTGGCGTGGCCGTGGCCGCGCCGGTGTTCTGGATGTTTACGCAATTGCTGGCCATCAACCTGCCCGGCCTCACCAACACGGGGTGGCTGTAAAGCCTGCACGCCATGGAAACGTTGAACCTCCTGATGCAGGGTTTTGCCACCGCTGCCACTCCCATCAACCTGATGTGGGCCTTCGTGGGCTGCATGATCGGCACCGCTGTGGGCGTGCTGCCCGGCATCGGGCCGGCCGTGGCGGTGGCCATGCTGCTGCCCATCACCGTGAAGGTCGAGGCCACGGCCTCCATGATCTTCTTCGCGGGCATCTATTACGGCGCCATGTATGGCGGCTCCACCACGTCCATCCTGCTGAACACGCCCGGTGAGGCGGGCTCCATGGTCACCGCCATGGAGGGCAACAAGATGGCCAAGAACGGCCGTGCGGGCGCGGCGCTGGCGACCGCCGCCATCGGCTCGTTCGTGGCGGGCACCATCGCCACCGTGCTGGTCACGTTCTTTGCCCCCCTGGTGGCTGAATACGCCGTGCGCCTGGGCCCGCCCGAGTACTTCATGCTGATGGTGCTGGCCTTCACCACCGTGAGCGCGGTGCTGGGCAAGAGCACGCTGCGCGGCATGGTGGCGCTGTTCGTCGGCCTGGCCATGGGCCTCATCGGCATCGACCAGATATCGGGCCAGGCGCGCTACACTGGTGGCGTGCCCGAGCTGATGGACGGGATCGAGGTGGTGCTGATCGCCGTGGGCCTGTTTGCCGTGGGCGAGGCCTTGTACAACGTGATGTACGAAGGCAAGACCGACGAAACCCAGAACCGCCTGACCAGCACGCACATGACCAAGGAGGAGTGGAGGCGTTCGTGGCCCGCATGGATCCGCGCCACCTTCATCGGCTTTCCGTTCGGCACCGTGCCCGCGGGCGGCAGCGAGATCCCGACCTTCCTGAGCTACGCCGCTGAAAAGAAGCTGAGCAAGCACAAGGAAGAGTTCGGCACCACCGGCGCCATCGAAGGCGTGGCGGGCCCCGAGGCCGCCAACAACGCGGCCATCACGGCCACGCTGATCCCGTTGCTCACGCTGGGCATTCCCACGTCCAACACCACGGCCATCCTGCTGGGTGCGTTCCAGAACTACGGCATCCAGCCCGGCCCGCAGCTGTTCGACACCAATGGCGCGCTGGTGTGGGCACTGATCGCCTCCATGTACATCGGCAACGTGATGCTGCTCATCCTGAACCTGCCGCTGGTGGGCCTGTGGGTGAAGCTGCTCAAGATTCCCAAGTCGTACCTGTACGCCGGCATCCTGGTGTTCTCCACGCTGGGCGTGTACGGCATGCGCCAGAGCGCGTTCGATCTGGTGCTGCTGTATGCGATCGGCCTCTTGGGCGTGGTGATGCGCCGCTTCGACTTCCCGGCCGCTCCAGTGGTGGTGGGCATGATCCTGGGGCCTCTGGCCGAGGCGCAGATGCGCAACGCCGTGTCGATTGGCGAAGGCAAGTGGACGATCTTCCTGGAGCGCCCCGGTTCGCTGACGCTGATCGTCATCGTGCTGTCCGTGCTCATCGTGCCGCGCCTGCTGCGGCGCTGGGCGGCACGCAAGCTGGCGGCGCTGGAGCGCTGATACAAACAAAGGCTCGCAAAAAAGAAAACCGCGCCACATGGCGCGGTTTTTTCATGCGGGCACCGGCTGGTGCAGACGGCTGATTTCGCAAGCCAGACGACAAGGGTTTCATGCCCCCGTTGCCCTCCCCACCAAGGTGACTTGCGTGCTCACAAGCCGTGAATCGTACCATAAAATGCGAATAGTTCTTATTTGCAAGGATGGTGCATGCAATCACTTCCGCAGGAGTTTCTGGCGCTCTGCCGCCAACTGGGCGATGCACAGAAGCGCTGCAGCACCGCCATGGCCGCCCAGGCCGCGCAGATCGAGGCACTGCAGCGCCAGGTGGTGCGGCTGCGCGCCCAGGTCATCGTGCGGGACACGCGCCTGGCGATGGCGCGGGATGAACTGGAGCGGATGAAGGCCGCGCACCCCGGCCTGCCCCGCCGCAAGGCCATGGCGCTCCACATCGGCGTGCTTGCCGAGCGCATCGCGAGCTTGTCGCGCGAATGCCTGCGCTGGCGGCTGGCGGCACAGGCCGATGCGGCTCCCGCCAGCGCCGTGGAGCCCGCCTGCGGCGCTGCGGCGGCCCGCGTGCATGCCCCGGCCGGCGCCCTGCGCGGGGCGCCCGCGGGCTCGGCGCTCGACGCCAACCTGGCCGCGGCCGACCTGGTGATCTGCCAGACCGGCTGCATCAGCCATGACGAGTACTGGCGGGTGCAGGACCACTGCCGCCGCACGGGCAAGCCTTGCATCCTGGTGGACCAGCCCCTGGCCGTGCGAGAGGCAGAGGCGCTGGCCGCCATCCAGCCCATGGTGGTCCTGCGCATGGTGCGCGCGCAGCGCCCTGCGGACGGCACCACCACCGGGCAGAAGGCGTTGATCTTGAATGAAAATGGCCGCTAGCGCTGAAGGAATAAGCGCAAGATGCTATTGATTTGATAGTATTTGGCGGCGCGGGTTCGAGGCGCTGCGCCGGGCCCGTGGCGCATGTGGCGGCCGCGCCGCGCTACCATCCGCGGATGCCCCTGCTCACCGACGACGCCCCCGCACTGCCGCTGGATGCCCAGGGCATTCTCGAACTGGCGGCGCGGTCCATGTTCCAGCTGTTTTCCAGCGTCAGCCAGGGCATGTTCCTGGTGGACCGCAGCGGGCGCATCGTGTGGGTCAACGAAGGCTACCAGCGCTTTCTGCCCGACCTGGGGTTCTCCTCGGTCGACCAGTTCGTGGGCCGCACGGTGGAAGAGGTGATCCCCAACACCCAGATGCGCCGCGTGCTGGAGACCGGCCAGCCCGTGCTGATCGACCTGCTCACCAACAAGGCGGGCACCTTCGTGGTCAGCCGCATCCCGCTGCGCGACGATGCCGACCGCGTGATCGGCGCCATCGGCATCGTGCTGTTCGACCACCCCGAGACCACGCTGCAGCCGCTGATCAGCAAGTTCGCGCTGCTGCAGCGCGACCTGGACGACGCGCGGCGCGAACTGGCCAGCCAGCGCAGCCGCTCCCTGGCCGTGGCGGGCGACGGCGAGCGGCGCGCCAAGTACACCTTTGCCAGCTTCATTGGCTCCAGCCCTGCGGCGGCCGAGGTCAAGCGCCAGGCGCGGCGCGCGGCGCAGTCCAGCAGCCCCGTGTTGTTGCTGGGCGAGACGGGCACGGGCAAGGAGTTGCTGGCCCACGCCATTCATGCGGCATCGAGCCGCGCGAGCGGCCCGTTCGTGAGCGTCAACATTGCCGCCGTGCCCGACACATTGCTGGAGGCCGAGTTCTTTGGCGTGGCCCCCGGGGCCTACACCGGTGCCGACCGCAAGGGGCGCGACGGCAAGTTCAAGCTGGCCGACGGCGGCACGCTGTTCCTCGACGAAATCGGCGACATGCCGCAAAGCCTGCAGGCCAAGCTGCTGCGGGCCCTGCAAGAGGGCGAGATCGAGCCGCTGGGCTCCAATAAGCTCGTGCCCTTCAACGTGCGCATCCTGGCCGCCACGTCGCGCGACCTGGCCGCGCTGGTGCGCGAAGGCAAGTTCCGCGAGGACCTGTTCTACCGCCTGCACGTGCTGCCCGTGCGCGTGCCGCCGCTGCGCGTGCGGCGCACCGACATCCCGGCCCTGGTGGAGGCGCTGGGTGAAGACCTGGCGCTGCGCAACAGCACGGCCCCGCCCGAGCTGCTGCCCGATGCCATGGCGCTGCTGGCGGGCCAGCCCTGGCGCGGCAACATCCGCGAACTGCGCAACGTGCTGGAGCAGGCCGTGATGCGCAGCGACTCGCCGTCCATCGACGCCGCCCAGCTCGAGCGTGTCCTGCGCGAGGCCGGCGTGGAGCCGGCCGCTCCCGCGCCGGTGCTGGACACGGCTTCCATGGCCGATGCCCAGGACGAAAGCCGCTACCTGCGTCCGCTGGCCGAGCAGGTGGCCGAGCTGGAGCGGCGCGCCATCGCGGCGACCCTGAAAGCCCATGGCGGCAACAAGCTCGCCACCGCACGGCAACTGGGCATCTCGCGGGCCACGCTGTATGGACGTCTGGAAAACCCTGAATAAATATCAGACATATGTCTGATATTTCTACAATTGGATTGTTCAAAAATCAGACTATGTCCCGCAGGCGTCAGCAGGGTTTTTATACAAATCAACAGCTTGCATGCTGGCATGAACTGTGCAATGTTCAGGCATCACAACAAGGAGACATCGCCATGCATCGTCGCACCCTGGTCGCCCTGGCCACCGCTGCCGTCACCGCCGCCACGCTTTCCTCCCCCGCTTTCGGCCAGGCCGGGGAAATCCGCATCGCCCACATCTACAGCAAGACCGGCCCGCTGGAGGCCTATGGCAAGCAGACCCAGACCGGCCTGCTGATGGGCCTGAACTACGCCACCGGCGGCAGCATGACCGTCAATGGCAAGAAGCTCGTCGTGATTGAAAAGGACGACCAGGGCAAGCCTGACCTGGGCAAGAGCCTGCTGGCCTCGGCCTATTCGGACGACAAGGCCGACATCGCCGTCGGCCCCACGTCCTCGGGCGTGGCCCTGGCGCTGCTGCCCGTGGCCGAGGAATACAAGAAGATCCTGCTGGTGGAGCCCGCCGTGGCCGACGCCATCACCGGCGACAAGTGGAACAAGTACATCTTCCGCACCGGCCGCAACAGCAGCCAGGATGCCATCTCCAACGCCGTGGCCGTCGACAAGGCCGGCGTCACGGTGGCCACGCTGGCGCAGGACTATGCCTTCGGCCGCGACGGCGTGAAGGCCTTCAAGGACGCGCTCAAGAACGCCAAGCTCGTGCATGAGGAGTACCTGCCCACGACCACCACCGACTTCACTGCCGGTGCCCAGCGCCTGATCGACAAGCTCAAGGACGTGCCCGGCCGCAAGGTCATCTTCATCATCTGGGCCGGCGCGGGCAACCCCTTCAAGATCGCCGACATGGACTTGAAGCGCTACAACATCGAGATCGCCACGGGCGGCAACATCCTGCCCGCCATGGCCGCGTACAAGAACTTCCCTGGCATGGAAGGCGCCACGTACTACTACTTCGGCATCCCCAAGAACCCCGTGAACGAAGCCATGGTGGCCGCGCACTACAAGGAGTTCAAGACCCCGCCGGACTTCTTCACCGCCGGCGGCTTCAGCTCCGCCATGGCGCTGGTCACGGCCCTCAAGGCCACGAACGGCGACACCAACACCAACAAGCTCATCAAGACCATGGAGGGCATGAGCTTCGAGACCCCCAAGGGCAAGATGACCTTCCGCAAGGAAGACCACCAGGCCATGCAGAGCATGTACCACTTCAAGATCAAGGTGGACCCGGCCTTCGCCTGGGGCGTGCCCGAGCTGGTGCGCGAGATCAAGCCTGAAGAAATGAACGTGCCGATCCGCAACAAGCGATAGGCCGGTTTTTTCGATGCGTTAGCGAGGCCCGACGGACAGGACAACCATCCTGCTCCTTCGGGGTTCATCCCGCAGGGGCGGCCGCCCCTCTTTTTCCAGTGAATTGATGCATGAACCCCCGGATCACACGGGGGCAGGGTCGGTTTTTCTCAAAATTATTTGGAGACAAGACAACATGGCTTTCAATTTCATCCGGGCGGCTGCAGCAGGGGCTGTAATTTCAATGTGCGCAGCGGGCGGCGCGATGGCCGCCGTCAACCTGCCCGCGCTCAAGATCGACAAGACGCAGACCACCGTGTCGGGCCTGTCGGCTGGCGGCTTCATGGCCGTGCAGCTGCACGTGGCGTATTCGGCCACGTTTGCCAAGGGCGTGGGCGTGGTCGCGGGCGGGCCGTTCAATTGCGCCGAGGGCTCGGTCGTCAATGCCACGGGGCGCTGCATGGCCAGCCCGGCGGGCATCCCCACCAGCACGCTGGTGAGCACGACCAACACCTGGGCCGGCCAGGGCGCCATCGACCCCGTGGCCAATCTCCAGAACTCGAAGGTCTACCTGTTCTCGGGCACGCTCGACAGTGCGGTCAAGACCGGCGTGATGGATGCCCTGCGCACCTACTACAACAGCTTCGTGCCGGCCGCCAACGTGGTCTACAAGAAGGACATCGCGGCCGAGCACGCCATGGTCACCGACGACTACGGCAACGGCTGCACCACCAAGGCCGCGCCCTACATCAGCAACTGCAACTTCGACCTGGCCGGTGCCATGCTGCAGCACCTGTACGGCCCGCTCAATGCGCGCAACAACGCGGCGCTGCCCACCGGCAACTTCATCGAGTTCAACCAGAGCGAATTCATCTCCAACCACGGCATGGCCGCCACGGGCTGGGCCTATGTGCCGCAGGCCTGCCAGGCGGGCGGCAGCGCCACCTGCAAGCTGCACGTGGTGCTGCATGGCTGCAAGCAGAACATCAGCGATGTGCAGCAGCAGTACGTGCGCAACACCGGCTACAACCGCTGGGCCGACACCAACAACATGGTGATGCTGTACCCGCAGACCAGCACGGCCGCCACCAACAGCTGCTTTGACTGGTGGGGCTACGACAACGCCAACTACGCCAAGAAGTCCGGCCCGCAGATGGCGGCCATCAAGGCCATGGTGGACCGGGTCTCCAGCGGCGGCACCACCAACCCGCCGGTGGACCTGCCTGCCCCCACGGGCGTGAGCACCTCGGGCGCCACCGCCAGCAGCATGGCGATTGCCTGGAATGCCGTCTCGGGCGCTGCCAGCTACAACGTGTACCGCAACGCCAACAAGGTCAACGCGCTGCCCGTGACCGCCACGAACTACAGCGACACCGGCCTGGCCGCTTCCACCACCTACAGCTGGACCGTGCGTGCCGCCGATGCCAACGGCGCCGAAGGCGCCGTGTCCGCGGCGGCATCCGGCACCACGCTGGCGGCGCCGGGTGGCGGCACGGGCACCTGCACCACGGCCAGCAACTATGCGCACACCCTCGCGGGCCGGGCGTACGCCTATGCGGGCTTCGCGTATGCCCTGGGCTCCAACCAGGGCATGGGCTGGTGGAACGTGTTCGTGACCACCACGCTCAAGCAGACCAGCCCCGGGTACTACGTGATCGGTACCTGCTGAAGCATGTACAACCCCCTGAGCCGCTTCGCGTCTTCCCCCTTCTCTCGGAGGGCTGCGCCATTCGGGAAGGGGAGGCGCCAGCGCACGCAGGAGAAACGCCGCTGTGCAGCTTGGGCGGCCCTTGCGCGGCGGTTGCTGGTTTCGCCCGCGCCAGGTGCGGAGACTGTTGACGATGGGAACGCAGTGCAGGTCTTGGCATCCCGCCGCAGGGCTGAGTTGCCGGCCTCTTTGAATGAAATGACGACGACCGTGAAAGTGAAACACCACCCATGAGCACCTTGGCCACCAAGGACTTGACCATCCGCTTCGGCGGCCACGTGGCGGTCAACGCCGTGACCTGCTCCTTCGAGCCCGGCACGCTGACCGCCATCGTGGGCCCCAACGGTGCGGGCAAGACCACGTACTTCAACCTCATCTCGGGGCAGCTGCGCGCCACGGCGGGCAGCGTCACGCTGGGCGGGCAGGACCTCACGGGCCAGTCGGTCTCGGCGCGCACGCATGCGGGCCTGGGCCGGGCGTTTCAGCTCACCAACCTGTTCCCGAACCTCAGCGTGCTGGAGAACGTGCGCCTGGCCGTGCAGGCCACGCAGGAGGGCAAGCACCGCCGGGGCCTGAACCTGTGGAGCATCTGGAGCGACCACCGCGCGCTGACCGAACGGGCGCTGGCCATCCTGCACACGGTGGCCATGCACGAGCGCCGCGACACCCCCGTGGCCAGCCTGCCGCACGGCGACCAGCGCAAGCTCGAAGTGGCGCTGCTCATGGCGCTGGAGCCGCAGGTCTACATGTTCGACGAGCCCACGGCCGGCATGAGCCACGACGAGGCGCCCGTGATCCTGAACCTGATCCGCGAGCTGAAAAAAGACAAGACCAAGATCATCCTGCTGGTGGAGCACAAGATGGACGTGGTGCGCGAGCTGGCCGACCGCATCATCGTGCTGACCAACGGCACGCTGGTGGCCGACGGCCCGCCGGCAGAAGTGATCGCCTCGCCCGTGGTGCAAGAGGCCTACCTGGGCGTGACGAAGGAGGCGGCTGCATGACCACCACCACGAACAACACGGGCAACCTGCTCGAACTCAAGGGCGTGCACACCCACATCGGCGCGTACCACATCCTGCACGGTGTGGATCTGGCGGTGCCCAAGGGCCAGCTCACCATGCTGCTGGGCCGCAACGGCGCGGGTAAGACGACCACGCTGCGCACCATCATGGGCCTGTGGCATGCGTCCCAGGGCTCGGTCCACTTCGGGGGCAAGGACATCACGGCGCTGAACACCCCGCAGATCGCGGGCATGAACATCGCCTACGTGCCCGAGAACATGGGCATCTTCGCGGACCTCACCGTGAAGGAGAACATGCTGCTGGCCGCTCGCGGCGCCAAGAACGCCGCGCAGATGGACACGGCACGGCTCGAATGGATCTTCAAGCTGTTCCCGGCGGTGGAAAAGTTCTGGAACCACCCGGCCGGCAAGCTCAGCGGCGGGCAAAAGCAGATGGTGGCCGTGAGCCGCGCCATCGTCGAGCCCCGCGACCTGCTCATCGTGGACGAGCCGAGCAAGGGCCTCGCCCCCGCCATCATCAACAACATGATCGAGGCGTTCGACCAGCTCAAGAAGAGCGGCGTGACCATCCTGCTGGTGGAGCAGAACATCAACTTCGCGAAGCGGCTCGGCGACACCGTGGCCGTGATGGACAACGGCCAGGTGGTGCATGCGGGCAGCATGGCCGCGCTGGCGCAGGACGAGGCACTGCAGCGGTCGCTGCTGGGGTTGGCACTATGAATTCCACAAAAAATTTCAAGCTATTTTGGCCTCTAGCGCTGGATGGCAAAGCGCCAAAAGCTATTAAAAATATAGCATTCAAGCGCGTGGCGCTTGCCACGCAAGGAGACCGGGCATGAGCATTACCCGCGACTTCGACTGGAAGCCCCTGGCCCTGGTGCCCGCGCTGGCACTGCTGGTGCTGCCCTTCATCGGCTCGCCCAGCACCTGGCTCACGCTCACGGTGGCGGGGCTGGCCATGGGCATGATCGTGTTCATCATCGCCTCGGGCCTCACGCTGGTGTTCGGCCTCATGGACGTGCTCAACTTTGGCCACGGCGTGTTCATCGCGCTGGGCGCCTTCGTGGCCACCAGCGTGCTGGGCACCATGGGCGACTGGACGCAAAGCGCCGAGCTGTGGCGCAACCTGCTGGCCGTGCTGCCCGCCATGCTGGTGGCAATGGCCGTGGCGGGCGCGGTGGGCCTGGCGTTCGAGCGTTTCATCGTGCGGCCCGTGTACGGCCAGCACCTCAAGCAGATCCTCATCACCATGGGCGGCATGATCATTGGTGAAGAACTCATCAAGGTCATCTGGGGCCCCGCGCAGATCCCGCTGCCGCTGCCCGAGGGCATGCGTGGCTCGCTGCTCATTGGCGATGCTGCCATCGAGAAATACCGCCTGGTGGCCGTGGCTGTGGGGCTGCTGGTGTTCGCCGTGCTGGCCTGGACGCTGTCGCGCACCAAGGTCGGCCTGCTCATCCGCGCCGGCGTGCAGGACCGCGAGATGGTCGAGAGCCTGGGCTACCGCATCCGCCGCCTGTTCATCGGCGTGTTCGTCGTGGGTTCGGCCCTGGCGGGCCTGGGTGGCGTGATGTGGGGCCTGTACCAGCAGAACGTGGTGCCGCAGATGGGCGCGCAGGTCAACGTGCTGATCTTCATCGTGATCATCATCGGCGGCCTCGGGTCCACGGGCGGCGCCCTCATCGGCGCGCTGCTGGTGGGGCTCATGGCCAACTACACCGGCTTCCTGGTGCCCAAGGTGGCGCTGTTCTCCAACATCGCGCTGATGGTGGCCATTCTGCTGTGGCGCCCGCAGGGTGTGTACCCGGTCGCGAACCGTTGAAGAGGAGTCCCAAGACATGCTGAACCGACTTCTTTCCAACGACTACCCGCGCAGCAAGGTGCTCGCGGTGATCCTGGTGGCCATCCTCATCGGGCTGGCGTTTGCACCCTTCCTGTTCCCGGGCGTCAAGGCGCTGTCGGTGGCAGCCAAGGTGCTGATCTTCGTGGTGCTGGTGGCCAGCTTCGATCTGCTGCTGGGCTACACCGGCATCGTGAGCTTCGCGCACACCATGTTCTTCGGCATCGGGGCCTACGGCATCGCGGTGGCCACCACCCGCCTGGGGCCGACCTGGACGGCGCTGGGCGTGGGCATTGGCGGCGCGCTGCTGCTGTCGCTGCTGCTGTCGCTGGCGGTGGGGCTGTTCTCGCTGCGGGTGCGCGCCATCTTCTTCGCGATGATCACGCTGGCCGTGGCCGCGGCGTTCCAGACGCTGGCCTCGCAGCTGTCCGACATCACGGGCGGCGAGGACGGCCTGACCTTCAAGGTGCCCGAGATCCTGTCGCCCAGTTTCGAGCCCTTTGAAGAGCCCTTCCTGGGCGTGGGCATCGACGGCCGCCTGATCTGCTACTACCTGCTGTTCGTCGCGGCCGTGGCGCTGGTGCTGGCGCTGCTGCGCATCGTCAATTCACCGTTCGGCCGCGTGCTGCAGGCCATCCGCGAGAACGAGTTCCGCGCCGAGGCCATCGGCTACCGCGTGGTGGTGTACCGCACCACGTCGAGCGTGCTGTCGGCGCTGTTCGCCACCATGGCGGGCGCGATGCTCGCGCTCTGGCTGCGCTACAACGGGCCCGACACCTCGCTCAGCTTCGAAATCATGATGGACTGCCTGCTCATCGTGGTGATCGGCGGCATGGGCACCATCTACGGATCGGCCATCGGCGCCGTGCTCTTCCTGGTGGCGCAAAGCTACCTGCAGGACCTGCTGCGCCTGGGGCACGAGGCCACCTCGGGTCTGCCCTGGCTGTCTGCGCTGCTCTCGCCGGACCGCTGGCTGCTGTGGCTGGGCGTGCTGTTCGTTCTGTCGGTGTATTACTTCCCTACCGGTGTGGTGGGGCGCCTGCGCGCGGCAGCTGCGCGCAAGGCGGGGTAGGCGGCCCCTTCCCGCACGCGGGCTGGTGCGGAAGGGGCATGGGTCAGCTGTGCAAGAAGCAACGCGAAGAAAAATACCAGGAGACAAGCACATGATGAGCATGAAGACAGGGTTTCGTCCGTTCGTTCCCGCCGCGGTGGCAGCCGCCGTTCTCGCCGCCTGTGGCGGTGGGGATGGCGAGCACGTCCCCCTCAATGCAAAGCCCGCATACCTGGGCGCCATTGCCGAGACTGCCTATGACGGCAGCAGCAACGACCTGTTGACCGCGGGCCTCGGTGCCACCGGCATGGCGGCGGCGCTGCCGCCCGCCTATGCCGACCCGCTCAAGCCCACCGCCGCCGAGTTGCGCCGCACGGCCATCCACACCAACTACCGCGCCATGCTCGACATGACGGCCGCGGGTGGCTACGGCCTGCTGTACGGCCCCAACGTGGACGCGCAAGGCAAGGTCACGGCGGGCGAGGGCAAGGTGGCGGGCACCGAGTACATCGCGTTCGCCGACGACGGCACGGGCCGCAAGAACGTCACCCTGATGGTGCAGGTGCCTGCGAGCTTCGATCCCAGGAAGCCCTGCATGATCACCGCGACCACATCGGGTTCGCGCGGCGTGTATGGCGGCATCTCCACGGGCGAGTGGGGCCTCAAGCGCGGCTGCGCCGTGGCGTATTCGGACAAGGGCACGGGCGGTGCGCCGCACGACCTGCAGAACGACACCGTGCCGCTCATCGACGGCACCCGGACCACCGCCACCGCGGCGGGCAAGGATGCGGCCTTCAATGCCGGGCTCACGGCATCGGAGCTCGCGGCCTTCAACAAGGCCACCCCCGACCGCTTCGCCTTCAAGCATGCCCATTCAGGCCAGAACGCCGAGAAGGACTGGGGCACCACCACGCTGCAGGCGGTGGAGTTCGGCTACTACGTCCTCAACCAGCGCCACGGCGAGACCAACGCGGCCGGCCAGCGCCTGAAGACGCTCACGCCCCGCAACACCATCGTGATTGCGTCCAGCATTTCCAACGGTGGCGGCGCGGCGATCGCCGCCGCCGAGCAGGACACGCAGGGCCTGATCAGCGGCGTGGCCGTGTCCGAGCCCGCGCTGGAGCTGCCCGCCAACCCTGGCGTCACGGTGCGCCGTGGCAGCACCGAGGTGGCGGTCACGGGCAAGACGCTGGTGGACTTCACCACCTACGCCAACCTGTACCAGGCCTGTGCATCGCTGGCGCCGTCGGTCAGCGCCAGCCCCTTCGCCGCGGCGTTCGCGGCCGGGTTTGCCAGCGCGGCGCTGCCCATCGCGCCCAACCGCTGCGCGGCGCTCAAGACGGCGGGGCTGCTGTCGGCCTCCACCACCGCAGCGCAGGCCGAAGAGGCGCTGCAAAAGCTGCGCGCCTATGGCTGGGAGCCCGAGTCGAACGACCTGCATGCCTCGCTGGCCGCGTTCGAAGTGGCCCCGGCCGTGGCGGTGACCTTTGCCAACAGCCTGTCGCGCAGCAGCGTGAAGGACCACCTGTGCGGCTTCAGCTACGCGGCCACGGCGACCACGGGCGCGGTGGTGCCCCTGGCGGCCGCAGCGTTGCCGGGCATGTTCGCCACCGGCAACGGCGTGCCGCCTTCCGGTGGCATCAACCTCGTGAACAACCTGGGCAAGCTGGGCCCGGCGCGCGACTTCCTGTCGTTCTCGGACGCGGGCGTGGCCGACTGGAACACGGCGGGCGCGCTGTGCCTGCGCAACCTGGTCACCGGCACCGACGCAGCGGCCAGGAAGCTGCAGGCCGGCGTGGATGAAACCCGCCGCAACGGCAACCTGCGGGGCAAGCCCGCCGTCATCGTGCACGGCCGGGCCGATGCGCTGCTGCCCGTGAGCCACACCTCGCGCCCCTATGCCGCGTTGAACAAGAAGATCGAGGGCGCAGCCAGCCGGCTCAGCTATGTGGAAGTGGCCAACGCCCAGCATTTCGACAGTTTCATCGGCCTGCCCACGGTGCTGCCGGGCTACGACACGCGCTACGTACCGCTGCACGTGTACCTGAACCACGCGCTCGATGCCGTGTACGAGCACCTGGCCAATGGCAAGGCCTTGCCCGCCAGCCAGGTGGTGCGCACCGTGCCCCGGGGCGGCACACCCGGCAGCGCGCCGGCCATCACCGCCGCCAACGTGCCGCCACTGGCCACCGTGCCCGCTGCGGCCAATGCCATTGCCATTGCGGCAGGCGCCATCTCCATCCCCGACTGACGCGGGCCCCCGGCTGGCGAAAGAGGGAATCACCCCGTGTGCCGCGCCCGCGGTGGGCGTGGCGCCGGGGCCATGTGTTTCTGGCGCAAAGGATGGATGTATGAACGCTGTGATGAAGACCTGGGGCCGCCGCATGGCGTCGGCGCTGGCGGTGCCCGTTGTGCTGGCCCTTGGCGCCGCTGGCGGCACCGCGCCCGCGCGTGCCGCCGAGATCGTGGTGGGGCAGGTGGCGCCCTTGTCGGGCGTGCTGGCCAGCACCGGCGCGCAGATGGTGCTGGGCGGCAAGATCTACTTCGACTGGGTCAACGCCCAGGGCGGCGTGCATGGCGCCTCCATCCGCCAGGCGGTGGTGGACGATGCCTACAAGGTGGACGACACCGTGAAGCTGACCCGCGAGATGCTGGCCAGGCCCGAGGTGGTGGCGCTGTACGGTTTCGCGGGCACGGCCAACATCACCCAGCTGCTGGCCGACGGCGTGCTGGAGCAGGGCGGCGCCGCGCTGGTGGCGCCCTACACGGGGGGCGAATCCCTGCGCAACCCTTTCAACCCGTGGATCTTCCATGTGCGCGCCGGGTATGCGGACGAGGCTGAACACATGGTCCAGCAGCTCACCACGCTGGGCATGAACCGCGTGGCCGTGATGTACCAGGACGACGGTTTTGGCAAGGCGGGCCTGGCGGGCGTGGAGGCGGCGCTGGCCAAGCGCAACCTCAAGCTCGTGGTGGCGGCCGGCTATGAACGCAACACCGACAAGGTGGACGATGCCGTGAAGGCCATCAAGGCGGCCGACGTGCATGCCGTCATCATGATCGCCGTCAACAAGCCCGCGGCCGCGTTCATCCAGCGCTACCGCGAGCAGGGCGGCGGCGCGCAGCTGTACAACATCTCCGTGGTGGACCCGACCGAACTGGTCAAGCTGGCGGGCCTGAAAAACGCGCACGGCCTGGGCATCAGCCAGGTGGTGCCGTACCCCTACCGGCCTCAGCTGCCGGTGGTGCGCGAGTACCAGTCGCTGCTCAAGAAATACGCACCCGATGCCGAGGTCAACTACACCAGCTTCGAGCAGTTCCTGGGCGCCAAGGTACTGGTCGAAGCCCTGCGCCGCGCCGGGCCCCTGCCCACGCGCACCAAGGTCGTCAAGGCGCTGGAGTCGATGCAGAGCTATGACCTGGGCGGCATCACGCTGGGCTATTCGCCCACCAACCGCATCGGCTCGCGCTATGTCGAGGTCACCGTCATTGGCAGCAATGGCCGCCTCATGAAGTAGCCGGCCGCCACCTGTTTTCCATCTGTTGTTCCCAAAGGTTGCCACCATGTCCCCCATCTCGCGCTACGCCACCTGCGCCGGCTATGAAATCCACTACATGGAGTGGGGTGCGCGCGATGCCCCCGTGGTGGTTGCATGGCATGGCCTGGCGCGCACCGGGCGCGACATGGACGAACTCGCCGCGCACCTCGCCCCGCGCTACCGCGTGATCTGCCCCGACACCATCGGCCGGGGCCTGAGCCAGTGGGCGCGGGCGCCGCAGGACGAGTACCGCCTGTCGTTCTACGCGCGCATCGCGGCCGGCCTGTTCGACCAGCTGGGCATCGAGAAGGCGCACTGGGTGGGCACGTCGATGGGTGGAGCGATCGGCACGGTGTGCGCATCGGGCCTGTTCCAGCCGCAGTTCAAGGAGCGCATCGCCAGCCTGCTGCTCAACGACAACGCGCCCCGCCTGGCGGATGCCGCGCTCGAGCGCATCAAGGCCTATGCGGGCCACCCGCCCTCGTTTGATACCGTGATGGAGTTGGAAGCCTTCTTCCGGCAGGTGTACCAGCCCTACGGCTGGCTCAGCGATGCGCAGTGGCGCCGCCTGACCGAGACCTCGACCCGGCGCCTGCCCGACGGCCGCGTGACGCCGCACTACGACCCGGCCATGGTGCAGCAGTTCACGCACCACACCAACGACTATCTGATCTGGGACCACTACGACGCGCTGGAGATCCCCGTGCTGTGCCTGCGCGGTGCGGAATCCGACCTGGTGCTGCGCGAGACCACCGCCGAGATGCTCACGCGGGGCCCCGGCGCGCGCGGGCTGGCGCAGGTGGTGGAGGTGCCCGGCTGCGGCCATGCACCCGCGCTCAATGTGCCGGCGCATTACGCGCTGGTAGACGGGTTTCTGGCACGCGCATCCTGAACGGATGGAGCGGGGAGTCGCGCAGCGTTGAAGGCGAGGGCGCTGCGCGGTACATTGGGCCCACACCACTCAACCCCTCGCCATGAAACCCCTGCTGCTCATCGCCTCGCACCTGCTTGCCCTGGCTTTGGGGTTTGCGCTGGGTGTGTATGTGCTGCCGATCTTGATAGCGCCGGATGCGCCCACGCAGCAGGAGATCCAATCCAGCCTGCCCACCGCCCCATGGACGGCCACCTTCCGCCGTGACCTGAAAGACAGCGATGCCTTGCACTGGGGCGAGGGCGCCGTGTCCCTCGGCCCGCAGGCCGTCAGCCTGCTGGGCAAGCTGGCCCCGGGGCCGGACTACAAGCTCTACCTGTCGCCCGAGTTTGTCGAGACCGAGGCCGAATTCAAGCGCCTCAAGCCCCAGATGCTGCGCGTGGGGGATGTGAAGACGTTCAACAACTTCATCGTCCCGGTGCCGCAGGGCGTGGACCTTACGAAGTTCAACACCGTGATCGTGTGGTGTGAGACCTTCAGCGAGTTCATCACCGCGGCGCAGTACCGGTAGTTCTGGCCGTTAAGTCGGAGTCTGCGGAGCGATTTGCGCCAATGCTGCCTGCAGCCCGGCCAGGCCACCTGCGCGCTGGCCGTTGATAGAAATTTGCGGCATCTGCCGGACGGGCGGCCCGCAAATCCGTGTCCAACAACGATGCGACTGTTTTGATAAAGGAGAAGCGCCTCGGCAATGGCGTCCAGCGTGATGTCTCCAGCTTCCTCGCCGTTCCTAAGCACGATGCTTTCGAGCAAGCTGATTCCTCCAGATTGACTCTCATCGTCCGCCGCCGTCTCAACGAGACCACAAGTCCTTGTGTACGGTCACTCACTGAGCTCTTTTGCAATATCCGTCTATGGGGTACGGACCTAACTACCGCCCCCGAACCCCTCGCCCCCTCCGCGCAGCCCCCGCGATCTGACAAGCGCGTCGGTACGCGCGCAAGGTCAGCTCCGCGCGCTGCATCACCGTGTCTTCCACGGCCGCAGCACGGTGGGCCAGCTCGTCGGCCTGGGCCTGCAGCAACTCCGCCGGGCTCATGCCCGATGCCTCCCCCGTCAGCAGCGCAATCCCCTCGCTCACATGCCCCATGGTGTAGACATGGAACAGCCCGCGCTCTACCGCGTCCAGCACGCTGCGGTCCAGCATCAGGTGGCGCTGGTTGCGGGCGGGGATCAGCACGCCCTGTGTGCCGTCGAGCCCTGCAGTGCTGCAAGCGCGGAACCAGCCTTCGATCTTTTCGTTGATGCCGCCCACGGGCAGCACCTCGCCATGCTGGTTCAATGCGCCGGTCACAGCAATGCCCTGGCGCAGCGGCAGGCCTGACAGGCTGGACAGAAGCGCGTACAGCTCGGCGCACGAGGCGGAGTCGCCTTCCACGCCGCTGTATTCCTGCTCGAACACGATGGATGCGTTCAGCGCCAGCGGCGCCACGTGGCTGAACAGGGCGGTGAGGTAGCTGTGCAATATCAGCACGCCCTTGTCATGGATGGGGCCGGACATATCGACCTCGCGCTCGATGTTGAGCAGGCCCTCTTGCCCGGCAAAGGTGCGCGCGGTGATGCGCACGGGGAAGCCGAACCGATAGTCGCCCAGGTCGATCTGCGTCATGGCGTTGATCTGGCCGGTGATGGAGCCTGCCAGCGTGATCAGGCGCTCGCCCTCGGTGATGGAGTCGTGCAGCTCTTCTTCGGGCTGGTTGTGGCGCTGGGTGCGGGCGGCCAGGGCGGCCTGCACATCGGTGGCCTGCACCAGCGTGCCGCCGCGCGCCTTGCACAGGGCGGCGCTTTCAATGGCCAGCGCTTCGGTGTGGGCAAAGCGTGCGCTCTGGCGGCGCTGGTCGTCGGCCTCGCGGTGGGTCTGCTCCAGCACCAGGGCCACGGCGTCGGGGCCGAAGTGGGGCAGGCCGCGCTTTTTGCAGACTTGGGCCACCAGGATGGCGGTGGCGTGGTGGGTGGCGGGGGTGGCGGCAAAGTGGTCTGAAAAATCCACCTTCACGCGAAAGCGGCGCGCGGCGTCGGGGTCGGCGTCTTGCAGTGCGTAGTACTCGTCCACCGATCCGATCAGCACGATCTTCACGTCCACGTTCACGGGCTCGGGCTGTAGTGCCACGGCGCCGCCGGGGCCGTGGCCCGGGCCGCCGCCACCTTCCTCGATCTGCAGGCGGCCGCAGCGCAAAAAGCGGCGCAGGCGCTGCCACAGGCCTTCTTCGGCGGCCAGGTCGTGCAGGTGCAGCAGGATGAAGCCGCCGTGCGCCTTGAGCAGGCTGCCCGCGTGGATGCTGGTGTGGTCGGCCTGCACGGTGTCGGCGTCCGAGCCATGCTCGATGCTGCCAAACAGCGTGCGCTGGGTGGGGTTGTCTTCCACCACCACCGGGGCAGCGGCGCGGCCGTGGTTGTCTACCACCAGGTTGACCTGGCAGCGGGCCAGCAGGTCGTCGAGTGCATCTTTGCGGTCATCTTCGGCGTCGATGTTGTTCTGCTCGCCGCCCTGCTCGCCGCCGCTGCCGGGCTCGAACAGGTCGATGTCGTCCAGCACCGCATGCTCTACCTGGTCGAGCCAGTGGGTGAGCTTGACGGCGTCCTTGATTTGCTTGCGCAGGCCCTGGCGGATGTCGTGCAGCGCGTGTTCCACCAGGGGCTTGATGGAGTGGCGGCGCAGGGCAATCAGAGCGTCGTCGCGGGCGCGCTCCAGCGGGCGGGTGGCTTCGAGAAAGCGGGCGATCTCGGTGCGCAAGGCGTGCTCGGCGGCGTCAATCTCTGCGCGGCGCTCGCGGGGCAGGGCGCGGGCTTCGGCTTCTGTCTGCGGCTGGCCTTTGGGGCCGGTGAGGGTGAACACCATCTGCCCGCCCTCGCGCGAAATGCGGAACTGGCGCGCCTCGGCAAACGCGTCCAGCACGGCAAAGGCCTCGCTCTCTTGCGCTTGCCAGGTTTTCTCGATGCGTTCGGCGTCGGCCTTGAAGGCAGCGGCTGCGAGGTGTTTGGGGATATCGGCCTGCAGGTTCTTGGCCATGTCGGCCATGCCTTGGCGCAACTGCCGGCCCTGGCCCGCCGGCAGGCGCAGGGCGAGGGGGTGGTCGGGCTTGTCGAAGTTGTGTAGGTAGCACAGGTCGGGCGGCACGGCACGTTCTGCCGCAGCAGTCTGCATGGCCTGGCGCAGCAGCGATGCGCGCCCACTGCCCACTTCGCCCAGCACGAACAGGTGGTAGTCGGGCTGGTGCAGCCCCAGGCCGAACTGCGCGGCGGCCTGCGCGCGCTCCTGGCCGATCCAGGGCAGGGGCAGGTCCTGCAGTTCGGCCGTGCTGGCAAAGCCCAGCGTGGCGGGGTCGATCGTCAGGCGCAGCTGGTGGGGGGCGAGGGCGGAAGCGGGCATCAGTAAAGGTGTTGGGGGAGGGTCAGGGTCACCACAGTGTGTCTGCCATCCAAAATATGAGTCAAATTGGCCGCTAGCGCTTTGTCTATAAGCGCTAGTAGCTATAAAAATGGTAGTAACGGGCAGTCAGTGTGCTACCGGGCATGCACCCTTGGGTGCGCCACCCGCCTGCGCATGGCTGCGCGCATCGGCCAGCGCCGCAGCGGTGGGCGCCTCGGTGGGCCAGCCCGCCAGGTGCTGCTGCGCCACGCGGCTCAGCGCGGTGATCCAGTGGTTGTTGTCGTTCAGGCAGGGGATGTAGTGAAACTCCTTGCCACCCGCGTGCAGGAAGGCCTCGCGCACTTCCATGTTGATTTCTTCCAGCGTCTCCAGGCAGTCGCTGGTGAAGCCGGGGCACACCACGTCAACCCGCCGCGTGCCGGCCTTGCCCAGCGCCTCGATGGTGGGCTGGGTGTAGGGCTCGAGCCACTTGGCCTTGCCAAAGCGCGACTGGAAGGTGATGCGGTAGCGGTCCTCGCGCAGGCCCAGGCGCTCGGCCAGCAGGCGGCCGGTTTTGCGCGATTCGCAGTGGTAGGGGTCGCCCAGGTGCAGGGTGCGCTCGGGCACGCCATGAAAGCTCATCACCAGCTGGTCGGGCTGGCCGTGGTGTTTCCAGTGGGTTTCGATGGTGCGGGCCAATGCGTCGATGTAGCCGGGGGTATCGTGATAACGGTTCACAAACCGCAGCTCGGGCACGTTGCGCGTGCGTGCGGCCCAGGCGTACACCGCGTCGAACAGGCTGGCGGTGGTGGTGGCCGAGTACTGCGGGTACAGCGGCAGGATCAGGATGCGCGTGGCGCCCTCGGCTTTGAGCGCATCGAGTTGGCTGGCGATGGACGGGTTGCCGTAGCGCATGGCATGGCGCACCAGCACGGCGTGCCCGGCCTCGCCCAGCCAGCCGCGCAGCAGCGTGGCCTGTTTGGCCGTCCACACCGCCAGGGGCGAGCCCTCGGCCGTCCAGATGCTGGCGTACTTGGCGGCCGACTTGGCGGGGCGGGTGCGCAGGATGATGCCGTGCAGGATGGGCCACCACGCCAGCTTCGGGATCTCCACCACGCGGTGGTCGCCCAGAAACTGCGCCAGGTAGCGCCGCACGGCGGGCGCGGTGGCGGCGTCGGGCGTGCCCAGGTTGCACAGCAGCACTGCGGTTCGCTCGGCCTGGCCGTGGGTGTAAGGGGGTTCGGGGCGGAAGGAGGGCATGCGGCATTTTCGCCCACGCGTGGTGCCTGGTGGGGGCTGGGGGTTGGATGTGGGCCCGGCGCCTGTTTTTGGGGGCGCTCGGGTAATCCCCGATGTGGTTGTGAAACCGGTTTCATAAACTCTGCGCATCCACTCCGAACCACCCACGCCGTGAATTACCAGTTCCAGTTCGACGCCGTTTTCGCCGCATGGCCGCTGCTGCTCAAAGGCACGTGGATCACCGTGCAGCTGTCGCTCACGGCCACGGTGCTGGGGCTGGTGGTGGCCGTGTTCTGCGCCTGGGGCAAGACGAGCGGGCCGGCGTGGCTGCGGTTCTTGATCAACGCGTACATCGAGGTCATCCGCAACACGCCGTTCATCGTGCAGCTGTTTTTCTTCTTCTTCGCGCTGCCGTCCATCGGCCTGCGCTGGTCGCCCTACACCGCGGCGCTGACGGCGATGGTGGTCAACCTGGGGGCCTACGCGGCAGAGATCGTGCGGGCGGGCATCGAGTCCATCCCCAAGGGGCAGATCGAGGCGGGCAAGGCGCTCAACCTGAAGCCCTGGGAGATCTTTCGCTTCGTCATCCTCAAACCCGCGCTCAAGGCCATCTACCCCGCGCTCACCAGCCAGTTCATCCTGCTGATGCTCAGCTCGGCCGTGGTGTCGGTGATCTCGGCGGACGACCTGACCTCGGTGGCGGCGAACCTGCAGTCGCAGACCTTCCGCAGTTTCGAGATCTACATCGTGGTGGCGCTGATCTACCTGGTGCTGGCGCTGTCGTTCTCTGCGCTGTTCAAGCTGATCTACCAGCGCGCGCTCAACTACCCCGACCGCCGATAAGGAGACCCGGACCATGCGTACCTTCGGAATCTCCGAATTCCTTTTCATCCTGCAGGCCGCGCAGTGGACACTGGCGCTGTCGGCCATTGCCTTCGTCGGCGGCGCCCTGCTGGGCCTGGTGGTGGCGCTGTCGCGCACGTCCGAGAGCGCCGTGGCGCGCAATGCGTCGCGCGTGTTCATCCAGGTGTTTCAGGGCACGCCGCTGCTGCTGCAGCTGTTTTTGATCTTCTTCGGCGCGCCGGTGCTGGGGCTGGACATCAACCCCTGGGTGGCGGCGGGCGTGGCGCTGGTGCTCAA
The DNA here is from genome assembly GCF_058809075.1 of Acidovorax sp. GW821-FHT11A03. Classification (NCBI taxonomy): domain Bacteria; kingdom Pseudomonadati; phylum Pseudomonadota; class Betaproteobacteria; order Burkholderiales; family Comamonadaceae; genus Acidovorax; species Acidovorax sp. GW821-FHT11A03. Next base: position 316,944 of record NZ_JBXASG010000003.1, read on the forward strand.
CAGCGCGGCGTTTCTGGCCGAGATATGGCGCGGCTGCATCGAGGCGGTGCCGCGCGGCCAGTGGGAGGCCGCGCAGGCCCTGAACCTGAGCTACATCAACCGCATGCGCTTCGTGGTGCTGCCGCAGGCTTTCAAGATCGCGCTGCCGCCCACCGTGGGCTACACGGTGCAGATCATCAAGGGCACATCGCTGGCCGCCATCATCGGTTTCACCGAGATCACGCGGGCCGGGCAGATCATCAACAACGCCACCTTCCAGCCGCTGCATGTGTTCACCACCGTGGCGGCGCTGTACTTCGTGATCTGCTGGCCGCTGTCGCTGCTGGCCGCGCGCATGGAGCGCAAGCGGGCCCGGGCGCTCGCGCGCTGACGGCATCGCTGCCAACACCAACAGCGCCTTCGTTCATTCATTGCTTTTTTATCTCTCGTTCATAACCACTACCTGGAGACATGCCATGACCTTTTCCCTGCACCGCCGCACCGTCACCACCGCCTTGGCCGCACTGGGCCTGGGCGCCGCGCTCACGGCTTTTGCGCCGCTGGCCTCGGCACAGTCCGTGGCCGACATCAAGAAGAAGGGCGAGCTCACCATCGGCATGCTGGTGGACTTCCCGCCTTACGGCACGACCAACGCGCAGAACCAGCCCGACGGCTACGACGCCGACGTGGCCAAGCTGCTGGCCAAGGAGCTGGGCGTCAAAGCCAACATCGTGCCCGTCACCGGCCCCAACCGCATTCCCTTCCTGCTGACCAACAAGGTCGACGTGCTGGTGGCGTCGCTCGCCATCACGCCCGAGCGCGCCAAGCAGGTGCAGTTCTCGCAACCCTATGCGGCCGCCACCATCGTGCTGTACGGCAAGACGGGCAGCGCCATCAAGAGCGCGGCGGACCTGAAGGGCGTTCGCGTGGGCGTGGCCCGTGCCAGCACGCAGGATGTGGCCGTGACCAAGGCCGCGCCCGAGGGCACCGAAATCCGCCGCTTCGACGACGACGCATCGGCCATGCAGGCACTGATCTCCGGCCAGGTCGATGCCATCGGCTGCTCGGTCACCGTGGGCGCGCAGATCGCCAAGCGCGTGCCCGCCAACACCTTCGAGAACAAATTCAACCTGCTGCAGCAGGCCATGGGCATCGCCCTGCGCCCCGGCCAGGACGAGTTGACCAAGGCGGTGAACGACTTCGTGGCGCGCAACACGGCCAACGGCGAGTTGAACAAGCTGTACCAGAAGTGGCTGGGCGCGGACCTGCCCAAGCTGCAATAACCCATATCGGATGAGCGTGAGCCCCAGCCACCCAAGGAGCCTTTGACAATGACGGACGCAGTCACGACGACGAAGACCACCGCCGGTGCACCCCCCATCATCACGATGGAGGGGGTCAACAAGTGGTACGACAGCTTTCAGGTGCTGACCGACATCGACCTGTCGGTGCGGGCCGGCGAGCGCATCGTGATCTGCGGGCCGTCGGGCTCGGGCAAGTCCACGCTGATCCGCTGCATCAACCGGCTGGAGACGGTGCAAAAGGGCCGCATCGTGGTTGACGGCATTGAGCTGACCGCTGGCGGCAAGAACGTGGACGCCGTGCGTGCCGAGGTGGGCATGGTGTTCCAGCAGTTCAACCTGTTTCCGCACCTCACCATCCTCGAGAACTGCACGCTGGCGCCCATGCGATCGCGCGGCATGAGCAAGGCCGAGGCCGAAGAGGTCGCCATGAAGTACCTCACGCGGGTGCGCATTCCCGAGCAGGCGCACAAGCACCCCAGCCAGCTGTCGGGCGGGCAGCAGCAGCGCGTGGCCATTGCCCGCGCGCTGTGCATGGCCCCCAAGGTGATGCTGTTCGACGAACCCACGTCGGCGCTGGACCCGGAGATGGTCAAGGAAGTGCTGGACACCATGATCGGCCTGGCCGAGGACGGCATGACCATGCTGTGCGTGACGCACGAGATGGGCTTTGCGCGCAGCGTGGCCGACCGCGTGATCTTCATGGCCGACGGCAAGATCCTGGAGCAGGCGCCGCCCGCGCAGTTCTTCGGCCAGCCGGAGCATGAGAAGACGCGCCAGTTCCTCGGCCAGATCCTGAGCTCCCACCACGCGCACTGAGGCCGTGGTGGCCGCACGTTGACGAAGGCCCGGCTGACGGGCTTGAAAGAACATCCATGAAGGTATTGATCTCCCTGTCCTCCTTCGGCGCGGCCGAAACGGGACGCCACGGCCAGCTGTGGTGCACCGACCTGGCCCGCCAGGCGGGCGCCGACGGCGTGGAAGTGCGCGGCGAGCTGCTGCGCGACGCGGCCACCGAGCTGCCCGCGCTGGCGGGCCTGGCCGCTGTGTATTCCAGTCCCGAGGGCCTGTGGACCGTGCAGGGCCAGTTGGACGAAGCCGCCCTGCAGCGCGGCATTCATGCATCGCAGGTGCTGCACGCGCCGCGCCTGAAGATGTCCATCGGCGGCTTTGGCGTGCGGTCCGAGGCGTCGCTGCAGCGCCTCAAGGCGCTGCTGGCCGCCACCCCGCAGGTGGAACTGGTGATCGAAAACGACCAGACCGCCACCGCCGGCACGCTAGCCGCCTTGCAGGCATTCTTTGCCGCGCAGGCGCAGGCCGGGCTCGACCTGGGCATGACCTTCGACATGGGCAACTGGCACTGGCAGGGCGAATGCCCGCTGCAGGCCGCACAGGCCCTCGCGCCCCATGTGCGCTACGTGCACTGCAAGGGCGTGCAGCGCTTGCCGGCCAAGTGGATCGCGGTGCCGCTGGCGGAGTCGGTGGCGCCCTGGCGCGCCGTGCTGCGCGCGCTGCCCGCCGATGTGCCGCATGCCATCGAGTACCCGCTGGTGGGCGACGACCTGGTGGCCGTTACGCGCGGGCAGGTGGACTTCATCCGTGCGGTGCGGGGTGCTGCATGAGCGACGCTATTTCCAGTTCCGGCGGCACCGCATTCGATGTGGCCCTGTTCGGCGAAGCCATGCTGCTGCTGGTGGCCAACGAGCCCGGCCCGCTGGAGAACGCCACGGGCTTTCACAAGCGCACCGCGGGGGCCGAGACCAATGTGGCCATTGGCCTCGCGCGCCTGGGGCTGAAGGTGGGCTGGGCCAGTCGCCTGGGCACCGACTCCATGGGCCGCGCGCTGCTGGCCGCCATGCGCGGCGAGGGCATCGACTGCTCGCACGTGGTGTGCGATGCCACCCAGCGCACGGGCTTTCAGTTCAAGGAGCGCGTGACCGACGGGCGCGACCCGCAGGTCGAATACCACCGCAAGGGCTCGGCCGCCAGCCAGATGGGCCCGGCCGATGTGGACGAACCCTGGCTGCGGTCCGCGCGCCACCTGCACGCCACGGGCGTGTTCGCGGCCATCTCGGACACCAGCCTGCAGGCAGCCATCCGCACGCTCGAGGTCGCGCGCGCCGCGGGCCGCACCATCTCGTTCGACCCCAACCTGCGCCCCACGCTCTGGGCATCGCCCGAGGCCATGCGCCACTGGATCAACACCCTGGCCGGCTATGCCGACTGGGTGCTGCCAGGCCTGGAAGAGGGCGTGTTCCTGACCGGCGAAACCACGCCCGAAGGCGTGGCGCGCTTCTACCGCGAGCGGGGCGCCAGGCTGGTGGTCGTGAAGCTCGGGCCCGAGGGCGCCTACTACGACAGCGACGTGGCCGGCACCGGCCGCGTGCCCGGCGTGCCCGTGGCCCAGGTGGTGGACACGGTGGGTGCGGGCGATGGTTTTGCGGTGGGCGTCATCAGCGCACTGCTCGAAGGCTTACCCGTGCCCGCTGCCGTGCGCCGCGGCGCCTGGATCGGCGCGCGTGCGGTGCAGGTGCTGGGCGACACCGAAGGGCTGCCCACGCGGGCTCAGTTGCAGGAGGCCGGGCTGTGAGCATGCCGGAATCGATGGCGGATGGCCGCAACGCCGTGTGCAAGAAGGTAGTGGTGTTCCGCGAGCTGCCGCCCGACCAGCTGGCGCGCCTGCAGGCCCTGCACGACGTGACGGTGGCCAACCCGCGCAAGCCCGAAGAGCGTGCACTGTTCGACGCAGCGCTGGGCCAGGCGCAGGGGCTGATCGGGTCGAGCTACCCCGTCGATGCCGCGCTGCTGGCGCGGGCGCCCCGGCTGGAGGTGGTCTCCAGCGTGTCGGTGGGTGTGGACAACTACGCGCTCGACGCACTGCAGGCCCGGGGCATCGTGCTGTGCCACACGCCCGGCGTGCTGGACGAAACCGTGGCCGACACCGTGTTCGCCCTGCTCATGGCCACCAGCCGCCGCGTGGTGGAGCTGGCGCAGCTGGTGCGCGAGGGCCGCTGGACCAGGAACATCGGCGAAGACCTGTTCGGCAGCGACGTGCATGGTAAGACGCTGGGCCTGCTGGGCTTTGGCCGCATCGGCCAGGCCATCGCGCGCCGTGCGGCGCTGGGCTTTGGCATGCCGGTGCTCTACCACGCGCGCCGGCCGGTGGACCTGGCCGCCACGGCGCCTGAACTGGTGGGCAAGGCTGCGCACCTGCCGCTGGCCGAGCTGCTGGCGCGGTCAGACTTTGTGGTGGCCATGCTGCCCCTGTCGGGCAGCACGCGGGGCCTGGTCAACGCCGACGTCTTTGCCGCCATGAAGCCCGGCGCCATCTTCATCAACGGCGGGCGCGGCGCCACGGTGGTGGAGCAGGACCTGCTGCACGCGCTCGACCACGGCACGCTGCGCGCAGCGGGCCTGGATGTGTTCGCCACCGAGCCGCTGCCGCTCGACTCGCCCCTGCGCACCCACCCGCGCGTGACGCCGCTGCCCCACATCGGCTCGGCCACGCACGGCACGCGCCACGCCATGGCCGTGCTGGCCACCACCAGCTTGCTGCAGGCGCTGGCCGGTGAGCGGCCCGCCGCCGTGTATAACGCCGCGCAAGCATGACCTCACCGACACCCGCACCATCGACCACGCCCCGCGCCCGCCCCACCATCGCCGATGTCGCGGCCGAGGCCGGCGTGTCCAAGGCCACGGTGTCGCGCTACTTCAACCACCGCGAGCGCCTGCTCAGCCCCGACATCGCCGCGCGCGTCGAGGCCGCCATCGCCAAGCTGGCTTACGTGCCCAGCCCCATGGCCCAGGCGCTCAGCCACGGCCGCTCGCGCCTCATCGGGCTGGTGGTGGCCGACATCACCAACCCGTATTCGGTGGCCGTGCTGCGCGGCGCCGAGAAGGCGTGCCAGGAGGCGGGCTACCTGGTGATGCTGTTCAACCTGGGCAACGACCGCGAGCGCGAGCGCGCCGCCATCGATGCGCTGGCGAGCTACCAGGTGGACGGATTCATCCTCAACACGCTGGGGCAGGGCGAGGGGCTGGCCGACGTGACCACCCTGCACGGCAAGCCCGCGGTGCTGGTGGACCGCCGCCATGCGGGCCTGGCGGCGGATTTCGTGGCGCTCGACAACGAAGCCGCCATGCGCGACACCTGCGCGCACCTGGTGCAGCAAGGCTGGCAGGACCTGCTCTATGTCACGCAGCCGCTGCAGGGTGTGAGTTCGCGCCTGGAGCGCACGGCGGCCTTTCGCGCCTGCGTGGCGGCCCAGGGCAGGAATGTGCGCGGCGATGTGCTGGAGATCGATGCGCAGCAGGCGGGCGAGGACGCGCTGGCCCAGGCGCTGGCGGCCTTTCGCCAGCGTGCGGGGCGGGGCGCGCGCTGCGCGGTGGTCGCAGGCAATTCCGTGGTCACGCTGCGCGTGGCGGCCTCGGTCTCGCGCCTGGGCTGGACCTTCGGGCTGGAGCTGGGCTTCGTGGGCTTCGACGACCCGGAATGGGCACCGTTGATCCGGCCGGGCCTGAGCACCGTGGCGCAGCCCACCGATGCCATAGGCCAGCGCGCGGCCCGGTGCCTGCTGGAGCGCATCGGCGGCCTGCAGGGCCCGGTGCGCGAAAACCTGTTGCCCGGCACGCTCATCGTGCGCGGGTCGTCGCTGGGCACCTGACCCCGAAGGGCGTGCGCACAGGCGCTGCGGTATGCTGTGCGGCCGCCGCCCGGCATCCACCGGGCCTTCCGCCTCCACGCTGTTTTTTGCAGGTGCGCCCCCTTGCCGACCCCCTCCCTGGACATCCCCCGCATCCGCGCCGTCACCATCGACCTGGACGACACGCTGTGGCCCATCTGGCCCACCATCGAGCGCGCCGAAGCCGTACTGCTGCAGTGGATGGCCGAGCATGCGCCCGCCACCGCGCGCCTGTTCCAGAGCACCGAGGCGCTGCGCGCCATCCGCAACCAGATGGTGAACCTGCGGCCGGACCTGCAGCACGACCTGAGCGCGCTGCGCCGCGAATCCATCCGCCTGGCGCTGACCCAGGCGGGCGATGACGGCGCGCTGGCCGAGCCCGCGTTCGACCTGTTTTTTGCCGAACGCCAGCGCGTGACGCTGTTCGACGATGCGCACGATGCGCTGGCCTTCCTGTCGTCGCGCTACCCGGTGGTGGCGGTGTCCAACGGCAACGCCGACATCCACAAGGTGGGCATCGGCCACTACTTCAAGGACAGCCTGAGCGCATCGGTGCTGGGCGTGGCCAAGCCCGATGCCCGCATCTTCCAGGCAGCCGCCCAGGCGCTGCAGGTGCCGCCGCACGCGGTGCTGCATGTGGGCGACGATGCCACGCTGGACGCCCGGGGCGCCATGGAGGCCGGCATGCAGGCGGTGTGGCTGAATCCCGCCGAGGCCGCCTGGCCCTACGACACCCCGCCGCATGCCACCGTGAGCAATCTCACGGAGCTGTGCCGGCTGCTGACGGCGTAGCCCGCGCGCTCCGCGCTATCCGGGGGCAATTTCTTGTCCCAGGTCAAGGGCCCGGGGCGCCGCGGTGTGTGCCGGCTTGATCCCGGTCACCGATCCGGCCACACTGCAGGCCATGCCGAGAAACCCTCCCGCCTTGCCCGCCATCCGCACCATCGGCCTCATGCAGCCCATGACCTGGCTCGTCCTGGCCTGGCGCGACATGGCCCGCGCGGGCTGGATCAGCTTTGCCCACGGCCTGGCCCTGGCGCTTTTTGGCGCGGCGATCTTCGCGGTGGCCCACCACAGGTTCTGGCTGCTGGCCGGGGCACTGTCGGGCTTTCTGGTGATAGCCCCGGTGCTGGCCACCAGCCTGTATGCGCTGAGCCGCGCGCTGGAGCGTGGCGAGCCCGCGAACCTGGGCGTGGTACTCAAGACCTGGCTGAACTGGCAGGACAGCCACGTCAACAAATGGGGCAACGACTACTGGTGCATGGTGCAGTTCGGCGCCCTGCTGGCGCTGGCGGCCACGGGCTGGGTCATGACGTCGGCGGCTCTCATCACGCTGCTGGCGCCCGTGCCCATCCAGACGCCCCTGGATTTCCTGCGCCATGTGGTACTGGCCCGCGAGGGCTGGCTGTTCGAGATCTGGCTGGCGCTGGGCAGCCTCATGGCGGCGCCGATCTTCGCCTCCAGCGTGGTGGCCATGCCCCTGCTGCTGGACCGGCGCGCCACCTTGCTGCAGGCCGTGCTCACCAGCTGGCAGGCGGTGATCGGCAACCCGTTGCCGATGGCGTTCTGGGCGGCGCTGATCCTGGGCTTCATGCTGCTGGGCCTGGGCTCGCTGCTGCTGGGGCTGATCGCCGTCATGCCCATGCTGGGCCACGCGAGCTGGCATGCCTACCGGGATCTGGTCGATGCCTCCAGCCTGCCCGGGCGGGGGGCGGCAGCGCCCACGCAGAACCGCGGGGTGGCGCCGTGATCTTCGGTTTCACCGAGGCGCAGATCTCGGGCTTCTTCCTCACCTACGGCGTGGGCGCGTTCATCCTGTACATGCTGTTCATCATCGGGCAGCTCGCCTGGGAGTCCAAGGCCGGCCGGTTTGGCACCTTCGTGCTGTTCCTGGGCCTGGGCGTGGGCTTCCTCGGGTTCCTGGCGAAGGTCGTGATCCAGTGGTGGCTGGAGCGGTAAGGCCGCAGCGCATCGGCGCCGGGACACGGCCGCAGTGAGGTAAGGTGATGGACCGATCTACCGACCGCCTCGCCCATGTCCCTGCCTTCCGCCCCCTCCCTGCTCACCCGCGCTGAAACCAGCGGCTACACCGAGACATCGACCCACGCCGACGTGATGGCGTACGTGCGCGGCCTGGCGGCGCTGGGGGATGCCCGATTGCATGTCGCGGACTTCGGCGCATCGCCCGAGGGCCGCCTGTTGCCGCTGCTGGTGCTGTCCGCGCAAGGCCATTTCACGCCGCAGGCCGCGCAGGCCAGCGGCCTGCCCGTGGTGCTGATACTGTGCGGCATCCACGCTGGCGAAGTGGAGGGCAAGGAGGCCGCGCTGATGCTGGTGCGCGACCTGCTGCGCGGCGAGCACGGTGACGTGCTCTCGCACTGCACCGTGGTGGTGGTGCCGCTGTTCAACCCCGACGGCAATGACCGGCTGGGCACAGACAACCGCCCGCTGGACGTTGCCCACCTGCGCGGGCAGGACGGCCCGGCGCTCGTGGGCACGCGCAACAATGCGGCGGGGGTGAATCTCAACCGCGACTACATGCGCCATCGGGCTCCCGAGATGCGCCTGCTGCAGACGCGCGTGTGCCAGCCCTGGAACCCCCACCTCACGCTGGACTGCCACGCCACCAACGGCTCCATCCACCGCTTCGCGCTGACCTACGACATTCCCCACACCGAGCACACGGGCCGCAGCGAGCCCGTGGCCTATATGCGCGAACGCATGATGCCCGCCGTGCAGGCCGCGGTGAAGCGCACCGAGGGCCTGGACACCTTCTGGTATGGCAACTTCGTGCGCGACGAGGGCGGGCAGGGCCAGGGCTGGATCACCTACACCCACCACCCGCGCTTTGGCTGCAACTACCGGGGGCTGACCAATCGGCTCGACGTGCTGCTGGAGGCCTATTCGTACATCAGCTTCAAGGAGCGCGTGGCGGTGACGTATGCCGTGCTGCGCGAGGCACTGCACTACGTCGCCGGCCATGGCACGGAGATCGTGCAGCTGCTGGACGGGTGTGCCGAGCCGCCCGCCGAGGTCGCCATCCGCTATGCATTGCAGCCCATCCCAGGCACCACGGTGGAGGTTCTCACGCGGGAACCCTATGCGCTGCAAGGCGCCCCCATCAGCGTGCAGGTGCCGCATTTCGCGCACTTCGTCCCCGTGGCCACCGTGAAGCGGCCCTGGGCCTATGCGGTGCCTGCCGCCGTGGCCGACTGGCTGGAGGGCCATGGCTTGCGGCGGGCCGCCGTTGCGCCTGGCACGCTGCTCGATGCAGAAGTCCCGGTGATGCAGCAGCCCGTGGCGGTGCCGGGGCCCGCCATCCTGGAGGCGCAGGCCAGCACGCACTGGCAGGCAAGCTACCGCCGGGCGCAGCGCGCGTTGCCGCAAGGCTGGTGCGTGGTGCCCACCGGCCAGCGCCACGGCGCGATCGCGGTGTACGCGTGCGAAGCGGAAAGCGACGATGGCCTGGTGGCCAATGGCATCGTGCCGGAGCCGGTGGCGGGCGATGAATTCCTGGCATGGCGGGTGCTGGCGCCGGTGTGAGGCGGGTGCTGGGCCGGGCCGGGATGCAAACGCCCCATGCCCTGATGCTGCCTAGTCGTAGCGGAGCCGGGGATACCAGTCGGTGCCGCGGCCCTCGGGCGTGAGGTCCAGGATGGACCACAGTGCGGCGATGTCGGGCGCATCGCGCGGGTCCTGCCCGGGGTCGGCCATCTCGCGCGCCATCTCGCTGGCCCAGAACAGGCGCACCTTGTCGCCGTCGCGCCGAAAGATGGTCAGCGCCGGGTACTCGCTGCCGTCGGGCATCAGGATGCCCAGGTCGCGGGCGTAGTCGTCCCCCACGGTCTGCACGAAGTTCAGGTCGCGCCAACCCCGCTCCTGCGCAAACGCGAGCTGCCGCTCCACCGACGAGCGGCCCAGGACCTTGAGCGCGACCCGTTGCTTGATGTCGGCCGCGTTGCCATGGACGGCGCCCAGCCAGTTCGTGCACATGGGGCACGGGCGCTCGCGCTGCGGCCCGTACATCCAGAAGTAGGCCACCAGGGTTTGCTTGTCGCCAAACAGGTCGATCAGCCCGACCTCGGACCCCTGTTCGTCCTGGAAGCGGTAGTTCTTCGCGATGACCGGGCCGGGCGGCAGCGCGCGGCGCTGCTCGGTCAGGCGGCTCATGTGCCGGCGGAACTCGATCTCCTCGGCCAGCAGCGCGCGGCGGGCCTCTTCGTATGCGGCCGAGGCGCCGGGGAAGGGCGTCTTCGCGTTGCGGGCCATTTCGGCCGCGGGCTTCAGTGTGGCGGGCATGGGCTTCCTCCAGTGCGTGGCGGGTTGTGGGCGCGCGGTCTTGCACTCTGCCGCCACAGGGGGCGGTTGCAGGTAGGAAAAACCTGCGGCCCCGTGCAGGCGCAGTCCTTCACGGGCGCCTGGAGCGTGTCGGGACGGCTCAGCGTGCCCAGACCCGGAGTCCCAGGTCCTGCGCCAGGCGCCGGTAGTCCGCCAGGCTGCGCTGCACGAAATCTTCGAGCGCCGCGCCCGTCAGCGCGAACGGGTACAGGCCGTACTGCGTGCACAGCGCGGCGTAGCCGGGGGCGGCCAAGGCATCCCGCAGCGCGGTGGTCCACGCGCGCACCGCCGCATCGGGCGTGCTGGCGGCCATGTACAGGCCGCGCACCGTGGGCCAGACCAGGTCCAGACCCTGCTCGCGTGCCGTGGGCAGGCCCGCCAGGCTGCCGCCCAGACGTGCCTGCGAGAGCACCGCCAGCACGCGCAGCGGCGCGCCCTGCGCGGCTGCCTGCAGGGCCTCGGCCGCATCGCCGGTGAAAATGCCGATGTGCCCGCCCCGCAGGGCCTTGAGCGCCTCACCGCCGCCCTCGAAGGACACGAAGCGCATGCGCTTGTGGTCCTGCCCCGCCGCACGTACCAGCAGCGCGGCCTTGATCCAGTCCTGGCTGCCCAGTGTGCCGCCGGCGCCAAACACCACGCGGTTGGAGTCCCTGCGCAGCGCGGCAGCCACGTCCTGCAGGCGCTGGTAAGGCGCATCGCGGTGCACGGCCACCACGCCGTAGTCGGTGCCCAGCGTGGCGATCCAGCGCACGGTGCCCACCGGATGCGGGCCGAAGCGGCCCTGTGCGATGTTGAGCAGCGAACCGCTGGAGAAAGCGACCAGGGTGCCCGGGCCGCCCAGGCGCCCGGTGGCCACCTGGTCAAACGCCACGGCCCCGATGCCCCCGGGCAGGTAGCGGGTGCGCAGCGGGGTGCGCGCGGGCCGCACGGCCTGCAGGGCCTGCCCGGCCAGGCCGCAGGTCAGGTCGAACCCACCGCCGGGGCGTGAGGGCGCGACGCATTCCGCGGGCTCGGTGGAGGCATCCGCGGCCGCTGCGCGCGCGGGCAGGGCGCCGCCCCAGGCCGCCAGCGTTGCCAGCATCTGCCGGCGGCTCGGGGCCGTGGCCATGCCGTCTTCGCGCGAGGGGTGGGGGGCAAGGGGTTGCATGGCGGTGTGGCGGGCCGGGTTCTTCATGGCCGGGGCCACCAGAGTATGGCCAGCAGGCCGGGGCCGCCGGCGCGGGCCTCCAGCCGCAGCCGGCCCCGGTGGCGTTCCGCGATCGACCGGGCGATGGCCAGGCCCAGGCCCGAGCCGCCCGCCACGGCCTGCGAGCCGCGCCGGTAGCGGTGGCCCAGGGCGTCGCGCTCTTCGGGCGGGAGGCCCGGGCCGTTGTCTTCCACGCTCAGGCTCCAGCCCAGGCTGTCGCCGGCGGCCGACACGGTGATGGTGCCTTGCTCCGGGGTGTAGGCGATGGCGTTGGCCGCCAGGTTGGTGAGCGCCTCGCGCAGCAGCCCGCTGTCCGCCACGGCGGCCAGTTCGGCCGTGGCGGTGTGGATGCCGAAGTCGATCTGCTTGGCGCGGGCCTGCGGCAGCAGCTCCAGTGCCACGGTGCGCAGCAGCAAGGCCAGGTCGCAGGGTGCGAACTCCACCGCGGCGGTGTCGCTGCGCCCCAGGGCCAGCAGCTGCTGGGTGCTGCGCGTGGCGCGCGCGATCTCGCCGCCCAGGGCTGCCAGCGTGTCCTGAAGCCGGGCCGCGTCGGGTTCGCGGCGTGCGTAGTCGATCTGCATCTGCAGCGTGGTGAGGTGTGTGCGCAGCTGGTGCGACGCATCGTCGAGGAACTGGCGCTGCTGCGCCACCAGGTCCTGCGTGCGCGCCATCTGCTGGTTGACGGCGGTGACCAGCGGGCGGATGTCCGCGGGCAGTTCGGCGCCGGCGACCGGTGTCATGTCGTCAGGGCTGCGGGCCTGCACCTCGCGGGCCAGGCGTGCCAGGGGGCGCAGCGCCAGGGCCAGCGTGGCCGCCGTGCCCAGTACCATGAGCGCCAGCACCAGGCCATCGCGCAGCGCGGCGCGGCGGACGAAGCGGCGCGTGAACTCCTGCCGCGACTGGGTGCTTTCCGCCACCTGCACCAGCACGCTGCTTGTCCCGGGGGCGGATGGCGGCCCTTCCATCGCGCGGCGGTAGGCGGCCAGGCGCACGGATTCTCCAAAGTAGGTCGCATCGTAGAAGCGCGGCACACCGGGCTCCAGCGGCCCGGGCGGCAGGGGCAGGTCGGCGTTGCCCAGCTCCACCAGTCCATCCGACGATGCCACGCGGAAATACACGTGTCCGCTGGCCGTGAGCTCGAAGAATTCCAGCATGCTGTAGGGCAGCTCGGCCGAGAGCCCGCCCGAGGCGGTGGAGATGTTGGCATCGATGGACTTGAGCGCGCCCAGCAGCGAGCGGTCGTAGGCCGCGTTGGCGGCCTCCAGCGCGTCGTGCCGGGTCATCCACAGCTCCACGCCCGTCACCACGGCCAGCAGCGGCAGCAGCAGGCACGCCAGCAGCCGCCACAGGCTGGCACGGCGCAGGCGTGCGGCCAGGCCCATGTTCAGTGCGATTCCAGTGCGTAGCCCAGGCCGCGCAGCGTGACGATGCGCACGCCGCTGCCGTCGAGCCGCTTGCGCAGGCGGTGCACGAACACTTCCACGGCCTCGGGGTGCACGTCGTCATCGTCGGAGAACACGCGCTCCAGGATCTGCTGCTTGGAGAACGGCTCGCCGCTGCGCTGCACCAGCACGCGCAGCACGGCCTGCTCGCGCGGCGACAGCGCCAGGGGTTCGCCCTGCAGCACGAATTGCCTGCGCGCGCTGTCGTACGCCAGCGGGCCACATGCCAGGCGCGGGTGGTCGGTGCCGCGCGCGCGGCGCACCAGGGCGTGCAGGCGCGCCTCCAGCTCGGCCAGCTCGAACGGCTTGGCCAGGAAGTCGTCCGCCCCGGCATTGAGCAGCCGCACGCGCTCGTCCAGCGAATCGCGCGCGGTGAGGATCAGCGTGGGCAGGCGCTGGTCGCGGTCGCGCAGGCGCTGCAGCACCGCGTGACCGTCTAGGCCCGGCAGGCCCAGGTCCAGGACCAGTGCGTCGTAGTTGTCGTGCTGCTGCAGCGATCGGTCGGCCAGGCGGCCGTCATTCACCCATTCCACCTGGATGCCCGCGTGCTCCAGCGCGCGGCTGAGCCAGGTGCCCAGGCTGTGTTCGTCTTCGGCCAGAAGGATGCGCATGGAGGGGATGCTAATGCTGTTGTGCAGTGCCATCGCCGAGGCACGTGCGCCCGGGCCGCAGGCCTGGCGCGCCCCGCCAGCGCCACCGTGGAACTGGCTTTGCTAGGCCACGGGTGGCGTCCCCCTCTGGGGGGAAGACGCGAAGCGACTCAGGGGGCTTCCTAATCCGGCTTGACCTGCGCGCGCTTGAGCACCTTCTGCCAGCGCGCCTGTTCGGAGGCGATGAACTGCGCGAACTGCGCCGGCGTGCCGCCGATGGCTTCGGCCGCATCACCGCTCAGGCGCTTGAGCGATTCCGGCGCCTTGACGGCCTTCATGGTTTCGGCGGCCAGCTTGTCCAGGTGCTCCTGCGTGAGGCTGGCCGGGGCCAGCATGCCGTACCACTGTGTCATCTCGAAACCCGGGAAGCCCTGCTCGGCCACGGTGGGCACATCGGGCAACTGGGGCAGGCGCTGGGTCGATCCCGTGGCGATGCAGCGCACCTTGCCCGACTTGATGAAGGGCAGCATGGCGGCGGCGCCCACGGAAGCGGCGTCAAGCCGGCCCGAGAGCAGGTCGGTCATCATGGGGCCGGTGCCGCGGTAGGGCACGTGCAGCATGAAGATCTCGGCCGTCATCTTCAGGTACTCGAAGGCCAGGTGGCCGGCGCTGCCGTTGCCCGCCGAGCCGTAACTGAGCTTGGCGGGGTTCTTCTTGGCGTAGGCGATGAATTCCTTGAGGTTCTTGGCCGGCACGTCGGGGTGCACGACGTACAGGCTGGGCACCTTGGCCAGCAGGCTCACGGGCTTGAAGTCCTTGTTGGCGTCGTAGGGCAGCTTGTCGAAGATGTACGGGTTCACGGCGAGCGTGCCGATGTGGCCCAGGATCAGCGTGTGCTGGTCGTCGGCGCGCGCCACCTCCTGCATGGCGATGTTGCCGGCCGCACCGGGCTTGTTGTCCACGAACACGCTCTGGCCCAGCGTCTTGGTCAGCTCGGCGGCGGTGGAGCGGGCGACGATCTCGGAGCTGCCGCCCGGCGCGAAGGGCACGACGAAACGCACCGACTTGGAAGGCCATGCGGCCTGTGCCGACACCGATGCGGGCAGCAGGCCGCCCAGCGCCAGGGCGCCGCCGGCACCGAGCAGGTGGCGGCGGTTGGGGTGGAGGGTGTGGGAATGGGGGGTGTGGGAATGGGGGGTGTCTGTAGGCATGCTTGTCTCCGTGAAAGCCATCAAGGCGTGACAGCCGCCATGGTGCGCGCCGCGTGCTTTCGGAATGCTGTCAGTCGGCCTGGGGTTTTCCCGGGGGCGCGGCCAGGGCGCCCGAGCGCCGGGTCAGGGGAGCGCGGCCACCGCGGTACCGCTGAGCACCGCCCCTTCCAGCGTGGCGGGGTAGGGGCCGTCCACATAGTCACCGCAGGCCGAGAGCCCGGGCAGCACCTGCATGCCGGGGCGTGCAAGGCCGGGCGTGCAGGCAAAGGTGGCGCGTTTTTCCACCACCGTCTGTACGGGCGACAGGGAGCCGATGCCCAACTGCGCGGCGGCTTGCCGCAGCACCTGCTGTTCGATGTGGGTGCGCTCGCCTTCGCTGGCGCTCACCACGAACGCGAGCAGGCCCTGGTTGCCGTCCAGCTGGCCACGGTCGAACACGAACTGCGCGGGGCTGTCCGGGGCGCTGCGCAGCGCCAGCATGGGCTGGGCCAGGCGCGCACCCGCCCCGTGGGCATAGACGGTGGTGATGGCCTCGAAGTGCAGGGCGCCGGCCAGGGCGCTCCACCGGCCGGCACTGGCCAGCCCCGCCATGCCGGCCACACCCGCCACGAGCCGGCTGGCCTCCCACGAAGGGCATGCGAGGGTCACGTGGTCGAACACCTCCGGTGCATTGTCCGTGGTGCCCGGCGCACCGGCGGCGCCGACGACCTGCCAGCGCCCGGCGTGCTGCGGCTGCAGCCGCTGCACGCGCTGGCCGGTGAGCACCTGGTGGCGGCCCTGCGCCTGCAGCCAGCGCGCCGCAGGCTCGGGAAAAAGCGCGCCCAGGTCGGCGCGCGGCAGCAGCAGGTTGGAGCCGCCGCGCCCGCTGAACAGGCTGTCCCGCAGCACGCGCAGAAACACCTGGCCGCTGGCCTGGTGCGCCGGGGTGTTGAGGGCCGACACACACAGCGGGTCGATGAACTCTGCCATGAGGCGGGGCGTGAGCGGCGCGCACAGGTCGGCCACCGAGGTCGTGGGCGCGCAGCGGAATCCCCTGATCTGCCAGGCGGTGGCCGTGCGCAGCAGGGCCAGCTTGTCGCGCCAGCTCCAGCCCCTGGCGCGCGCGATGCCCAGCAAGGCATCCAGTGGGGGCGGCAGGTCGGGCAGCCGCAGTCCCTGGCCATCCGGAAACTGCAGCGTGAGCGGCAGGCGCAGCAGCGCGGTGCTGGCGTCCACCCCCACCAGGCGCATCAGGCGCAGGCTTTCGGCGTAGGCGCCGATGAGGATGTGCTGGCCGTTGTCGAGCGTGACCACCTCGCCCCCCGGCAGCGTGGCGGGCACGGCACGCGCCCGGCCGCCCACGGTGCGGGCGGCTTCGAACACCGTGACCTCGCGGCCCGCCTGGGCGTGCGCGATGGCTGCGGCCATGCCGGCCCAGCCCGCGCCGATGACGGCGACTTTCATGGATGCTGCCGCACGGCCGCTACATCCGTCCGAGCGCCTGCACCTTCCACGCCAGCCAGAACTTGCGCAGCGGCGTGAGGCGGATGCGCTGGTGCAGCACCTGGAAGTTCTCGTGCTCGATCTCGCGCAGCAGCGTGCGGTAGATGCTGGCCATCATCAGGCCGGGTTTCTGCGCGCGGCGGTCGGCATCGGGCAAAAGGGCAAACGCCTCGTCGTACAGGCGGTGCGCGCGCTCGGCCTGGAAGCGCATGAGCGCGGTGAAGCGGTCGGAGTAGGTGCGCTTGAGGATCTCGTGCGCCTTCACGTCGAACTGCTGCAGCTCGCTCACGGGCAGATAGATGCGGCCCAGCATGGCGTCCTCGCCCACGTCGCGGATGATGTTGGTGAGCTGGAAGGCCAGGCCCAGCGTGTGGGCGTACTGCGTGGTGCGCCCGTCGGTCTGGCCGAAGATGCGCGCCGTGACCTCGCCCACGATGCCGGCCACCAGGTGGCAGTAGCCCTTGAGGCCCGCGAAGTCGAGGTAGCGCGTCTGCTCCAGGTCCATCTGGCAGCCATCGATGACGGCCTGCAGGTGGCGCTGCTCGATGCCGTATTCGGCGGTGTGCGGCATCAGCGCCAGCATCACGGGGTGGGTGGGCTGGCCGGCATAGGCCTTGGCCACTTCGGCCTGCCACCAGGCCAGCTTGGTGCGCGCCACGCCGGGGTCGCTGACCTCATCGACCACGTCATCCACCTCGCGGCAGAACGCATAGAACGCCGTGATGGCCGCGCGGCGCGGCGCGGGCAGGAAGAGAAAGGCGTAATAGAAGCTGCTGCCCGAGGCCACGGCTTTTTGCTGTACGTACTGCTGCGGTGTCATGGGGCGGAATTGTCCCATGGCGCACCCCGCGCGGCGGGGATCCGCGGTTTGGCGCGCTTTTGGCCCCTGGCGCTCTTCCATCCAGCGCGAGTCGCTACTTTTTTGATAGCGATGGGGCGGCGCGGTGGCGCCTCAGCATTCGACCACGTTCACCGCCAGCCCGCCGCGCGAGGTCTCCTTGTATTTGACCTTCATGTCCGCGCCGGTCTGCATCATGGTCTTGATGACCTTGTCGAGCGAGACCACGTGCTGGCCGTCGCCGCGCAGCGCCATGCGGGCGGCGTTGATGGCCTTGATGGCGCCCATGGCGTTGCGCTCGATGCAGGGAATCTGCACCAGGCCGCCCACGGGGTCGCAGGTCATCCCGAGGTTGTGTTCCATGCCGATCTCTGCGGCGTTCTCGATCTGCTCGGGGCTGCCACCCATCACGGCGGCCAGCGCGCCGGCGGCCATGGAGCAGGCCACGCCCACCTCGCCCTGGCAGCCGACCTCGGCGCCCGAGAGCGAGGCGTTCTCCTTGTAGATGATGCCGATGGCGCCGGCGGTGAGCAGGAAGGTGGCGATGCCGTCCTCGTTCGCGCCTGGAAGAAAGTTCACGTAGTAGTGCAGCACGGCCGGTATCACGCCGGCGGCGCCGTTGGTGGGGGCGGTCACCACGCGGCCGCCAGCGGCGTTTTCCTCGTTGACGGCCATGGCATACAGGTTCACCCAGTCCAGCATGGACAGCGGGTCGCGCAGGGCGGCCTCGGGCGATCCGCTCAGGCTCTTGTGCAGTTCGGCCGCGCGGCGGCGCACCTGCATGGGGCCGGGCAGGTGGCCGGTGCTGGCGCAGCCGCGCTGCACGGCGGCCGCCATGGTCCGCCAGATCGCCATGAGCTGGCGCCGCACCTCGCCGGCGCTGCGCCAATGCTCTTCGTTGGCGGCCATGAGCTGGGCCGGTGTGAGGCCGCTGGCCTGGCATTGGGCCAGCAGCTCGGCCCCGGTGCGAAAGGGGTAGGGCAGGCCCCGGGCGTGGCCCGCGGCATCGGCCCCGCAGGTGGCTGCCAGATTGAGCACGCGCTCCCCCGAGGCGTCGGTCACGAAGCCGCCACCCACCGAGTAGTACTCGCGCTGGGCAATTTCCCGGCCCTGTGCGTCAAAGGCATGCAGGCACAGCCCGTTGGGGTGCAGCGGCAGGCTCCTGCGCCTGAACAGCAGATGGTCTTTTTCCACAAAGGCAATGGCGCGCTCGCCCAGCAGGGCCAGCGACTGGCGGCCGCGGATCTCGGCAATGGCGGGGGCGATGCGGTCCGGGTCGATGTGGTCGGGCTCGTACCCGGCCAGGCCCAGCAGCACGGCCTTGTCGGTGCCGTGGCCCACGCCCGTGGCCGACAGCGACCCGAACAGCTCCACCGTGACACCGTGCACGGCGGCCAGCCCCACGCCATCCCGCAGGTGGCAGGCAAACTGCCGCGCCGCGATCATGGGCCCCACGGTGTGGGAGCTGGACGGGCCGATGCCGATCTTGAAGAGGTCGAAAACGCTGACGGACATGGTGTGTGGCATACCGGGTAGGTTTTGGGGATGCGTGGAACCCCTGGGGCCCTGGTCCATGGAAAGCAGCGATGGCGCGGGTGGCGCCATCGCTGTTCTCGAGGCAACAGCATCTTTCGCACTGCCGGTTCTCTTGGTGCCCGCAGTGGGCGCGAGGCTAACCGTGCAGGCGCCGGCCGGCACACGCGTAATCCCTGATGAGCGGGGCCCCGGGTCCATCACCCTGCGCGGCGTTGCACGTGCTGAAATTCAATATTGATAGCAAAATATTGAACGGGCAAAAGCGGTAGCGGCGCTTTTGCCGTATCGCTCTGGCCGCTCCCACCAGGCCGCATGGCGCGGCTTGTCACCCATGAATGTTTCTTACAGTGGGGTGGGCCGGGCCGCCACGAGTGCGAGGGACACCGTGGCCTGGGGTGTGCACGGCGAAGGATGCGGCGTGATGCGGGGGAGTGTGGGCCAGCGCGCGGCCCGTGGGCGCAGCACCGCCAGCACGGCGGCCCGGGCGGCGGGGCCGCGCACGAACACGTCGCACGACAGGATGCTCCGGGGATCGGCGCCGGCTTCGCGCAGCAGGCGCTCGGCCGCCGCGAGCACCTGCATGAACTGAACATGGTCGTTCTCCCGCCCGCCGGGCGGTGAATCAGAGGCCGTGCAGGCCACGCGGATGGAGAGCGTGGTGCGTGCATGCCATACCCCCACGCACAGGGCCCGCGCGGCATGTCCCGCCGTCATGCGGGGCCTTCGCTGCGGAGGTGCCCCGGTTGCAGCCCGCTCGCGGACAGCGCCCTCGCGGCCTGGGAGGCGGCCCATGGCGCGAAGAACCACCGGGCGTAGCCTCTGCGCCAGGGCGCTGGCGAGGGCGGACGGCAGGGCACGGCCACCGGTGCCGTGCACACCCGGCACATAATGAGTAAATCTATCCAGTCCGCAGGTGGGTTTCGATGCATGCCGGTGATCGTACGGAGCACGCCAGCCTGTAACTATCGACAATATTTCGTCCAATCATGAATTCAGCTCATGGAAAAAGCGGTGCCGGCCTGCCGCCCGCCGGTCCGGGCGGGGGCAACGGCGCACGCCGCCTGCCGCCGCTGAACATGCTGCGTGCGTTCGAGGCGGCAGGGCGCCTGCTGAGCGTGACCCATGCGGCCCGCGAAATGAGCGTGACGCAGAGCGCCGTGAGCCACCAGATCAAGGCCCTGGAGTCCTGGCTGGGCGTGGCCCTGGTGGCGCGCGAAGGCCGTAGGCTGGCGCTCACCACCGCGGGCGCGGCGCTGTTGCCCGGGCTCACCCGCGCACTGGATCTGATGGCGCAATCCACGGCGGGCATCGAGCGGCTCACCCGGCGCGGCACGCTGGTGGTGAATGCCACGTCCACGCTGGCCTCGCAGTGGCTGATCCCGCGGCTGGCGGGTTTTTGCGCACAGATGCCGGGGCTGGACGTGCAGCTGGTCACCACGCTGGGCCACCTGGATTTCGAGCCCGCCCAGTACGACGTGTCGATCCGCTGCTTCGCCGACAGCGAGCTGGCGGCGCTGCCCGCGCGCGCGGGCTGGCGGGACGTGGCGCTGGGGCCCTTCATCCCCGACAAGCTCACCCCGGTGTGCAGCCCGGCCCTGCTGGCGGGCGATGGGGCGATGGAGTCGCCGCAGGGGCTGGCGCGGCACACCCTGCTGCACAGCCGGTCCACGCCGGTGGCCTGGCAGCGGTGGCTGGAAGAGGCGGGCGCGCCAGGCCTGCAGCCTGCGGGCGACCTGGTGTTCGACCACGCGCACCTGAGCGTGCAAGCCGCCATCCAGGGTCTGGGCGTGGCGCTGGGCAACCCCCGATTCCTGAACGATGCGCTCGCGGGCGGCCTGCTGGTCATGCCGTTTGCCCAGCGCCTGTCGGGCGAGAAGAACTACTACTGGCTGCGGCCCGCGCGCGCGGCGGACGACCCGGTGTCGGTTGCGTTCTGCGCGTGGCTGGCGGTGGCCTGAAAGCGCGTTGACTCACATCGCCACTGCCCGCCAGAGCATCACGCACCAGTCCCAGGCGTGCAGCCGGGGGCGGGTGTGCAGGCTACCGCCCTGGAGCCCGTCCACCTTGTCGAGAATGCGCAGGCCGCCTTGCACCACCAGCCGCAGCTCCCAGCCCGCACGGCCGGGCAGACGGTGGACCAGGGGGGCGCCGCTGCGCATGGTGGCGCGCGCCCAGCGCGCGCAGTTGGTGATCAGGCGGGCGTTTTCGGGTGTGCTTTGCAGCGCCAGCAGTTCGGCCTGGCCGGCGCCGTGGCCCGCGCAGTCGGCGCGCGGCAGGTAGTGGCGTCCTCGGGGGATGTCCACGCTCAGGTCCTGCCAGAAGTTGATCAGCTGCAGCGCGGTGCAGATGGCATCGCTCTCCTGCAGCGCCTTGGCATCCGTCACGCCATACAGATGCAGCAGCAGGCGGCCCACCGGGTTGGCCGAGCGGCGGCAATAGTCCAGCAGCTCACTGCGGTCGGCGTAGCCCTCGGCGTCGCGGGTTTTCTCCACGTCCTGCACGAAGGCGCTGAGCAGGTCCTGCAGCAGCGGCAGGGGCAGCTGGTGGCTGCGCAGCACCCCTTGCAGGGGCAGGAAGACGCCGGCCCAGCGGGGCGACGGGGGCCGGCCCTGGGCGATGGCTTGCAGATCGGCGTGGTATGCGGCCAGGTCCGCCAGGCGGCTGGCGGCCGGGGCATCGCCTTCGTCCGCGATGTCGTCGGCGGTGCGGGCAAAGCCATAGATGGCTGCGATGGGCTGGCGCAGGCGCGGCGGGCACAGCAGCGATGCCACGGGGAAATTCTCGTAGTGGGTCACGGGCGGCGCGGCCACCGGGGTGGCCGGCGGCGGCGTGGGGGCGGTTGGAGAAGGGGGGCTGGATCGGTCGTTCACACCCGGGATTGTCGCTTGACAAGGCGGGAGGCTTCTCATAGATTACTAACCGGTCAGTCAGTAATCAGAATAATCTTCGACAGGGACAAGGAGGCTGGCCCGTGCCTGCGTTTGCCCGCAGCTCCTTGCGGCCCTTTTTTACTCACCGGATTTTCCATGCGCACACCTTCCGCTTCGCGGCCCTTTCAACGGCATTCCAGGTACCTGCTGGTGCTGGCCACGGCGGCCCTGCTGGCCGCCTGTTCGCGCCCCGCTCCGCCCGAGGAGCCCGTGCGCTCCGTGAAGCTGCTGACGGTGGGCGTGGGCGCGCTGCAATCGAGCCTGGAGTATTCGGGCGAGGTGCGGGCGCGCGTGGAATCGCGCCTGGGTTTCCGCGTGGCCGGCAAGATCGTGCAGCGCCAGGCCGAACTGGGCCAGCATGTGCGGGCCGGCCAGGTGCTGGCGCAGCTGGACCCCAAGGACTACCAGCTGGCTGCCGACGCCGCGCGCGCGCAACTCGCATCGGCGACCACGCAGCGCGATCTGGCGGCCGCCGACTACAAGCGCTACCAGGCCCTGAAGGACCAGAACTTCATCAGCGGCGCCGAGCTCGAGCGCCGCGATGCCACGCTCAAGGCTGCGCAGGCCACGCTGGACCAGGCCCGCGCGCAGCTGTCGTCGCAGGGCAACCAGGCGGCCTACACCACGCTGGTGGCCGACGTGTCGGGAGTGGTGACGGGCATCGATGCCGAACCGGGCCAGGTGGTGTCCGCGGGCACGCCCGTGGTGCGCATCGCGCAGGACGGCCCCCGCGACGTGGTGTTCGCGGTGCCGGAAGACAAGGTGGCGCAGATTGCCCAAGGCTCCGAGGTGGCGGTGCGCGGCTGGTCGGGCGGCGCCCCCCTGGCGGGGCGCGTGCGCGAAGTCGCGGCCAGTGCCGACGCCGCCACCCGCACCTACCAGGTGAAGGTGGCCATCGACAGCGCCGACGCGCCCGCGCTGGGCTCCACGGTGTATGTGACGCCCAAGGCGTTGAGCCACGCTGGCATCCAGGCGATCAAGCTGCCCACCAGTGCCTTGCGCCAGGAGGGCCAGTCCACGGCCGTGTGGGTGTACGACGCGGCCAGCAGCACCGTGAAGTCGCAGGTGGTGCAGATCGCCACGGCCGATGGCAACGAGGCCGTGGTGGCCGCGGGCCTCACGCCCGGCATGCAGGTGGTGGCCACGGGTGTGCACGTGCTCTCACCCGGGCAGAAGGTGCTGGTTTATCAGCCAAAAGTGGCCTCGGCGCCCGCCGGTAAAGCGCAAAAAGCTATAAATTCAGTATCAAATCCTGCCGCCGCTGCTGTGGCGCCCGCGGCTTCCACTGCCAACTGAGGCCGGCCATGACGCAAGTACAACCCAAAGAGGGGTTCAACCTCTCCAAGTGGGCGCTCGACCATCCCGCCCTCACGCGCTACCTGATGGTGGTGCTGATGCTGCTGGGCTTCGCGGCCTACTTCCAGCTCGGGCAGGACGAAGACCCGCCGTTCACCTTCCGTGCCATGGTGGTGCGCACCTACTGGCCTGGCGCCACGGCGCAGCAGGTGGCCGAGCAGGTCACCGACAAGATCGAGCGCACCCTGCAGGAAGTGCCCTATGCGGACAAGATCCGCAGCTACTCCAAGCCGGGCGAGTCGCAGATCATCTTCCAGATCAAGGACTCCTCCAAGGGCAGCGAGGTGGCCAACGTCTGGTACAGCGTGCGCAAGAAGGTGGGCGACATGCGCTACACCCTGCCGCAGGGCATCCAGGGACCGTTCTTCAACGACGACTTCGGTGATGTGTACGGCGTGATCTACGCGCTGGAGTCCGAGGGCTTCAGCTATGCCGAACTCAAACAGTTCGCCGACGACGCGCGCCAGCAGCTGCTGCGCGTGCCTGACGTGGCCAAGGTCGAACTCTTCGGCGTGCAGGACGAGAAGCTCTTCATCGAAATCTCGCAAAAGCGCCTGTCGCAGCTGGGCCTGGACATGAACCAGGTGCTGGCCCAGCTGGGCCAGCAGAATGCGGTGGAAAGCGCGGGCGCCATCCAGACGCCGCAGGACCAGGTGCAGGTGCGCGTGCAAGGGCAGTTCAATGCCGTCGAAGACCTGGGCGCCATGCCGATCCGCGGGCCGTCGGGCGCGCAGCTGCGTCTCTCGGACATCGCCGAGGTCAAGCGCGGCTATGTGGACCCGGCCTCCGTGAAGGTGCGCCACCAGGGGCAGGAAGTGATCGCGCTCGGGGTGTCCATGGCCAAGGGCGGGGACATCATCGCGCTGGGCAAGGCACTGCACACGGCCACCGACCGCATTGGCAGCACCCTCCCGGCGGGCGTCAGGCTCGTCAACGTGCAGGACCAGCCCAAGGCCGTGGCGACCTCGGTGAACGAGTTCGTCAAGGTGCTGATCGAGGCGGTGGTCATCGTGCTGGCGGTGAGCTTCATCGCGCTGGGTTTCCACAGGCGCCCCGGCAAGAATCCGCTGTGGAAGCGCTGGTACATCGACCCGCGCCCCGGTCTGGTCGTGGGCATCACCATCCCGATGGTGCTGGCCGTGACCTTCCTGGCCATGTGGTACTGGGGCATCGGCCTGCACAAGATTTCGCTGGGCTCGCTCATCATCGCGCTGGGCCTGCTGGTGGACGACGCGATCATCGCGGTCGAGATGATGGTGCTCAAGCTCGAGGAGGGCTACGACAAGGTGCGTGCCGCCACCTTCGCCTACGAGATCACGGCCATGCCCATGCTCACGGGCACGTTGATCACGGCGGCGGGTTTCCTGCCCATCGGCCTGGCCAAGTCCACCACGGGCGAATACACGTTCGCGATCTTTGCCGTGACGGTGATCGCGCTGGTGCTCAGCTGGATCGTGTCAGTGTACTTCGTGCCATACCTGGGCACGCTGCTGCTCAAGGTGCCGCCCCACGTGCTGGCCGCGCAGGCCAGCCAAGGCATCACGGACGATCCCCACGAGGTGTTTGACAGTCCGTTCTACCGCACCTTCCGCCGCCTGGTGGACTGGTGCGTGCAGCACCGCTGGCTCACCATCGGCGCCACGGTGCTCACCTTCGCGCTGGGCATCGCCGGCATGGGCAAGGTGCAGCAGCAGTTCTTCCCGGATTCGAGCCGCCCGGAGATCCTGGTGGACATCTGGTTCCCCGAGGGCACCTCGTTCGCGGGCAACGAAGAAGTCACCAAGCGGGTGGAGCAGCGCCTGCTCTCCGAGCCTGGGGTCAGCTCCGTGAGCACCTGGGTGGGGTCGGGCGTGCCGCGCTTTTACCTGCCGCTGGACCAGGTGTTCCCGCAAAGCAATGTGTCGCAGTTCATCGTGCTGCCGCAGGACCTGAAGGTGCGCGAATCGCTGCGCGTGAAATTGCCGGCGCTGCTGGCGCAGGAGTTTCCGGAGGTGCGCGGCCGGGTGAAGCTGCTGCCCAACGGGCCGCCCGTGCCGTACCCCGTGCAGTTCCGCGTGGTGGGCCCCGATCCGCTGGTGCTGCGTGAGCGCGCGGACGAGGTGAAAGCCCAGCTGCGCCAGAACCCCGACATGCGCGGCGTGAACGACAACTGGAACGAGTCCGTGAAGGTGCTGCGCCTGGAAGTGGACCAGGCCAAGGCGCGCGCCCTGGGCGTGACCAGCCAGTCCATCGCACAGGCCTCCAAGACCATCCTGTCGGGCACGCAGGTGGGCCAGTTCCGCGAGGGCGACAAGCTCATCGACATCCTGCTGCGCCAGCCGCAGGAGGAGCGCAACGCGATCACCGACATCGCCAATGCCTATCTGCCCACGGCGTCGGGCAAGTCGATTCCGCTCACGCAGATCGCCAAGCCGGTGTTCACCTGGGAGCCGGGCGTGATGTGGCGCGAGAACCGCGACTACGCCATCACGGTGCAGGGCGATGTGACCGAGGGCCTGCAGGGCGCCACGGTGACGGCGGCGTTGCTGCCTGCCCTCAAGGAGATCGAGGCGAAGTGGCGTGCCGCGGGGCAGGCCGGCTACCGCATCGAGGTGGCGGGTGCCGTGGAGGAAAGCTCCAAGGGCTCGGCATCGATCGCGGCGGGCATTCCGGTCATGCTGTTCATCACCTTCACCTTGCTCATGCTGCAACTGCACAGCTTCAGCCGCGCGATGCTGGTGTTCCTGACCGGGCCGCTCGGGCTGGCGGGCGTGGCGGCGGCCTTGCTGCTGCTCAACCGCCCCTTCGGCTTCGTGGCGCTGCTCGGCGTGATCGCGCTCATGGGCATGATCCAGCGCAACTCGGTGATCCTGATCGACCAGATCGAGCAGGACCGCGCGCGGGGCGTGCCGGCGTGGGATGCGATCGTCGAATCCGCCGTGCGCCGCCTGCGCCCCATCGTGCTCACGGCCGCGGCCGCGGTGCTGGCCATGATCCCGCTGTCGCGCAGCGTGTTCTGGGGGCCGATGGCTGTGGCCATCATGGGCGGGCTGGTGGTGGCCACCGTGCTCACGCTGCTGGCGCTGCCCGCGATGTATGCTGCCTGGTTCCGTGTCAAAAGGCCGGCGCCGGAGGTCCTTGGAGGGGTTTGATTCCCACCCTGCCCGCATCAGGGTAAAATAGAAGGTTGACCGATTTCACACAGGCGGCAGTTCGTGCCGCCTGTTTGTTTGTTGTAGAACCGCGCGGGTGGCGAAATTGGTAGACGCACCAGGTTTAGGTCCTGACGCCAGCAATGGTGTGGGGGTTCGAGTCCCCCCCCGCGCACCACCCATGTGAGACTTTGCGGAACACGGCGCCGCTGCGCTGCAGCCAGCACGATCCACATTCATAAGAGGAATAGCCATGGCCGTTACTGTTGAAACCCTTGAGAAGCTCGAGCGCAAGATCACGCTGAGCGTGCCCGTCACCCTGATCCAGTCCGAAGTCGACACGCGCTTGAAGCGCCTGGCCCGCACGGTCAAGATGGACGGTTTCCGTCCCGGCAAGGTGCCCATGAACGTGGTGGCCCAGCGCTACGGCTACTCGGTGCAGTACGAAGTGCTCAACGACAAGGTCGGTGAAGCCTTCGCCGTGGCCGCCAACGAAGCCAACCTGCGTGTCGCCGGCCAGCCCCGCATCTCCGAGAAGGACGGCGCTCCCGAGGGCCAGATGACCTTCGACGCCATCTTCGAAGTGTTCCCTGAAGTCAAGATCGCCGATCTGGCGGACGCGGAAGTCGAAAAGCTGTCGGCCGAAGTGACCGATGCGGCCATCGACAAGACCATCGACATCCTGCGCAAGCAGCGCCGCAGCTTTGCGCAGCGCGCGCTCGAAGCCGCCGCGCAAGACGGCGACCGCGTGACGGTCGACTTCGAAGGCAAGATCGACGGCGAGCCCTTTGAAGGCGGCAAGGCCGAAGACTTCCAGTTCCTGGTCGGCGAAGGCCAGATGCTCAAGGAGTTCGAGGAAGCCGTGCGTGGCATGAAGTCGGGCGAAAGCAAGACCTTCCCCCTGGCATTCCCTGCGGAATACCACGGCAAGGACGTGGCCGGCAAGACGGCGGACTTCCTCGTCACGGTCAAGAAGATCGAAGCGGCCCACCTGCCCGAAGTGAATGACGCCCTGGCCAAGTCGCTGGGCATCGCCGATGGCTCCGTGGAGGGCCTGCGCGCCGACATCAAGAAGAACCTGGAGCGCGAAGTCAAGTTCCGCCTGCTGGCCCGCAACAAGCAGGCCGTGATGGACGCTCTCGTGTCCAAGGCCGAACTGGACCTGCCCAATTCCAGCGTGCAGGCTGAAATCGCCCGCCTGCTCGAAGGCGCCCGTGCAGAACTCAAGCAGCGCGGCATCAAGGACGCCGACAAGGCCGAAATCCCTGAAGACGTGTTCCGTCCCCAGGCAGAGCGCCGCGTGCGCCTGGGCCTGGTGCTGGCCGAACTGGTGCGTGCCAACGAACTGCAGGCCAAGCCCGAGCAGCTCAAGGCCCACATCGACGAGCTGGCCGCCAGCTATGAGAAGCCCGAGGACGTGGTGCGCTGGTACTTCGGTGACCGCCAGCGCCTGGCGGAAGTCGAAGCGGTCGTGATCGAGAACAATGTGACCGAATTCGTGCTGGGCAAGGCCAAAGTGGTCGAAAAGTCCGTGTCGTTCGACGAACTGATGGCCCAACAAGGCTGATAGGCCTGGCCGGGCGGCTTGTCGGTTACCGAACTGCCCGGTTGTTGCCGACACATACAGGGGCTTGTGCTTTCGTGCACAAGCCCCAATTCATTTCTGGGTACAGTACCTGCTTGTCTGGAGAAAACATGAGCGCATTGGAAACACAAGGCCTGGGCATGGTCCCCATGGTCATCGAGCAGTCGGGCCGTGGCGAACGGTCCTATGACATCTACTCGCGCCTGCTCAAGGAGCGTGTGATTTTTCTGGTGGGGCCGGTCAACGACCAGACCGCCAATCTCGTGGTGGCGCAGCTGCTGTTCCTGGAGAGCGAAAACCCCGACAAGGACATTTCGTTCTACATCAACTCCCCGGGCGGTTCGGTGAGCGCCGGCATGGCGATCTTCGACACCATGAATTTCGTCAAGCCCGATGTGTCGACCCTGTGCACGGGCATGGCGGCCAGCATGGGTGCCTTCCTGCTGGCGGCGGGCGCCAAGGGCAAGCGCTTTGCGCTGCCCAACTCGAAAGTCATGATCCACCAGCCGCTGGGCGGCATGCAGGGCCAGGCGACCGAGATCGAGATCCATGCGCGCGAGATCCTCAAGACGCGCGAGCAACTGAACAAGATCCTGGCCGAGCGCACGGGCCAGCCGCTGGAGAAGATCCAGCGCGACACCGAGCGCGACTATTTCCTGTCGGCCGACGAGTCCAAGGAATACGGCCTGGTCGACCAGGTGATCAGCAAGCGCTCCTGATAGCCACAGGGTCGCGCGGCGGCGTTTTCCCTGAGGGAAGACGCCGTTTTTTATTTGGTTATCATCCCGACAACTTTCCGTAACAAGCAAGGCATTGCCCCCATGGCCGAGAAAAAAGGCTCTTCCAGCGAAAAAACCCTTTACTGCTCTTTTTGCGGCAAGAGCCAGCATGAAGTGAAGAAGCTGATCGCTGGCCCGTCGGTCTTTATCTGCGACGAGTGCATTGACCTGTGCAACGAGATCATCCGCGACGAGCTCCCGGCCGGTGACCTGGCGCGCGAAGGCCGCGCCGATTTGCCCACGCCGGTGGAGATCAAGACCAATCTCGACAACTATGTGATTGGCCAGGATGTGGCCAAGCGCACGCTGGCGGTCGCGGTGTACAACCACTACAAGCGCTTGCGCCACAAGGACAAGGCCCACAAGGACGAGGTGGAGCTGTCCAAGAGCAACATCCTGCTGATCGGGCCCACGGGTTCGGGCAAGACGCTGCTGGCGCAGACCCTGGCTCGCATGCTGGACGTGCCCTTCGTGATGGCCGACGCCACCACGCTGACGGAAGCCGGCTACGTGGGCGAGGATGTGGAGAACATCGTCCAGAAGCTGCTGCAAAGCTGTAACTACGAAGTGGAGCGCGCGCAGCGCGGCATCGTCTACATCGACGAGATCGACAAGATCTCGCGCAAGTCGGACAACCCCAGCATCACGCGCGACGTGTCGGGCGAGGGCGTGCAGCAGGCGCTGCTCAAGCTCATCGAAGGCACGATGGCCAGCGTGCCGCCCCAGGGCGGGCGCAAGCACCCGAACCAGGACTTCCTGCAGATCGACACGACCAACATCCTGTTCATCTGCGGGGGCGCGTTCGCGGGCCTGGAGAAGGTCATCGAGAGCCGCACCGAAGCATCCGGCATCGGCTTCGGCGCATCGGTCAAGAGCAAGAAGCAGCGTTCGCTGACCGAGGTGTTCACCGAGATCGAGCCGGAAGACCTGATCAAGTTCGGCCTGATCCCCGAGCTGGTGGGCCGCATGCCCGTGGTGACGGCCCTGGCCGAGCTGAGCGAGGACGCGCTGGTGCAGATCCTGACCGAGCCGAAGAATGCGCTGGTCAAGCAGTACAGCAAGCTCCTGGCCATGGAAGGCGTGGATCTGGAGATCCGCCCCGCCGCGCTGAAGGCCATTGCCCGCAAGGCGCTGGCCAGAAAAACTGGCGCGCGCGGCCTGCGCTCCATCCTGGAGCAATCGCTGATCGGAACGATGTTCGACCTGCCCAACACCAGCAATGTCGAAAAGGTGGTGGTGGATGAGTCCACCATCGAAGAAAACAAGCCGCCGCTGCTCGTTTACCGCGAAGCGGCCAAAAAGGCCTGAAATGCCCGGAGCGGGCGCCTTGTTGCCGCCCCTTGAACCATCAACCCTGGCGGCAGTGCGGCTGCGCGCCAGGGTTGAAAATCCCCACATGTGGACCAACTTCCACAGAGCACTTTGAGGATTTCCATGTCCGGACACACCCCCCTGCCAGCCACCCCCATTGACCTGCCGCTGTTGCCCCTGCGCGACGTGGTGGTGTTTCCCCATATGGTCATCCCGCTGTTCGTGGGCCGTCCCAAGAGCATCAAGGCGCTCGAGATGGCCATGGAGGCGGATCGCCGCATCATGCTGGTCGCCCAGAAGGCCGCGGCCAAGGATGAGCCTTCCGTGTCGGACATGTTCGACGTGGGCTGCGTCTCCACCATCCTGCAGATGCTCAAGCTGCCCGATGGCACGGTGAAGGTGCTGGTCGAAGGCCAGCAGCGTGCCATGGTGGCCTCCATCGAGGATGCCGAAACCCATTTCACGGCCACCGTGACGCCGGTCGAAGCCACGCCCGAGGCCAACAAGCCGAGCGAAATCGAAGCCCTGCGCCGTGCGGTGATGCAGCAGTTCGACCAGTACGTCAAACTCAACAAGAAGATTCCGCCAGAGATCCTGACCTCGATCTCCAGCATCGACGACCCCGGCCGCCTGGCCGACACCATTGCGGCCCACCTGCCGCTCAAACTCGAAAACAAGCAGGTCGTGCTGGATCTCGCCGACGTGAAGGCGCGGCTGGAAAACCTGTTCGAGCAGCTTGACCGCGAAGTCGACATCCTGAACGTCGACAAGAAGATCCGTGGGCGCGTGAAGCGCCAGATGGAGAAGAACCAGCGCGACTTCTATCTCAACGAGCAGGTCAAGGCGATCCAGAAGGAACTGGGCGAAGGCGACGAAGGCGCGGACATCGAGGAGATCGAGAAGAAGATCAAGCTCGCCAAGATGCCCGCCGAGGCGCGCAAGAAGGCCGACGCCGAGCTGAAGAAACTCAAGCTCATGTCGCCCATGTCGGCCGAGGCCACCGTGGTGCGCAACTACATCGACGTGCTCACGGCGCTCCCCTGGAGCAAGAAGACCAAGATCAAGCACGACCTGGTCAATGCCGAGGGCGTGCTCAACGAAGACCATTTCGGCCTGGACAAGGTCAAGGACCGCATCCTTGAATACCTCGCGGTGCAGCAGCGCGTGGACAAGGTGAAGGCGCCCATCCTGTGTCTGGTGGGACCTCCTGGCGTGGGCAAGACCTCCCTGGGCCAGTCCATCGCCAAGGCCACCGGCCGCAAGTACGTGCGCATGGCCCTGGGTGGCATGCGCGACGAGGCCGAGATCCGCGGGCACCGCCGCACCTACATCGGCGCGCTGCCGGGCAAGGTGCTGCAGAGCCTCTCGAAGGTGGGCACGCGCAATCCGCTGTTCCTGCTCGACGAGATCGACAAGCTCGGTACCGACTTCCGGGGCGACCCCTCGAGCGCGCTGCTGGAGGTGCTGGACCCCGAGCAGAACCACACCTTCGGCGACCACTACGTCGAGGTGGACTTCGACCTCTCCGACGTGATGTTCGTCGCCACGTCGAACTCGATGAACATCCCGCCGGCCCTGCTCGACCGCATGGAAGTGATCCGCCTGTCGGGTTACACCGAGGACGAGAAGACCAGCATCGCCATGAAGTACCTGCTGCCCAAGCAGCTCAAGAACAATGGCGTGAAAGACGAGGAGCTCGAGATCACCGAGCCCGCCGTGCGCGACATGGTGCGCTACTACACGCGGGAGGCCGGCGTGCGGTCGCTCGAGCGCGAGCTGTCCAAGATCTGCCGCAAGGTGGTCAAGGGCCTGCAGCTCAAGAAGCTCGAGCCGAAGGTCATCGTCACCGCCGACAACCTGCCCGACTTCCTGGGCGTGCGCAAGTACACCTACGGCCGTGCCGAGGCGCAGAACCAGGTGGGCCAGGTGGTCGGCCTGGCATGGACCGAGGTGGGTGGCGACCTGCTGACCATCGAGGCCGCGGCGATGCCCGGCAAGGGCGTGATCACGCGCACCGGTTCGCTGGGCGATGTGATGAAGGAATCGGTCGAGGCTGCCCGCACGGTGGTGCGAAGCCGCTCGCGCATCCTGGGCATCAAGGACGAGGCCTTCGAGAAGCGCGACATCCACATCCACGTGCCGGACGGCGCGACGCCCAAGGACGGCCCGAGTGCGGGTGCCGCGATGACCACCGCGTTCGTTTCGGCGCTCACGGGCATTCCCGTGCGTGGCGACGTCGCGATGACGGGCGAGATCACGCTGCGGGGCGAGGTCACGGCCATCGGAGGGCTCAAGGAAAAGCTGCTGGCGGCCCTGCGTGGCGGCATCAAGACGGTGCTGATCCCCGAAGAGAACGTCAAGGACCTGGCCGAGATCCCGGACAACGTGAAGAGCGGCCTGGAGATCGTGCCCGTGCGCTGGATCGACAAGGTGCTCGAGATCGCGCTGGAAACCAAGCCCGTGCCCCTGACGGACGAGGAGGTGGCCGTGGTGGCCGCTGCTGCGGCGGAGAAGAGCGCGGGCTCGGCCGCTGCCACGGATGGCTTGAAGCATTGAAGAAAAAGTTTTTGGGATGCTTCAAAAAATGCGCTACAATTCATTCCATCGCAGCAAACGTTGTACAATGTGAGGCTTCGGTAAAA
>NZ_JBXASG010000003.1:349361-668885 GCF_058809075.1 Acidovorax sp. GW821-FHT11A03
ATGCGGGAATAGCTCAGTTGGTAGAGCGCAACCTTGCCAAGGTTGAGGTCGAGAGTTCGAGACTCTTTTCCCGCTCCAATTTCCACAAAAAGGGAAGCAATTGCTTCCCTTTTTTGTCAGAGGAATGTGAATTCCTGGCGCGGTAGCAAAGCGGTTATGCCCCGGATTGCAAATCCGGTTAGTCCGGTTCGACTCCGGACCGCGCCTCCAGATACGGTTTGTGCCGTCGATGCGGCACAGGATCCTGCGGGATCTTTGCATCGACCGGATCGTGGAGGATGGATGGTGGTCAGTTGGTTGATTTTTTGGCTTGCAATCGAATAGAGCCAAAAAATAGCGATATAATTTGAGGCTTGCTGATTCATGCAGGTGGAAACATCGGCTGCAGTAGGCAAAATGCGGGAATAGCTCAGTTGGTAGAGCGCAACCTTGCCAAGGTTGAGGTCGAGAGTTCGAGACTCTTTTCCCGCTCCATATTTGTAAGGGAAGCTTCGGCTTCCCTTTTTTCTTGGCGGCGCAGCAAAGGTGGTTTGGCGACCAGCGGCCCTGTGACCAGAGATGCGACAGGGCATTGCGCGCATGCGCTGCCCGGGTTACGCTGCGACGCAGGAGTGCGTTGGGCAGCCGGCGCCCCGATGGTGAAATTGGTAGACACTGCGGACTTAAAATCCGCCGCTTTCCTGAAAAGGGGCGTGCCGGTTCGACCCCGGCTCGGGGCACCACTACGATTCAATCATGTCAAGTTACAACGCTCCCTTTGAAATCCACGTCCACGGACAAGTCCAGCTGCGCGCCGATGCCAGCTTCGACCAGCTCCAGGAGGCGCTCAAACCCTTGTGGAAGTACGCAGGAGCCCGCTCCCTGGCCGACGGTGCTGCGAGCGCCTACGAGGAAGAGCCGGGCATCAAGTTCGACACGCAGGAGCACCTGCTGCAGATGTGCTGGACCGTGCGGGGGGATGAGGATTTTCGCCAATCGCTCGACGAGATGTGCATGAGCCTGAACGAGCTGGCCGAGCAGGGTGCCGCCATTGAAGTCACGTTCTACGATGCGGACTTCGACGAGGAAGAGGAAGAGCAGGACGCAGAGTCGCGCGATGATTTCGTCATGCTTTTCGTGGGCCCGACGCCTGCGGCCATCATGCAGGTGCAGCGCGATCTCCTGGTCCAGGACGTGGTGAACATGATGGAGCGCCATTTCGACGGCGCGGAACTCGGCGGCGTGGTGGCCGAGATCGACAAGCTGTTCAGCCAGCGCTTCGATGCCCTGGTGAACTCGCTGGAAATCGGCAAGCCCCCCAGGGGCCCGGGGGGCTCGGGCAGCGGACACGGTGGCGGGGGGGGGCGCCGTCCGCGCCACCTCCACTGAGCGGCCGCCGGCTTCGCATCGCTCCGCTATTCGTGGGGCCGCAGCGGGCTCGGGCATCAGCGCGCGGTGCAAGCGCTGGCGCTGAACCGGCACCGTAGTAGCCGTCGCTGCCTCTTCGCTGTTCATGAACCATGACATCCGATCTTCCTTACCTGCGCTCCTACCCTGAGTCCCTGCAGGACCAGGCCCGCGACCTGCTCGCGCAAGGGCGCCTGGGGGCGATGCTGTTGCGCAAGTACCCCCGCGCGCATGCGGTGCGCAGCGACAAGGCGCTGTACGACTATGCGCTGGAGCTCAAGGCGCGCCACCTGCGCAACGCAGGCACGGTCAACAAGGTGCTTTTCGACAACAAGATCCATGTGGTGCGCCATGCGCTGGGCTTGCACACGGCCGTGTCGCGCGTGCAGGGCAACCGGCTCGCAGCGAAGCATGAAATCCGCATTGCCGCAATGTTCAAGCAAGCGCCGGACGAGTTTCTGCGCATGATCGTGGTCCACGAGCTGGCGCATCTGCGCGAGAAGAACCACGACAAGGCGTTCTATCAGCTGTGCACCCACATGGAGCCGCAGTACCACCAGTACGAATTCGACCTGCGTCTGTACCTCACGCACGTGGAGCATGCCGGAGAGCGGCTCTGGAGCGCCGAGCCTGCGTGAAGCGGCTCCTGGGCGCCAGCGCGATGGCTATGGCCGCGGGCGGTGCGGCATCAGGAGGTGATGGGCAGGCCTGCGCTGCGCGCGCTGAGGGCCTCCGAGGCGCCTGGGCAAGGCACCGCAACGGTTTCGCAGCAATCCGCGGGCAGGCCCAGCCAGCGCTGCGCCGCCGCCTCGAGCATGGCCACCGGGCCGGTCGTGAGCAGGCGGATGTCCGGCGATTGCGCCGCGGTGGCGCTGGAGGGCGTGTTGAGCAATCCCGCTGTTTCCAGGAGCCGCTGCGTCTGCCGTGCCACAGGCGCGCCGGTTTCGATGAACTGGACGTCAGGCCCCACCAGCGCCCGCAATTCATGCGCCACAAAGATGTAGTGCGTGCAGCCCAGCACCAGCGTGTCGATCTGCCCGGCTGAAGCGCCGAACACGCCCATGGCGTGGATGTAGCGCTCACACAAGGCGCCGGTTTCGGTGGCACCGACGGCGCCGCCAGGTGCTGGCATGGGCTGGGCCACGCCGCGCTCGATGGCATGGGCCAGGCCGTCGCACGGCTGCACCACGAACTCCGCTTGATCCGCCAGCGAACCCAGCAGCTTGCCGAACTTGCTGCTGGTGAGTGTGCCCCGCGTTCCGATCACGCCCACGCGGCCTGTTCTGGTGGCTGCCAGCGCTGGCTTGATGGCGGGCTCCAGGCCCACCAGGGGCAGGCCGGGGTGGTTGCTGCGCACCTCGTGGATGGCCGCCGCCGTGGCGGTGTTGCATGCCACCACCAGGGCCTTGATGTGGTGCTGCCCGCGCAGGTACTGCGTGATGGCGTGGGTGCGCGCGCTCACGTAGGCATCGCCGCGCTCGCCGTAGGGAGCGTTGGCGCTGTCCGCCAGGTACACGAAACGCTCGTGGGGCAGCTCGGCCCGCAGGGCGCGCAGCACGCTCAGGCCGCCGACCCCGCTGTCGAACACGCCGATGGGTTGTTGTGGCTGCGGCGGCGTTGGCTGGATCATGAAAAAATCACTGCGATGCTGGGGGAGATGAAGTCGACAGTGTGCCGCAGTCGCGCGCAAAATGCCGCGCGGCGGGAGGCACTCCGGGGGGCGCGTGCCTGGCGAGGGCCCGAGGAGGCCACCCACCAGGCCGCGCGGGCCGCCTGTCAGGCGGTGGCGGCGACCCCGATGCCCTTGAACTCCCCGGTGGCGATGCGCTTTTGCCACTCGGCCGGGCCGGTGACGTGCGCGCTGGTGCCGCCGGAATCCACGGCCACGGTCACGGGCATGTCCACCACGTCGAACTCGTAGATAGCCTCCATGCCCAGGTCCTCGAAGCCCACGACCTTGGCGGTCTTGATGGCCTTGCTCACCAGGTAGGCGGCGCCACCCACGGCCATGAGATAGGCGCTCTTGTGGTTCTTGATGGACTCGATGGCCACCGGGCCGCGTTCGGCCTTGCCGATCATGGCGATCAGGCCGGTTTTCTCCAGCATCATGTCGGTGAACTTGTCCATGCGGGTGGCGGTGGTGGGGCCGGCGGGGCCCACGGCCTCGTCCTTGACCGGGTCCACGGGGCCCACGTAGTAGATGACGCGGTTCGTGAAGTCCACGGGCAGCTTCTCGCCCTTGGCCAGCATGTCCTGGATGCGCTTGTGCGCGGCGTCGCGGCCGGTGAGCATCTTGCCGTTGAGCAGCAGCGTGTCGCCGGGCTTCCAGCTGGCCACTTCTTCCTTGGTCAGCGTGTCCAGGTTAACCTTCTTGCTCTTGTTGTAGTCGGGTGCCCAGTTCACGTTGGGCCACAGGTCCAGGCTGGGCGGCGTGAGGTAGACGGGCCCCGAGCCGTCCAGCACGAAGTGCGCGTGGCGCGTGGCGGCGCAGTTGGGGATCATCGCGATCGGCTTGCTGGCCGCGTGCGTGGGGTACATCTTGATCTTGACATCCAGCACGGTGGTCAGGCCGCCCAGGCCCTGAGCGCCGATGCCCAGGGCATTGACCTTCTCGAACAGCTCCAGGCGCAGCGCTTCGACCTTGTCGAGCGCGGGGCCGCCGGTCTTGGCGGCTTCGGCCTTGGCTTGCAGCTCGTACATATCGAGGTCGTCCATCAGGCTCTCCTTGGCCATGAGCACGGCCTTTTCCGCCGTGCCGCCGATGCCGATGCCCAGCATGCCGGGCGGGCACCAGCCGGCGCCCATGGTGGGCACGGTCTTGAGCACCCAGTCCACCACGCTGTCGCTGGGGTTGAGCATGTACATCTTGGACTTGTTCTCCGAGCCGCCGCCCTTGGCCGCCACGGTGATGTCCACGGTGTTGCCGGGCACGATCTCGGTGAAGATCACGGCGGGCGTGTTGTCCTTGGTGTTCTTGCGGTCGAACTGCGGGTCGGCCACCACGCTGGCGCGCAGGGTGTTGTCGGGGTGGTTGTAGCCGCGGCGCACGCCTTCGTTGATGGCGTCGTCCAGGCTGCCCGTGAAGCCGTCCCAGCGCACGTCCATGCCCACCTTCAGG
The DNA here is from genome assembly GCF_058809075.1 of Acidovorax sp. GW821-FHT11A03. Taxonomy (NCBI): domain Bacteria; kingdom Pseudomonadati; phylum Pseudomonadota; class Betaproteobacteria; order Burkholderiales; family Comamonadaceae; genus Acidovorax; species Acidovorax sp. GW821-FHT11A03. The sequence continues at coordinate 353,866 of NZ_JBXASG010000003.1, forward strand.
AACACGTTGACGATGCCGGTGTCCTGGCAGATGGGGCGCTGGCCGGTGGCGCTCATCTTGCTGTTGGTCAGGATCTGCGCGATCGCGTCCTTGGCCGCCGGGCTTTGCTCGCGCTCGTAGGCGCGGGCCAGGTGGGCGATGTAATCGGTGGGGTGGTAGTAGCTGATGTACTGCAGCGCGGCGGCTACGGATTCGATGAGATCGTCCTGGCGGATGGAGGTGGTCATGGCGGTTCGTGGGGGAGTCTTTTGTGGAGAACGCAAACGCGTTCCTGTCCTGCCCGCCGCACACGCCGCCTGTCGACCAGCGCTGGGCCGCAAACCGCGCTGCCGATGGCAGGCGGACCGTATTTTGACAGACCCCCGCTGGCGCCACCTTGCGCCCGGGCAAAGGCGGGCGCCGCCGGTCGGCCATTGGCGTCTGCACGGGGCGCCAGATACCCCCATGGGGTGGTGTTCGGTCCGCCGTGTTCACGGCGCGCCTGTTCCCTCTCCGTCCTCCGGTTCTTCGTTGGTGTCGCTGCTGCCCGGCAGGTCGTCCGAGCTCAAGGGGGGCGCGCCGGCCTGCCGGTTGCCGCGCCCTGGCGTCTCGCGCTCGGTATCCACGGCGTCGCGTTCGTCATCCTGCATCCCTTCATCCGGGCCGCCGCCGTCACCGGGACCGCCAGCTTGCATGGTTTCCACATGGTCGGGGAGGATGTCGCGGGCGGTGGGCTGCGGGTCGGGCTCCACGCTGCCGCGCTCGCCCGTGCCAAAGCGGTCGGTGTCGCTGTCCGATTCCGTGCTGTAGGCCCCTGCGCTGTCGCTGCCGGAGTCGGAGGCGTCACTGGGCCCCAGGCTGTCGATGCCGGTAGCACTGTGGGCGGGGGGAAGGTTGTCGGCGTCGATGCCGAGAAGGCTGCTGGTGGCCATGGTCTGCTCCGATGGTTGAGGAGGGGGCGCGGGCTCCATGCGGATCCGCGGCGCGGAGGCGGAAACACCGCCGCAATGCCATCGTCGGCGTGCACGGCGCTGCCCCGCGTCAGGCAGCGCTGACATGGGTGTCGTCCATCTTCGCCGGTACCTTCCCAAGGCCTTGAAAAGGTGCCCGGGCGCTGGTTGCCGCGCTCAGAAGTCCGGCAGCGTCCCGATGACGGACGGGGTGAAGTCCGCGCTGCCCACGGGCTTTTCGCCCTGCGACCAGGCCAGCAGCGTGTCTGCCGGCATGGGGCGGGCGTAGAAGAAGCCCTGCAGCTCGTCACAGCCCATGCCCAGCAGGATGTCGCGCTGGCCGCTGGTCTCCACCCCCTCGGCCACCACGCGCAGGCCCAGGGCATGCGCCAGGCTGACCACGGCGGCCACGACGGCGCGGGCGTCCTCGCTGCTTTCCAGGTCGTTCACGAAGCTGCGGTCGATCTTGAGCTGCTGCGCGGGCAGCTGGCGCAGGTAGTTCAGGCTGGAGTAGCCGGTGCCGAAATCGTCGATGGACAGGAACACGCCGATGCGCGCCAGCCCGTCGAAGGTGCGCTGGGTGGCCTTGATGTCTTCCATGGCCACGGATTCGGTGATCTCGCACAGCAGCTGCGAGGCATCCACCCCGTGGCGCAGCAGGGCCTGCCCGATGCGCTCGGCCAGCCCGCTTTCGCGCAGCTGGTGCACCGACAGGTTGATCGCCACGCGCATGCGCATGCCGCTGCGCGCCCACTCGGCGACCTGGCGGCAGGCCTCGTTGATGACCCAGTTGCCCAGCCGCCCGATCAGGCCGAAGCGCTCGGCCAGCGCGATGAACACCACCGGGCTCACCATGCCATGCTTCGGATGGTTCCAGCGCAGCAGGGCCTCCACGCCGCTGATCTGGCCGCGCGTGCCGTCGATCTTGGGCTGGTAGTGCAGGGCCAGTTCGCCCCGGTCCAGCGCCTGGCGCAGGTCGTTCTGCAACTCCAGCTGCTCGGATGCATCGGAGCCCATGTGGGGTTCGAACAGCGCATAGCAGCCGCCGCCCGCGCGCTTGGCGGCGTACATGGCGGCATCGGCGTTGGCCACGAGCTTGTTGCGGTCACCGTGGTCGGGGTGCACCACGACGCCGATGGAGCAGGCGATCTGCACCTGCTTGCCCGACACCTCGAACGGCTGCGACAGGGAGGACAGCACCCGGTTGGCCACCGTCACGCAGTCGGCCACGTCGCTCACGTCCTCCAGCAGGATCAGGAATTCGTCGCCCCCCACGCGCGCCACGGTATCGCCCTCGCGGGCTTCGCGGCGCAGCCGGTCGGCCGCGCTGCGCAGGATCACGTCGCCCGCGGCATGGCCGAACGAATCGTTGATGGGCTTGAAGCCGTCCAGGTCCACGAACAGCACGGCCAGGCGGTCCTCCACGCGGTGGTGGTTGGTGCGGTCCAGGCGCAGCAGCGCGTGGATGAGGCGGTCTTCGAACAGCAGCCGGTTGGGCAGGCCGGTGAGGGCATCGGCGAATGCGCGTTTTTGCAGTTCGTCATTGGCCGCCTGCAGGCGGGTGTTGCTGTCCTGCAGCGACCGCGTCAGACGCTCGGCCGTGGCTTGCAGACGCGCGTCCAGGATGGAGGTGAACAAGGTGCTCACCAGCAGCATGCCGGTGGCCATGAGCACCATGGCCGTCAGGCCCGGGCCGCCGAGCTCTCCCGCGCTCAGGCACACGGAGCCCATGGCAAAGCTGGCCGCCGCCATGCCGGTGTAGTGCATGCCACAGATGGCCACGGCCATCACGAACGATGCCGCCAGCTGGTAGGGCAGGCGCTGGCTGGGCCGCACCCGGCGCAGCAGCTTGAAGATTAGCAGGGCCGTGGCCGAGGCCAGCACCGCGATCAGCACCGACAGCGCCACCAGCGGCAGGTTCCACACGATGCCTGGCGCCATTTCCATGGCCGCCATGCCGATGTAGTGCATGCCGCTGATGCCGGCTCCCATCACCAGCGCGCCCAGCGCCAGCTGCGTCCGTCCAAAGTGTGTGCGGCTTGCGAGCTGCAGGGCCATGGCGGAGGCGGCCACGGCGGCCAGCCACGACAGCAGCGTGAGCCCGCCGGCGAAGCCGATCTCGATGGGCAGCCGGAAGGCCTGCATGCCCAGGAAATGCATGGACCAGATGCCCGTGCCCATGACGATGGACCCTGCGGCCCACCACGCCAGGCCGACGCGGCGCTGCGCGGTGCGCACCCGCCGCGCCAGGTCGAGCGTCACGTACGACGCGAGCATGGCAATGGCAAAGGAGGCGGCCACCACGAACAGGTTGTAGCTGGAGGGCATGAACGTGTTCATGGTGCGAAAGGTGCTGGGGTTGGAAGGGCAGGGTGCATCGGGCGCGCGGCGCCGTCAAGGGCCTGGGCAGACATGCGGCGAAAGCCTGCAGGGCAGGGGCCGCGCGCGACGGAGTGTAGCCAGGGGCGCGAAGCCGCGCCGGAGTGGGGGTTTGCCCTGGCTGGGCCGGGTCGGGGGGCCGGGCGGATGTCCCCACCTGCAGTGGTGGCGGTGCGGGCTGTTTCCTTCCGGGGCAAGGCTTGCCGCACACTGACTGCTTCAGGCTCCCGCACGGGCCATACAAGCCTGTAAATGAGAATGGTTTGTTTTTGCATTATGCTGCCGGTCGCGCCGACATTCCCCGGTCGCACCCTTTTCCGGCCAGACGCCGGCCCGCCGCCGTGGCCTTCCCGCCACGCCGGGCGTCCGGCGTCCGCCCGCCTGTTGTTTCACTTGGAGAACCACTGCCCATGACCTCCCGTACCGAACGCGACACCTTTGGCCCCATCGAGGTGCCGGCCGACAAGCTGTGGGGCGCGCAGACGCAGCGCTCGCTGCAGAACTTCGACATCTCGGGCGAGCAGCAGCCGCGCGAGATCATCAAGGCGCTGGCCCAGGTCAAGCGCGCCTCGGCTGTCGTGAACCAGGCCCTGGGCCTGCAGGACGCGAAGAAGACCGAGGCCATCGTGGCTGCCGCCGATGAAGTCATTGCCGGCAAGCACCCCGGCGAGTTCCCGCTGGTGGTGTGGCAGACGGGCTCGGGCACGCAGACCAACATGAACGTCAATGAGGTGCTGGCCAACCGCGCCAGCGAGATCCTGGGCGGCGAGCGCGGCGAAGGCCGCCTGGTGCACCCCAATGACGACGTGAACCGCAGCCAGTCGAGCAACGACGTGTTCCCCACCGCCATGCACGTGGCCGCCGTGGAAGCGCTCACGCACAGGCTCCTGCCCGCCATCGCCAGGCTGCGTGCCACGCTGGCGAAGAAGGCAAAGGATTTCGACGGCATCGTCAAGATCGGCCGCACCCACCTGCAGGACGCCACCCCGCTCACGCTGGGCCAGGAGTTCTCGGGCTATGTGGCCCAGCTCGACCATGGCGAGCGCCACGTGCGCGCCGCGCTGCCCCACCTGTACGAGCTGGCTCTGGGCGGCACGGCGGTGGGCACGGGCCTGAATGCGCCCAAGGGCTATGCCGAGCAGGCCGCCGCCGAGCTGGCGCGCCTCACCGGCCTGCCCTTCGTCACCGCGCCGAACAAGTTCGAGGCGCTGGCCTCGGTGGATGGCCTGGTGCACGCCCACGGAGCCCTCAAGACCCTGGCCGCCAGCATGATGAAGATCGCCAACGACGTGCGCTGGCTCGCCAGCGGCCCGCGCAGCGGCATCGGCGAGCTGAGCATCCCCGAGAATGAGCCCGGCTCGTCCATCATGCCCGGCAAGGTCAACCCCACGCAGAGCGAGGCCGTGACCATGCTGGCCGCCCAGGTGTTCGGCAACGACGTGGCCATCAACTTCGGCGGTGCCTCGGGCAACTTCGAGCTCAATGTCTTCCGGCCCATGGTGGCGCACAACTTCCTGCAGAGCGTGCGCCTGCTGGCCGACGGCATGGTGAGCTTCAACGACCAGTGCGCCGTGGGCATCGAGCCCAACCGCGAGCGCATCACCGAGTTGGTGGACCGCTCGCTCATGCTGGTGACCGCGCTCAACACCCACATCGGCTACGACAAGGCCGCCTACATCGCCAAGAAGGCGCACAAGGAAGGCACCAGCCTGCGCGAAGCTGCTGTCGCCTCGGGCCACGTCACGGGCGAGCAGTTCGACCAGTGGGTGGTGCCGGGCAACATGGTGGGCCGCTGATTCCGCCCGGGTCGGCCTGCACGCCATGGGCACGGGGGCACTGCCGTCATCTCCGCTGCTCGCGAGCTTTCGCGACAGCTACCGCGACCTGCTGCGCTACCTCTCGCACCGCACCGGCAATGCCGATGACGCGCGCGACGTGGCGCACGACACCTGGCTGCGCCTGGCCGACATGGACCTGCGCGGCGAGCAGCCCGCGCTGTGCGAGGCCGAGGCGCGGGCCTATGTATTCGCCATGGCGCGCAATCTCGTCATCGACCGGCAGCGCCACGCGGGCGTGGTGGCCCGCCATGCGCTGGCCCAGGCCCATGCGGACTCGGGCGCCGGCACGGCGGCGCGCCACGGCCCCGATGCCGCCGAGGCCCTGATGTACCGGCAGGCGGTGGATGCGGTCGAAGCCGCGCTCGCCGCCGTGCCCGAGCGCGCGCGCCAGGTCTTCCTGCGCCACCGCATCAACGGCGAAGGCCAGGGCGCGCTCGCGGCCGAATACGGCATCTCGCGCAACATGGTCGAGCGCGACATGATGCTCGCGATGGACCGCGTGCAGGCCGCCATGGAGCAGTGGCACGCGGCGGGCCGCAGCTCTCCTGTGGCACCGGCGTCGCACCACGAAGCCCGCCGCACCGGCCGCCGCCGCTCGCTGGCGGCATTGCTGAGCTTTGCCGCAATGGGCGTGGGTGGCGTGGGGGCCTGGCAATGGTGGCGCACCGCAGTCGCGCAGTGGCAGCAGGTGGCACGCACCGGCCAGGGGCAGACGCTGCGCCACCCGCTGCCCGACGGCAGCCGCATCACGCTCGACGCGCAAAGCCGCGTGCACATGGCGTACTACGCCGGGCAGCGCCGCGTGAGCCTGCTGGCCGGGGCGGCGTTCTTCGACGTGGTGCGCGACGCGGACCGCCCCTTCGTGGTGGAGGTGCCCGGTGGCGCCGAGGGGGGCGCCGTGCGTGTGACCGTGCTGGGCACGCGCTTCGGCGTGGAGCACGGCGCCAGCGGGGTCGATGTGCAGGTGGAGTCGGGCCGCGTGCGGGTGGAGTCGCTGGGGCCGGATGGCCAGCCCCTGGCGGTGCGGGAACTCGCGGGCGGACAGGCGCTGCGGGTGCGGCCGGGCGAACCGCTCGCCCAGGCCGTCGCCCCGGCGCACGAGGCCGCCGCTTGGCGCCACGGCGTGGTGGCTTTTGCCGATGCGCCGCTGGCCGAGGCCGTGGACCGCCTGCGCCGCTACCTGCCGCGCCCGGTTCAGGTGGAGGCCGGTGCCGCCGCGCTGCGCCTGTCGGGGCAGGTGCGCATTGCACAGGCCGAGGACTTCGTGCGGGCACTGCCTTCCGTCGTGCCGGTGCAGGTGCGGCTCGTGGCGGGGCAATGGCGGGTGGCCGCGCGCTGACGGCCAGGCCGGAGGATGGGGCAGGACGCGCGACTTTGGTGAATTTTGGTGAAAGTGGCCGCCAGCGCTTTCTCCATAAGCGCTGAAAGCTATTGTTTTAATAGCTCTTTGGCCGATCAGGGCGCTGGCAGGCGCGCCGCCATTCAGGAAGTGGGAGGGCCCATTCGTTGTAGCGGGGAAAGGACTTCACCATGAACCGACAACGGCCCCGCACCCCGGCCCCCCGGCCTTCCGGCCCCGCACGCACCTCCCGTCCTGCCCGCCACGCACTCGCAGCCGCCATGCTGGCCATGGCGTCGCTGCAGATGGACATGGCCACCGCCCAGGGCGCACCCGCCCCGGCGGCCTTCGACATTGCCGCCCAGCCCCTGCCTGAGGCGCTGGCGCAATTCGCCCGGCAGTCGGGCGTGCAGCTGATCTACCCGCCCGAGCTGGTGCAGGGCCGGCATGCCCAGCCCGTGCAGGGCGCGCGCAGCCCCGAGGCGGCGCTGGCCGAGTTGCTGCGCGGCAGTGGCCTGCGCATGCGCCGCGACGGCGCCACCCTGGTGGTGGAACGCGCTCCGGCCGACGGCGCCGCCGCGCTGCCCGAGGTGCGCGTGGCCGCCGAGGCCGAGGTCGAAACCGCCACCGGCCCCGTGCGCGGACTGGTGGCCCGGCGCAGCGCCAGCGCCACCAAGACGGACACGCCGCTCATGGAAACGCCGCAGACCATCACCGTGGTCACGGCCGAGCAGATGCAGGTGCAGCGCGTGCGCGACCTGGAGCAGGCGTTCGAATACTCTGCGGGCGTGCGTCCCGTGTCCGGTTACAGCGGTTCGTACGACGCGATCTACAGCCGGGGCTTCTGGGCCGATGCGCGCAATGGCAGCCTGTTTGCCGACGGGCTCAAGGTGTCCGACAACTCCTGGGCCTCGGGCAAGCAGGAGCCGTACGGGCTGGAGCGCGTGGAACTGGTCAAGGGCGCGGCGTCGGTGCTGTACGGCATGTCGGCGCCCGGCGGCGTGCTGGCCACGGTGAGCAAGCGCCCCACGGCCGATGCCGTGCGCGAGGTGGTGGTGGAGGCGGGCACGTATGCGCACCGGCAGATCGGCGTGGACCTGGGTGGCGAGGTGGCACCGGGCAGCGACTGGACCTGGCGCCTCACCGCGCTGGCGCGCGACAGCGAGACACCCGTGCGTCCGCTGCAGGACGACGCGGTGTACATCGCGCCCGCGCTGCGCTGGCAGCCGTCGGCCGCCACATCGCTCACCCTGCTGATGCAGCACCAGAAGCGCCGCCTGGGCTATTCGTACCCGCTGCCGCGGGTGGGCACCCTGTTGCCCGGCCCCGGCGGCCAGCGCATCGCGCGCTTTCGCTTCGTGGGCGAGCCTGCCTACGACCGGCAGGATGTGCGGCAGACCACGCTCACCGCCTTGTTCGAGCACCAGGTGAACGAGCATGCCACCCTGCGCCAGGGGCTGCGGTTCTTCGACTCCGAGGCGGACATCTTCTTCACCAACGCCACCGTGGACCCGGCCGCGCCCACGCGCGTGCAGCGCCGCGCCATCGACGAGTTCGAGCGCGTGCGCGGCTTCTCGTCGGACACGAGCTGGCAGCAGCGCTGGCGCAGTGGCGAGGTGGAGCACACGCTGATCGCCGGCGTGGACTACACCCGCTACCGCTCGGAATCGGAGTGGTACGCGCGCACGCTCGCCCCGCTGGATTTGTACCAGCCGCAGTACGGCGCCGTGCCCGGCGCGCCCGCGCCGATGGCGTTCTCGGACACGTCGCAGCGCTGGCAGGCGGGCCTGTATGCGCAGGACCAGATCAAGCTGGGCGAGCGCTGGGTGGTGCTGGCCGGCCTGCGGCACGACTGGAGCGACGACCGCTCGCGCCCGTTCTTCACGGCCGCGCCGTGGTCGGTGGAGCGCACCGATGCCTTCACCGGCCGCGTGGGCGTGGTCTACCTGGCGCCGGGCGGCTGGGCGCCGTTCGCGGGCTACAGCCAGTCGTTCCAGCCGCAGGGCGGCACGGACGCGCAGGGCCGGCGCTTCAAGCCCACCGAGGGCGAGCAGTTTGAACTGGGGGTGCGGTGGCAGCCGAGCGGCAGCGAGGGGATGATGTTGTCGGCCGCCGTGTACGACCTGCGCCAGGACAACGTGCTCACGCCCGATCCCGCCCATCCGCAGTTCAGCGTGCAGACGGGGCAGGCACGCTCGCGCGGGGCCGAGCTGGAGGTGCGCGGGCAGGTGGCGCGCCACCTGGAGGTGGTGGGCGCCTATGCCTACACCGACCGCCGCATCACGCGCAGCAACCTGCCGGACGAAGTGGGCCGCCGTGCGGCCGAGGTGCCCTACCACCAGGCCTCGGTCTGGGGGCACTACCGCCTGGCGGCCTGGGGCCTTCCGGCGTGGACGCTGGGCACGGGTCTGCGCTACACCGGCGACATGGTCGATGGCACGGCCAGCGCCTACCGCATCCCGGGTTATGGACTCGTCGATGCCATGCTCGCCTGGCAGGACGGGCCGTGGCGCGTGGCGCTCAACGTGCGCAACCTGTTCGACAAGGCTTTCCTGATCTGCAACGGCGCCCACTGCCGGGACGGCAGCCCGCGCACGGCCACGCTTTCGGCCGCGTACCGCTGGTGATGCGCTGCGGCGGGCGGGGATGTGCGGGGCCTAGCCGTGGGACTCGGCCAGTTCCTGCTGCGCCAGCGCCTCGAGCTGCTCCTGCTGGTAGACCACGATGCTGCGCTGGTGGATGCCGATGATGCCTTCGCGTTCCATCCACTTGAGCTCCACGTTGATGCGCTGGCGCGAGCCGCCCAGGAGCTGCGCGAGCTCGTCCTGCACCAGCGACAGCCCGATGGCGCCGCGCTGGCCGGGCACGGCGGCGCGCTCGCCGAAGCGGCGCAGCACGTGCAGCAGCTGCTTGGCCAGCCGCGCGCGCAGGGGCAGGGTGGCCATGTCTTCCATCATCCAGTACAGGTAGCGCATGCGGCGCGCCTGCAGCGTGAGCAGGGCCTCGCCGAACTCGGAGTGTTCGCGCAGCAGCTGGCGGAACACGCCCTCGGCCACGCTCAGCACCGTGGTGGGGCCGTGGGCATGCGCGTCGTAGGTGTTGGGGCCGCGGTGCAGCACCTCGGCCTCGCCCACCCAGATGCCGGGCTCCACGTAGGCCAGCGTCACCTGCTTGCCCGAGGGCGTGGTGCGCCGAAACCGGATGGCGCCGCTGGCGCAGGCAAACCAGTCCTGCGCCAGATCACCCTGCTCCACGATCATCTGGCCGTGTGTGTAGCGCGTGATGCGGCCCAGCCGGAAGATGTCATGCCGCAGCGACGGCGTGAGCGCGGCGAACCAGCGGCCCCGGTTGATGGCTTCGCGCTCCGGCGGGCTGAGGAAGGGGCGTTGCTGGTGGCGGTCGGCCAGGGGGCTCTCGGACTCTGGCAAGGCGGTGGTGGGCATGGCGGCAGGCTGGCGTTGGGCGGGGCCGGCCTGTGCGCGGGGCCGGGCCGACAGGGCGGAGAAAAAGGCGCAGGCGCCAAGTTTAGCGATGCGCCCCGGCATGCCGGGCGTGGCGCGGCACCTGCGCGACAGCAGGCGCTCCAGGCGGGGCCTTCGCGGGCCGTGGACGGGCGCGCGGCTTGCGCAAGAAGGCCAGGAGCCTGCGCTCGGCCGCGCTCAGCCCCCGGGGCGACGCGCTGCCGCCGATGCGGTCCCACACTTCCTGCAAGCCCGGGCCGGAGTCGGATGCAAGCCGCGAGCCCAGCTCCAGCACGGCAGGATGAACGTACGACTTCTTGCACACCGCAGGGGTGTTGCCCAGCTGGCGCGCCACCTCGGCCAGGATGGCCTTGGCGCTGTAGCGCACGTTTTTGTCGGCCGCGCCGGAGGCATCGGTCTGCGCACATGCCAGGCGGGTCAGCTCCAGCGCCTGCGTGGTGCCATGCCAGGTGCGGAAGTCCTTGGCCGTGAAGTGGTCGCCGCCGGTGGCGGCCGTGCCGTGCGTGATCTCGCGCAGGTAGTCGTTCACGTCGCCCGAGCCCACGGTGCGTGGGGTGCCGTCTCCGTCCTCGTACTGGAAGAGCTCCTGCCCCGGCAGCTGCTGGCAGCGGCGCACCACCCGGGCCACGCGCGGGTCGTTCAGCTCGGCCTCCTGCAACACGCCGCTCTTGCCCCGAAAGCGCAGCCTGAGCTGGCTGCCGTGAAGCCGCGCATGCCGGGTGCGCAGCGTGGTCAGGCCGTAGGACCGGTTGCTGCTGGCGTATTCCTCGTTGCCCACGCGCAGGTAGGTGGTGTCCAGCAGGCGCACCAGCGCGGCCAGCACCAGCGTGCGCGTGAGCGGCTGGCCGCCGCGGTGCGCGGCCAGGTCGCGCGCCACGCGGGCGCGGATGCGCGGCAGCGCGCGGCCAAAGGCCTGCATGTGCTCGAACTTGCCTTCGTCGCGCTGCTGGCGCCACTGCGGGTGGTAGCGGTACTGGCGCCGTCCGCGCGCATCCAGCCCCGTGGCCTGCAGGTGGCCGTGGGGCAGGGGGCAGATCCACACATCGGTGTACGCGGGTGGAATGGCCAGGCGCTGGATGCGGGCGATCTCGTCCGGGTCCCGGAGCCATTGGCCGTCGGGCAGGCGGTAGCGAAAAGTCTTGTCGCCGCCGGGCTCCCGCGTGAGGCCTGGCATGGACGGGGTGACGTACACCAGCCCCCCGGGCAGCTTCTGTGGGCGGGGGGGGGGCCGGGGTGGCGCAGGTGCGCGGGGCGATGGGCAGGGGGTGGGCATCGGGGCGAGCAGGTGATAAGGACCAGTGCGTGGCCCCGATCACACCCGTGCCCGGGCGGTGCTGGTGTAGGTGCGCTGCGTGCGCCGGGGTGAGACAGGGACCGAATCGGCAGCGCCGCCGCGCCGCCATTTGGGGTGAATAATGGCCCTTGCGCTTATTGAATAAGCGGCAATAGCTATAAAAAATGTAGCAATCTGCTCGGTCGGGCCGCGCTCAATCGGCCGCAGCCGGTTCCAGCGCAAAACCCACGCCGTACACCGACCGGATCCAGTCGCTGCCGTCGCCGCTGGCGGCCTTGAGCTTCCTGCGCAGGTTCTTGATGTGGCTGTCGATGGCGCGCTCGTTCACGTCCAGCGTGTCGTCGTAGGCCTGGTCCAGCAGCTGTGCGCGCGAGAAGATGCGCCCGCGCTGGCGCGCCAGCACCTGCAGCAGCCGGAACTCGCGCCGCGTGAGGCCCAGCGGCGTGCCGTGCAGCGTGGCCTGCCAGTGCGATTCGTCGAGCACCAGCGCCGATCCGGCGGCGGGCGGCGGTTCCTGCGCGGCGGCCGTGCGGCGCAGCACGGCCCTGGCGCGGGCGACCACCTCGCGCGGCGAAAACGGCTTGCAGATGTAGTCGTCCGCGCCCAGCTCCAGGCCGATGAGGCGGTCCACCTCTTCCACGCGGGCGGTCAGCATGATGATGGGGTGCTGCGTGTGGCGCCGCGCCTGGCGCAGGATGGAGAGGCCGTCCATGCCGGGCAGCATGATGTCCAGCAGCGTGAGGTCGGGTGGCGCGGCCAGCAGGCTGGCGAGCGCGGCACGGCCCTCGGCCTGGTGCTCCACGGTGTAGCCCGCGTGGCGCAGGTAGTCCACCACGATGGCGGCGATGTCGGGTTCGTCTTCGACGACGAGGATGCGGTGGCTCATGAAGGGTTGTCCAGCAGGGGCAGTTGCAGGGTGACGCGCAGGCCTCCCAGCGGGGAGGCCTCGGCCGCGAGGGTGCCGCCATGGGCCAGCACGATGGCGCGGCAGATGGCCAGGCCCAGGCCGGAGCCGCCGTGGTCGCGGTTGCGCGAGGTTTCGGCACGGTACAGGCGCTCGAAGATGCGCGGCAGCTCGTGCGCGGGCACGCCGGGCGCGCTGTCGTCCAGCTGCACGCGCAGCAGCGGCGCGCCATCGGTGGCCCGTGTTTCCCCGGCCGTGACGCGCAACTGCCCGCCCGCATCGGTGTAGCGCAGGCTGTTTTCCAGCAGGTTCATGAAGACCTGGTGCAGCTGCTGCGCGTCGCCCCGCACCAGTGGCGCGGGGGCTTGCGCGGCCAGGGCCTCCAGGCCCGTGGTGTCCACCTCGATGCCGGCCTGGGCCAGGCGCGGGCGCATGGAGGCCAGCGCCTCGGCCAGCAGCGCGAGCGGGTGCACGGGCACCTGGGCCGACGGTGCACTGGTGCCAGCGGCATCCAGGCTGGCGCGCAGGTCGCCCACCAGCTGGATGAGGCGCATCACCTGCCGGTGCAGGCGCAGCGCGGTCTTGTCGTCAAAGGGGCGCACGCCGTCCTGCACGGCTTCGATCTCGGCGCGCATGGCGGCCAGGGGCGTGCGCAGCTCGTGGGCCACGTCGCCCAGCCACTGGCGGCGCGAAGACTCGATGCTGCTCAGTTGTTCGGCCATGGTGTTGAAGGTGCGGGCCAGTCGGGCCAGTTCATCGTTGCCGTGCACGGGCACACGGGTGTGCAGGTGGCCCTGTGCAATCTCGCGCGCGCCGGTGGCCAGGGCCTCGACCGGGGCCAGCCAGCGCCGTGCCAGCCAGCCCGACAGCAGCAGCGCCAGCGCCAGGCCGGCCAGGCCCGTCCACGCCACGAAGCCCAGGTGTTGCGCCAGAAAGGCCTGGTCGGCCTCGCTGCGCACGCCCTGCGGGGGCGCCAGCACCAGATGGCCGATGGCCTGGCCGTCGGCGCCGGTCAGGGCCACGCGCGCGCTGCCGGGCTGGGGTGCCGTGCCTGCCACCAGCTTCTGCTGCGCGTCCACCAGGCCCAGGCGGGGAAACAGGTCGTCGGGGTGGCGTTGCGCGGATGGGGGCGGGGGGCCGCTGGTGCCACGCTCGCCCGGGGGCGGGCCGCCATCGGGGGGCGGCGGCTGCTGCTGCATGCCGCGCTCCGACGCCGGGTTGCCGTTCGCCATCCCGGGGGGCATGCCGGGCGGCTGTCCGCTGCGGTCGCTGGGCGGGGCGTCTTCCATGCCCTGGTTGCCACCCCGGCGCGGGCTTGCGCCCGGGTGGCTGAGCTGGCCCCAGAGGCGGGGCTGGCCGCGCAACGTGTCCCAGCCGCCCGTCTGTGTGTGGTGGGCCTGCAGGCGCTCCGCGAGCCAGCCCATGCGGGCCAGTTCGATCTCGGCCACGTAGGGCCCCAGGCCCCGCTGCAATCCCAGGCGGGAGAAGCCCGCAAAGATCAGCAGCAAGGCCAGCAGCAGGGCCGCCAGGGCGATGAAGGCTTTGCGGTGCAGGGTCAGGTGGGGCATCGGTGGGGCTGCAGGTGTCGTCAGCGGGCGGGTGGCGGGCCGCCCGCACCGCCGGGGCCGCCAGGCCCGCCCGCGGGCATGGCCACCAGGGTGCCGCCCATTGTGCGGCATGTGCCCGCGAGCGATTTGCCGTCGGGCATGGTCAACGTCACGCTGGCGCCTTCGGTCTTGCCCTTGCAGGCGGCATAGGCCTCGGGCGGCGGCGCGGGCGGGTCCTGCCGGCCCTGGGGTTGCGCCAGCACGGGGGTGGCGGATATTGCAGCCAGCATGGTCGTGAGGGCCACGCAGGCCAGCCAGCGTGGACGAAGAGAGTGCACAGGCATGGTGTTTTTTCTTTCAGTGTTGTGGAGAAAGGATTTCAGCGAGTCAGCGCCAGCACGTGCTACCGGCGCGGCGCGTCTGAGGGCGCAATGGATTAAGGAAAGCGGTTGACGGGTGGGGCACGTTGTCAGAAACCGGCGCCGCCCAGGCCAGTGCACCCGAGGAACCGGCTTCGCCGGACCACCGGGTGCGTCCCCCTCCGGGGGAAGGCGCCGAAGGCGACTCAGGGGGGCTTTCAGTCAAGCTGCGATCGAGATCGTGATGCTGGCCGAGTACCCGCCGCCGCTGTTGGCCTGCATGGTGGTCATCTCCAGCGTGGTGCCGTCGCTGAAGACGTTGTCCGTGGCGAACGACATGGAGGCCAGGTTGCGCACGCTGGCGCTGTAGCCCGAATTGGCGCTGTAGATGGTGCTGAGCAGCGCGGTGGGGAAGGCCAGCTGCGTGGTCTTGATCTTGTTGCTCGCGCTGCTGGCGGCGGCCAGGCTGCGGTACACCTCCAGGTGCATGTGGGGCATGCGGCCCGCGTAGCAGCCGGGCACGATGGTGGTGAAGGTGACCGTGCCGCTCGCATCGGTGGCCTGCACGCCACGCAGGTAGTTGTCGGCGATGTTGCTGGAGCTGTACACGGAGTAGTTGCCGTCCTGCGTGCAGTGCCACAGGTAGATGGCGTAGCCGGACAGCGCGGCGCAGCTTGCGTTGGTGTTGGTCAGCGTGATGGTGATGGTGAACGGCACGCCGCTGACCTGCGTGGAGGAGCCGATGGAGCTGCGGATGTCCGAGCGCACGATGCCGCTGAGCGCCAGCACGTTGTAGGTGTTGTTGCTGGCATTGGAGCCATCGGCAGGGTAGGGGCCGGCGGTTTCTTCCGGAACAACCGAGCAGGTGGCGGCGGTGCCTGTCCCGGTGCCCGTACCTGTTCCCGTTCCGGTCCCCGTCCCCGTGCCGGTGGCCTCGGTCGTGTCGCTGGCTTCGGTGTCGCTGCCCCCGCCCCCGCAGCCAAGGAGCGTGGCCACGCCCAGCGAACCCAGGGCATTCAGCGCAAGGCGGCGGTTGGAAGGGGCCTGTGCGGCGGCCAGGGGCTCGGGGAAGGGGAGGCGGTCCATGGATGGCTCCTGCAAGTGGGTATGGCCTGCACTGTGCCGTCCGATTGGGGAGAAATTAGGGAGCCGCTGCTTCGTCGGAACGCTATATATTCAATAGCTATCAGCGCTTGTCCCTAAAGCGCAAAAGCGGTTTTTTGCCGGAAACCGTGGGCGCCGGATGCAAGCGCACTGCGCGGCGCCGGGCGGGCTTCGTGGGCTTACTTCGCCGCCCCGGTGGCCTCGTGCCGGCAGCTGAAGGACCGGTCGCCACGCACGATGTCGTCGCTGCCGCACTGCCATTTGTGGATGTCCGTCTGCTGCTTGCGGGTGCGCAGCACGGGGGTGTAGACCAGGTGCTTGCCAGCCAGCGCCCGGTCGCCTGAGCTGTCGGCAATGGTCAGCCGCACCACGCCATTGGCCGGATCGATGGCCATGGCCTGGAAGCCGGTGGGAAGCTGCCCGGGCCGGCCCAGGCCGATGGCGGCGGCGCTGGCGGGAAAGGCGCCGGTGCTCCGGTAGTGGTTCTCCACCAGCCCCAGCACCGTGCGCGCGGCGCCGTCCAGCTGGCGCACGGCTTCGCGGCGCGGATTGGCGGGCTCCTCTCCCTGGTGCCACAGCGCCACGGCCACCATGGCCGCAAAGCTCAAGGCGGCCACCCCGCCCAGCATCACCAGCGCCTTGAGGAACCAGCCGGGCCCGCGGACCAGGGCCACTGCCTGCTGGATGGCGGTATCGCTGGCGTGGCGGGAGACCACGAACGTGCCCGTGATCGAACTGTGCAGGCCCCGCTCGCCAAACAGGGCGGTCAGCAGGCGGTGCAGCAGGAACGGCACGGCCAGCGTGAGCGCCAGGGTGAGCGAATACTTCAGAAAGTGCCGCAGCACGGACCGCGCGATGCCGGGGCGTTCACCCGTGCGGGTCGCCACCCGCATGCCGAGCAGCCGCTTGCCCGCCGAGCCCTGGCCCAGCGCATCCATCAGCGCGGGGAGGAACAGGCCGAGGATGCCCAGCGCCAGCGCGGCCGGGTACGTGGCGCCCGGGGCGCTGTCGAAGGCCGGGCGCGCGAACACCCAGGCCAGCGCCAGCGCGACCGGAAAGGCCGCCATGCATGCGCCGTCGATCAGCGTGGCACCCAGGCGCGCCATGGTGCCCGGAAACACCTCCACCAGCCGCGCCGGCGCGGGTGTCTGGGCGGGCTGCCCCCGGCCTGCCGGGGCCCTCGGGGCGGGCATGTCCGCCACCAGCGGCGCCTGGCAACTGAAACACTGCGTGTAGGAAGCATGGTTCTGCCAGTTGCAGCGGGGGCATTGCATGGAGGGTGCGCCTGGGGTGGGCAAGAGGCCGCGCCAGGCGGCCTCCTCGCGGGGTGGGGGCTCAGTGCCGTGCGGGCGGCGCGGTGTGCGCCATCAGGCGGTCCGTCAGCGCGATGGCCAGCGCGCTCAGCAGGAACACCACGTGGATGATGGTCTGCCACATCAGCACCTTGAGGTCGTAGTTGGCGGCGTTGATGAAGGTCTTGAGCAGGTGGATCGAACTGATGCCGATGATGGCGGTGGCCAGCTTGACCTTGAGCACCGAGGCGTTCACGTGGCTCAGCCATTCGGGCTGGTCGGGGTGGTCTTCCAGGTGCAGGCGCGAGACGAAGGTCTCGTACCCGCCCACGATCACCATGATCAGCAGGTTGGAGATCATCACCACATCGATCAGCGCCAGCACCACCAGCATGATGATGGTCTCGTTGAGCGCGGTGACCTCGAAATCGCTCTTGTAGCCGATGCTGGAGACCAGCTGCTTGAGCGCGGCGGTGTTGCCGAAGGCTGCCTCGATCAGGTGCACCAGCTCCACCCAGAAGTGGAACACGTACACCGCCTGCGCCAGGATCAGGCCCAGGTACAGGGGCAGCTGCAGCCAGCGGCTGGCAAAGATCAGCGACGGCAAGGGGCGCATGGGCGACGGGGTGGCGGGATTTGGGGGGAGGGACATGGAATGTAGGGTGGGACTTGGGTCGCGCGATTTTAGGGGTGCCGCGTGACAGCCCCTCGCGCACAGGTGCCTTCTTCCCTGCCCGGCACTGGCGATTCTGTAAGCTTCGTGCCAGTCAGTGGCTTGTAAGTGCCGCGTCCGACAGTACCGCCCAATTCCAATTCCATCAGACCCAGGAGACAACACCATGAGTGCGCCCACATCCGCGATCGAGTCCGTATTGGTTGAGAACCGCGTGTTCCCGCCCGCCGATGCGGTCGTCAAGGCTGCCCGCATTTCGGGCATGGCGGGCTACGATGCGCTGTGTGCCGAAGCCGACAAGGACTTCGAAGGCTTCTGGGCCCGCCTGGCCCGCGAGAACGTGCAGTGGACCAAGCCTTTCACGCGCACGCTGGATGAATCCAACGCACCCTTCTTCCAGTGGTTCGCCGATGGGGAACTCAACGCCTCGGCCAACTGCCTGGACCGCCATATCGGCACGCCCACCGAGAACAAGACCGCCATCGTCTTCGAGGCCGACGACGGCACCGTCACCAGGATCACCTACAAGGAGCTGCTGGCCCGCGTGAGCCAGTTCGCCAACGCGCTCAAGGCCCACGGCGTGAACAAGGGCGACCGCGTGCTGATCTACATGCCCATGACCATCGAGGGCGTGATCGCCATGCAGGCCTGCGCGCGCATCGGCGCCACGCACAGCGTGGTGTTTGGCGGCTTCAGCGCCAAGGCGGTGCATGAGCGCATCATCGACGCGGGGGCCGTGGCCGTCATCACGGCCAACTACCAGATGCGCGGCGGCAAGGAGCTGCCGCTCAAGGCCATCATCGACGAGGCCCTGGCGACGGGCGGCTGCGACACGCTGCGCAACGTGTTTGTCTATGAACGCACATCCACGGCCTGCAACATGGTGGCGGGGCGCGACAAGACCTTCGCCGAGGCGCTTGCGGGCCAGAGCACCGACTGCCCGCCGGTGGCCGTGGGGGCCGAGCACCCGCTGTTCATCCTGTACACCAGCGGTTCCACCGGCAAGCCCAAGGGCGTGCAGCACAGCACCGGCGGTTACCTGCTGTGGGCCAAGCTCACCATGGACTGGACCTTCGACCTGCGCCCGGACGACGTGTTCTGGTGCACGGCCGACATCGGCTGGATCACCGGCCACACCTACGTGGCCTATGGACCGCTGGCGGCTGGCGCCACGCAGATCATCTTCGAGGGCATTCCCACCTTCCCCAACGCCGGGCGCTTCTGGCAGATGATCGAAAAGCACCGGTGCACGATCTTCTACACCGCGCCCACCGCCATCCGCTCGCTCATCAAGGCGGCCGAGGCCGACGCCGCCGTGCACCCCGCGCGGTCGGACCTGTCGAGCCTGCGCATCCTGGGCAGCGTGGGCGAGCCCATCAACCCCGAGGCCTGGATGTGGTACCACAAGAACGTGGGCGGCGAGCGCTGCCCCATCGTGGACACCTTCTGGCAGACCGAGACCGGCGGCCACGTGATCACCCCGCTGCCCGGCGCCACGCCGCTGGTGCCCGGCAGCTGCACGCTGCCGCTGCCCGGCATCACCGCAGCCATCGTGGACGAGACCGGTAACGATGTGGCCAACGGCGCCGGCGGCATCCTGGTCATCAAGCGCCCGTGGCCCAGCATGATCCGCACCATCTGGAACGATCCCGAGCGCTTCAAGAAGAGCTACTTCCCCGAAGAGCTCAAGGGCTACTACCTGGCTGGCGATGGCGCCGTGCGCAGCGCCGACCGGGGCTACTTCCGCATCACGGGCCGCATCGACGACGTGCTCAACGTGTCGGGCCACCGCATGGGCACGATGGAGATCGAATCGGCACTGGTCTCCAAGACCGACCTGGTGGCGGAGGCCGCCGTGGTGGGCCGCCCCGACGATGTGACCGGCGAGGCGATCTGCGCCTTCGTGGTGCTCAAGCGCTCGCGCCCCACCGGCGAGGAAGCCAAGCAGATCGCCAACGAGCTGCGCAACTGGGTTGCCAAGGAGATTGGCCCCATCGCCAAGCCCAAGGACATCCGCTTTGGCGACAACCTGCCCAAGACCCGCAGCGGCAAGATCATGCGCCGCCTTCTGCGCAGCATCGCCAAGGGGGAAGCCATCACGCAGGACACGAGCACGTTGGAAAACCCCGCAATCCTGGATCAGTTGGCCCAGACCAACTGATCCAGGAGGTGCCGTGCATGCGGCGCCAGCGTGCAGCGCCTGCGGGTTTGGGGCCACTCATGTCGCCACAGGCGATGTGACGTGGCCACAGAATCCGGCAATCCTGGACCAGCTGGCCAAGGCCAACTGACCAGAGGGCGGTGCACCGCCGCGGGGCGCGGGCGCGCTGCGCCTGCAAATCAGCGTGGTGGGGGGCCTTGCGTGGGGGCGTGGCTGGCGTTCACCGTTCACGGGAACCTCGCCATCGGCAACGGGGTGCCGTCCAGCCCGAAGGCGTGCGCGGCCCCTTGTAGGACACCGACTGAAACCGCTCCCCCGCGGCGCGGGATGGCCCCTGCATGGGTTACAACGGCGGCATCGTGTCCCAGGCTGCATGCCTGGGCGCTGCATACCGGAGGTTTCCCATGCATCTGCGTTCCATAGTACTTTTGTTGACGGTGCTGGCCATCGCGATACTCGCGGCGCTCAACTGGCCCACCCTGGCCGCTCCCGCCCTGGTCTCCCTGGGGATCGTGGTCTTCGAGGCACCGCTGGGCCTCATCATGCTGGCCCTGACGGCCCTGCTGGGGATATTCTTCCTGGCCTACGTCCTGTCCCTCCAGGGGTCCGTGCTCATGGAGACGCGGCGCCACGGCAAGGAGATGCAAGTCCAGCGTGAACTGGCCGACAAGGCAGAAGCCTCGCGGTTCACGGAATTGCGCACCTTCCTGGATGCCCAGCACCATCAGGCGCACGCCGCCTTGCTGACCCGGCTGGACCAGTTGGAGGCGCGCCTGGCGGCGCGGGTCGCCGAATCCGACAATTCCACCGCGGCCTACGTGGGGCAGCTGGAACACCAGCTGCGCACCCGGGGCCTGGAGCCCGCGCCCGTGGTGCCGCCACTCGTCTGATCCCCGCTTGCGCGAGGCGCGGGCGGCAGGGCCCGGAAACGTTTGCGGCCGTGACAGGGATCTGGCACGGCCGCAAGGGGCGGGGAAGGGCGATGCAGCCCCCCGCCGTAAGTCCATCAAAGGCGCATCACTTTTGCGTCAGCACCCAAGCCGCCAGCTTCTTGGCCTCTGCATCGTTGACCTGCGCGTTGGCCGGCATCGGGACCGGACCCCATACGCCCGCGCCACCCTTGATGATCTTGGCGGCCAGCTTGTCCACGGCATCCTTCTGGCCCGCATACTTGGCGGCCACGTCCTTGTACGAAGGACCCACCAGCTTCTTGTCCACGGCGTGGCAGGCCATGCAGTTCTTCGAGGTCGCCAGGGCCAGATCGGCCATGGCGGGTGCCGCAACCGACAGCGTCATGGCAAGGGTGATCAGGGTACGCTTCATGGTGGGATTTCCTGTGGGTTGGGTTACAGTTCTTTTAATGGAATTGTAGTGAGTTGGGTTGACAGGCATTTGTCTGTCGTCAACCCGGCGTTTTCTGGAGATCGCGATGTACCTGCTGGGTCTTTCACTGGTGCTTCTGGCACTGAAGTATTTCGAGATCGGACCCGTGGCCAACTGGTCCTGGTGGTGGGTGCTGGCACCCTTTGCCGCCACGGCCCTATGGTGGGCCTGGGCGGATTCCACAGGGTATACGAAACGTAAAGCCATGGAAAAGATGGACCAGCGCAAGCAGGACCGGATCAACAAGAACAAGGAAGCCCTGGGCATGCGCCCGCGCAAGCCACGCTAGACAGTCCATTGCGTTTGTTCCTCGCACCGCCAGCGCGGATGTACCCAGGTTGCGCCACAGAAAGAATCGATCATCGTTGCACATGGCAAAACAGCAGTCATCACTGGCGTAACCGGGCAGGATGGGGCCTATCTGGCAGAGTTTCTTCTGCGAAAAGACTACCAGGTCATAGGGACTCATCGCCGCACGAACAGTGTGAATACCTGGCGCCTGCGGGAGCTGGGCGTGCTGGGCCATCCCAATTTGTCCCTGGTCGATTTCGATCTGACGGACCCAGGTTCTGCCATCGCACTCCTGCAGAAATTTCGCCCCGATGAGTTGTACAACCTGGCGGCACAGAGCTTCGTGGGGGCCAGTTTCGATGTTCCGACCACCACGGCGCTGGTCAACGGCCAGGGTGCGCTCAATCTGCTGGAGGCCGTCCGGCTGGTGAATCCCCGCATACGCTATTACCAGGCCAGCTCCTCCGAGATGTTCGGAGGCGTGCAGGACGCTCCCCAGCATGAGGGCACTCCGTTTTCCCCCCGCAGCCCCTATGGCATCTCCAAGCTGTTTGCCCACTGGATGACGATCAACTACCGGGAAGTGCACGGCATCTATGCCGTCAGTGGCATTCTTTTCAATCACGAGAGCCCGCTGCGTGGCCTGGAATTCGTGACGCGCAAGGTCTCGGATGCCGCGGCCCGCATGGCCCACGGCCACCTGGGGCGGCTTGAGATCGGCAATCTGGATGCCCGCCGTGACTGGGGCTTCGCGGCCGAGTATGTGCAGGGCATGTGGCAGATGATGCAGGCCGATCAGCCCGGTACCTACGTGCTCGCCACCGGGCGCCAGCAGTCCGTGCGGGATTTTCTCGGCATGGCGTTCTCCGTGGTCGGGGTGACCCTGGAGTTCTTGGGAACCGGGGCGTCGGAGGTGGCGGTGGATTCGCGCACCGGCCGGGTGGTGGCGTGCGTGGATCCAGTTTTTTTCCGGCCTGCAGAGGTTGATCTGCTGGTAGGGGATGCCTCCATGGCAAAGGCCCGGCTGGGCTGGGAAGCGCACACGACGCTGGAGCAGCTCTGTTGCATGATGGTCGAAGCCGACCTGCGGCGAACCCATCCGGGGGCGCGGTGATGGGCGGCTGCTACCGTATTGCGCCCCGGGCCCTCCACTGCGGGGTGGCGCCATGAACGTGGCCTTTGGGGTCAGCGTGCTGGCGCGTTCTGTGCAACAGGGCGGTGTGGATGGCATTGGCACCTACACGCGGGAGTTGATGGCGGCCATGCCGCGGGCGGCGCGGCTGCAGCCCTATGTATTCGATGCTCCGGCCAGTGTGTGGCAGGGCCCGACACCCGCGATGTCGTTGGGACCCTTTGCGCGGCAGGCATTGGCCGCGACGCTGCCGGGCATGGACTTTGGCGGCGCGCGCCGCGCGCTGGGGGCGGGGACCGATCTGGTGCATGCCACCGACCACCTGGTGCCGCGCCTGCGCGGAATCCCGGTGGTGGCGACGATCTTCGATGCCATACCGCTGTCGAACCCGGAGTGGGTCAGATACCGTTTCAAGAGCCTGAAAAATGAGTTGTGGCGGCGCACGGCCTTCTGGGCGCAGCATGTCATCACGATTTCGGAGTACTCCCGCCAGCAGATCGCCATCCATTTCCGCCTGCCCGAGGAGCGGATCACCGCGATTCCGCTGGGAGTCGGGGCCCAGTGGTTCGTACCTCTGGACGCGGCCCTGCATGAGGCCGTGCGATCGCGGCATGCGCTGCCCGACCACTATTTCGTGAGCGTGGGCACCCTGCAGCCGCGCAAGAATATCGACCGCCTGCTGTCGGCGCATGCGAGCCTTCCAGAGCATCTGCAGCGCGAGTACCCCTTGCTCATCGTCGGCAAGCCGGGCTGGGGGTGCGATGACGTCGTTGCACGCTTCACGGGGGGTGGATTGAAGCATGTGCGGTGGCTTCGGCATCTGCCGGATGCGGAGCTTCAGGTCGTGATCAAGCGGGCCACCGCCCTGGTGTTTCCGTCGCTGCACGAAGGTTTCGGCTTGCCGGTGCTGGAGGCATTCGCTGCCGGCGTGCCGGTGGTGGCGTCCAACACGACATCGATCCCCGAGGTCGCGGGTGACGCGGCCTTGCTGATCGACCCTCTTCGCACCGATGAGATCGCGGATGCGATGCGCCGCATCGCGGAGCAGCCTGAGCTTGCGGCCCGGCTGGTGGCACGGGGGCGTGACCGGGTGCAGGCGTTCAGCTGGCAGGCGTGCGCCGAAAAAACCTTGCGTGTCTACGAGTCGATGGCTTGAAATATTTCTGCGATGACCACAGCGACCCACAGCCCCTCCGTCTCGGCGCGACAGCGCCAGGTCCAGCTGCTGTGGCGCGATATCCGGGGCGCCATGCTCGCATGGAGGTTCTGGTGCTTCATGGGATGGAACGATGTCGCCAAGCAGTACCGGCGCACCTTCCTGGGCCCCGTGTGGATTGCGTTGCACACGGCCTTGTTCATCATCGCTTTTGGCCTGATCGGTGCGCAGCTGTTCAAGTACCCGCCGGACTGGTACTTGCCTTATTTTTGCGCGGGGCATGTGCTGTTCGGGTATTTCAGCGCCTTGATCAATGAGGGCTGCCTGACCTACATCGGCGCGGACGCCTTCTTGAAGCAGACGCCCTATCCCAAGATGGCGTTTGTTTTTCGCACCGTGTTCCGGTGCTCCCTTCTGATGTTGCACAGCGCGGTCATCGTGCTGGCGGTGCTGCTCTGGTCGGGGCGGCTGGGGGACGTGCAGTGGTGGGCCTTGCTCGGCGCGGCTGCCTTGACGCTGGCCGCCGCCTGCTTCGTGGTCGCCATACTGGGGGGCCTGGCCACCCGTTTCCGTGATGTCACGGTGGCCACGGGCAGCCTCATGCAGGTCAGTTTCTTTGTGACGCCCGTGCTGTGGGTGCCGGACCAGTTGACCGAACGGGCCCAGTGGGTGGTGCACCTGAATCCCCTGGCCCTGTTCCTGGACCTGGTGCGCAGTCCCTTGATGGGGACCGTGCCCAGCATGCGGACCTGGGGGGCGGCCGGCGGCATGGTCGTGCTGCTGGCGCTGGTTTTTTTCTGGCAGTACGTGGTGATCCGGCGCCGGATCGTGTACTGGCTGTGATGCGGGCGCTTTCGGGGTCGGAGACGGCCTACATCCAGCTGAAAGGCGTGTCGATAGATTTCCCCGTCTTCACGACGCGTTCCCGTGGCCTGCTCAATACCGTGCTGGGGTTTCCCCAGCGCGACAAGGCCCGCGTCGAATCCAGCGGATTGGGCCGGGTCAGCGTGCATGCGTTGCGCGACGTGAACCTGGCGTTGCGCACGGGGGACCGCGTCGGCTTGATCGGCTCCAACGGCGCCGGCAAGACCACGCTGCTGCGCGTGCTGTCCGGCGTGTATGAGCCCATGCAGGGCGATCTGTCTTTCCGCGGCCGGGTGGCCGCCCTCACGGACATCATGCTGGGCATGGACGTGGATGCCACGGGCTACGACAACATCATCATGCGCGGCATCGTGATGGGCCTCACGCGCAGGCAGGCGATGGAACTTGTCCCTTCGGTGGAGGCGTTCACCCAGCTCGGTGAGCACCTGCAGCTGCCGGTAAGGACCTACTCCCAGGGCATGCTGCTGCGCCTGGCGTTCGCGGTGTCCACGAGTGTGGTGCCCGATATCCTGTTGATGGACGAGATGATTGGCGCCGGGGACGCCAAGTTCTTCAGCCAGGCCAAGGAGCGCATCAACGGGCTGATCGAGCAGGTCTCCATCCTGGTGCTGGCATCCCACAACGAGGTCATCCTGCGGAGCTTCTGCAACCGCGCACTCGTACTCAGCGAGGGGCGCGTGGTGATGGATGGCAGCGTCGATGACGCCCTGGCTTTCCACAACCTGCAGCAAGGAGTGCTCCGGTGAGACTGAAATGCACGGGCCCGGCCGAGGTGCTGGAAACCATCGCGGCGCTGGGGCGTACCGAGGACGTGAGCTGGTCGCCCAATGGGCGCCGCATCGCGCTGGCCGGCATCGCGGTGGACAAGCTGCTGATTCTCGGCGTGGATTGCCGCCTGGAGGATGGGCATAAATGCATCCATGTTTCCGATGCCATGCAGGTGGCTTCCTCCAGCCTGAAGCGCCCGCACGGGGTGTGCTGGGTCAGCGACGGGACCGTGGCGGTTGCCAGCCGCGAGGGCAACGTGTCGTTCTTTGATATTCCCGCCGCGCAGCGGCCCGTGTCCGCCTGCAGGCTGCAGCCGCTGGCGATGGTTGGCAAGGGCGATACCGAACTGCTGAAGTCGCCCGGCAGCCTGTGCGCCCGGCCTCTGGGCTCCGGCCTGCTTGAACTCTGGGTGTGCAATGGCTTCGCGCACTACGTGACCCACCACCTGCTGGATGCCCGTTCCGGCTTGACCCATGTGGACGCCCAGGTCCTGATGCGCGAAGGCCTGGAAGTGCCCGATGGCGTGGCACTGGATCCTGCGGGCGATTGGGTCGCCATCAGCAACCATGACCGGCATGTGGTGGCCCTGTATCGCAACGATGCGCGGCTGGAGGCCGCCGCCAGGCCGTCGGCCGAACTGCACGGGCTCAGCTATCCCCATGGCGTGTGCTTCGCGGCGGGGGGCAGCGTTTTGCTGGTCGCGGATGCGGGGACTCCGCACATCGCGTTGTTCCGCCGAGCGCCGCAGGGCTGGCAGGATGGTGCGTCCGAGCCCCATGCGCTGGTGCGGGTGCTCGACGATGCCACCTTCCGCAAGGGGCAGCACAACCCCAGGGAGGGCGGGCCCAAGGGGGTGGATGTGCATGAGCCCTGGGGTTTGCTGGTCACCACCTGTGCGGAACAGCCCCTGGCCTTTTTTGATCTTGAGGCCATCTTGCCGCCTGACCTGCGCCAGCAGGACACGCTGGCGCCCGCACAGGCCGCGGGCGAGGGGCTGCGGACCGCGATGCTTCGATTGGCGCGCGGTGTCTCTGCGCGAGAGGCGTTGCTGATGGGCGCGGTACGCAATGAAGCGGCCCTCATGCGCGCCAGCTGGTCGTGGCGTGTGACGGCCCCGCTCAGAAGCCTGGCGGGAGGATGGCTTCGCTGGATCTCCCGGTTTCGCAAGCATTGAGGCCCTGCGAACGGGCCGGCACGCACGGTGATGGGCTGGCCAGCGTCTTTCGGGAAACACCCGGGGCGCGTGCCCTGGGCCTCCCTGTGGTGATGCCCGCCAAGGCAAAACGCCCATGCGGGGCAGCATGGGCGCTTGTTTGTCCGGCGCGGCCCCGGGGGCGCTGCGGCCTGCCGCCAGAAAGGGCCATCAATGGCCGCTCATCCGTTCATCAATAGGCGTCCAGCACCGCACCCTTGCTCGCGCTCGATGCATTGAAGGCGAACTTGGCCTGCACGCCGCGGGTGTAGCGGGGGGCAGGGGCCGTCCAGGCGGCGCGGCGCTTGACGATTTCTTCCTCGGGCACGTTCAGCTCCAGCAGCAGCTGGCGCGCGTCGATGGTGATGCTGTCGCCTTCGTTGACGAAGGCGATGGTGCCGCCGGCCGCCGCCTCGGGCGCCACGTGGCCCACCACCATGCCCCAGGTGCCGCCGGAGAAGCGGCCGTCGGTGATCAGTCCCACGCTTTCGCCCAGGCCGGCGCCAATGAGCGCACCGGTGGGGGCCAGCATCTCGGGCATGCCGGGGCCGCCCTTGGGGCCGAGGTAGCGCAGCACCATCACGTCGCCGGCCACGATCTTGCCGGCCAGGATGGCTTCGAGGGCCGATTGTTCGTCGTCGAACACGCGGGCGGGGCCGGTGATGACGGGGTTCTTCAGGCCCGTGATCTTGGCCACGGCACCCTCGGGGCTCAGGTTGCCCTTGAGGATGGCCAGGTGGCCCTGCGCGTACATCGGGTTGTCGATGCCGCGGATCACGTCCTGGTCGGCGCGGGGCACGTCGGGCACGTCCTGGAGCACTTCGGCAATCGTCTTGCCGCTGATGGTGATGCAGTCGCCATGCAGCAGGCCGGCGTTGAGCAGCACCTTCATCACTTGCGGGATGCCGCCCGCGCGGTGCAGGTCCACGGCCAGGTACTTGCCGCTGGGCTTGAGGTCGCACAGCACGGGGGTCTTCTGGCGCACGCGCTCGAAGTCGTCGATGGTCCATTCCACGCCGGCGGCGTGTGCGATGGCCAGGAAGTGCAGCACCGCGTTGGTGGAGCCGCCGGTGGCCATGATCACGGCCACGGCGTTCTCGATGGCCTTCTTGGTCACGATGTCGCGGGGCTTCAGGTCCATCTTGATGGCCTCGATCAGCACCTTGGCCGATTCCTTGGCCGAGTTCATCTTCTCGTCGTGCGGGTTGGCCATGGTGGACGAGTACGGCAGGCTGATGCCCAGGGCCTCGAAGGCGCTGGACATGGTGTTGGCGGTGTACATCCCGCCGCACGAGCCGGTGCCGGGGATGGCGCGCTTCTCGATTTCCTTCAGGTCGAAGTCGCTCATCTTGCCCGCGGCGTTCTCGCCCACGGCCTCGAACACGCTCACGATGTTCAGGTCCTTGCCCTGGTAGTGGCCGGGCAGGATGGTGCCGCCGTAGACGTAGATGGCGGGCACGTTGGCGCGCAGCATGCCCATCAGGCCGCCGGGCATGTTCTTGTCGCAGCCGCCCACCACCAGCACGCCGTCCATCCACTGGCCGCCCACGCAGGTCTCGATGCAGTCGCTGATGACCTCGCGGCTCACCAGGCTGTACTTCATGCCTTCGGTGCCCATCGCCATGCCGTCGCTGATGGTGGGCGTGCCGAACACCTGGGCGTTGCCGCCCGCTTCCTCGATGCCGGCGATGGCCGCGTCGGCCAGCTTCTGCAGGCCGCTGTTGCAGGGCGTGATGGTGCTGTGGCCGTTGGCCACGCCGACCATGGGCTTGACGAAGTCGCCTTCCTCGTAGCCCATGGCGTAGTACATGGAGCGGTTGGGCGCGCGCGACTTGCCTTGCGTGATGTTGGCGCTGCGGCGGTTGATGGGCTGGATCGGGATGGTCTTGCTGTCTGCCATGGCGGTTTTCCTGGTGGGGAGTCGTTGTAGTGGGAAGACGCCGCAGAGGGGCGCACGGGTCTTCGGCTGTCGGGGTGCAAGTATGCGAGGTTTGGAGTGGCGTTTCCAATCCCTTTCGCCTGCTTCAGTAATATATAAAACATATCACCGGATCACCACCGCTATGAAAGAAGCATTCATCGACGTGCGCGCCTGGCGCCAGTTCGTGGCCGTGGCCGAGGAGCTGCACTTCGGCCGCGCCGCGCTGCGCCTGCACATGACGCAGCCGCCCCTGACCCAGGCGATCGCGCAGATGGAGCGCTCGCTGGGCGTGGTGCTGTTCGACCGCACGCGCCGGCGCGTGGCGCTGACCCCGGCGGGCGAGGCGCTGCTGCCCGACGTGCGCGACTTTCTGGAGCGTGCGCAGGCCTTGCCGGCCCGCGCCCGCGCGGCGGCGGCCGGTGAGGTGGGGCGCGTGCGCCTGGGATTCGTCTCCACCATCGGGTTCGAGCGCCTGCCTGAATGGGTGCGGGACTTTCGCGTGTTGTGCCCCCAGGTGGCGCTGGAACTGGTAGAGGCCACGGGCGATGTGCAGCGCGAACTGTTTGCGCGCGGTGAACTGGACGCCGGGCTCATGCTGCATTCGCCGGGCTTCGCGCCGCCCGGGCTGGCGCGGCTGGTGGTGGCGCAGGAGCCGCTGGTGCTCGCCTTGCCCGAGCGCCACGCGCTGGCCGGTGCGCCGCGCCTGGACCTGGCGCGGGTGCTGGCCGAACCTTTGGTGATCTTTCCGCGCCGCATCGTGCCTTCGCTGCACGACGCGATCTTTGCGCTGTACCACGCAGCGGGCCGCGTGCCCGTGGTGGCGCAGGAGGCCATCCAGATGCAGACCATCGTCAACCTGGTATGGGGCGGCCTGGGCGTGGCGTGGGTGCCCGAGAGCGTGACCCAGTTCCGCCGCGAGGGCGTGGTCTACCGCGCTGCGGATGCGTTCGGGGCCGCGCCGGCCAGGGCCGCCAAGGCGGCCGCCGCGCCGCCACTGCCCGTGTGCGAAACCAGCCTGGTCTGGCCCGCCGCGCTCAACAACCCCGCGCTGGCGCGCTTCACTGATTTTGTGCGCGAGCGCTCGGCGGCGGGGTGAGTCAGCCCGCCGCGGCCGGCGCGGCGCGCCCGCGCGCGAACAGCAGCCCCACCGCGATGGCCAGCAGTGGCAGCATCACCGCGTTGATCGCCGTCCAGCCCACGCCGGTGAGCAGCGCGCCCGAGGCAAAGGACATGGCCGCCGCCACGGTGCCGTTGGCCAGTTGCATCAGCGCCTGCGCCTGGCCGCGCTCCTCGGGTGCATGGCTTTCGGCGAGCAGCGCTGTGCCCGAGATCACCATCAGGTTCCAGCCCGTGCCCAGCAGGAAGGAGCTGGCCAGGAATTCGGTGAACGCCATGCCCGAGAGCGCCACCGCCGCGCTGGCCGCCAGACAGGCCGCCCCCACGGCCGCCACCGGGCGGCTGCCGAAGCGGTCCACGAGCTGGCCCGCGAACAGCGCCGGGAAGAACATGCCGATCACATGCCACTGGATCACCTGCGCGGCCGATGCCGCCGAGAAGCCGCACACCTCCATGGCCAGCGGCGTGGCGTTCATCACCAGGATCATCAGGCCGTGGCCGATGGCCGCCATCACCACGGCGGCGCGCAGCCCGGGCCGGGCGAGCAGGGTGCGCATGGCCGCGATGCCGCCCGCCGCAGGCTGGGGCGCGGCCCCCTCGCGCAGCCGTGCCATCACCGCCCACCCGAGTGCGGACAACACCGCAATGGCCAGGTAGGCGCCCGCCAGCGGCGTGGCCAGCAGGTTGCGCGACCACAGCGCCAGCGGTGGCGCGAACACGGCGGCGCACAGGCCGCCTGCCACCACGCAGGCCGCCGCGCGCCCTTTTTGCTGCGGGTCCACCGCCTCCAGCGCCGCATAGGTGTAGTAGCCCGACGATGCCTGGTACGCGCCGATGGCCAGCGTGCCCGCGCAGAACACGGCAAAGCTGCCCCATTGCACGCCCGCCATGCTCACCAGCCCGCCCGCCACGCCAAGGAGCGCACCGGCCTGCAGCCCCGCGCGCCGCCCCCGGCGCTGCATGAACAGCGACAGCGGCTGCACCGACAGCAGGTTGCCCAGCACCAGCAGTGCCAGCGGCAGCGTGGCGAGGGTGGGCCAGGGCGCCAGCCTTGCCCCCACGATGGAGGTGAGCGTGATGCCGATGATGGAGCAGCCCCAGTACAGGGCCTGGCCCGCGAACAGCAGGCGAACGGACGCATTGCGCAAGAGCAGCATGGATGGCTTTCGGTGGTGCGCCCCGGTGGGCGCGTAGGAAGGAAAGGGGCCGGGCCGCGGGGCGGTCAGTCCAGCGGCACACCCGCGCCAAAGCGCTGCGCATAGGCCTGCGGGCTCACGGCGCGGTGCTTGTGAAAGCTGCGGCGCAGGTTCTCCGGGTGCTCGAACCCGCACAGCCGGGCCACGGTGGAGATCGATGCCTGGGCCTGCGCCAGCAGCGTGGACGCAGCTTCCACGCGCACGCGTTCCACGTAGCGGGCGGGCGTCATGCCCAGCTCGCGCTGGAACACGCGCGAGAGCGTGCGGGTGGGCATGCAGGCACGTTCGGCCAGGGCATCAAGCGACAGGTCGCCGCCCAGCTGCGTGGGAATCCATTCGAGCAGCGCGGCCAGCCGTGGGGCGTGCAGGGTCTCGGGCGCCAACAGGGGGCTGAACTGGGCCTGCCCGCCCGGGCGGCGCATGAACATCACGAGCCGCCGCGCCACGGCCAGGGCCAGGGGACGGCCCAGGTCCGCCTCCACCAGCGCCAGGGCCAGGTCAATGCCGGCGGTGACGCCCGCCGAAGTGAAGACATGGCTGTCGTGTGGGCTGGCGGCGTCGTACGTGTGCAGGCAGTCGTGCTCCACCAGCACCTTCGGGTGGCTCTGGCGCAGGCGGTCCAGGCGCGACCAGTGGGTGGTGGCGCGCCGTCCGTCCAGCAGCCCCGCCTGTGCCAGCAGCAGCGCGCCGGAGCACACCGACCCCAGCCGCCGCACCCGCGGCTCGGCGTGGCGCAGCCACTCGCACAGGCCGGCATTGGACAGCTGCGCAATCACCCCATCGCCGCCCGCCACCAGCACGGTGTCGAAGCCAGCCGCATCCAGGGTTCCCCAGGCGCCATCGGCCACCAGCGCGAACCCGGCCGATGTGGGCACGGGCCCTGGCGCTTCGGCCAGCAGGTGCAGCGTGTAGGCCGGCGGCAGGCCATGGCCCGTGCGCTCTGCGTTCGCAGAGCCAAACACCTGCATGGGGCCGACCACGTCCAGGCTCATGACGCCGGGGTAGAGGAGGCAGGCGACAGCGCGGGATGGAGGGTGCATGGCGCCAGTGTGAAGGCTCCGTGGGTTGGCTGCAACGACAAGATCCCCACAGATCTGGCCACTGGCTGGAGGGCGGCCTGGGGGACAGGGTGCTTCCGGCGGGTCGCCGGCGTTCGCACCGGGGCCGGGGCAGTCGCCAGGCGATTCAGCGCGGGGACGGCGGTGCGCCGATGCCGGGCAGGACGGCGCTCAGATCGACGGCCTCGGCCATCGCGCGGTTGCCTTCATCGCCCGGATGCAGCCGGTCGCCTGAATCGAAGCGCGCCGCGATGTGGGCAGGGTGGGCCGGGTCGCGCAGCGCCGCATCGAAGTCGATCACCGCATCGAATGCGCCGCTTTGGCGGATCCAGTCGTTCACCTGCCGGCGCAGTGTGTCCTTGTCGGGATGGTGGTAGTTGCTGAGCGGCGTGCCAGGCAAGGCACCCTCGAACGGCGTGAGCGTCGCGCCGATCACCCTCAGCCCGTGGCCGCGTGCCTGCGCGATCAGCTGGCGGTAGCCAGCCACCAGCGCCTGCAGCGTCGGCCGGGGACTTGCCGGGGCGAACGCGGTGCCCGGCCAGGAGATATCGTTGATGCCCAGCATCACGATGACGCTTTGCACGCCAGGCTGGGCCAACACGTCGCGCTCCAGCCGCGCCAGCGCATTGGCGCCCATGCCGTCGGACAGCAGGCGGGCGCCGGAAATGCCGGCATTGACGACCGCCACCCCGTGCGGCGCCAGGCGGGTGGCCAGGAAATCCGGCCAGCGGCGGTCCTTGTCCAGGCTGGCGGTGGCCCCGTCGGTGATGGAGTCCCCGATCACGACGACCGCGCGCGCGGCCGGTGCGGCTTCCACCTGAATGCCCGCTAGCAGCGGGCGCGCCGTGGTGCTCTGCACCGCTGCGCCTCCGGCGACCAGCTCCGGGGCGGTGGCCTGGTCGCCGGGGGCGATCCAGGTGGTCTGCCGTCCGTCCCAATGGA
This sequence comes from Acidovorax sp. GW821-FHT11A03, assembly GCF_058809075.1. Classification (NCBI taxonomy): domain Bacteria; kingdom Pseudomonadati; phylum Pseudomonadota; class Betaproteobacteria; order Burkholderiales; family Comamonadaceae; genus Acidovorax; species Acidovorax sp. GW821-FHT11A03. The sequence continues at coordinate 386,207 of NZ_JBXASG010000003.1, forward strand.
AGGTGCTCACCGGCGTTTCATCGGGGAGGTACAGGCTCACCGCAAGCTGCGCCAGCGCGGGCACGGCCAGCCCCACGGGGTCGCTGACCAGCGACGCGCCGGGCAGGATCGTCGCCGCCTCCTGGCCGCCAAAAGTGACGGTGTGCAGGCTGTCTGCCAGCACGGCCCCGCCGGGAGCTGGCCGCGCGACCGTCGCCTTGCCCAGCGCCACCGGCTGCCGGCCGTAGGCATTGGACAGCACAATGCGCACGCGGGGCCCGCCCAGGCTGACGCGCGCCACCTGCCGCACCGTCTGGCCATGCAGCACCGGCGGAAGGTGGGTGGGGAACAGGAAGTCCGGTCCCCAGGCAGGCTGGGGGCTGGCGCCCCAGGTTGCCACCCAGGTGGACGCACGGACAGGCGCTGGAGCGTGGGGCGCGGCCGCGCCAGCCGAAAGTGCAATGGCCAGCAGCGCCGACGCCGAGAGTGCAGGGAGGGTTTTCATATTGTTGAATTCATTGGCTTTGTAAGATTCAATGATGAATTCAAAGACATGAATAAACTAGACTTCTCCCCGGAAGAACATTTGTGATTTGAATTCACCGAGGAAGCCGCGATGGCCCGTCTGGATGTCAATCGCTCCGGCGAACTGGAGGTATTTGTCCGTGTCATCGAGCTGGGCGGGTTTTCCGCGGCAGCCCGTGCCTGCGGCATGACGCCCTCTGCCGTGAGCAAGCTGGTGGCGCGCATGGAGCAACGCCTGGGCACGCGGCTGGTGAACCGCTCCACGCGGCAGCTCCAGCTCACCCCCGAGGGCTGTGCCTTGTACGAGCGTGGCGTGCGCATCCTGGCCGATCTGGACGAGGCCGAGCGCTGCGCCAATGCGCACGCCGCGCCGCGCGGGCGGCTGCGGGTGAACGCGAACGTGCCGTTCGGGCACCATTTCCTGCTGCCGCTTGCTCCGCAGTTCCTTGAGCGCTGTCCCGATGTCACCCTGGACATCGTGCTGACCGATGAAGTCATCGACATCCTGGAGCAGCGCACCGACGTGGCCGTGCGCGCGGGTCCGCTCAAGAGCTCGAACCTGATGGCGCGCAAGCTCGGTCAGACGCGCATGGTCATCGTTGGCGCGCCCGGCTACCTGGAGCGCAAGGGCATGCCGGCGGCGCCGGATGATCTGCTGCTGCACAACCGGCTGGGCACCAGCTACGTGCGCGCCCAGGCCGGCTGGCCGCTGCGGCACAACGGTGTGGACGTGGTGGTTCCGGTGGCGGGCAATGCCCAGGCCAGCGACGGTGAAGCCCTGCGCCACCTGGCGCTGGCCGGCCTGGGGCTGGCGCGCCTGGCCGCCTTCCAGGTCCGCGACGACCTGGCGGCAGGCCGGTTGCGGCCCGTGCTGGAGGAATCCAATCCGGGCGACCTGGAGGAAGTGCATGCCGTGTTCGTCGGCCAGGGAGGCTACCTGCCGCTGCGCGTGCGCGCCTTCCTGGATTTCCTTGCCGAACGGGTCGACATCGGCGCGCAGTCAGTTCGTTCATGAGGCGCGCCGCATGCTGCGGCCGGGCACGGCCTTGCCGGGATGGCAGTCCTTTGAGTTGTTCTAGGCCGAAAAGGCCTTGAACAGGTTCCTACGCCGATGCCTGTGACTGCAGGTAGTTCTGCAGGCCGATCCTGTCGATCAGTCCGATCTGCTTTTCGAGCCAGTAGGCGTGGTCTTCCTCGGTGTCGCGCAGCTGGGCCAGCAGCAGGTCGCGGCTCACGTAGTCGCCCACGCTTTCGCACAGGGCCATGCCGTTTTGCAGGGCGGCGCGCACTTCGTACTCGGTGGCCAGGTCCTTGCGCAGCATCTCGGGCACGGTCTCGCCGGGGGTGAATTCCTTGGGGCGCATGTCGGGGCGGCCGCCCAGGAAGAGGATGCGGCGCAGCAGCGCGTCGGCATGCTGGGTTTCTTCCTGCATCTCGTGGTCGAGACGGGTATAGAGCTTGACGAAGCCCTGGTCCTCGTAGATCCGCGAGTGCGCGAAATACTGGTCGCGCGCGGCCAGCTCGCCGCGCAGCAGATCCTTGAAATACTCGACGACTTGTGGGTTTCCCTGCATGTTCTTATCCTTGAATTTCTGGTGGGGAGTATCGCGCGGACCGTGGCCTTTGTGGGCAATGCCCCCGGCTTGCCGCTCTGCATGCGTACCGGGATCAGAAGCGTTCTCATTGGGGCGCAAATGGGGCGCGCGGCCCGCGCCGCGGCTGCCCCCACGCCCCGCGGGGCTGCCGGCTGCCCTCCGCCACGGCGCGCGGGCACAATACCGCCCAAATGCTGATCTACCCCCACATCGATCCCGTCGCCCTGCAAGTGGGCCCGCTGGCCATCCACTGGTATGGCCTGACCTACCTGGCGGCCTTCGGGCTGTTCATGCTGCTGGGCATCGCCCGGCTGCGGCACCCGCCATTCGCGTCCATCACGGGGCCCGGCGCGTGGACGCGCAAGGATGTGGAGGACATCCTGTTCCTCGGCGTGGCAGGCGTGGTGGTCGGTGGGCGCCTGGGCTACTGCCTGTTCTACAAGCCCGGCTACTACCTGAGCCACCCGCTGGAGATCTTCGCGGTGTGGCAGGGGGGCATGGCCTTTCACGGCGGGCTGCTGGGCGTGATTGCGGCGATGCTGTGGTTTGCCCATTCGCGCAAGCGTCCGTGGCTGCAGGTGGCCGACTTCGTGGCGCCCTGCGTGCCCACGGGGCTGGCGGCGGGGCGGGTCGGCAACTTCATCAACGGCGAGCTGTGGGGCCGCTTTTCCAGCCCCGACCTGCCGTGGGGCATGGTCTTCGCGCACAGCGGCTCCATGCAGCCACGCCACCCGTCGCAGATCTATCAGTTCCTGTTGGAAGGGCTGCTGCTGTTCATCCTGCTGTGGCTCTATGCGCGCAAGGAGCGCCGCCAGGGCCAGGTGGCGGCGGCGTTCCTTGTGGGCTACGGCGCGTTCCGCTTCATCGCCGAGTATTTCCGGGAGCCCGACGCCTTCCTGGGCGTCCTGTCGCTGGGCATGAGCATGGGCCAATGGCTCTGCGTGCCCATGATCGTCGCCGGCGTCGCGCTGTGGCTGTGGGCACAGCGGCAGCCGGCCCCCGTGCCCGGTTTCAAGTAAAAAATACTTCTGACGCTTGATGATCAAGCGCTGGCAGCTATTGAAAATATAGCAAACAGCGGGTTGTGGCCGACTGCTCATCCCGCAGCCTGTATTGCGGGGTGGCGGGCTTGCGCACGCGGCTTCTTCCGCTGCCTTCCTCAGGGCGCTCCTTCGCGGCGGGGCCCTGGCTGGCGCCGAACCCGAACCCGTGCCATGCGCGCGGCGCGTCCTGCAGGGCCTGGGGCACCGGTTTTCCAGTGAGTCCGGCGGCCGTGCGGGCCTTGCCACTGGGGGCGGGCAGCCCCGCCAACCTCATCCCGACGTGCGCGAAGCGCCTGGCTTCTCCGTGACCTCTTCCAGCGTGCTCCGATGGCCCGCTGAGTGCGCGCGGATGTGGTGTGGGTGCCACCGGCCCGCATTTTTTTGCGAAATTCAACGAATTGGACGTTTCAGGTCTTGTAATTTTTCATAATTATGAGAAATTACATAGAAATCAGAGAAAGCCCGGTATTTGTGAGCTTTTGGCGGCGTGTTGGCGGCCAAAGGCGTCAGAGGATCTGACTGTGCCGCCTCTGCCACTGGAGTTCACCCGCACCATGCGCCCGATTCCCAACTCATTGCACGACGAAGCCGCCTCGCGGCTGCGCGAGCAGATCTTCGCCGGGGCCTTGCCGCCGGGGAGTTTTCTGGACGAGGCGGCGCTGTGCGAGCGGCTGGCCATTTCGCGCACGCCGCTGCGCGAGGCGCTCAAGGTGCTGGTGGCCGAGGGCCTGCTGCGCCACGAGCCGCGCCGGGGGTGCTTCGTGGCAGAGATCTCCGAACGCGACCTGGACGACCTGTTCCCGGTGATCGCCTTGCTGGAGGGGCGGGCCGCGCACGAGGCCACCCGCAAGGCGGGCGCCGCCGACGTCGCGGCGCTGGAGGTGCTGCACGAGCGCCTGCAGCAGTGCGCCTCGGACGGACTCCTTACCGACTACTACGAAGCCAACTACGCGATCCATGAGGCCTTCATCACGCTGGCGGACAACCGCTGGCTGGCGCAGGTGATCGGCGACCTGCGCAAGATCCTGCGGCTGGCGCGGCTGCAGACGCTGCATGCGCCGGGCCGCCTGCAGCAAAGCCTGGCCGAGCACCTGGCCGTGTTCGCCGCGCTCAAGGCGCGCGACTGCGACGCTGCCGAGGAGGCCATGCGCACCCACCTGTTGCGCCAGCGCGATGCGCTGCGCGACGTTGCCCGCAACCAGCAATCGAGGCTGACACCATGATGAACAGTACCCCCGAATGGATCGCCCGCAGCGTGTCCCGCCTGCGCACCGCCGCGCCTGCCACGGACAAGGCGGCCGACAAGTCCGGCGAGAAGCCCGCGAGGGCCGCCATCGACAAGTCGGTGACGGATGTGGTGGCCAAGGTGGCCGTGCCGCGCTCCACGCACGAACGTCTGCAGGCGACGCTGCGCCGCGGGCAGGAGGCGCTGTCGCCGCGCGCGCTGCGCCGCCTGCTGGCGGACCTGCAGGAGGTGGTGGCCCCGCAGGTGAGTGAGCTCGAGGGCGGGCGCCGCGCCCAGGCGGTGGCCGAGTGGTATGCCAGGGCCGAGACCGAGGAGCGGCGCGACATGTGGCTCCTGATGTGCGAGCAGTTCGCGCCCGACGCCACGCGCTTCAAGTCGGCCCGCCAGCGCTACGAGGCCGCGGCGGGCACGGCCGAGGAGGGGCAGGCCGAGATCAGCCTGCGCCGCGCGCTGGTGTCGCCGCGCACCCGGCTGCTGCAGCGCTTTTCCGTGTTTCCCGAGGGCATGCGCTTCCTGGTGGACATGCGGGCCGAGCTGCTGCCGCTGCTCAAGGCCGACAAGCGCCTGCTGGCGCTGGATGCGGAGCTGGAACACCTGTTCTCCACCTGGTTCGACGTGGCCTTCCTGGAGCTGCGCCGCCTGTCGTGGGATTCGCCGGCCTCGCTGATCGAAAAGCTCATCAAGTACGAGGCCGTGCATGACATCCGCAGCTGGGCGGACCTCAAGAACCGGCTCGACAGCGACCGGCGCTGCTACGGCTTCTTTCACCCGCGCCTGCCCAACGAGCCGCTGATCTTCGTGGAGGTGGCACTGGTGGACAAGATTTCTGCCAGCATCACGCCCTTGCTGGACGAGGCGGCCGCACCGGTGGACATCTCCCGGGCCACCACGGCGATCTTCTACTCGATCAGCAACACACAGACGGGCCTGCGCGGCGTGAGCTTTGGCGATTCGCTCATCAAGCACGTGGTGGAGACGCTCACCGCCGAGTTCCCGCGGCTGCGCACCTTTGCCACGCTGTCGCCCATTCCGGGCTTCCGCTCGTGGCTGGGCAAGCACGCGGGCGCGATGCTCGAGCGCCTGGATGACAAGCGCCGCGCCGAGCTGGGCCGCGCGGTGGGCTTCGAGCCCCCGCAGCCCACGCACCTGCTGGCCGCCATCGACAAGGCCCTGGAGCTTGACGCCAAATCGCCCGTGCGCCAGATGCTGCTGGAATGCGCCGCCCGCTACCTGGGGCGCGAACTGCACGAAGGCAAGCCGGTCGACCCGGTGGCACGCTTTCACCTGGGCAACGGCGCGCGGGTTGAGCGGCTGAACTGGGCGGGCGATCCTTCCGGCAAGGGGCTCAAGCAGTCGTACGGGCTGATGGTGAACTATCTGTATGACCTCAAGCGCATCGACAAGCACCGCAGCCTGCTTGCGCAGGGCAAGGTGCCGGTGTCGGGGGACATCGACAGCCTGTGCCGTGGTGATTGATCCGTGCCGCCCGCGCGGCGGGCGGCACTGTTTTGGCCCTGGGCCGGTGGGCCGGGGGCCGAAAGGCGGCTGACCTGCCCGCCTGGCAGGCGTGGCGCCCGGGGCGCGGCGTCTTTCTGGTAGAAGTGCAGGCAGCAACCGGTGGCCGATGGCCGATCGCACGCCACGGGCCGGTTTCCATTTTTACAACGACGACAGGAGACAAGGAAATGACAGACAACATGCGAATCGACGACCGAGCGGTGCAGCGCCGCAGCCTGCTGGCCGCAGCGGCGGCAGCGGGCCTGGGCCTGGGCAGCGGCGGCAGCTGGGCGCAGGCCTCCGCCTGGCCCTCCAAGCCCGTGAACCTGGTCGTCCCCTTTCCGGCCGGAGGCGGCACCGATGCGTTCGCACGGCCGCTGGCCGCGCAGTTTTCCCGCGCCACCGGCAAGACGCTGGTGATCGACAACCGGGGCGGGGCGGGGGGCACCGTGGGGGCCAGTTTTGCCGCCAAGGCCGCGCCCGACGGGTACACGCTGTTCATGGGCGCGGTGCATCACGCCATCGCCCCGTCGATGTACCCCAAGCTCGACTACGACATCGAGAAGGATTTCATTCCGCTGTACCTGCTGGCCAACGTGCCGCAGGTGGTGGTGGTCAACCCGAAGAACGTGCCGGTGGGCAACTTCCAGCAGTTCATGGACCATGTCAAGCGCAACCCCGCCAAGCTCAACTACGGCTCGGCGGGCGCGGGCACATCGCACCATCTGGCGGGCGAGCTGTTCAAGCAGCAGACCAACACCTTCATCACGCACATCCCCTACCGTGGCGCGGGCCCTGCGCTGCAGGACCTGATCGGTGGGCAGGTGGACATGATGTTCGATGGCCTGGGTTCGTCGGCCGCGCATATCAAGGCGGGGCGCATCAAGGCGCTGATGGTGTCCGGCTCCAAGCGCAACGCGGCCTTCCCGGACGTGCCCTGCGCTTCCGAAGTGGGCCTGCCCGACTACACCGTGACCACCTGGTATGGCCTGTGGGCGCCCAAGGGAACGCCGGCCGATGTTCAGGCGCGCATCGTCGAGGAGATCCGCAAGCTCGGCGCGGCCGACGAGCTCAAGACCATCTGGGCCAGCAATGGCGCCGAATACGGCGGCCTCACGCAGCAGCAGTTCGCCGGCATGGTCAGCAGCGAGGTCAAGCGCTGGGCGGCGGTGGTGAAGGCTTCTGGCGCGAAACTTGATTGACCCCCTGAGGCGCTTCGCGCCATCCCCCTGAGGGGGACGCCACCCGTGGCCTGGCAGAGCCAGTTCCACGGTGGCACTGGCGATGGCGTTGCGCCAGTTGTTGTGGGGCGTGGACTTTGCAAACGTGATGGGCAACGAATATGTCAGGTGAAGTGTTGATGGATGCCGGTGAGCGTGGCGTGGTGCATGTCACCTTGCGCCATGCCGGGCGGCTGAACGCGATGTCGCGGGGCATGTGGCGGCAACTGCGCGAGGTGTTTCAAGACATCCAGCGGCGCAGCGATGTGCGCTGCGTGCTCATCGCCGGCGAGGGCGATGCCTTCTGCGCGGGGGGCGACATTTCGGAGTACCCGGGCTTTCGCTTCGACACCGCGGCCTTGCGCGATTTCCATGAGAACGACGTCTGGGGCGGGCTGAGCGCCATGCTCCTGTGCGACGTCCCCATCGTGGCCCAGATCAGCGGGGCCTGCATGGGTGCCGGGGTGGAGATCGCCAGCTGCTGCGACATCCGCATCGCGGGCGGTACGGCCCGCTTTGGTGCCCCCATCGCCAAGCTCGGCTTCCCCATGGCCCCCCGCGAGGCGCAGCTGGTGGCCGGCGCCGTGGGCGATGTGACGGCCCGGCAGATGCTGCTGGAAGCCGCCACCTTCAGCGCCGCCGACATGCTGGCGCGCGGTTTCCTGAGCCGCGTGGTGGCCGATGACAGGACGGCCACCGAGGCGGTGGGCAGCGCGCAGCGCATTGCCGCGCTGGCACCCCAGGCCGCCCGCATGAACAAACAGACATTTCGGGCATTGAAAGTGCCTGTGGCGCCTGCTGTAAATGCGCAATCAGCTATTAAAGATATAGCAAGCGATGTGCCTGACCCCTATGCGTACGCGGACAGCGCCGAGCACCGCGAAGGCATCACTGCGTTCCTTGAAAAACGCGCCCCCCTGTTTTGATGGGCCTTGCCCATTTCCATTCCTCTTGTGGATCTGACCATTTGCAACCCCGTCCAACTGCCATGAGCCAACACAACCTCTTCAGCGCCCTGCGCGCAGCCTTTCCCTCCGACCTGGGCCGCACCGCCGTGGAAACCACGGCGCCCGACGGCACCCCGCTGCACTACAGCTGGGCCGACCTGGACCATGCCAGCGCGCGCATCGCCAACCTGCTGGCCTCGCTCAAGCTGCCCGAGGGCAGCCGCGTGGCCGTGCAGGTGGAAAAGTCGGTCGAAGCCATGCTGCTGTACCTCGCCACCTTGCGCGCGGGCTACGTGTTCCTGCCGCTCAACACGGCCTACCAGAGCGCCGAGATCGAGTACTTCATCGGCAACGCCGAGCCTGCGGTGGTGGTGTGCAGCCCGGGCAACTTCGGCTGGGTGTCGAAGATCGCCTTCACGCTGGGCACGCAGCACGTCTTTACCCTGGGCGACGACCGCACCGGCAGCCTGCTGGAGCGCGCGGCGCACCATGGCGACAGCCACACGCCCGTGCAGCGCGCGGCCGATGACCTGGCCGCCATCCTGTACACCAGCGGCACCACGGGCCGCAGCAAGGGCGCCATGCTTACGCACGGCAACCTGCTGTCGAACGCGCAGGTGCTCAAGGAGTACTGGGGCTGGACGGCTACCGGAGGGCCTGATGGCCGTGGCGACGTGCTGATCCACGCCCTGCCCATCTTCCACGTGCACGGCCTGTTCGTGGCCATCCACGGCGCGCTGATCAATGGCAGCAAGATGATCTGGTTCAGCAAATTCGACCCCAAGGCCGTGCTCGCCGCCATGCCGCGCGCCACCGTCTTCATGGGCGTGCCCACGCTCTACGTGCGCCTGCTGGGCGAGGCCGGCCTCACCAAGGAGGCGGCGAAGAACATGCGCCTGTTCGTCGCGGGCTCGGCGCCGCTGCTCATCGAGACCTTCAACGAATGGCAGCAGCGCACCGGCCACACCATCCTGGAGCGCTACGGCATGAGCGAGACCATCATGCTCACCTCCAACCCCTACGCGGCCGATGCGCGCCATGCCGGCCAGACCGAGCGGCGCGGCGCCACCGTGGGCTTCCCGCTGCCCGGCGTGGGCCTGCGCGTGGTGGACGATGCCAACAAGCCGCTGCCCGTGGGCGAGATCGGCAACATCCAGGTTCAGGGCCCCAACGTGTTCAAGGGCTACTGGCGCATGCCCGAGAAGACGGCCGAGGAGTTCACGCCTGACGGCTGGTTCAAGACCGGTGACGTGGGCAAGGTGGACGAGCGCGGCTACGTGAGCATCGTGGGCCGCAGCAAGGACCTGATCATCAGCGGCGGCTACAACGTCTACCCCGCCGAGATCGAGGGCTACATCAACGACATGCCCGGCGTGGCCGAAAGCGCCCTGGTGGGCGTGCCGCACCCGGACTTCGGCGAAGTGGGCGTGGCCGTGGTCATCGCCAAGCCGGGCGTGAAGCTCGACGGCGAGGCCATCGTGGCGCGGCTCAAGTCGCAGCTGGCCAACTTCAAGATCCCCAAGCGCTGCTTCGTGGCCGACGAGTTGCCGCGCAACACCATGGGCAAGGTGCAGAAGAACCTTCTGCGCGAGCAGCACAAGGCACTGTTTTCCTGACCCCGTGGGCTGGCGGCTGCCGCAGGCGCGGCCTGCTGGCACCTGCCCGTCGCAGTCAGTGCCCGCCGCCGACCAGGGCGCGTCCGGCCGCCCGCAGGGCCTTGGCCGCGCTGTCGCCCAGCAGCAGCGCCCCGCTGCTGAACGCGCCATCCACGAGCAGCGAGAGCTGGGCGGCGGTCACGTCCGGCTTTTTCACACCGAGCCGCCGGCACAGCGCCGAAAGCCGCTTGCGCTGCTCCAGCCTGTGGCGGGCCGAGATGGCGCGGGCAGGGTGCGCGGGGTCCGCGAATTCCGCGGCCACGTTCAGCTGGGGGCATCCCCGGTAGCCCGGGCGGGCCACCCGCTCGCCCACCCACTGGAGCAGGGCGTCGAGCTCCGCCGCGGGATCGGGGCCGTGCGTTGAGACAACGTCGTCCCATTGCTGCCAGAACTCGCGGTCTTCGCGCTCCAGGAAGGCCGCGATCAGGTCATCCTTGGTGCGGTAGTAGCGGTAGAGGCTGGTCTTGGCGATCTTCGCGCGCTCGATGATCAGGTCGATGCCCACCGCGCGAACGCCTTCGTTGTAGAAAAGCTGGGAAGCGGTGTCGAGGATGCGTTGCTGCACATCGCCGGGCGGCATGGCCGCGGGCGTGGCGGAGGAGGCAGCTCGCGAGGACGGGGTGCCGTCACGGGTTCCAGGTGGTCTCATGCGCAGATTTTCCCACATCGCGCGGAGATGTGATACAGACCTGTATGTTGCCGGCAGGCCTGCATGCGCCGCGTGCCTTCAGCCCGCTCCGCGGGGGCGGCCAGGGCCAGGGCCGTGGGTCCGACCCTGCCGTTGGGCAAGGCCCGCGCGGCGGGGCCTCTGCCCTGTGCTCAGCGCAGCACCAGCACGGGGATGTGCGAGTGCGTGAGCACATGCTGGGTTTCGCTGCCCAGCAGCAGGCGCTTGAGCCCCTTGCGGCCGTGCGATGCCATGACGATCAGGTCGCACTTGTGTTTCTTGGCGGCGGAGATCACCGCTTCCGCGACGAGATCGGATTTGGCGATGACGGCCTTCACGGCAACGCCCTGGGCGATGCCTTCGGTCTTGACGCCATCGACCATGGCCTGCGCGGCGTCGCCCCACTGTTTCTCGATGCGCTTGACGTCGCTCATGTCGACCGGCATGCCGCCTTCAAAGTAGCTGCGGGGATAGCGTGGCACGACCTTGAGGGCCACCACCGTGGCGCCCGACAGGGCTGCAAGGGACAGGCCGTGCTCCACCGCTTTGTCCGACAGGGCCGAACCGTCCGTGGCAATCAGGATGCGTTTGTACATAAAGGGCTCCTCAAAGTGATGGAACAAGCTTAGGATCAATCATGTTCCGGGGCTTGATCCAGGTCAATGTACCTGCCGGGCCCTCACGATAGGCTTGAACCATGTCAATGTTTGGACCCGGTGCGCCGGCCTCATCCCCGGTGCATCAGACAGATGCCGGGACGGACGCGTGGCCGGCGGCCGCGCCCGCTCCGCAGGCCGTGCTGCTGGACGACCCGCAGGAATGGTCGGCATTCGGCCGCCCGTGTGCTCAGGCGGGTGGTGCTCCCGCGGACCTTGCCGCGTGCGCCTGGGAATCCCAGGTGGTGCTGGAGGGCATGCACTGCGCGGCCTGCGCGCTCACCATCGAAGACGCGCTGCGCGCCGTGCCGGGCGTGCAGCAGGCCGATGTGAGCGCCGCCACGCGGCGCGCGCGCGTGGTCTGGCACCCGGCGCAGGTGCGCCCCTCGCAGTGGATGCAAGCAGTGCACAAGGCAGGCTACCGCGCCATGCCCGCCATGGACGCCTTTGCACGCGAGCAGCGCCTGCGCGAGAGCCGCCGCGCGCTGTGGCGCTGGCTGGTGGCGGGTTTTTGCATGATGCAGGTCATGATGTACGCGTGGCCGGCCTATGTGGCACAGCCGGGCGACCTCACGCAGGAGATGGAGCAGCTGCTGCGCTGGGCTTCCTGGGTCATTACCTTGCCGATGGTGGTCTTTGCGTGCGGACCCTTCTTCTCCAGCGCGCTGCGCGATATCCGGTTGCGCCGCGTGAGCATGGACCTGCCCGTGGCGCTGGGCATGGCCATCACTTTCGCGGTGAGCACGGCCGGGACCTTCGACCCCACGGGCATCTTCGGGAAAGAGGTGTACTACGACTCGCTGACCATGTTCGTCTTTTTCCTGCTCACGGGGCGCTGGCTCGAACTGCGCCTGCGCGACCGCACTGCCGGCGCGCTGGAAGCCGTGATGAACCGCCTGCCCGACAGCGTGGAGCGGCGCTCGGCGGATGGCAGTTTCGTGCGCGTGGCCACACGCCGCCTGGCCGTGGGGGACACGATCCGCGTGCTGCCGGGGGAGGCCTTTCCGGCCGATGGGCGCATCACCCGGGGCAGCACCCAGGCCGACGAATCCCTTCTGACGGGAGAGTCCACCCCGGTGGCGCGGCCTGTGGGCAGCGTGGTCACGGCCGGCAGCTACAACCTGCAGGCGCCGGTGGAGGTGCAGGTGGAGGGCACGGGCGGGCAGACGCGCTTCGCGCAGATCGTGGCCTTGATGGAAAGCGCGTCGCTGCAGAAACCCCGGCTGGCACAGCTGGCCGACCGCATCGCGCGGCCGTTCCTGGTGGCGGTGCTCGCGGCCGCGGCCCTGGCGGCCGCGTATTGGTGGCCCTCCGATCCTGGCCATGCGCTGATGGTGGCGGTGGCGGTCCTCATCGTGACCTGCCCCTGCGCACTGTCCCTGGCCACACCGGTCGCCATGCTCACGGCGGCGGGCACGCTGGCGCGCCATGGCGTGCTGGTGCGCAACCTGCAGGGCCTGGAGGCCTTGGCCCGTGTGGATACCGTGGTGTTTGACAAGACCGGCACACTCACGCGGGACGGCATGGCATTGCAAGCCGTGCATGCCACCGAAGGATGGACGGCGCGGGGCGCGCTGGCGCTGGCGTCCGCCTTGGCGCGCCAATCGATGCATCCCGCATCGCGCGCCGTGGTGGCCGCTGCTGGCGCGCAGGACGACGGGCGCTGGATCGTGAGCGGCCTGCAGGAGGAAGCCGGGCTCGGCCTGGTGGCCGTGGCGCGGGATGGCCTGGGCGCGGAGCCTGCCCGCACGTTCCGGCTGGGCTCCGCTCGCCATGCGGGCGTGGCGCCGCAGGACGGCGCCGCACTGCAGGTGGTGCTGTCGGAACAGCGCCCCGACGGGCGGGTGCTGGAACTGGCGCGCTTCGACCTGGTGGAGGCTCTGCGCGCCGAGGCCCCGGCCGTGGTGACGACGTTGGCGGATGCCGGCATGGCGGTGCAGCTGCTGTCCGGTGACCGGGCCGTGTCGGTGCGGCGCGTGGCTGCGCAGGCGGGCATAGCGCAGGCGGCGGGGGAGTGCACGCCCCAGGGCAAGCTGGCCGCGTTGCAGGCGCTGCAGGCCGGCGGCCACCACGTGGCCATGGTGGGCGATGGCATGAACGATGGCCCGGTGCTGGCAGGCGCCCATGTGTCCTTCGCGTTTGGCCGCGCCGTGCCGCTGGCGCAGGCGCAGGCCGATTTTGTCGTGCTGGGCGACAGCCTGGCGCTGGTGCCGCAAACGGTGCTGCTGGCGCGGCGCACCCTGCGTGTGGTGCGCCAGAACCTGTGGTGGGCCGCGGGCTACAACGCCCTGTGTGTTCCATTGGCCGTGGCGGGTTTCATGCCCGCCTGGCTTGCCGGGCTGGGAATGGCGCTGAGTTCGCTGCTGGTGGTCCTCAATGCCGCGCGCCTCGCACGAGATCTTCCGCCGTTGTCTTCCTCGGGCGCGGCGCCGCTGCCGCCAGAGGGTGCTCCGGCCATTGAAATCACCAAGACAACGCTGAAGGCCGCCTGATGGACATTCTGTACCTGCTGATTCCGCTGTCCGTGGTGCTGGTCTTGATGGTTCTTGCAGGACTGTGGTGGGCGGTTCATCACGGCCAGTTCGAGAGCGTCGAGCAAGAAGGTGAACGGATTCTCCGAGACGATTGACTTGTGTCAATGCCCTGAAAAGCTGGCTGCAACAAACTCTTAATGCAATACAAAGAGGTGCCCGATGGATTCTCCAAAAACAAATGCTGCGCACTACAACGACACGGTGGTGCGGCAGTTTTCTATCATGGCCGTGGTATGGGGGGTGGTTGGCATGCTGGTGGGCGTCATCATCGCCGCCCAGCTGGCCTGGCCTGAACTCAACTTTGGCATACCCTGGCTCAGCTACGGGCGCTTGCGCCCCCTGCACACCAACGCGGTGATTTTTGCGTTTGGCGGCTGCGCGCTGTTTGCCACAAGCTACTACGTGGTGCAGCGCACCAGCCAGGTCCGGTTGTTCGCCGGGCCGCTGGCGGCGTTCACGTTCTGGGGCTGGCAGCTGGTCATCGTGGCCGCCGCCATCAGCCTGCCGCTGGGCTACACCTCCGGCAAGGAGTACGCCGAGCTTGAATGGCCCATCGACATCCTGATCACGCTGGTCTGGGTGTCCTACGCCATCGTGTTCTTCGGCACCATCGGTGTGCGCAAGGTCAAGCACATCTATGTGGCCAACTGGTTCTTCGGTGCGTTCATCCTGGCGGTGGCATTGCTGCATGTGGTCAACAGCGCAGCGATTCCCGCCGGCTTCATGAAGAGCTACTCGGCCTATGCGGGCGTGCAGGATGCGATGGTGCAGTGGTGGTATGGCCACAATGCCGTGGGCTTCTTCCTCACGGCGGGCTTCCTCGGGATGATGTACTACTTCATCCCCAAGCAGGCAGGCCGTCCGGTGTACAGCTACCGCCTGTCCATCGTCCACTTCTGGGCGCTGATCTTCACCTACATGTGGGCCGGTCCCCACCACCTGCACTACACCGCGCTGCCCGACTGGACGCAATCGGTGGGCATGGTGTTCTCGCTGATCCTGCTGGCCCCCAGCTGGGGCGGCATGATCAACGGCGTGATGACGCTGTCCGGCGCCTGGCACAAGCTGCGCGACGACCCGATCCTGCGTTTCCTGATCGTGTCGCTGTCGTTCTACGGCATGTCCACGTTCGAGGGCCCGATGATGTCCATCAAGACCGTCAATGCCCTGAGCCACTACACCGACTGGACCGTGGGCCACGTGCACTCCGGCGCCCTGGGCTGGGTGGGTCTGATCTCGATGGGGTCGCTGTACTACCTGGTTCCCCGCCTGTTCGGCCGCGAGAAGATGCACTCCATCAAGGCGATCGAGCTGCACTTCTGGATGGCCACCATCGGCATCGTCCTGTACATCGCCGCCATGTGGATCGCCGGCGTGATGCAGGGCCTGATGTGGCGCGCCATCAATCCCGATGGCACGCTCACCTACACCTTCGTCGAGAGCGTGAAGGCCACGTACCCCTTCTATGTGATCCGTGTGGCTGGCGGCCTGCTGTATCTGGGGGGCATGGTGGTCATGGCCTGGAACGTGTGGGTGACAGCGATCTCGGGCCGTTCGGTCAAGGTTGCCATTCCCGCCGTGAATGCGGCGCACGCCTGAGCCGAAGGAGATAACCCATGTCCAACAACAATCCATCTTCTTCGACCGGCTTCTCCCACGAGAAAGTCGAGACCAACAACTTCCTGATGATCGTGCTGATCCTGCTCGTGATCGCCATTGGCGGCCTGGTGGAGATCGTGCCGCTGTTCTTCCAGAAGTCCACGACCGAGGCGGTCAAGGGTGTGGAGCCCTACAACGCCATGCAACTGGTGGGCCGCGACATCTATATCCGCGAGGGCTGCTACAACTGCCATTCGCAGATGATCCGCCCCTTCCGCGCCGAGACGCTGCGCTACGGCCACTACTCGGTAGCGGGCGAGTTCGTGTACGACCATCCCTTCCAGTGGGGCAGCAAGCGCACCGGACCCGACCTGCACCGCGTGGGCGGCAAGTACAGCGATGAGTGGCACCGCATCCACCTGAACAACCCGCGCGACGTGGTGCCTGAGTCGAACATGCCCGCCTATCCCTGGCTGGAAAAGAACGCGGTGGACCCCGCGAGCGTTGCGCCGCGCATGAAGGCGCTGCGCACCGTCGGCGTGCCCTACACGGACGAGCAGATCGCGGCATCCGCGGCCGACGTCAAGGGCAAGACCGAGATGGAGGCGCTGGTCGCCTACCTGCAAGTCATGGGCCGTGCGCTCAAGTAAAGGAGGTTCGCAATGGACATCACCACCATGCGCATCGTCGCCACGCTGGCCTCGATGGCCTGCTTCGTCGGCATCTGGGTCTGGGCCTACCGGGGCCGCAACAAGGCCCGGTTTGACGAGGCCGCTCGGCTGCCCTTTGAACAAGATTGACCCCCACCAGAACGAGAACACCCCATGAGTGACTTCACCAGCAATTTCTGGTCGGTCTTTGTGACCACGCTGACCCTGGTCGGCATCATCGCCTGCGGCATCCTGCTATGGATGGCAGGCCGCAAGAAGGTGATGGCCACGGCCGACAACACCACGGGCCACGTCTGGGACGAGGACCTGGTCGAAATGAACAACCCCCTGCCGCGTTGGTGGGTCTGGCTGTTCGTCATCACCATCGTCTTCGGCTTCGGCTACCTGGCCGCCTACCCAGGCCTTGGCAGTTTCACCGGCAAGCTGAACTGGACGCAGAAGGGCGAATACGAAGCCGAGATGGCCAAGGCCAAGGCTGAACTGGAGCCGCTGTATGCCCGTTTCGCCTCGATGAAGCCGGAAGACGTGGCCAGGGACCCGCAGGCCCAGGCCATTGGCGAGCGCCTGTTCATGAACAACTGCGCTCAGTGCCATGGTTCCGACGCGCGCGGCAGCAAGGGTTTCCCCAATCTGGCGGACGGTGACTGGCTCCATGGCGGGGCGCCCGAGAAGATCCGTGAAACGATCGAGAAGGGCCGTGTGGGCAACATGCCTCCCATGGCGGCCGCAGTGGGCACGCCCGAAGACGTGCGCAACCTGTCGCACTATGTGCTGAGCCTGTCGGGCAGCCCGCACGATTCGCTGCGTGCTTCGCTGGGCAAGTCCAAGTTCACGGCATGCGCGGCCTGCCATGGCATGGACGGCAAGGGCAACCAGGCGCTGGGTGCCCCCAATCTGACCGACGACGTCTGGCTGCATGGCTGGGGCGAGGCGGCCATTACCGCCATGGTCAACAACGGCAAGGTCAACCAGATGCCGGCCCAGGCCGACAAGTTGACGGAAGCGCAGATCGGCGTGCTGTCTGCGTACGTATGGGGCCTGTCCAACGGCAAGCAGGCTGCCGCGGTGCGCTGATCCGGGCCGGGTGGTGCGCCCCCTGGCGCTGCCCCCGGTTTTTTGCCCCATTGCTGAAGACACACCAAGCCAATAGGTCGACACCACCATGAAGCCACCCAGCGGGCCAGCCCGCAAGGTCATTCCGATTGCACCGGTTGCATCCGATGCCTCGTCCGAGGGCGAGATCGTCTCCTTGTACGAAGCGCAGAAGAAGATTTACCCGCGCTCCATCAGTGGCCTGTTCGCACGCTGGCGCTGGGGCATGGTGTTTCTCACGCAACTGGTCTTTTACGGCCTTCCCTGGTTCGAGTGGGGGCAGCGCCAGATGGTGCTGTTCGACCTGGGGGCACGGCGGTTCTATATTTTCGGGCTGGTGCTCTATCCGCAGGACTTCATCTATCTCACGGGCCTGCTCATCATCTCGGCGCTGTCGCTTTTCCTGTTCACGGCCGTGGCGGGGCGGCTGTGGTGCGGTTTCGCCTGTCCCCAGACGGTCTACACCGAAATGTTCATGTGGATCGAGCACAAGATCGAAGGCGATCGCAGTGCCCGGCTGCGGCTGGACAACGGGCCCTGGACCTTCGAGAAGATCCGCAAGAAGTTTCTCAAACAGGTGGTATGGATCACCGTGGCGCTGTGGACGGGGTTCACGTTCGTGGGCTATTTCGTTCCCATCCGCGAGCTCGGCGCGGAACTGCTGGCGCTGCAGGGCAACTGGCAGATATTCTGGGTGCTGTTCTACGGCTTTGCCACGTATGGCAATGCGGGCTACATGCGCGAGCAGGTGTGCAAGTACATGTGCCCCTACGCGCGCTTTCAGAGCGCGATGTTCGACCGGGACACCCTGATCGTGAGCTATGACGTGGAACGCGGCGAGCCGCGCGGCCCGCGCAACAAGACGATCGACCACAAGGCCAAGGGCCTGGGCGACTGCATTGACTGCACCTTGTGCGTGCAGGTGTGTCCCGTGGGCATCGATATCCGCAAGGGCCTGCAGTACGAGTGCATTGGCTGCGGACTGTGCGTGGATGCGTGCAACACGGTGATGGACAAGATGCACTACCCCCGGGGGCTGATCCGCTTTTCCACGCAGAACGGCGTGGCGCAGCGCTGGAGCCAGTCGCAGATCCTGCGGCGCGTCCTGCGGCCTCGCGTGCTGATCTACACCGCCGTGCTGGTGGCACTGTGCGTGGGCATGATGGCCAGCTTGGTCACCCGCACGCCGCTCAAGGTGGATGTGGTGCGCGACCGCGCGGCCCTGTCGCGCATCGTGGCGGGCGGCAAGCTGGAGAATATCTACCGCCTGCAGATCATGAACGCCACCGAAGGCCCCCAGCGCTACCGCATCGGCGCCCGCGGCCTGGACGGGCTGGAGGTGGCCTCTGAAGCCGAGGTGGACATTGGCCCCGCGGAGTCCCGGTGGGTGGCCGTGCGCCTGCAGATACCGTATGGCTCCGCGCCCCCGGGCTCCCATGCCGTGCAGTTCGATGTGCAGGCGGTGGGCGCTGCGGCCCATGTGACCGAGAAGTCCGTATTCCTGGTGCCCCGATGAGGCGACGTGCACCCCGGTGCACGGCACCGGGGACTTTGTATGACCGAGAAGATTTTTGAGGAGCAAGCACCCATGCCATCCAATCCAGCCATCGGCTCCGCCCCCGCCACCGCTGCGCCCTGGTGGAAATTCGGCCACGTCTGGCTGATCATCGCCGGCCCTGCCATCGTCATCGTGGCGGGTTTTGTCACGCTGTGGCTGGCGATTTCGCGGCCAGACCCCGTGGTCGCCGAGGACTACTACCGCCAGGGCATCGAAATCAACAAGACGCTGGAGGCTCCGGAGAAGAGCCTGGCCCCGGCCATGAAGGGCCGCAACCACGCGGCGACACCGGTTCAGGACCAGCCACGCTGAAACCCCTGGCCGAGCAGCGGGTCTGCGCGGCCTTACCAGGAGACAACCCCGATGTGGACGCAACGCCTGATGTGGATTGCATGGCCCGCCTTTCTGATGGCGGGCGCGATGGAGATGCTGGTTTTTGCGATGGTGGACCCGCAGGACCTGCATTGGTTCGGGCAGCCGCTGGCCCTGTCGCGCCAGGGCGTCTACACGCTCGCGTTCTTTGCGTTCTGGGCCATCACCATGGCCTCCAGCGCGTTGACCACGCTGCTGGCAATGTCGCCCTTTGAACTCAACCGCTGCCCCGTGCCTGAAGGCGAGCGCCCTGATGATTGCC
Source organism: Acidovorax sp. GW821-FHT11A03 (assembly GCF_058809075.1). Taxonomy (NCBI): domain Bacteria; kingdom Pseudomonadati; phylum Pseudomonadota; class Betaproteobacteria; order Burkholderiales; family Comamonadaceae; genus Acidovorax; species Acidovorax sp. GW821-FHT11A03. Next base: position 405,325 of record NZ_JBXASG010000003.1, read on the forward strand.
GAAAGACATCATCCTGCCCTTGAACAGCGCACCGGCCGGGCTCCGGTGGCAAGGCGTTGCCGGGACGGGCGGACCTGGCTCGCCTTGCTCAGTGGCAGGCGGACTGGTTGTTCACGATGCGCTTGAGCGCGTCGGTCTCGAGGATGCGGACATGGCGCTGCTTGACTTCGACAATGCCTTCTTCCACAAACTTGGAGAAGGTGCGGCTCACGGTCTCGAGCTTGAGGCCCAGGTAGCTGCCGATCTCCTCGCGCGTCATGCGCAGCACCAGCTCGGACTGCGAGAATCCGCGGGCGTGCAGGCGCTGCACCAGATTGAGCAGGAACGCTGCCAGGCGCTCCTCGGCCCGCATGCTGCCCAGCAGCAGCATCACGCCGTGTTCGCGCACGATCTCCCGGCTCATGATCTTGTGCACGTGGTGCTGCAGCGCGGTGACCTCGCGGGACAATTCCTCGATGCGGTCAAACGGCATGACGCAGACCTCGGCGTCTTCCAGGGCCACCGCATCGCAGGTGTGGTGATCATTCACGATGCCGTCCAGGCCGATGATCTCGCCCGCCATCTGGAACCCCGTGACCTGGTCGCGTCCGTCCTCGGTGGCCACGCAGGTCTTGAAAAAGCCGGTGCGGATGGCATAAAGCGAGGTGAACGACTCACCATTGCGAAACAGCGTGCCGCCGCGCTTCACCTTGCGGCGAACTGCAACGACCTCGTCGATGCGGTGCAGTTGCTCTTCGCTCAGGCCCACCGGCATGCACAGCTCGCGCAGGTTGCAATTGGAACAGGCGACTTTGATGGTGAGCGGGTTCATAGGCACAGGGCGGAGTTAGGTTTCGAGCATACCGCCCGATGGCCGAAGAGGGAGTCTCTTGGAGGGCGGGCAGGCGACTGACATGCATCAAATTGTCGCTGTTCCGGCCACTCCATCACTTGATTCATGTCAAGGACATGGGGAGCAGCTTACGGCACAGTCAAGGTGTACGCAAGGATTCGCCCCATGACCGCTGTTTCGCCTGACCTGCTGCGCCGTTTTGACGTACCAGGCCCCCGCTATACCTCCTATCCGACGGCCGACCGGTTTGTGGAAGCCTTCGGCCAGGAGGACTACGCCCTCGCCCTCGAGCAGCGCCGCATGGGCACCCTGACCAAGGCGCTGCCCTTGTCCCTGTATGTGCACATCCCCTTTTGCGAGTCGCTGTGCTACTACTGCGCCTGCAACAAGATCATCACCAAGCACCACGACCGGGCTGAAGTCTATCTGCGCTATCTCAGCCGCGAGATCGATCTGCACACGGCGCACTGCGGCACGGGTCAGGTGGTGAGCCAGCTGCACCTGGGCGGCGGCACCCCCACCTTCCTGTCGGACGATGGCTTGCGGGAACTCATGGCGATGCTCCAGCGCAGCTTCACCCTGGCGCCGGGCGGGGAGTACTCAATCGAGGTGGACCCCCGTACCGTCAATGCCGACCGGCTTGCCGTGCTCGCGGAGCTTGGATTCAACCGGCTGAGTTTTGGCGTGCAGGATTTTGACCCCGAGGTCCAGAAGGCGGTGCACCGCATCCAGCCCGCCGAACAGGTGTTTTCGCTGGTGGAATCCGCGCGCTCGCTCGGCTTCGAATCGATCAATGTGGACCTGATCTACGGGTTGCCGCGCCAGACGCCGGAGTCGTTCGACCGTACGCTGGCGCAGGTGGTTCAGTTGCGGCCTGATCGCATTGCGCTGTATGCCTATGCCCACCTGCCGGAGCGGTTCAAGCCCCAGCGCCGCATCCTCTCCGCCGAACTGCCCGCAGCCTCCGGCAAGGTGTCGATGCTCTCCCGTTCGCTCGACGCGTTCATGGGCGCCGGCTATGTGTATGTGGGGATGGACCACTTCGCGCTGCCGGAGGACTCGCTGGCCGTCGCCAAGCGGCAGGGCCGCCTGCACCGCAACTTCCAGGGCTACAGCACCCAGCCCGACTGCGACCTGATCGGCCTGGGCGTGTCGGCCATTGGCAGGGTCGGCGCCACCTACAGCCAGAACGCCAAGACCCTGGATGAGTACTACGACCTGCTGAACCAGGGGCGTCTGCCCGTGGTGCGTGGCCTGGCCCTGACGCGGGACGACCTCGTGCGCCGCGCCGTCATCATGTCCTTGATGTGCCAGGGAGAACTGCTGTTCGAGCCCATGGAGCAGGCCTGGCTCCTCGATTTTCGGCACTATTTCTCCGCCGAACTGGCGCAACTCGACACCATGGCCGAGCAGGGGCTGGTCAAGGTGAGGCCCGACGGTGTCGAGGTCACGGCCATGGGCTGGTTCTTCGTGCGCGGCATCGCCATGGTTTTCGACCGATATCTGCAGGCAGACCGCAACCGCGCGCGTTTTTCACGCATCATCTGAATCCCATGCTTGCAACGGTTGCCTCGACTGCCTTGTTGATGGGGCTCGTTGGCGGGTCCCATTGCCTGGCCATGTGCTCGGCACCTTGTGGCGCCGTGGTGGGGCAGGGGAGCGCGGGCTGCGCATCCGCCCCGGGCGCAGGGGCGCCGGCGGAGGGGGCTCCCCCGAAGGTGCAGGCGGTGCGGTGGGCACCGCGCGGTGGCGTGGCCCGGCGGGCCGTGGCCTTTCATGCGGGCCGCCTGACGGGATATGCCCTGGCGGGCGGGCTGGCCGCCCTGGCCATGGACAGCCTGGCGTGGCTCACTCAGCAGACCATGGCACTGCGCCCGGCGTGGACCTTGATGCACGTCGCGGTGATGGCGTGGGGGCTGATGCTGATGGTCCAGGCGCGGCAGCCGCTCTGGGTGGAGCAGGCGGGCCGTGGCGTGTGGGAGCGCGTGAGGCCTCTGGTCCGTGCCCCGGGAGGCATTCTTGCCGCGGGGTTTCTCTGGGCGCTGATGCCCTGTGGCTTGCTGTATTCGGCGCTGCTGGTGGCTGCCTTGAGCGGAGGGCCCCTGGAGGGCGCATTGTCCATGGCGCTTTTTGGCATTGGCAGCGGCGTCTGGCTGGTCGGCGGGCCCTGGGCCTGGACGCGGTTGCGGGCCCGGCTCAACACCGTGCGCGCGGACTGGGGGACGCGCGCCGCCGGTGGCCTGCTCTGCGCGGTGGCAAGCTGGGCACTGTGGATGGACCTCGTCTACAAACCCTCGCTGTGGTGCCGCTAGCGTGCATTCGGGCCGCGGCGGCCTGAGGGCGAGGCGGTTTCGGTAACCCACATCCCCATGAGGGGGATTGCCCCGCCCCGCGCCTTCGGGCAGGCAAGTGTTGCCGTGCCGCCGCGGCGCGGGTGGGCTCCTTCGACAAGGCCTTCGAACTGGCGATAATCTGTGTAACTATTGGTGGCATTCACGTCTCCATGTTTCGCGCGCCCCGAAGTGAACTCCTCCATCCTCATCGATATCAGCCAACTGCGCGTCGGCATGTACATCCAGCTCGATGTGGGCTGGATGCACCATCCGTTCCCGGTGAGCAGTTTTCGGGTGGCATCGGCGGACCAGATCGCGACGTTACGGGAGCTGGGGCTCACCGAGGTGCGATACGTCCCCAAGAAAAGCGATCCGGAGCAAAGAGAGCTGGTTCCGGCCGCCTGGAGCGTGCCGGAGATGACGGTGCCCTCGGCCCAGGGACCGGATGCCCCCGGCGCCACGGCCACCGTGGACCCGGAGGCGCAGCGCCGGCGCGAATTGCTGGAGGCGCAGAACCGCACCTTGGCGGCCTGCAACCAGCGGTTCGGAGAGGCCACCCGGCAGTACCAGGCACTCGAACGCGTTGCGTCCGAGCACCCGGACCAGGCCCGCACCAAGGGCGATGCGCTGGTGGCTGGCTGCGTATCGGAACTCCTCGAGAACGGTGACTCCGTCATCCGGTTGCTGTCGGAGGGCGTTGGCGAGCGCAATGCCCTGCACCCCATCAACGTGATGGTGATCTCCCTGCTGCTGGGCCGTGCCCTGGGCATGAAGAGCTCCGAGCTGCATGATCTCGGCATCGCGGCCCTGATCCATGACCTGGGCAAGCTCAAGCTGCCGCCGAACCTGCGCCAGCCCACGCCCTCGATGATCCCCATGGAGCGAACGCGCTACGAGTCCCACGTGGGCGAGTCCGTGGCATTCGCCACGCGCATGGGGCTGCCCGAAGCGGTGCTGACGGCCATTGCGCGGCATCACGAAATGGCCGATGGCAGCGGGTTCCCCCTGCGGCTGTCGGGGCCTGACCTGGGACGGGCGGGGCAGGTGCTGGCGCTGGTCAACCGGTACGACCGCATGTGCAACCCGGCCAACGGCGTGGATGCGCTCACGCCCCACGAGGCGTTGTCCGTCATCTTCGCGCAGCTCAAGGCGCGCTTCGATTCCGTGGTTCTGGGGGCATTCATCCGCATGATGGGGGTGTACCCGCCGGGCTCCATTGTCCAGTTGGTCAATGACCGCTATGCGATCGTTGCCTCGGTCAACTCGTCGCGGCCCCTGCGGCCCAAGGTCATCGTGCACGATTCCCGTGTGCCCAAGGACGAAGCACCGATCCTGGACCTGGAAACGGTGCCCGAGCTGGGCATCCGGCGCAGCCTCAAGCCCGCGCAGCTGCCACGCGATGCGCTGGACTATCTCTCTCCCCGTCAGCGCATCTGTTACTTTTTCGAGCGTGCGGTCAGTCCCGGCAATGAAGAGGCAGGTTCGTGAGGGTTTCGCAATCCCACGGCTGGCTGGACGCGCTGCAGGAAGCCGTCTGGCTTGTCGATGAGGCCAGTCTGCTCATCCTGCACGCGAATGCCGCCGCGCAGCGGCTGGTAGGGACCCCCGTGTCCGCCATGGTCGGTGCATCGGTGCTTGGCCTGGCCACCACGCCGCAGGACCAGGCGTTCTGGGGGGAGCCCGCCGAGGTGGTGGCGGGCGGCATCCATTCCCACACCCGTCTTCTGCGTGCGGATGGCACGCTGGTGCCCGTGGACCGGCAGGTAAGCCGCGTGCCCTGGGGCGCAGCGGGGGGCGATACGGTGTACATGCTGACCATGCTGGACCGCAGTGCCCAGGAGGCCACCGAGCGCGAACTGGAAACCCTGCTGTCCGAACTGCGCGCCACCCTGGACTCCGCGGCCGACGGCATGCTCGTCTGCAGCCTTGATGGCCGGGTGCGGGCGTTCAATCAGCGCCTTGCACAGCTGTGGAGCATTCCGCGCGACCTGCTCCTTGAGCGTGACGACGGGGCGGTGTATGCCCACATGGCTACGCAGGTGAACGATGCGGCGGCCTATTCGGAGCGCCTGGCCGCGATTGCGCGCGAGCCGATGCAGGAGAGCACCGACATCCTGGTGCTGCGCAACGGCGCGGTGCTGGAGCTGCGCACGGTCCCCCAGTTCAGCCAGGGTCGGCCGGTGGGGCGTGTGTACTCGTTCCGGGACATCACCCGGCAGACCGAGATACAAGCCAGCCTGCGCCTTGCCGCCAGGGTGTTCGAATCCAGCCTGGACGCGATCTTCATCGCCGACAGCCAGCACCGGGTCCTGCGCATGAACCCGGGATGCGAGCGCCTCGTGGGCCCGTCGGCCAAGTCGTTCGAAGGCAACACGGCGGCCTCTCTCTTTGGCGGCGGCCCCGATGCGGCGTTCATGGAACAGGTGCTGCAAGGCTGGTCCAGAGAAGGCTTCTGGGAAGGCGAGCTGTGGCTTCCCCGGGACAACGGGACCTATTGCGCGGTGCAGCTGTCGTGGGTGGCGTTGCGCGACGACGAGGGGCGGCTGGTGCAGAGCATCGGCTTCATGCGCGACCTGACGCTGCAGCATGCGGCCCAGAAGCGCATCGAAGAGCTGGCGTACAGCGATGTGCTCACAGGGCTGCCCAACCGGCTGCTTCTGTCGCAGCGGGTGGACACGGCCATCCAGGGCGCCCGCCAGAGCGACACCGGTTTCGCGATCCTGTTCCTGGACCTCGACCGTTTCAAGATCATCAATGACTCGCTGGGCCATCCCTTTGGCGACCGGGTGCTGCAGCTGGTGGCCGAGCGATTGCAGGCCTGCCTGCGCCAGACGGACATGCTGTGCCGGCTGGGCGGGGATGAGTTCGTCATCTATCTGCACGGTGGGGATGCCGTGGTGGCCGAGAGCGTGGCGCGCCGCATCCTTGACGACATGCTCAAGCCCTTCATGCTCGATGGCATGGGTTTCTCCATCCAGTGCAGCATCGGCATGGCGCTGTACCCGCAGGACGGGGCCACGCTGGACGACCTCATCAAGCAGGCCGATACCGCCATGTACCGCGTCAAGGAGCGCGGCCGGGGCAGCTATGGCTTCTACCAGCCGCAAATGAACGCCAACCTGCTCTCGCGCATGCGGATGGAGCATGCGATGCGCCAGGCGCTGGGTCTGGACCGCATGGCGGTGCACTACCAGCCGCAGGTCAACATGGCCACGGGGCGCATCACGGGCGCCGAGGCCCTGATCCGCTGGACCGACCCTGAATTCGGCGCGGTCTCGCCCGGGCAGTTCATCCCCCTCGCGGAGGAGTCCGGCTACATCGTCACGCTGGGTGCCTGGGTCATGGAGCAGGCCGTGCGCGAGGCGGCGGTGTGGATGCACAGCGGCATGCCCATCATGATCTCGGTGAACGTGTCCGCGCTGGAGTTCCGCCAGCCCGATTTCGTGGACCGGATCACGCGCCTGCTGGCGGTGCACCAGCTGCCGCCCACGCTGCTGGAGCTGGAGCTGACCGAAACCATCCTGCTGCAGGATGCGCAGGAGATGGAGCAGCGCCTGCGCGTGCTGGCCGGCCTGGGCATTGGCCTCGCCATCGATGATTTCGGCACGGGCTATTCCAGCCTGGCGTACCTGAAGAAGCTGCCGATCCACAAGCTCAAGATCGACCAGTCGTTCGTGCGCGGGCTGCCCGACGACGATGGCGACCGGGCCATCGTGAGCGCGATCATCAGCATGGGGCGCGCCATGCATGTGGAGGTGGTGGCGGAGGGCGTGGAAACCGAAACCCAGCAGGCGGTGCTGCTTCAGATGCAATGCGACCACTACCAGGGTTTTCTGTGCGCGCCCGGGCTTCCTGCCCACGAGTTTCGTGCCCTGCTGGGCAAGCCGCTGCCCTTGAAGGCGCAGGGCCGGCGCAATTCCGTCCAGACCTAGGCGCGCGAGGCCAAGGGCTTCGCACCACCGCCTTGGCCACCATCTCCGCTGCCCTTGCGCCGTGGCCCCACGGCAGAGCCTCAGGAGGCCGCGATGCCCTTCCAGAGCATGTAGGCCGCCAGGCCGAAGAGCAGGGATGCGAACACGCGCTTGAGTTGCTTGACCGGCAGGCTGTGCGCCGCCCTGGCGCCCAGGGGCGCGGTGAGCACGCTGCAGGTCGCGATCACCGCCAGGGCGGGAAGCCAGATGTAGCCCAGCGATGCCGGGGGCAATCCGCTCACGTTCTGGCCGCCAATCACGTAGCCCACCACGTTGGCGAGGGCGATGGGAAAGCCGAGCGCGGCGCTGGTGGCCACGGCATTGTGGATGGGCACGTTGCACCACGTCATGAACGGCACGCTCACGAAGCCGCCGCCGGCACCCACCAGCCCCGACAGGAACCCGATCACGCCGCCCGCCGCCACCTGCCCCGCGCCGGCAGGCATCTGGCGCGAGGGGGCGGGCTTCTTGTCCAGGAACATCTGAGAGGCCGAAAAACTCACGAACAGCGCGAAGAAGATCGCCAGGAACGAGCCCTTGAGGAGCGCGAACACGCCCAGGCTGGCGATGAATCCACCGAGCACGATGCCGGGCGCCAGGCGCTTGACGATGTCCCAGCGCACCGCCCCACGCTGGTGGTGCGCGCGCACGCTGGAGATCGAGGTGAACATGATCGTCGCCATGGAGGTCGCGATGGCCATCTTCACCGCGAGGTCCGGTGCCACCTTCTGGGCACCCAGGATGTACGTCATGAACGGCACCAGCAGCATGCCGCCGCCGATGCCGAGCAGGCCGGCCAGAAAGCCGGTTGCCAGGCCCAGTACACCGAGTTCAACGATCAGGAGAGGATCCAGCATGGGGCAAAAAGGGAGAAGGGGAGGGAACAAGGGGCGGGGAGGCGGCGCCCGGTCGGCCGTTCAGCGGGAAGGTGAGGCGGCGGCGACAGCGGCATGGGGAAGGAAGAAGGTGTCTGCGATTGCCACCGGACTCTCATCCTGAACCGGGGGTTCAGGTGGGCGAGGGCAGCCAAGCGTTGGGTTCATCTGACGCGAGATGATCACGCTCACCGGGCAATGTACCAAGCCCGAGCTCGTTGAGCATTGGTTCAAGGAAATATAAAGCCCGACAGCATCGCAGACAGCCTGATTGTAGGCGCTGGCGGAGTCCGACGCCGGCGCCAGGACATGTAAAGACCGCAGGGCGGCGCGCCGGGTTCAGAGGTGCCGGGGGGCGCCGTGTCAGAGCAGGCGCCCGTCCTCGCCCAATGCCTCGTCGAGCCGCTGGACCAGGGCCTTGAGGTGGTCCTCGTCCCGCTCGGGCAGGGGCAAGGCGGCCTGCGCTCCGGGCTGTGCCGCAGGCGGCGGGGAGGACTTGGCGGCCGCGCCCGCCGCCAGGTCGGCCGCCTCGCGGTCCGCAATCTCGAAAGCCAGGTTCAGCGCGGCCAGCACCGCGATGCGTTCACGGGCGCGCACCTTGCCGGCGTCGCGGATGCGGGTCATGGCCGTGTCGACGCGTTCAACGGCATCCAGCAAGCGGCTTTCATGCCCCTCGGGGCAGGTCAGCAGGTAGCTTTGCTGCAGGATCTGCACCTCGATTTGCTTCATTCGGATTCTTTCGTGACAGGGGCCGCCGCGGGCAGCCGCTCCAGCAGCGCGTCAACCCGGGCGCGGGCCGCGCTCAGGCGCGATTTGAGCGAATCCCGCTCCTGCGCGAGGGCGGCCACCTGATCGGCGAGCAGCGCGTTGGTGCGTTGCAGTTCCGCGTGCCGCAGCAGCAGGCGTTCGACGCGCTCGGCGATCTGGTCGGTGGTGGACGGTGTTGCCATACAGCTGTCGATTGTAGGGTTGGCGGTTGTAAACGGTCGTAAAATCCCATTGTTGGTGCTCGCGGTGTGGTTCACATGCCGCAGTTCAACGGGAAGCAGGGAGGTGCCGCCAACCATGGTGCGCCCAGCCTGCGCTGCCCCCGCAACGGTCAGCGGACGAATCGTTCCGATTCCCCCTTCATACACATGCCACTGGGTGCCTTGAACAAGCCCCTGGGAAGGCTTTGAAGGGTGTTCCGCCAGCCCGGATACCGGCCAACACGGTGGTTGCACGCGCCCGATCAGGGTGCGCGCAGCCGTATCACCCATTTGCTGGCGGGGAGGCCGGCGCGGGTTTTGTTTGTTGACGATGTTCCCCATGAAAATCCGTACCTCTCGTGCGCGCCTTGCTGCGCCGCTGTGCCTGCGTCCCGCGCTGGTGGCGCTGGCCGTTGTGGGCGCCTGCTCCGTGCAGGCCCAGCAGGCCGATGCCGGCGGCCCCGTGCTGCTGGCGCAGAACCTGCGCGCGCCCTCGCTGACCGAAACCGTGGTGACCGCCACGCGCACGCCCCAGCCCTTGTCCGACCTGGTGGCCGATGTGACCGTCCTGGATCGCGAGACCATCGAAACCAGTGGCGCCACCGGCCTGGCCGACGTGCTCGCCCGTGTCCCCGGCATCGAGTTCTCGCGCAACGGCGGCCCCGGCACGACCACGGGCGTGTTCCTGCGCGGCGCTGAGTCGCGCTTCACGGCCGTGTACATCGACGGCGTGCGCATCGATTCCCAATCCACCGGCGGCGCGGCATGGGAGTCGATCCCGCTGGCGCAGATCGACCGCATCGAAGTGCTGCGCGGCCCGGCGGGCGCGGTCTATGGCTCCGACGCCATGGGTGGGGTGGTGCAGATCTTCACCAAGCGCGGCGAAAACGGCACCGCGCCCTATGTGGGCGTGGGGTTCGGCAGCCACGGCACGCGCAAGATCGAAGCCGGTGTGAGCGGTGCCAGCGGCACGATCGACTACGCGCTGGGCATTGCACGCGAGGAAAGCAAGGGCTTCAACGCGCGCACCGTCGCCACGCAGAACCCCGACCGCGACGGGTATGAAAGCACCTCTGCCAACGCGCGGGTGGGCCTGCAGGTCAACGCCATGCACCGGCTGGAAGGCACGCTGCTGGTCAACGACCTCGACAGCGGCTACGACAGCGGCCTGGGCAAGGATGACCGCAACAAGCACAGGCTGCATGCCCTGGGCCTGAACTGGCAGGCGCAATGGACCCCGCAGTACAAGACGCGCCTGCAGCTGACCGATTCGCGCGACAGGTACGAAACCAAGCCCTCGGTGTACCTGAGCGATACCCACCTGCGCGGCTACCTGTTCCAGAATGAATGGCGCGAGGGTGCGCACCTGCTGACCGCCGCGCTGGAGCGCCGCGAAGACAACCTGGAAAACAAGCCCATCGACCGCAAGCGCTCGCAGGACGCCGTTGCGCTGGGCTATGGCTACAGCGCGGGCGGCCATACGGTGCAGGCCAATGTGCGGCACGACGCGGACAGCGAGTTCGGCGGCAAGGGCACGGGCAGCCTGGCCTACGGCTACGCCTTTGCACCCCGGTGGCGCGCGACGGCATCGGTGGGCACGGCCTTCCGGGCCCCCACGCTGTACCACCGCTTCAGCGAATACGGCACGGGGTCGCTCAATCCCGAGAGCAGCCGCAATGTCGAGGTGGGCCTGCGCTGGGCCGAGGGCAGCAGCAGCTTCTCCGCCACCGCCTACCGCAACCGGGTGCAGGATCTGATCACGTTCGGGGCTGCAGGGCCTTGCCCGTCGGATTTCGGCTGCTACGTGAACACCGCGCGGGCCGAGTACAAGGGAGTGACGCTGGCGGGTTCGTACCGCCTCGGCGGCGTGCAACTGCGCGGCTCGCTCGATCTGCAGAACCCGCGCGACCTGGCCACGGGCAAGCTGCTGGCCCGCCGCTCCAAGCGCCACGGCACGCTCGGAGCCGACACGCAACTCGCTGGCTGGACGGTGGGCGCCGAGGTGCAGGCCTCTGGCCGCCGCTTCGACAACGCCGCCAACACCACGGTGCTGGGCGGCTACACGCTGGTCAGCCTGTATGCCAGCACGCGGGTTGCTCGCGATTTCACCCTGGTGGCGCGCGTGGACAACCTGGCCGACAAGCATTATGAGCTGGCCCGCACCTACGCCACCGCGGGCCGCATCGCCTACGTCGGCGTGAAGTGGGCCCCGCAGTGAAGCACCCCCTGAGGCGCTGCGCGCCTTCCCCCCGCGGGGGGATGCCACCCGGGGCCTGGCGGAGCCAGTTCCACGGTGGCACTGGCTTCGTGCGTGCCAGTTTCATCGGCATGCCGGGAATGTGTCCCACAGGGTTGCTGAAATGACCAGGTGCCCCGCGCTGCTGATCGCCGCCCCGGCCTCCGGGCAGGGCAAGACCACCGTCACCGCCGCCCTGGCGCGCCTGCATGCGCGCCAGGGGCGGCGGGTGCGGGTGTTCAAGTGCGGCCCGGATTTTCTGGACCCGCACTGGCACCAGCTGGCCAGCGGAGCGCCGGTGCACCAGCTCGACCTGTGGATGAACGGCGAGGCGGACTGTGCCCAGCGCCTGCACGACGCCGCCCGGGCGTCGGACCTGGTCCTGATCGAAGGCGTGATGGGGCTGTTTGACGGCACCCCCAGCGCGGCCGATCTGGCGCGGCACTTCGGCGTGCCGGTGCTGGCCGTGGTCGATGCCTCGGCCATGGCGGGCACCTTTGGCGCGCTGGCCTATGGCCTTCGCCACTACCGGCCGGGCCTGCCCTGGGCGGGGGTGCTGGCCAATCGCGTAGGCAGCGCGCGCCATGCCGACATGCTGCAGGGTGGCTTGCACGATGCGGAGGACTGGATGGGGGCGCTGATGCGCGTGCAGGCCACAGGCACTGCGCCCGCCACCGGTAAGGCCGGTGCGGCGCTGCTGCCCGAACGCCACCTGGGTCTGGTCGCGGCGCATGAGCTGCCCGACAGTCTGCAGCGGCTGGACGCCGCCGCCGATGCCCTGGCGGCGACGCCCCTGGGCCAGATGACGCTGGAGGATCTGCAGCGCTGGGCCGTGGAGTTTCCGGCTCCCGCAGTGGCAGACACGGTGCCGCCGCTGCTGGCCGGCCGCACCGTGGCCGTGGGGCGCGACGCGGCGTTCTGCTTCATCTACGCCGCCAATGTGCTATGCCTTGAAAAAATGGGCGCGCGTGTGGTGTTCTTCTCGCCCCTGCACGATGCCGCGCTGCCCGACTGCGATGCCGTGTGGCTGCCCGGCGGCTACCCCGAGCTGCACACAGCGCAGATCGCCGCCAACACCGGCATGCAGGCCAGCCTGCGCGCCCATGGGGCCGCAGGCAAACCCCTGTGGGCCGAGTGCGGCGGCATGATGACGCTGTTTGAATCCATCACGCTGGCCGACGGCAGCACGGCCCCGCTGTGGAGTCTGCTGCCCGGCCGCGTGACCATGCAAAAACGCCTGGCGGCGCTCGGGCCGCAGCAACTGGCGGTGGCGGGGCACACCCTGCGCGGCCACACCTTCCACTACTCGACCAGCGACAGCAGCGCCCCCGTGGTGGCCCGCACGGCCCGCCCCCATGAAGCGGTTGCGCCGGATGCGGGCGAGGCGCTGTACCAGCAGGGCAGCCTCCACGCCAGCTACTTCCATGCGTGGTTTCCGTCCAGCCCCGAGGCCGTGGCGCATCTGCTGGGAGGCGTCTCGGCATGACTCCCACCCCGCACCCCATCACCAGCGAACTCATCCTGGGTGGCCAGAAAAGCGGCAAGTCCCGCCGCGCCGAGTTGCTGGCGCGCGACTGGCTGGCGCAGTCCAGCGACCACCGCGCCGTGCTCATCGCCACGGGGCAAGCCTGGGACGACGAGATGCGCGAGCGCATCGCCCGCCACCAGCGGGACCGCGCCGAGCGCGTGCCGGGTCTGCGGACCGTGGAAGAGCCACACGATGTGGCCGCTGCCGTGGTGTTGCACAGCACGCCGCAGACCCTGGTGGTGGTGGACTGCCTCACGCTGTGGCTCACCCACTGGACCATGCCCATGGGCTGCGAAGACATGGATTTGAAGCAAAAACAGGCTCTGGCTCTGGATTGGCAAGCGCAAGCAGCTATGTTTTTGATAGCGGTTCGGAAATCCCCCGGCCCCGTTGTTCTGGTGGGCAACGAAATTGGCCTGGGGGTCATCCCGATGGGGCGCGAGGTGCGCGCCTTCGTGGATGCGCTGGGCACGCTGAACCAGCAGGTGGCCCAGGTGTGCCCCCGCGTCACGCTGATGGCCGCCGGGCTGCCATTGACCTTGAAATGAAACTATGAAACCAACCCCCGTGCGCCGCATCCTGTGGGTGATCGCCATCCTGTTGCTGCTGGGCCTGCTCATGGCCGGGCTGGCGCGGGCGCAGCCTGTGCAGATCACCGACGACAAGGGCCGCAAGATCGCGTTGCCCCGCCCGCCCGAGCGCATCGTGAGCCTGCTGCCCTCGCTGACCGAAAGCGTGTGCGAGCTGGAGCAGTGCCACCGGCTCGTGGGGGTGGACCGCTATTCCAACTGGCCCGAGGCCGTGGTCGGCAAGCTGCCCAAGATGGGAGGCGGCATAGATCCCAGCATCGAGGCCATCGTCGCGCTCAAGCCGGACCTGGTGCTCATGTCCGTCAGCTCGCGCGCCAGCGACCGGCTGGAGGCGCTGGGTCTCACCGTCGTGCAGCTGGAGCCCAAGACCCATGCCGACGTGCGCCGCGTGCTGGGCACCGTGAGCGACCTGCTGGGCGTGCCCCGCGCGCAAGGCTCAGACCGTCTCTGGCGCGTGATCGATGCGGGCGTGCTGGCGGCGGCGCAGTCCCTGCCACCCAAGGCGAAAAATGCGCGCGTGTACTTCGAGGTGAGCCGGGGGCCCTATGCGGCGGGCGAGGCGTCGTTCATCGGCGAATCGCTCACCCGGCTGGGGGTGCGCAACGTGGTGCCCGCGTCGCTCGGTCCGTTCCCGCGCCTGAACCCCGAATTTGTGGTGCGCGCCAACCCCGACATCATCATGATCGGCAACCGCAGCATGCAGGCCATGGTGCCGTACCCCGGCTGGGCCGGCATGCGCGCCATCCGCGACAACCGGCTGTGCGTGTTTGGCCCCGGTGATTCGGATGTGGTGGTGCGACCTGGCCCGCGCATGGCCGAGGCCGCGCGCATCATGGCCCGCTGTCTGGTGGAGAAAGCTCCATGACCAGCCTTGCCATGGATTTGCCAACAGGTTCCGCCAGCCGCCGCGCGGCATGGTGTGCCGCCTGGCTGCTGCTGGCCAGTGTTGTGCTGGCCGTGTGTGGCGCCAGCGTGGGCAGCACGGGTTTTGACAGCGTGCTGCGCATGCGCGGCGACCCCGTCGCCTGGCAGATCGTGTGGGACATCCGCCTGCCGCGCACGCTGGGCGCGTGGCTGGCGGGTGCGCTGCTGGGCCTGTCGGGTGCTGTGGCGCAGGGGCTGTTTCGCAACCCATTGGCCGACCCGTACCTGCTGGGCAGCGCCTCGGGCGCCGCGCTGGGCGGGGCGGTGGCGATGGCGCTGTTCGGTGTGTCGCCGGTGGCGGCGCAGTGGATGGCCCGCATCGGCATCACGGGCATGGCTTTCCTGGGCGCGGCGGGGGCGGTGGTGCTCACGCTGCTGTTGGCCAAAGGCGTGCAGCACACGCTGCGCCTGCTGCTGGCGGGGGTGATCGTGGGCGTGGTGCTGGGCGCGCTGCGCGACCTGGTGGAGCTGGCCTCGCCCGACATCCTGCAGGCCATGCAGGCGTTCACGCTGGGCAGCACCGCCTTTGTGGGCTGGATGGCCTGCGTGCTCATGGCCGTGGCCTGGGGGCTGTGCTCGGTGGTCGCCTGGATGCTGGCGCGCGCGCTCGACGGCCTCACGCTGGGCGAGGCCACGGCGGCCAGCCTGGGCCTGCCGCTCATGCCCATGCGCGTCGGGCTGGTGGCCGCCATGGCGCTGGCCACGGGCACGGCCGTGGCGCAAACGGGGCTCATCGCGTTTGTGGGGCTGGCCGCGCCACACCTGGTGCGCTCCATCGTGCGCGTGACGCACGAGCGGCACATCGTGCTCGCAAGCCTGATGGGTGCGGTGCTGCTGCTGGCGGCCGACATCCTGGCGCGCTGGCTGCTGGCACCGCAGGAACTGCCCGTGGGCGTGCTCACGGCGGCGCTGGGCGGAACCTACCTGCTGTGGCTCATGCACCGGCGGACGTCGCAAGGTGGTTCACTATGAATTCAGTAGCTATCAGCGCTTGCCAGATAAGCGCCAGCATCGGAAATCGCTTGATATTGCAGGGCATTGACCTGCAACTGCCTGCCGGGCGCTGGACCAGCATCGTCGGCCCCAACGGCGCGGGCAAGTCCACCTTGCTCAAGGTGCTGGCGGGCCTGCTGCCGCGCGCTGCGGTGCAGGGAGAAGTATTGCTGCTGGGCCGCCCACTCGCGCAGATCCCCGCACGCGAACGTGCCCGCCAGCTCGCCTGGCTGGGGCAGAACGAAGGCTCGGCCGACGACCTCACGAGCTACGACGTGGCCATGCTGGGCCGCCTGCCGCACCAGGCCTGGCTGGCACCGCCGGGTGCGGCCGACCACGCAGCGGTCGAGCAGGCGCTGCGCACCACGCAGGCCTGGGACTGGCGCCACCGCCCGCTGGCGCAGCTGTCGGGCGGCGAGCGCCAGCGCGTGTTGCTGGCCCGCGCCCTGGCCGTGCAGGCACAGGTGCTGCTGATGGACGAGCCCCTGGCCAACCTCGACCCGCCCCACCAGACCGACTGGCTGCACACCATGCGCGCGCTGGTCGATGCGGGCGGCACGGTGGTCAGCGTGCTGCACGAGGTGTCGCTGGCGCTGCAGGCCGACGACATGGTGGTGATGGCCGATGGCCGCGTGCTGCACCAGGGCGCCTGCGATGCGCCCGATACCCACGCCGCGCTGGAGAGCGTGTTTGACCACCGCATCCATGTGCGGCATCTGGATGGCATGTGGATGGCGCTGCCGTCCCTGCAACGCAAGAACAACAACCAAGGAATGAAGGAAGTGAAAGCATGAACATCGAATCGGGCTTTTCGCAGGTCGCGCAGTCGCTGCTGTGGCCGGTGCTGGTGCTGGTGGGGCTGGCGTTTGTCTACGCGCTGTGGTCGGGCGGCGCCACGCTGATGGAAGCCTGGCAGCGCTGGCGCCAGCCGCAGTACCGCTCGCTGCGGGTGGCCCCTGGCTTGTCGATGGAAGAACTGGAGTTGCAACTGGTGCGCCAGGTGGAGCCCGTGCGCCTGCTCAGCCGTCTGTCGCCCATGCTGGGGCTGATCGCCACGATGATCCCGCTGGGCCCCGCGCTGCAGAGCGTGGCGGCGGGCAACGGCCAGCAGGCGCTGGCGGTGTTCAGCGGCGCGTTTGCGGGCGTGGTGCTGGCGCTGGCCGCCGCGTCGGTGGGCCTGGTGGTGTACTCGGTGCGCCGTCGCTGGCTGCTGGCCGAGCTGCTGGTGGTGCGCAAGGAGCGTGGGGTGGCGCAATGAGCGCCGCGCCGGGCCGCCCCAAGCAAGCGGTACAACGCAGCGCGCAGCGCGGAGGTGTCTTATGAGCCTTCGCCACCTCAATGTGCTGGCCGAAGACGACGACGACCCAATGCTGTCGGCCGTGAACCTGGTGGACGTGTTCCTGGTGCTCGTGGTAGCGCTGCTCACGGCCGTGGCCGTGCAGACCCAGACCAGCGCCAACGAGAGCGTCACCATCATCCGCAACCCCGGCCAGCCCGACATGGAAGTGGTGGTGCGCGAGCAGGGCAAGGAGGTGCGCTTCAAGGGCGCGGGCAGCGCGGCGCAAGGGCAGGGCGTGCGCGCGGGCGTGGCCTACAAGCTCGAAGACGGCAACATCGTCTACATCCCTGAAACGGGCGCTGCTCCTGCCGGCGCTTCGGCCGGTGGCGCGGGTGGCGCCGCCACGCCGGCACCCGCCAAGCCATGAAGGCGCTGATCCTGCGCGCGGCACTCTGGTGCCTGCTGCTGGCTGCGCCGCTGGCGCATGCGGTGCAGGCGGACAAGGCCCAGGGCGCAGCGGGCGCCAACAAGGCCGCACCCGTTCTGCTGTGGCTCACCTCCGACATCACCACAGCCACGCGCACGGCCATGGTGCAGCGCCTGGCCACCGAGGCAGGCCTGGGCTTTGCGCACATCGACTACCCGCTCGCCGGGCCGGCGGTGCTCGACGCAGCACAGGCCCGGACGCTGGAGCGCGCGCTGGCGGGCGCTGCGCTGGTGTGGGTGGATGCGCCGCATGCCAGCGTGGAGGCACGCCTGCGCCGCATGGCGGGGGCGCAGCTCGATGGCCGTGCCACACGTTCCCCCGGCCGCGTGGTGTGGGTGCCTGCGGGCGCCCCCGCCGCCGACCTGACCGCGCTCGATACGCCCGGCCGCATGGTGGCCTACCTGCAGGCCGGTGGCCCGCGCAACCTGAAGAGCGCCATCGCCCTGGCGCGTGCCACCGTGGCGGGTGTGGCCATGCCCGTTTTGCCCGCGCCGGAGATCCTGCCCACCCGGGGCATCTACCACCCCGACGCGCCCCGGCTGCTGCCCAACGCCATGGCGCTGGAGGCATGGCGCCAGGGCCAGCCCGCGCTGCGCGGCCTGCCGGCGGTGGCCGTGCTGGTGCACCGCCACCATTTTGTCGATGGCAGCACCGAATGGCTCGATGCCTGGCTGCGCACTTTCCGCCAGCAAGGCCTGTTCGCCTATGCGGCGTTCGGCCAGCAGGTCACGGCGCAGACGCTGGCCGAGGTGCTGGAGCTGCCCTCCGAGAGCGGCACCGGCCCCGGCCGCCTGCATGCCTCCGCCCTGGTGCTGCACCAGCTCGTGCCCCAGGCCGCCGCGCTGCAGCCGCTGCTGGCCCGCTGGGGCGCACCCTTGCTGGGCACGCAGCCCTACCGCGCGGGCGATGCCGCCGCGTGGGAGGCCAGCGACACGGGCCTGTCGCTGTCCGATGTGCCGTTCTACCTGGCGCAGCCCGAGGCGGCGGGGGCCATCGATCCCGTCCTGGTCGCCGCCCACGGCGCCGAGGGGCAAGACTTTCGCCTCATCGAGCGCCAGGCCCAGGCCGTGGCCGCCAAGGCACGGCGCCTGATCGCGCTGCAGACCAAACCGGCAGCAGACAAGCGCCTGGTGGCCATGGTCTACAACTACCCGCCGGGCGGCACCAACTTCGGCGCCTCGTTCCTCAACGTGCCGCGCAGCCTGGAGCAGGTCTCTGGCGGCCTGGCCCAGGCGGGCTACCGCACGCAGCAGGTGCCCGAACAGGGCTGGATCGACGGGCTCAAGCCGCTACTGGCCGCCTATTACCCCGGCGCCGATGTGCGCGCGCTGCTGCAAAACGGCCAGGCCGCCGCGCTGCCACTGGCGCGCTATGAGCAGCACCTGGCCACGCTGCCGAAGGCCGTGCGCGAGCGCATGAACGCGCACTGGGGCCCGCCCGAAAAGAGCCGCTACGTGGTCGAGTGGCAGGGCGAAAAAGTGTTCGCCATCCCGCGCCTGCAGGTGGGCAAACTCTCGGTATTGCCCCAGCCCCCGCGCGAAGAAACCCTGCGCCTGGGCCAGAACCCGTTCATGCACAAGAGCAAGGCGCCGCTGTCGCACCATTACCTGGCCGTGTACCTGTGGGCGCAGCTGGAGGCCGATGCCCTCATCCACTTCGGCACGCACGGCACGCAGGAATGGGCCGGTGGCAAGGCGCGTGCGCTGAATGTGCACGACGACGCGCTGCTGCCACTCGGTGACCTGCCCGTGGTCTACCCCTACATCGTGGACAACCTGGGCGAGGCCCTCACGGCCAAGCGCCGGGGCCGCGCCGTGCTGGTGAGCCACCGCACGCCCGTGTTCGCGCCTGCAGGCTTCGAGGCGCGCATGGCCCACATGCACGAGGTGATGCACGAGTGGGAAACCGTGGACGAAGGCCCCACGCGCCGCGCGCTCGAAAAGCAGCTGGTCGCGCAGTTCGTGGAGCACCAGCTGCACCGCGACCTGGGATGGAGCGCCGAGCGCATCGCGGCCGACTTCAGCGGATTTCTTGAAATCCTGCACCCCTACCTGGACCAGCTCGCACAAAGCTCGCAGCCCAAGGGCCTGGCCGTGTTCGGCCGCGTGCCCGCGCCCGAGCAGCGGCGCGAGACCATCCTGCAGGCGCTGCGCAAGCCGCTGATCGAGGCACTGGGCGAAGACATCGACGAAGCCTTCCTCATCAAGCACGATGCCGTGCTGGCCGCGCGCCCCGCACGCTGGCTGGAAGTGGCGCTGACCGACGCGCAGGCCGCCAGCGTGCTGGACCTGCGCCCCGTGCTGCCAGCGCAGGTGGCAACACCGGGTGCGGCGGGCGCATCCGACGTGGTGCGCGCCGAAGACCATGTGCCCAACCGCGCCGCGCGCAAGCCCATCGACACGCCCGCGCTGCTGCAACTGGCCCAGCGCGCGCAGGAGCTGGAGCGCCTCTTGGCCGCCGAAGGCGAAATGCCCGGCCTGCTGGCGGGGCTGGAGGGCCGTTTCCTCACCGCTGCGTACGGTGGCGATCCGATCCGCAACCCCGAGAGCCTGCCCACGGGCCGCAACCTCACGGGGCTGGACCCGAGCCGCCTGCCCACGCGCCAGGCCTATGCCGTGGCGCAGACGCTGTTCAACGACTGGTTCAAGGACTACCAGGCGCGCCATGGCGGCCAGGTGCCGCAGCGCATGGCGTTGTCGCTGTGGGCGGGCGAAACACTGCGCCACCAGGGGATCATGGAAGCGCAGGCCCTCGTGGCGTTGGGCATGCGCCCGGTGTGGGACGACTCGGGCCGCCCGGTGCGTGTGGAGACCATTGCCGCAGAAGAACTCAAACGCCCGCGCGTCGATGTGCTCATGAGCATCACCGGCTCGTACCGCGACCAGTTCCCCGCGCTGATGGCGCTCCTCGACCGCGCCGTGGCCCAGGCCGCGACGGCCGAGCCCGGCAATGTGATTGCGCGCAACACCGAGCAGATCGGCCAGGAGCTGCGCAAGCAGGGTGTGCCCCGCGCGCAGGCCGAGCAACTGGCGCGCGTGCGCTCGTTCGGCAACGCGGTGGGCGACTATGGCACCGGCCTGTCCGACGCGGTGCAGAGCGACGGCCTGCAAACCAACGATGCGCGCCTGGGCCAGATGTTCCTCGAACGCATGAGCCAGCCCTATTTGGAGGGCGAGCCGGTGACGGGGGTTGCGGGCGGCACGGCCGCGAAGGCGCTGGGGGCCCACCTGCGCCGTACCGACGCCGCCATCCTGTCGCGCAGCTCGAACCTGTACGCCATGGTCAGCTCGGACGACCCGTTTCAGTACCTGGGCGGCCTGTCGGCCGCAGCCCGCGTGGCCGGCCGGTCGCAGGGGCTGGAGCTGCACGTGGCCCAGCTGCAGGATGTGAGCGAGCCCACCACCGAAACCGCGCAGCGCGCCATTGCGCTGGAGATGCAGTCGCGCTACCTGCACCCCGGCTGGCTCAAGGCGCAAAAGGCCGAGGGCTATTCGGGCACGCTGCAGGTGCTCAAGGCCGTGCAGTTCGCCTGGGGCTGGCAGGCCGTGGCGCCCGACACGGTGCGCAGCGACCATTGGCAGAGTTTCTACGACGTGCTGGTGCGCGACAAGCACCAGCTGGGCCTGCCTGAATGGCTGAAGGAGCATCCGCAGGCCTATGCCCAGTCGCTGGAGCGCCTGGTGCAGGCGCAGCGCCAGGGCTATTGGCAGGCCGATGCCGCCACGCAAAAGCAACTCGCGCAGATGTACCAGGAGCTCACGCGCGCGGCCCCGCTGGCGGCCGAGCTGCCCAGCGTGCGGCGCTGGGTGGAGCAGGCCGCACAGGATGTGCAAGCAGTAGAGTCCGTGCCCGCCGGGATGGCCGTGGCCACGCCGCAGTCGCCTGCCGCGCCGGCGCCGCGGCCCGTGCCGCCTGCTGCCGACCTGCCTGCGCCACCCGCCCAGGCAGAAGCCCCGCCCGCCGCACCCACCGTGCCCGCCATGGGCGTGCTGCTGGAGCGCCAGCCCGAGCGCGATGCCCCCGACACCGCCCAAGAACCCAGCCCCGTGGAGCGCATGGCCGGCATCGTGGCCCTGCTGGTCATGGCCCTGGTAGTGCTGGCGGGCGCTGCATGGCAGGCGCGCCGTCCGTTCTCACTGTCCGCCGCGCCCGGCCTGGCCCGCGCGTGAATCGACCCTTCTTGAAAGCCCCCCCACCATGCAGATCGAAACCCCACCCACCGAGAAGCGCTATGAAAAGCCCGAGGGCGAGCGCCGCGGCATCGTCATCGTCAACACCGGCGATGGCAAGGGCAAAAGCACGGCGGCCTTTGGCCTGGCGCTGCGCGCCCACGGCCGGGGCAAGGCCGTGAAGATCTTCCAGTTCATGAAGGTGCCCACCGCGCGCTTCGGCGAGCACCGCATGTTCGAGCAGCTCGGCCTGCCCATCGAGGGCCTGGGCGACGGCTTCAGCTGGAAGAGCAAGGACCTGGAGCACTCGGCCCAGCTGGCGCGCGACGGCTGGGAGAAGGCGCGCGCCGCCATCCTGTCGGGTGAGCACTTCCTGGTAGTGCTCGATGAGATCACCTACCCGCTGATCTACGGCTGGCTCCCGCTGGAGGGTGTGCTGCAGACGCTGCGCGAGCGGCCCAAGGAGGTGCATGTGTGCCTCACCGGCCGCCGCTGCCCGCCCGAGATCATCGAGCTGGCCGACACGGTGACCGAGATGCAGATGGTCAAGCACGCATTCAAGGCGGGCATTCCCGCGCAGCGTGGCATCGAGGACTGAGCACGTTCAAAGTCGCTTTGCGTCGATAATGCAACTTGGTTGCGTTATGCTTTCGCCCTTCCGCTTTCCCAAGGTCCTGTTCCATGCGCGTTTCCCTGACTTCCATTTCCCTGTGCCTCTGGTCTTTTGGCATGCAGTCACCGGCTGCGGCCGAGTCCGCCACCCTGTTGCCGGTGGAGGTGACGGCGCCGCGTGAGACGGCCGGCAGCACGCTGGGGCTCGACCTGCCTGGCACCACCGGCTCACGCCTGGGCCTCACCGCACGCGAGACGCCCGCCAGCGTGAGCAGCCTGGGCGCGGCCGACATCGCCGAGCGCAGCCTGACCCGCGCGCAGGACGTGGCCGTGCGCATGCCCGGCATCACCGAGGCGCCGGCCCCCGGCAACGGCGGCACCAGCCTGGTGGCGCGCGGCTTTGCGGGCCACAGCTCGGTGGCGCAGATGGTGGACGGCACGCGCCTCATCGTGGCCTCGGGCACCATCACCTACCCGTTCTCGACCTGGCCCATGGAGTCGGTCGAGGTGCTGCGCGGCCCGGCCTCGGTGCTCTATGGCGACGGGGCGATCGGCGCGGCCGTGAACTACGTGACCAAGCGCCCGGTCTTCGGAACGCCGCAGCGCGAGGCGTTCCTGAGCGTGGGTTCGTTCGGCAGCGTGCAGGGCGGCGTGGGCCTGCGCGGCCCCATCAACGATGTGCTGGCCTACTCGGTCTACCTCGATGCCGAAAAGAGCGACGGCTACCGCCAGTTCATGGACACGCAGCGCCACAACTACGCGCTGGCCCTGGCCGTGCGCGCCAGCCCCGACCTGAATGTGACCCTGTCGCTGGACGGTGGCGTGAACGACGATGCGCGCTACTTCGGCACCCCGCTGCGCAATGGCGTGCTCGACGAGCGCCTGCGCCGCACCAATTTCAACGTGGCCGACTCGGTGGTCCAGTACGACGACCGCATCTGGCGCGCCAAGGTCGACTGGCAGGCCGCCGGCGTGCGCCTGCGCAACGAGACCTACCACCTGACCACCGACCGCCACTGGCGCAATGCCGAGGCCTATGCCTTCAACGCCGCCGGCACGGCCGTGAACCGCAGCGACTACCTGGAGATCCTGCACGACCAGCAGCAGACCGGCAACCGCCTCGACGCCGCGTTCGACGGCCACCTCGGCGGCATGAAGAACCGCTTCATCGTGGGCCTGGACTGGTACCGCACCAGGCTGCTGCACACCAACAACTCCCCGTACGGCGGGGCGAGCACGGTGGACCCGTTCAATTTCGCCCCGGGCGGCTTCATCAGCCCCGTGCCCACCCTCCCGGGCCGCGCGTCCGAACTCCAGACCACCGCGCTGTTCGCCGAGAACGCGCTCGACCTCACCAAGGAATGGAAGCTCGTGGCCGGCCTGCGCAGCGACCGCATGGAGCTTGACACCACCGACCTGCGCACGGGCGTGAACCTGGTCAAGAAGTATTCGCCCGTCACCGGCCGCCTGGGCGCCGTGTGGTCGCCCAGCGAGGCGCTGTCGCTCTACGGCCAGTTCGGCACCGGCACCGACCCGCTGTCCGGCGCGCTGTCGCTGCCGGGCGACGGCAACACCTTCGACCTCACCAAGGGCCGCCAGGTCGAGGTCGGCGCCAAGGGCGCGGTGCCCGCCGTGCGCGGGGAGTGGACCGTGGCGCTGTACAAGATCGAAAAACGCAACCTGCTGTCGCGCGACGCCGGCAATCCCAACCTCTCGCAGCAGGTGGGCCAGCAGTCCTCCACCGGCATCGAGCTGGCCTTCGCGGCCGAGCCCGTGCGCGGCTGGACCATCGACGCCAATGCCGCCTTGCTGCGTGCGCGTTACGACGCATTCAAGGAACTGGTCTCCGGCGCCCTGGTCTCGCGCGATGGCAACACGCCCACCGGCGTGCCCGAGCGCACCGCCAGCATCTGGACCACCTACCGCTTCCTGCCGCAGTGGCAGGCGGGTTTTGGCGCGCGCTACGTGGGTGCGCGTCAGGGCAACACCGCCAACACCACGCAACTGCCGTCGTATGTGGTGCTGGATGCCTCGCTGGCCTACGACCATTCGCGCAACCTCAAGCTCGGCCTGGCCGTGAAGAACCTGGCCGACCGCGACTATGCGCTGGCCGGCACGGCCAACGCGCGCTGGCTGCTGGGAGCGCCGCGCACCGTGCAGCTGACCGCGCGCGCAACGTTCTGATCGCGGCGAACCGGGCAAGGCGCGGCGCATGCTGAAGAAGCTCGTCATCTTCGTGCACAAGTGGCTGGGCGTGGTGCTGGCGCTGTTCTTCCTCATGTGGTTCGTGAGCGGGGTGGTTCTGTACTTCGTGCCGTTCCCCAGCCTCACGGCGGCGGAGCGGCTGGCCGCCTTGCCCGCCCTGACGCTGG
Organism: Acidovorax sp. GW821-FHT11A03; assembly: GCF_058809075.1. NCBI lineage: Bacteria > Pseudomonadati > Pseudomonadota > Betaproteobacteria > Burkholderiales > Comamonadaceae > Acidovorax > Acidovorax sp. GW821-FHT11A03. The sequence continues at coordinate 429,494 of NZ_JBXASG010000003.1, forward strand.
AAGGCCCGGGATGCTGCCTTGCGGCGCAGGATGCCGCCCAGCGCGCGGGCCTGCGGCCTGCGGTGGGCGGCGAGGCGCGCCTGGGCATGCTGGGCGATGCGCCGGTGTGGCGCCTGCTGGCCACGGAAGAGGCAGTGCAGGCACGCGCCGTGGCGCGTGCGCCGCAGCCCGATGCCAGGCCGCGCTGGCGCACCGTGGACGCGCGCAGCGGGACGCTGCTCGCGCCGCTGTCGCCGGACGCGGCCGCCCGGGTGGCCGAGGCCTTCAGCGGCCGCCGCGCCACGGGCACCGAGTGGGTCGAGCGCGACCAGTGGACGGTGCCGCAGGGCCTGGATGTGCACCGTCCCCTCATCAAGGTGCTGCTGGACGGCGATGACGGACTGCAGCTGTACGTCTCGCCCGGCGCGGCCGAGGTGGTGCGCGACACGCGCCGCGCCGAACGCTTCTGGAACTGGGTGGGCGCCGTGCCGCACTGGATCTACCCCACCGTGCTGCGGCAGTTCCCCAGGGCCTGGCACCACGTGGTGGTGTGGCTTTCCATCCCCGGGGTGCTGCTGGCCGCCACGGGCATCGTGCTCGGCGTCTGGCAGTTGTTCCTGAACCGCCAGCGGTGGATTCCGTACCGCAGGTTCTGGATGCGCTGGCACCACATCCTGGGCCTGGTGGCCGCGGTGTTCACGCTCACCTGGATGTTCTCGGGGTTGATGTCGATGAACCCGTTTGGCGTGTTCGGCGGCGCGGCCGTGGGGCCCCAGGCGCGGGCGCAGTGGGCCGGTGAGCCCGCCCCGCTCAGCCGGGGGCCACGGGATGCGGTGGTGCAGGCGGCGGCGCAGGGCATGGTCGTGCAGGAGCTGGATCTGCTGCGCATCGCGGGCCAGGCCTGGTACCGGGTGCGTGGCCGGGAATCCGCGGGCATTCCTTCACAATGGCTGGTGCGGGCGGATGGTCCGTCTGCCACCATGGCGCGGGCACTGCCCGACGCCATGCTGCGCGCGCGGCTGCAGATGCTGCGCCCCGAAGCACCGGCACCTGCCGTGGAGAAGATGGAGCACTACGACGACCTTTACTATGCGCGGCGCCAGGACGGCGCTGCCCTGCACACGCGGCCGCTGCCGGTGTGGCGCGCGCGCTGGGCCGATGACGGGGTGGCGGTGTATGCCGACCCGGCGTCGGGCCGCATCGTGCTGCGCACCGACGCGGGCACGGCGTGGCAGCGCATGCTGTACCACGGCCTGCACAGCCTGGATTTCGCGCCGCTGCTCGCGCGGCCTGTGCTGCGCACCTGGCTGATCGTCGGGCTTTCGCTGCTGGGTGTCGCGCTGTGTGCCACTTCGTGCGTGATCGCGTGGCGGGTGCTGGTGCCCCGGCGGCGCGCCGCCCGCGCCCAGGGGCCGGCCCGCGATGCGGGAGGCGCATGGACGGCGTAGTCGCGGGGCTGGTTCCCGGCGCGGGCTGGGCCGCATGGCGCGTGCTCGTGTGGGTACCCGCGCTGGCCCTGGTGATCGACTGGTGGCTGGGCGAGCCGCCCGCGGCCTGGCACCCCGTGGTGTGGATGGGCAAGGCGCTGCAGCGCGGGGGCGAGCGGCTGGCCCCCACGGTGCCCGTGGCGCAGGATTGGAGATGTTTTTGGCTTGCAGCGCTTGTCTGGTGTGCGCTGGCAGCTATTGTTTTGATAGTTTCCGCGGTGTTGCAGCATGCGGCGTTCGCGCTGCATGAACTGCTTGCCGCGGCCGTGCTGGCCTTTCTGCTCAAGCCCTTGCTCGCCTGGCGCATGCTGCGCGACGAGGTGCTGGCGGTGGAGGTGGCGCTGGGCCAGTCGCTGCCCGAAGGGCGCGCGCGCCTGTCGCGGCTGGTGAGCCGGGACGTGAGCGCCCTGAGCGCTGTCGAGGTGCGTGAATCGGCCATCGAATCGCTGGCCGAGAACCTCAACGATTCGGTGGTGGCGCCCCTGTTCTGGTTCGTGCTGCTGGGCCTGCCCGGTGCCGCGCTGTACCGGTTTGCCAACACGGCCGATGCCATGTGGGGCTACCCCGGCATGCGCGGGGGGCGCTACTGGCAGTGGGCGGGCAAATGGGCCGCGCATGCCGATGATGTCCTGTCGTGGCTGCCGGCGCGCATCACCGCCTTGCTGCTGGTGGCCGGCGCACGCGGCATGCGGCTGCGCACGCTGGCGCGCCAGGCCCGCAAGACGCCTTCGCCCAACAGCGGCTGGCCGATGGCGGCCATGGCGCTGGCGCTCGGGGTGCGGCTGGCCAAGCCCGGCGTGTACACGCTGCATGGCGCGGGCCGCGCGGCCGGTCCGCTGGATACGCGGCGCGCGGCGCGCCTGGGCGGCAACGCGGTGCTGGCGCTGGTTCCGCTGCTGGCGGCCGCCCAGTTGCTGCTGGTGATGGTGTGCACGGCATGAGCGGGCCCCTGCGCTGGAGCGCGGCCGCCCCCGAGCACGGCGGGCCGGATGCGATGGGCGCGGCGCTCCATGACTTCTCCACCAACAGCAATGCCTGCGGGCCATGCCCGGGAGCGCTGCATGCCGTGCGGGCGGCCGACGCCACCCGCTACCCCGACCCGGCCTACACCGCCCTGCGCGAGGGCCTGGGGGCATTCCACGGCGTGGCCCCCCGGCGCATCGTGCTGGCGGGCGGCGCCAGCGAGTTCATCCACCGCATCACTGCGCTGGCCGTGCAGCAGGGCTGCGTGCAGGTCGCGTTGCCCGCGCACAGCTATGGCGACTACGCCCAGGCCGCGCTGGCGCGGGGCCTGGCACTGGCGCGCGCAGGCGAAGCGGGCGCGGGCCTGGCGGGCTTGGCGGGCTTGGCGGGCTTGCAATGGGCCTGCGACCCTTCCAGTCCCCTGGGCCGGCCAGACCCCGCCGCGCATGTTTGGCATGCGCCGGCCGATGGCGGCGTCCCCGGCGTCCTGCGCGTGCTCGACTGCGCCTATGCGCCGCTGCGGCTGGAGGGCCCGGGCGCCTGGACCGGCCGGCCCGCCACCACCCCGGCCCATTGCTGGCAGGTGTGGACGCCGAACAAGGCACTGGGCCTCACCGGCGTGCGTGCGGCCTATGCCGTGGCGCCCGCGGGTGCCGAAGGGCAGGTGGACACACTGGTTGCGCTGGCTCCCTCGTGGCCGCTGGGCGCGCACGGCGTGGCCCTGCTGCAGGCCTGGCTGGACCCCGCCGTGCAGCAGTGGGTGGTGGGCAGCCTTGCCACCCTGCGCGACTGGAAAGCGCGCCAGCTGGCGCTGTGCGCGGGCCTGGGCTGGGCGGTGCGGGCGGGCAGCCAGGCCAACTACTTCTGCGCCCGGCCTGACGGCGGGCCCGATCCCCAGTCCCTGGCCGAACGGCTGGCCGGGCTGCGCGGCCAGGGCATCAAGCTGCGCGACTGCACCTCGTTCGGCCTGCCGGGCCATGTGCGGCTGGGGGTGCTGCCGCCAGCGTCGCAACAGGCTTTGCTGCAGGCATGGGGGCGCTGATCCCGCGCCGCGCGGGCGCTACCATGCCGGATTCATCCATGCATCTTCCTCTCCCTATCTCTTCAGGAGGCCCGGCCCCCGTGCGAACCATCACCGTCACCCGCTACGTCACGCCGCTGCGTGAAGGCGGATCCATGCCCGCCGTGGTCGAAGGCGACGACCTCGGGCTGTACGTGCTCAAGTTCCGGGGGGCGGGGCAGGGCGTGCGCGCCCTCCTGGCCGAGCTCATTTCCGGGGGGCTGGCGCGGGCCCTGGGCTTGCCCGTGCCCGAGATCGTGCTCGCCCAGCTGGACACGGGCCTGGCCCAGACCGAGCCCGACCCCGAGATCCAGGACCTGGTGCGCGCCAGCGGCGGTCTCAACGTGGGGCTCGACTACCTGTCGGGCGCGCTCAACTTCGACCCCGCGGTGGACGAGGTGTCCGAGGACTTCGCCTCGCGCCTGGTCTGGTTTGATGCCCTGGTGGCCAATGTGGACCGCACGGCGCGCAACACCAACCTGCTCGTGTGGCACCGCAAGCCCTGGCTCATCGACCATGGCGCCTCGCTCACTTTCCACCATGCGTGGAATGGCGCGGTGGCGCAGCCCGCCAGGCCTTTCGCGCCGATTGCCGACCATGTGCTGCTGCACCGCGCCACGGCCATCGGCGAGGTGGACGGCGAACTGGCGGCGCTGCTCACGCGCGAGGTGCTCACGGGCATCCTGGCGGATGTGCCCGATGAATTCCTGGCCTTGGCCGGCGCCGAGCATGCCGAGGGCCCGCTGTCGGCCCCGGCCAGCCATCGCCAGGCCTATGTGGACCATTTCGCGGCGCGCATCGCGGGGCGCGAGGCCTGGGTGAAGGGGGCCATCGATGCACGCGGCTGAGGTGTACGACTACGCCATCGTGCGTGTGGTGCCGCGCGTGGAGCGCGAGGAGTTCATCAACGCGGGCGTGATCCTCTCGTGCCAGCGCAGCGGCTTCCTGCAGGCCGCCATCGCGCTCGACGAGGCGCGCCTGCTGGCCATCGACCCGCGGGCCGACATCGACACCGTGCGCCGCCACCTGGCGGCCATCGTGGCCATTTGCGCCGGGGACGAGGGCTGCGGGCCGATTGCGCGGCTGCCCTACCGCTCGCGCTTTCACTGGCTCACCGCCAGGCGCAGTGCCGTCATCCAGACATCGCCCGTGCACACCGGCCGCTGCACCGACGCGGCGGCGGCGCTCGACCACATCATGGACCGCATGGTGAGGCCCCTGCCTTGAACGCATCCACTTCTCCGCGCATGGCGCGCTGCGTGATGGTGCTGGGCACCACCAGCGGCGCCGGCAAGAGCTGGCTCACCACCGCGCTGTGCCGCCACTACAGCAACCTGGGCCTGAAGGTCGCGCCGTTCAAGGCGCAGAACATGAGCAACAACGCGCGCGTCGTGCCCGGCCCCGGCGGGTTGCTGGGCGAGATCGGCAGCGCGCAGTACTTCCAGGCCCTCGCGGCCCGCGCCGGGCCCGAGGTGCGCATGAACCCGCTGCTGCTCAAGCCCGAGGCCGACACGCACAGCCAGGTCGTGCTGATGGGGCAGGTGAGCGCGGAGCTCACGGCCATGCCCTGGCGCGGCCGCAGCGAAAAGGTGTGGCCGCAGATCGCCGCCGCGCTCGATGCGCTGCGCGCCGAGAACGACGTGGTGGTGATCGAAGGCGCGGGCTCGCCCGCCGAGATCAACCTGCACGCGAGCGACATCGTGAACATGCGCGTCGCGCGCCATGCCGGCGCCCGCTGCCTGCTGGTGACCGACATCGACCGGGGCGGCGCCTTTGCGCACCTGTACGGCACCTGGGCGCTGCTGCCCGAGGACGAGCGCGCACTGATCCATGGATTCGTGCTCAACAAGTTCCGCGGCGATGCCCGCCTGCTGGCGCCCGCGCCGCAGATGCTGCAGGACCTGACCGGCGTGCCCACCGTGGCGACGGTGCCGATGCACTGGCGCCATGGCCTGCCCGAGGAGGATGGCGTGTTCGACGACCGCAGCACCTCGGCCGGCACCGTGCACACCACCGTGGCCGTGGTGGCCTATCCGCGCATCAGCAACCTCGACGAGTTCCAGCCCCTGAAGAACGTGCCCGGCGTGCGCCTGCTGTGGGCGCGCAGCCCGGCCGACCTGGGCGGCCTGAAGCCCACGGACTGGGTGGTGCTGCCCGGTTCCAAGGCGACGGCCGCCGACCTGGCCTGGCTGCGCGCGCAGGGGCTGGACCAGTCCATCGCGGCCCATGCCGCGCGCGGCGGGGCCGTGCTGGGGGTGTGTGGCGGCCTGCAGATGCTGGGCGAGGCGCTGATCGACACCGAGGGCATCGACGGCAATGCGCCCGGCCTGGGCCTGCTGCCGTTGGTCACCGCCTTCGCGCGCGACAAGACGGTGCGGCTCACGCGCGCGCGTTGCGGTGTGCTGCCGGGCGCCTGGGGGGCGCTGTCGGGGGTGGAGGTGGCGGGCTATGAAATCCACCACGGCCAGACCGCGCAGCACCCGGCCATGGCGGCCAAGGGCGATGTGGCACACGAGGTGATGCCAGGCCTGGCCTGGAGCAATGCGGCGGGCAATGTGCTGGGGGTGTACCTGCACGGCCTGTTCGAGGACGGGGCGGCGCTCCAGGCGCTGTTCGGTGCGCGGCTCGCCGCGCCGGTGCCCACGCTCGACAGCGTGTTCGACGGCCTGGCGCACGCCATCGGCCCCTGTTTCACGCCCGGGGTGCTGGATGCGCTGGTGGCCGCGTAGGGCTGCCGCGGTGGCGGGCCTTGGTGCTTTACACCCGTTCGCAGTGGTATGCGAGCGTGGTGTACGGGAAGCGCACGGTGCCCTGCCCGCGCAGCGCGGGGTGGTGGGCGATGAGTGCCTCGATCCGTGCGCGCACCTGGGCCCGCTCGCTGTCGGGCAGGGCGGCGATGAAGCTCACCGACATGAAGCGGTCCATGATGACCTGCTGTGGCGGCCCCACATGTTCATGCGGCAGCCGGGTCTCGGCCAGTGGGCTGAAGCCGGGGTGCGGGAAGGGCCGGCGCCAGTCGCCCTTGTAGAAGCGCGGCGCATCGCCCTCGAAGGGCGTGATGATGTCCGTGAGTTCCGCCACCCAGTCCACCGACTCGTCGCGCACATTCCACACCAGGCCAAGCCGGCCGCCGGGGCGCAGCACGCGGTGGAATTCATCCAGAGACTCGCTCGTGGCAAACCAGTGGAAGGCCTGCGCACAGACCACGGCATCGAGCGCGCCGGACGGCAGCGGAATGGCCTGGGCCGTTCCCGCCACGGCGCGCACCGTGGGCAATTGCAGGGCATCGATCCTGGCGCGCATCGCATCCACGGGCTCCACGCCCACCACACCGGCCCCGGTGGCCGCGAGCAGCGCGGTGAACTTGCCCGTGCCCGCGCCCACATCGGCCACCTGGCGGCCGGGGCCCAGGCCCAGGGTCTGCCCCAGCCAGGCCGACAGCGCCGCCGGGTAGTCGGGCCGGCCGCGCGCGTATGTCTGGGCCTCATTCGCATAACCCCGCTGTGCCGCTGCGTGCACGGCATCTTTCTTCGTGTTCTCTACCACCATGACCGCACCTTTCATTCTTCCACCCGTTGATGACCTCCATGATGCCGCGTTGGCCAGCCGCCTGCAGCACGTGATCGATTACAAGACCAAGCCGCTCGGCTCCCTGGGGCTGCTGGAGCGCCTGGCGCTGCGCCTGGGGCTCATCCTGGGCACCGAGACGCCTGCACTGCATGCGCCGCAGATGCTGGTGTGCGCGGGCGACCACGGGCTGGCCGCAAGGGGCGTGTCGGCGTTTCCGAGCGATGTGACCTGGCAGATGGTCGAGAACTTCCTGGCCGGTGGCGCCGCCGTGAGCGTGCTCGCGCGCCAGCACGGCCTGGGCCTGACGGTGGTGGACTGCGGCGTGGCCAAGCCCATCGCCGCGCGCGAGGCAGCGCCCGGCCAGCCGCAGTTGCTGCTGCGCAAGGTGGCGCTGGGCACGCAGGACGCTTCCGTCGGGCCCGCGATGACGGCGGCGCAGTGCGCTGGGGCCCTGGCGAACGGCGCGGAGGTGGTGCGCGGCCTGCCCGGCAATGCGCTGTTGCTGGGCGAGATGGGCATCGGCAACACGTCCGTGGCCTCGCTGCTGCTGGCACGGCTGGCCGGCCTGCCGCTGGCCGAGGTGACGGGCGCCGGCACGGGGCTGGATGCGGCGGGTATCGAGCGCAAGCGCGAGGTGCTGCAGCAGGCGCTGGACGTGAACGCCGGGGCCACCGGCCCGCTGGATGCGCTGGCCGCCCTGGGCGGCTTCGAGGTCGCCACGCTGGTGGGCGCGGTGCTGCAGGCCGCGGCCGAGCGCCGTGTGATCGTGGTGGATGGCTTCATCACCAGCGCCGCCGTGCTGGTGGCCAGCCGCCTGCAGCCGGCCGTGCTGCAGCGCTGCGTGTTCGCCCACCGCTCGGGCGAGCGCGGCCACAGCCTCATGCTCGCGCAGATGCAGGCCGAGCCGCTGCTGGACCTGGGCCTGCGCCTGGGCGAGGGCTCGGGCGCTGCGCTCGCCTGGCCGCTGCTGCAGTCGGCGTGCGCGGTGCTCAGCGAGATGGCAAGCTTCGAGTCGGCCGGGGTCGCCACCCAGACAGCCTGAACCAGGGGGGGCGCCCCTGCGGCGCAGCCTTCCACCTCCTGGCGCCCGGCGGCGTGCGATTTGTCTCTCAGGCCTCGACCGTCTGGTTGCGCCCCTGCTCCTTGGCGCGGTACAGCGCGGCATCGGCGCGCGAGAGCATGCCGTCCAGCGTCTCGCCGGGGCCTGCCCAGCTGGTGAGTCCGATGCTGACCTCGCAGTCGAGCGGGTGGCCCGTCGCCAGCGCAGTGTGGATGCGCTGCGCCACGCTCCGGGCCGCCACTCCCTGCGTGCCTGGCAGCAGCACCATGAATTCCTCTCCGCCATACCGCCCCAGGCGGTCCGCGCGGCGCAGTACCTGGCGCGTCCGTTCGGTGAAATGCACGAGCACGGCATCTCCGTGCTGGTGTCCATGGGTGTCGTTCACGGACTTGAAGTTGTCCAGGTCCAGCATCATGATCGAAGGGCCGTTGCCGTAGCGCTGTGCGCGCTCCAGCTCGTCCTCGCAGCGCTGCAGCAGCGCGCGCCGGTTCAGTGTCTGGGTGAGCGAGTCGTGCGTCGCCAGATGTTCCAGCTCGGTGCGCAGGCGGTCGGTGGCCATGAGCACCGCGCCGATGGACAGCATGAGCACCGTCAGCACGTAGGCGCCGATGTACAGGGTCTGGAACAGCGAAGGTTCCATCAGGTCCGCGCCGGCGCGCCCGGCCATGATGGAGCCCAGGCGCACGGCAAGGACGCCCATGTGCAGCGCCAGGACGACCTCCACCAGCCGCACGGGGAAGTTGCGCCCGCCGTGCCGCAGCATGAAGCGCAATTGCGCGGCATAGACGATGCCCATGGCCACCGTGAAGAACCCGACGCGCAGGCCGTAGTGCGGCATCCAGTAGGTCAGCCAGATGAACACGAGGGTGGTGCCCGCCATGACCCAGGACCAAGTGCGCCAGGTGGAGGGCCTGCCCATGAAGCTGCGCGTGCCCATGTAGTAGGTCACGGTGCCCAGCACCAGCAGCTGGTTGGCCAGCACCAGGCTCAGCCAGTCCGGGATGAAGCCGCGCGCGCTGAAAAGCACCGTGGACGCCAGCCACAGCAGCGGCGCCAGCGCCCAGGCGCCCACCCCCTGGATCGACGGCGGGTAGTAGCGCCTCATGAAAAGCAGGACGATGGCCATGACGGCGGACATGAAGCCCGCCATGGCGATCATGGAGCGCGGGTCGAGGTTCGTCATCCAGCGTGAATGGGAAGAGGGCGCGCTACGTAAGAAATTGTTTCTGCTGCGATTTCAGTATAGCCATACGGATATGTTTCAGGTGTGTGCCATGGGCCCCGCAAACGTTTCCGTGCACCAGAAAAAGGAGCCTAAGCGGCAAGGATGGTGCGCGCAGCACGGGGGCCGGCACAGGCCGGGCACAAGGATGGTGCAATTTGTATGCAAACTCAATGAAAAATTGTGTACAAAGTTGGCATGGGCCTTGCGTTCATGGGTGCCATGCAAGCTCCCATCCCCGCCCAGCCCCCGGTTGCCATTGAAATCGTCGCGCTCACCAAGCGCTACGCCAGCGGCAAGCCCGCCGTGGACGCCATCGACCTGCGCATCGCCAGCGGCAGCTACTGCTGCCTGCTGGGCCCCTCGGGATGTGGCAAGAGCACCACCTTGCGCATGATCGCCGGGCACGAGTCGGTGACCAGCGGCGACATCCTGCTGGAGAACCGCAACATCACCGACCTGCCCGCCGCCGCGCGCGGCACGGCCATGATGTTCCAGAGCTTCGCGCTGTTCCCGCACCTCTCGGCGCTGGACAACGTGGCCTTCAGCCTCAAGATGAAGGGCGTCGCCAAGGCCGAGCGGCAAGCCAAGGCGCGCGATCTGCTGGAGCGCGTGGCCATGGGCCACCTGGCCGAGCGCAAGCCCGCCGAACTCTCGGGCGGGCAGCAACAGCGGGTGGCGCTGGCGCGGGCCCTCATCACCCAGCCGCGTGTCTTGCTGCTGGACGAACCCCTTTCGGCACTCGACCCCTTCCTGCGCATCCAGATGCGCGCCGAGCTGCGCCGCTGGCAGAAGGAACTGGGCCTGACATTCATCCACGTGACCCACTCGCAGGAAGAGGCCATGGCCCTGGCCGACACCATGGTGGTGATGAACCACGGCGTGATCGAGCAGGTGGGTTCGCCGCACGAGGTCTACAACCGCCCGGCCAGCGAATTCGTGGCGCGCTTCATGGGCGGCCACAACGTGATCGACACGCCCGAGGGCAAGGTCGGCGTGCGCACCGACCACCTGCAGATAACCCCCGCCATCGCCGAGCTGCCCTGGGGTGCCCAGCGCATGCAGGCCGTGGTGACCGACGTGGAATACCAGGGCACCTACGTGCTGCTGGGCCTGCAAAAGCAGGGCGTGGCGCTGTCGGCCAACGCCACGGCGGCGTACTCGGTGATGGTGTCCGAGGCCGCTTTTGCCGCGCAGCCCTACCAGGTGGGGCAGGCGGTGCAATTGCACTGGACGCCGGAGCAGGCGCACCCGCTGTCCAAGCCTGCTGCCGCATCACCGGCGGTGCCATCTCCAGCCGTGGCCGTTGCCGCCTGATGGCGCTGCCACGCATCTTCCCTTTTTCCACCCGTCCCCTTCCGCAACCCAAGGAGTTTTCCCATGTCCGATGATTCCCGTGCCGATTCCCCCGCTGTTGTCGTTACCGAGGCTGCAGGCGTGCAGCGCCGCTCGCTGCTCAAGGGCACGGCGGGCATCCTGGCCGCCGGCGTGTTCCCGGCCGTCCACTCGCAGGAAAAGATCGTGCTGCGCTACCTGGGCACGGCCGTGAACCAGGACAAGGCCATTGCCGAGAAGTTCAAGGCCGACACCGGCATCGAGATCCAGTACGTGGCCGTGACCACCGACGACGTGACCAAGCGCGCCGTGACCGCGCCCAACAGTTTCGACCTGATCGACACCGAGTACTTCTCGCTGAAAAAGATCGTGCCCACCGGCAACCTCAAGGGCATCGACACCAAGCGCATCAAGAACGCCGACAAGATCACCACGCTGTTCACCAACGGCATGGTGGCCGGCAAGGCCGTGGGCGACCAGGGCACCGCGCCCAAGAAGGTGATCTACCTGGAGGGCGAGAAGTCCAAGAAGTTCGCGACCGCGCCCACGCAGTTCATGAGCCTGATCCCCACCGTGTACAACGCCGACACGCTGGGCATCCGCCCCGACCTGATCAAGCGCCCCATCAACTCCTGGGCCGAGCTGCTCAACCCCGAGTTCAAGGGCAAGACCGCCATCCTGAACATCCCCTCCATCGGCATCATGGACGCCGCCATGGTGGTCGAGGCCATGGGCATCTACAAGTACCCCGACAAGGGCAACATGACCAAGAAGGAGATCGATCTCACGATCAAGACCCTGATCGAGGCCAAGAAGCAGGGCCAGTTCCGCGCGCTGTGGAAGGATTTCAACGAGTCGGTGAACCTGATGGCATCGGGCGAGGTGGTGATCCAGTCGATGTGGAGCCCGGCCGTCACCGCCGTGCGCACCAAGGGCATCGCCTGCAACTTCCAGCCGCTCAAGGAAGGCTACCGCGCCTGGGCCGCCGGCTTCGGCCTGCCGGCCACCCTGTCGGGCAGGAAGCTCGATGGCGCGTACGAATTCATCAACTGGTTCCTGGACGGCTGGGCGGGTGCCTACCTGAACCGCCAGGGCTACTACAGCGCCGTGCTGGAGACCGCCAAGTCCAAGATGGAAGCCTACGAGTGGGCCTACTGGATGGAAGGCAAGCCCGCCACGCAGGACATCAAGAGCCCCAATGGCGACGTGCTGGCCAAGACCGGCGCGGTGCGCGACGGCGGCAGTTATGAGTCGCGCATGGGCGGCATCGCCTGCTGGAACGCGTTGATGGACGAGAACAACTACATGGTGCAGAAGTGGAATGAATTCGTCGCGGCGTAGAGGTTTCACCCCCTGAGGCGCTGCGCGCCTTCACCCCTCTCTCGAACCGCTGCGCGGTTCGGGAGGGGGACGCCCCCGGTGCGGCGGGGCGGCCCTTGCACGGGGGCACTGGCCTCTGGCAGCGTCAGTTTCGGCGACCGTTGCCCGATGCGATGGATATTTGATTTGAAAACACCATGAGCACTACCCACACTCCGACCATGCCTGCAGCTGCCACTCCCGGGCGCGGCATTGCCGCCTGGTGGCAGGCCGCGCCGTTCACGCTGGTGTTCGTGCTGTTCTTCCTGGTGCCGCTCGCGCTGATCGTGATGGTCAGCTTCTGGGACTTCAACGAGTACGAGTTGCTGCCGGGCTTCACGTTCAAGAACTACGTGTCGATCTTCGCGGGGTGCGGTGATGCGTCAGACGGCCTGTGCGTCACGCTCAAGACGTACTGGTCCACGCTCAAGTTCAGTTTTCTGGTGTGGCTGATCACGCTGGTGATCGGTTTCACCGTGGCCTATTTCCTGGCCTTCCATGTGCGCTCCTCGGGCATGCAGACGCTGCTGTTCGTGCTGTGCACCATTCCGTTCTGGACGTCGAACGTGATCCGCATGATCTCCTGGGTGCCGCTGCTGGGGCGCAACGGGCTGGTGAACCAGACCCTGGTGGGGGCCGGGCTGGTCGATCAGCCCATCGAATGGCTGCTGTTCTCGGACTTCTCGGTGGTGCTGGCCTTCGTGCACCTGTACACCATGTTCATGATCGTGCCCATCTTCAACAGCATGATGCGCATCGACCGCAGCCTCATCGAGGCGGCCAGCGACAGCGGGGCCAGCGGCTGGCAGACGCTGTGGAACGTGATCATCCCGCTGTCGCGCACCGGCATCATCATCGGCTCCATCTTCGTGATCACCATCGTCATGGGCGACTTCGTGACCATCGGCGTGATGGGCGGGCAGCAGATCGCATCGATTGGCAAGATCATCCAGGTGCAGACCTCGTACCTGCAGTTCCCGCTGGCCGCGGCCAATGCCGTGATCCTGCTCGCGGTGGTGCTGATGATCATCTGGTGCTTGACGCGCCTGGTCGACATCCGAAAGGAACTCTGACATGTCCATGCGCGATTCCCGCCCCGCGAGCTTCTGGCCCCTGGCCCTCGTGTTTGCCCTGTTCGTGCTGTTCATGTACGGGCCCATGCTGGTCATCTTCATCCTGAGCTTCCAGGGCCCCGAAGGCGGGCTGACCTTTCCCATGCGCGGCGTGTCGCTGCACTGGTTCCACAAGCTGGCCGAAGGCCTGGGCGTGGTGGACATCGGCGCGGCGCTGTGGCGCTCGCTGGGCCTGGGCGTGGCGGTGATGCTGTGCACGGTGGTGCTGTCGGTGCTGGCCGGCCTGGCCTTCCGCAAGCGGCTGGCGGGGGGCAACACGCTGTTCTTCATCGTCGTGGCCAGCCTGATCATGCCGTCCATCATCGTCTCGCTGGGCATCGGGCTGGAGTTCCGGCTCATCGACAACGGTATCAAGGCGGCCCTGGAATGGCTGGGCATGGAGAGCACGCTCGAGGGCTACGGTACGTCGCTGGGCCTGTTCACCTCGGCCCTGGGCGCGCACCTGACCTGGACGCTGCCGTTCGGCCTGCTCATCATGTTCGCGGTGTTCAACCGCTTCAACCCCGCGTACGAAGAGGCGGCGCGCGACCTGGGCGCCACGCCCTGGCAGGGCTTCGCCCATGTCGTGCTGCCGCTGATCGCGCCCTCGGTCGTGGGCATCGGCATGTTCGGCTTCACCCTGAGCTGGGACGAGATCGCCCGCACCTCGCAGGCCATCGGCGACGTGAACACGCTGCCGCTGGAGCTGCAGGGTCTGACCAGCACGGTGACCACGCCGTCCATCTACGCGCTGGGCACGCTGACCACCGTGGTGTCGTTCATCGTCATGGGCATCACGCTGGCGTTGGTATGGGCCTTGGGGCGCAGGCGCAAGGGCCGTCCGGGTTAAAAACGGCACCCTTATGACGACCATCAACCCCAAGCCCCGGCGCACACGCGCTGCGGTCACCGAGCCGCCCGTGCAGCCCGGCGCGACCGGCCAGCTCAGCGACAACGACATGTACGACCGCATGGTGTCGGCCATCCTCGACCACCGGCTGCCTCCGGGCACCAAGCTGGTGGAGGACAAGCTGGCGGCGGCCTTTGGCGTGTCGCGCACGCGCGTGCGGCCGGTGCTGGTGCGGCTGGCCAATGAACAGGTTGTCACGCTCACGCCCAACCGGGGCGCATCCATTGCCCAGCCCACGCCGCAAGAGGCGCTGGAGGTGTTCGAGGCCCGCCGCCTGCTGGAGCCGCGCCTGGTGGAGCTGTTCATCGCCAACGCGACCGATGCCGACATTGCCGCGCTGCGCGCCTGCATCGACGACGAAGAGTCGGCCCGGGCCAGTGGCGACATGCGCCGCGCCATTCGCCTGTCGGGCGATTTTCATCTGCACATCGCGCAGGCCGCCGGGCACCAGACGCTGGGGCGCATCCTGCGGGAGCTGGTCTCGCGCACCTCGCTGATCCTCATGACCTACAGCCCGAGCCACGCGCGCGAACGCGAGGAGGCCACGGCCTGCGGCTGCCGCGAGCACCGGGCGTTGATCGATGCCATCCGCCTGCGCGACGCGCGCGAGGCGGCGCGCCTCATGCTGACGCACTTGGCCCGCATCGAAACGCAGCTGGAGTTCACCCCGCCGGCCAGCGATGTGCCCGATCTGGCGCAATTGCTGGGCGCCTGAATCCCGACACCTTGCCATGCGCCAGCTGCTCGTCCTCAACCCCAACACCTCGGCCAGCGTCAGCGCCTTGCTGCAGCGGCATGTGCAGGCAGCCGCAGGTTCGCATGTGGCGGTGCGCACGGCCACGGCACGTTTTGGCGCCCCCTACATCGCCTGCGAGGCCAGCTATGCCGTGGCAGCCCATGCCGCATTGGACGCCTGGGCCCGTGAGCTGGCGCAACCCCGGCCCCGGCCCGATGCCGTGCTGATCGGCTGCTTTGGCGACCCGGGCCTGATGGCGCTGCGCGAAAGCTGCCCCGTGCCTGTGACGGGCCTGGCCGAAGCCTCCTTCATCGAAGCCGCCCGCCATGGGCGCTATGCCATCGTCACCGGCGGCGAGCGCTGGGGCCCCATGCTGCAGCGCCTGGCGCAGGCGCTGGGGCACTCGCACGGGCTCGCGGGTATTCACACGGTGGCGCCCACGGGGGCCCAGCTGGCGGCAGACCCCGAAGCCGCCCGTGCTTTGCTGGTGGAGGCCTGCCGCGACGTGGTGCGGCAGATGGGGGTGCAGGCTGTCATCCTGGGCGGGGCAGGGCTTGCCGGCATGGCCGCTGCGGTGCAACCCCAGGTGGCGGTGCCGGTGATCGACAGCGTGGTGGCCGGTGCGACCTGGGCCCTGCGTGCGCACCCCGTGCCGCCGGAGCGGAAAGTGGCGGGGTTTGAGGTGGCGTGGGTGGGGGTGTCGGGGGAAATGGCGGCCTTGGGAGTGGCGGGGATGGTTTGACGCAGGTAGGTGGAAAGTCAGGTAATACGTTTGTAATTACTTGGAGATCAACCATCCTTTTGTCGACGGTAACAAGCGCACGGGCTTCGTGGCCGCCAAGCTTTTCCTGCGGCTGAACGGATGGGCGCTCGCCGCCGACGATGCGTCGTGTGTGCTCACCATGCTCGCTGTAACTGCAGGCGACATCACCGAAGAGGCCTTCGCCGCCTGGCTGCGGGACCACGCCGCCGCTCGTTGATGTCAATTTGAAGTATTTTCAGGCTCCAGCGCTTGTCAAGAAAGCGCGCGTAGCTATGAAAACAGAAGCAATCCGAGCTCAGGGCGCCAGTGTCTTCGGCTGGTAGTCGCAATACTCGCTCACCACACATTCCCAGCAGCGCGGCTTGCGCGCCTGGCACACATAGCGGCCCAGCAGGATGAGCCAGTGGTGCGAGTCCACCGCGTAGGCGGCAGGCACGCGCTTCATCAGCTGCAATTCCACCGCCAGCGGGTTCCTGCCGGGCGCCAGGCCCGTGCGGTTGCTCACGCGAAAGATGTGCGTGTCGACCGCCATGGTGGGCTGGCCGAAGGCCACGTTCAGCACCACATTGGCCGTCTTGCGGCCCACGCCAGGCAGGGCTTCCAGGGCTTCGCGCGTGCGGGGCACCACGCTGCCGTGCTGCTCCACCAGGATGCGGCAGGTTTCCAGCAGGTTTTTGGCCTTGGTGCGGTACAGGCCGATGGTCTTGATGTAGCCCTCCAGCCCTTCCAGCCCCAGGTCCAGGATGGCCTGGGGTGTGCCCGCCACCGGGAACAGCTTGCGCGTGGCCTTGTTCACGCCCACATCGGTGGCCTGGGCCGACAGCAGCACGGCGGCCAGCAGCTCGAACGGGGTGGTGTATTCCAGCTCCGTGTTGGGCATGGGGTTGGCCGCCTTCAGGGTGGCGAAGAAGGGTTCGATCTGCGCGGTTTTCATGGGGGAGAGTTTGTTCTGGAGGAATGCGTGGGTTCTGCATTGTCCCGTAGCTGTGTGCGCAAGAACTCCAGGAACATGCGCACGGCCGCCGGCAGGGTGCGGCCGCTCAGCGTCTGCAGTTCGGCGGCGCGTGCGTTCATGCCGGGCTCGCGGATCTGTGCCGCATGCAGCTCGCCGCGCCGCACGCGGTCGCGCACCGTCACTTCGCCCGATATCGACAGCCCGCCGCCGTGCAGCACGAAGTGGGTCAGCGTCTCGAAGTGGTTGCACACCAGCACGGGCTCGAACACCAGGCCGCGCTGGCTGCAGCCGATGTCGAACAGCTGGCGCACGGTGTTGTCGCGTTCGGGCAGGGCGATGGGGCAGGGGTGCATCTGCGCCAGCGTCACACTGGGGAAGCGCGCCAGCGCGTGGTCGGGCCGCATGATCGCGATGACCGGCGAGGCCTCGCGGTGCTGCACGGTGATGTCCCGCTCGGCCGAGCGGCTGTAGGTGAGGCCGATGTCCGCGTCGCCGTTGAGCACGGCCGTGGTCACCGCCGCCGGGCTGACCACGCGCAGGTGGAACTGGATACCCGGGTACTGCGTGCGGAACTGCGCCATCACGCGTGGCAAAAATTCGATGGCAAAACCGGCTGAACTGCACAGCCGCACCCGCCCCGTGTGCAGCCCCTGCAGCGCCTGGATGTCCGAGACCACGCGGTCGGCCTCCAGCGCGCCGCGCCGCGCGTGCGCGGCCAGCAGCTCGCCCGCCGCGCTGGGCGCCATGCCACGCGGACGGCGGTCGAACAGCGGCACGCCCAGCAGGTCTTCGAGCGCCGCCACCTGCCGGCTCACGGCCGAGGGCGACACATGCAGGCGCGTGGCGGCTTCGCTCACCGAGCCGCTGCGCACCACCTCCAGAAAGTAGCGCAGGGCCGTGTCCTGCAGGCGGCTTGAGAGCATGGGAGGCCTGGGTGTGTGGTTTGCGTAAAACGCAACGATAACCTCAGAAATCGTCGATTGTCGAAACGCAAGCGGCTGCTTATGCTGACTTCCCAATGACACATTCGCCCGCAACCCCCTTGCACCCCCAGACCAGCACCCCGCCCGGCGGCATCGTGGCCCGCACGGCCGTGGGCCTGTCACACGCCATCCATGCCCGCGAGGTGTCGTGCGTCGAGGTGCTCGATGCCTACCTGGCCCAGATCGACCGGCTGAACCCGGTGGTCAATGCCGTGGTGGCCCTGGCCGACCGCGATGCGCTGCACACCCTGGCTGCTGAACGCGATGCGCAACTGGCGCGCGGCGAGAGCCTGGGGCCGCTGCACGGCTTTCCGCAGGCGCCCAAGGACATCATGCCCGCCGCCGGCATGGTCACCACACGCGGCTCGCCCATTTTCGCGGGCCAGGTCTCTGCCACCGACGCCGTGGTGTTCGAGCGCATGCGTGCCAGCGGCGCGCTCTTCGTGGGCCGAACCAACTCGCCCGAGTTCGGCCTGGGCGGGCACACCTACAACCCGGTGTATGGCACCACGCGCAATGCCTTCGACCCGGCCGTGTCGGCGGGCGGCAGCAGCGGCGGGGCGGCGGTGGCCGTGGCGCTGCACATGCTGCCGGTGGCCGACGGCTCGGACATGATGGGATCGCTGCGCACGCCGGCGGCGTTCAACAACGTGTACGGGCTGCGCACCTCGTTCGGCCTGGTGCCGCACGGCCCGACGGAGGAGGTGTTCTTCCAGCAGTTCAGCGTGGCGGGCCCCATGGCGCGCAACATCCCGGACCTGGCGCTGCTGCTGTCGGTGCAGGCGGGCTTCGATGCGCGGCTGCCGCTCACCCGCCGGCACGAGGACGTGGCCTTGCTGGGCCAGCCGCTGGAGCGTGGCTTCCACGGCGCGCGCATCGGCTGGCTGGGCGACCTGGGCGGGCACCTGCCCACCGAGCCCGGCGTGCTGGCCACCTGCGAGCAGGCACTTGCGCACTTCCGCACGGTGGGCTGCACGGTGGAATCCGTGGTGCCCGCGTTCGACATGGAGCAGCTGTGGAATGCCTGGATCGACCTGCGCAGCTTCAGCGTGGCGGGTGCCAACGCAGGCCTGTACCGCAACCCCGCCACGCACTCGCTGCTCAAGCCCGAGGCGGTGTGGGAGATCGAGCGCGGCATGCGCCTCACGGCGCTGCAGGTGTACGACGCAGCCCGCGTACGCAGTGCCTGGTACCAGGTGCTGCGCGGATTGTTCGAGCAGTTCGACTTTCTGGTGCTGCCGGCCGCGCAGGTCTTTCCGTTCAATGCCGACCTGGACTGGCCGCACGAGGTCGGCGGCCGCACCATGGACACCTACCACCGCTGGATGGAGGCCGTGGTGCCCGCCACCATGGCCGGCCTGCCTGCACTGGCAGCACCCGCCGGCTTCGGGCCTGGTGGACTGCCTGCCGGGCTGCAGATCATCGGCCCGGCGCAGGCCGATGCCGCCGTGCTGCAGATAGGGCACGCATACGACCGGGCCAGTGGCTACGCCCGTGTGGCGAGCCCCTTGCTGGGTTGATGGGCCCCGTTCCGTTCCACGTTTTATATGCCTTCCCCTGCCGCCTTTCCCGCATTTTCTTGACCGGAGAACTTCCCCATGCCCTTGCCGCGCTCCCGCTTCATCTCGTGCCTTCTGGCCAGCGCGTTCGCGCTGGCCGCGCCCGCCGTGGCGTTGGCGCAGACCTATCCCGACCGCCCTGTGAAGCTGGTCGTTCCGTTCGCACCCGGCGGCGCCACGGACATCCTGGGGCGCCTGCTGGCCACGGCGATGGGCGAGCGGCTGGGCCAGCCGGTGGTGGTGGAGAACCGTCCCGGGGCGGGCACGGTGGTCGCGGCCTCGCTGGTGGCCAAGGCGCCGGCCGATGGCTACACCCTGCTGCTGGGCGCCAACACCACGCTCACCATGAACCCCGCCATCCGCACCAACCTGCCGTACGACCCCGTGCGCAGCTTCACGCCCATCGGCATGGTGGCGGACATGGGGCTGCTGCTGGTGGCCCACAACGATGTGCAGGGCAGCACGCTCAAGGACATCGTGGCCCAGGCCAAGGCCGCGCCGGACAAGTTCTCGTACGGCTCCTACGGCACGGGCTCGTCGGTGCACTTCGGCGCCGAGATGCTCAAGGCCACCGCGGGCTTCCCGATGATGCATGTGCCCTTCAACGGCAGCTCGCCCAACCTCACGGCGCTGATGGGCGGGCAGGTGCAGCTGGCGGTGGACACGGTGGTGGCCTCCACCCCGCTCATCAAGGCCGGCAAGATCAAGCCCATCGCCGTGCTGAGCCCGCAGCGCCTGCCGCTGCTGCCCAACGTGCCCACGGTGGCCGAGAGCGGCTACCCGGGCTTCGACATGGGGTCGTGGTTCGCGTTCGTCGCGCCCGCCGGCCTGCCCGCACCGGTGCAGAAAAAGCTGGAGAAGGCCCTGGCCGACACCATGGCCTCCGCCGAGTTCAAGAAGAAGCTGGTGGACATCGGCATGACCCCGGCCTGGGGCAACGGCGACGCGCTGCGCGCCCGCATCGAGCGCGAGCTGCCGCTGATGCGCGCCGTGGCGGCGCGGGCGGACATCCGCGTCGACTGAGGGCGAGGGTTTCAGGCCGTGCGCTGCACCGCCAGGCACAGCCAGCAGGGAAACGCGCCCGTGGCGGGGTTGACGGCGAAGTGCTCGTCATAGACCTCGACGGCGGGCCGCGCGGCCACTTCCCAGCCTGCGGGGATCTGCCCCGGGGCCATCATTCCCGCCCAGGCCGCGCCGATCTCGGGCCCGGTGCCGACGAACTGCAAACAGGCGTAGTCGCCGCCCGGAAAGTCCTGTACCAGCGCCTCGGTGCCCGTGCGCAACCCGACGCCCACCTGCACGCAGGCGTCGTAGCGGCATTGCGCGGGCGGTGTGCAGGCGGGGTTGTCCAGGCTGATGCCGTAGTACCTGGGGCGTGGCTCGGCGAGGCCATGGGCCGCGCACCATTGGCCAAAGCGGTCCCACAGCTGCGTGAGCGACGGGCCGTAGGGGCCGGTCTGGCGCATGTAGGCAAGGCGCATCGGGGGCAACTGGCGGATGTCGAGGGGCATGGGTGGTCCTGGATGGGGTTGCGGTAGGGAGGGCGCTTTTGTGCCTTGCAGTCTAAGCCGCAGGAAACCTGCTCGGCAATTGGCGACAATGCGGGAATCCTTTGCCACCCATTTTTGTCCACGCCATGCAATTCGCCGACCGCCTGAACAATGTAGAAACCTCCGCCATCCGTGAGCTTTTCAAGCTGCTGGGCAAGCCCGGCATCATCAGCTTCGCGGGTGGCTTCCCCGACAGCGCGATGTTCGACGTGGAAGGCATCCGCGCTGCCAGCAACGCCGCCCTGGCCGAAGAACCCGGCGCCGCGCTGCAGTACGGCGCGACCGAAGGCTACAACCCCCTGCGCGAGCAACTGGCCGCCTTCATGGCCAGCAAGGGCGCCCAGGACGTGGCGGCCGACAACCTCATCGTCACCACCGGCAGCCAGCAGGCGCTGGACCTGCTGGGCAAGACGCTCATCAGTCCCGGCGACAAGGTGATCGTGGAAGGCCCGACCTTCCTGGCCACCATCCAGTGCTTTCGCCTGTACGGCGCCGAACTCATCAGCGCGCCCATCGACGGCAACGGCGTGAAGACCGACGAGCTGGAAAAGCTCATCGCCGAACACAAGCCCAAATTCGTCTACCTCATCCCCACCTTCGGCAACCCCAGCGGCGCCATGCTGAGTCTGGAGCGCCGCAAGGCCGTGCTGGAGATGGCCGTGAAGCACAGCACCCTGATCGTCGAGGACGACCCCTACGGCGACCTGTACTTCGGCGACGCACCGCCCCCCAGCCTGCTCAACCTGTCGGCCAGCGTGCCCGGCAGCCGCGAGCTGCTGGTGCACTGCGGCAGCTTGAGCAAGGTGCTGTCACCCGGCCTGCGCGTGGGCTGGATGATCGCCCCGGCCGAGCTGCTGGCCAAGGCCACCATGTGCAAGCAGTTCAGCGATGCGCACACCAGCACCTTCGCCCAGGCCACGGCCGCCCAGTACCTCAAGGCCGGCCGCATGCCCGGCACGCTGGCGAACGTGCGCAAGGTGTATGCCGAACGCGCCCAGGCCATGGGCGATGCGCTGCGCAAGGAGCTGGGCGGCGCCATCGAGTTCGTGCAGCCCCAGGGCGGCCTGTTCGTGTGGGCGCGCCTCACGGGCGCGGGTGGCAAGGTGGCCGACGGCAATGTGTTGGCCCAGCGCGCGATTGAAAAGGGTGTGGCCTTCGTGCCCGGCACGCCGTTCTTCTGCGCCAACCCCGACCACGCCACGCTGCGCCTGTCGTTCGCGACGGCCGACGTGGAAAAGATCCGCGAAGGCGTGGCGCGCCTGGGCCAGGCCCTCTGAAGCGTCGATGTCGGACGCCAACGATCTCGCCCAGATTCTCCAGCGCCTGGAAAGCCTGGAGATCAAGGCCAGCTTCACCGAAGACCTGCTGGACCAGCTGAACATGACCATCTACCAGCAGCAGCAACTGATCGACCGGTTGACGCACGAGGTCATCCAGCTGCGCCAGCAGGCGCCCGAGGGCGGCTCGAACGGCCCGCGCAACCTGCGCGACGAGCTGCCGCCGCATTACTGATCTAGCGATCTAGGCTTTCACGGACCGCCAGGCCGCATCCGCCAACTCCGCGCGGTACGTGGTGGACGAGGGCAGGCCGCCCTGGCCAGCGTTGCCCGACAGCCACGCCCTGCAATAGCTTTGCACCGGGCCCATGACCAGCGACGGCATCAGTTCGCAAGGCAGGTCGCGCAGCGCGCCCGATTGGCGGTGCGGCTCGAACCAGGCCACCAGCGCCTGGTTGCGGCCCCGCGCCGCCTCGGCCAGGTCGGCGGTGCGCGGGCCTGCGGCCACGGCGCCGCGCGCCTGGAACAGGAAACGTGCCCGCTCGGGTTGTGCCACCACCCAGTCCAGATAGCCCGTGACCAGGGCCGACACGCCCGCCTCGACGCCCTGGGCGGCATCCAGCTGCGCCTGCACGCTGCGCGACTGGTCGTGAAAGATGTCGAAGAACAGCGCCGCCACGATGCCGTCGCGGTTGCCGAAGTGGTGATAAATGCTGCCCACGCTGGCCCCGCAGCGGGCGCGCACCCCGTCGATGGTGACGGCATCCACGCCGCCTTCGGCCGCGCAGGCGAGGGCGGCGTTCAGGATGTCCTGGCGGCGGTCGGTGGCGGCCTCGGCCGGGGATGAGGTGGAGGGCGGGGAATTGCGGCTTGCCATGGAATGCGATTCTAGAATAAAGTTCTAGAAAATACTTCTAGTCCACGATTTCCATGCATCCTTCCCCCATTGCCGCCCCTGCAGCCGCTGCATCCATGCCCGGTGCCGCCTTGTACCCGCACTTGTTCGCGCCGCTTGACCTGGGTTTCACCACCCTCAAAAACCGCGTGTTGATGGGCTCCATGCACACCGGCCTGGAGGACGGGCGCGACCTCACGCGCATGGCGGCGTACTTCCGCGAGCGGGCCGAGGGGGATGTGGGACTGATCGTGACGGGCGGCTTTGCTCCCAACATCGCGGGCTGGGCCAAGCCCTTCGCGGGCACGCTGGCGACCTCGGGTGCCGCCCGGCGCCACCGGGTGGTGACCGACGCGGTGCACGGCGCCGGCGGCAAGATCGCGCTGCAGATCCTGCACACCGGCCGCTATGCCTACCACCCGCTGGCCGTGGCACCCTCGCGCCTGCAGTCGCCCATCTCGCCGTTCACGCCGTTCGCGCTGTCGGCGCGCGGGGTGGAGCGCCAGATCCGCGCGTTCGTCAACTGCGCCGTGAAGGCGCGCGAGGCAGGCTACGACGGCGTGGAGGTGATGGGCTCGGAGGGCTACTTCATCAACCAGTTCCTCTCGCAAACCACCAACCTGCGCAGCGACGCCTGGGGCGGCGACTACAGCCACCGCATGCGCCTGCCGGTGGAGATCCTGGCCCGCATGCGCGAGGCCGTGGGGCCGGACTTCATCATCATCTACCGCCTGTCGATGATCGACCTGGTGCCCGGCGGCAGCGCCTGGGACGAGATCGTCACCTTGGGCAAGGCCGTGGCCACCGGTGGCGCGAACATCGTCAATACCGGCATCGGCTGGCACGAAGCGCGCGTGCCCACGATTGCCACCAGCGTGCCGCGCGCGGCGTTCGCCTGGGTCACGCAGAAGATGAAGGCCGAGTTCGCGGCGGCAGGCATTGCCACGCCGCTGGTCACGTCCAACCGCATCAACACGCCCGAGGTGGCCGAGCAGGTGCTGGCGGATGGCTGCGCCGACATGGTGTCGATGGCGCGTCCGCTGCTGGCCGACGCCGCCTTCGTGAAGAAGGCGGCAGAGGGCCGGGCCGACCGCATCAACACCTGCATCGCCTGCAACCAGGCCTGCCTGGACCATGTGTTCCAGAACAAGACCAGCAGCTGCCTGGTGAACCCGCGCGCCTGCCACGAGACGGAACTGGTCTACCGGCCCATCGCCACACCGTCCGCACGCAAGCGCATCGCCGTGGTGGGCGCCGGGCCCGCCGGCCTGACGGCGGCCACGGTGGCGGCCGAACGGGGGCACGAGGTGCACCTGTTCGACGCCGCGCCCGCCATCGGCGGCCAGCTCAACATGGCCAAGGTGGTGCCGGGCAAGGAGGAGTTCCACGAGATGCTGCGCTACCTGGCCACGCGGGTGGAGGATACGGGCGTGCAGCTGCACCTGAACCGCGTGGTGCAGGCCTGCGACCTGGAGGGCTTCGACGAGGTGGTGATCGCCACGGGCGTGCTGCCGCGCGACCCGCAGATCCCTGGCCAGGACCACGCCAAGGTGCTCAGCTACATCGACGTGCTGCGCCACGGCAAGCCGGTGGGCGAGCGCGTGGCCATCATCGGCGCGGGGGGCATCGGCTTTGACGTGGCCGAGTACCTCACGCATGGCGAGCACCCTTCCACCACGCTCGACCTGCCGGCCTGGAAGGCCGAGTGGGGCATCACCGACCCCGCCGAGGCGCGCGGTGGCCTGGCCCCCTCGGGCCCGCGCGCCACGCCCCCCGCGCGGCAGGTGACGCTGCTGCAGCGCAAGAAGGGCAAGCTGGGCGCGGGCCTGGGCAAGACCACGGGCTGGATCCACCGCACCACGCTCAAGATGAAAGAAGTGCAGATGGTGAGCGGCGTGAACTACGAGCGCATCGCCGACGAGGGGCTGCTGGTGTCCTACGGCGACAAGCGCGAGGACCCGACCTGGATCCCTTGCGACACCGTGGTGCTGTGCGCGGGACAGGTGCCCCTTTTCAGCCTGGCGCAGGCGCTGGAGGCCACGGGCCGCAAGCCGCACCGCATCGGCGGCGCGCTGGAGGCGGGCGAGCTGGATGCCAAGCGCGCCATCGACCAGGCGGCGCGGCTGGCGGCGCGCTTGTAAGGCGAGTGAAGCCAGTTTTTAAGCAAAACAGGCCGCCAGCGCTGGATAGGAAAGCGCTGGCAGCTATTGTTTTGATAGTGTCTGGCCGACGGCCGATGTCCCCCGCTGCGCGGCAGAGCTCTCGAGTGCATTGAACACCCGCAGCGCGGCCCACGCATCGTTGGCCGCGTAGACCAGCTGGGCCTCCGTCAGCCGGGCGTTGGCCCAGTTCGAGGTGGCGGCCTTCTTGGACTTGATGAAGCGCCGGTTGAACAGCACGGCCACCGCGCCCTTCACACCCATGTCCTTGCGATAGCCGCGCTGGCGGAACACGGTGTTGAGTTCCAGCACATCGGCCGGCTGCACGCCCAGCTTGTGCTGGATGCGTTTGGTGTCGTCCCCCAGGCCAAAGCCCGCCTTGGTCACGCCGCGCAGGGCCAGCAGCTCGGCCACGCGCGCGCGGCAGCCGGGGTCGTGCAGCTGGAAGACCCAGGCGGTGTCGAGCGTGGCCAGCTGCACGATGTGCGGCCCGTCGGACTGTTCGCCCTGCACGAAGGTGGGCTTGGATTCGGTGTCGAACCCCCACGCGCTGGCCGCCGCCAGGGCATCGCAGGCCTTGTCGGCCTGCTCCGGGGTGGAGACGAGGGCGATGCGGTCGGTGCCCAGGCGCTCGAAGGGTTCCAGCAGGGCGATCTGGTCTTTGCCGGGGGTGGCGTGGTGGGCGGCGCGCGAAGGAGCGTGGGGGTGCCGGGGAGGGGGTGGTGCCGTCATGGGCCCATTGTGCCGTGCGGGCCCTGGAGCCCCGACGTGCCCGCGCCCAGAGGTCGGGCGCATCCGCCTGCGTGCCGGCCTCTCAGCGCTTGCCTGTCGTGTGCAGGCGGGGCATTTCGGCAATGTGGCCCAGGGCCTCTTCGCAGGCCGCCACGGTCAGTGCCTGCCGCGCAGCCAGCCAGCCCACGCCAAACCAGGCCTTCGGGTCGGTGGCGGCGATGTCGCCATACAGCACGCTGGCCACGCGTTCATCGTTCAGCCGGCCCAGGGCCGCCAGCGCGGGCTGCAGGCTGTCGAGGAAAGATTCCCCTTCGGCGTCCAGCGCAGGCGCCACGAACTCCGTGAGATAGCGCAAGCGCTTGAGGCGCTTGCGCAGGCGGTGTTGCTCGTCCACCGGCAGGGCTGCAAAGCCCTGGGCCCCCTGGCGCACCCTGGCGTGCAGGCGGTGCAATCGCTTTTGCAGCAGGCGGCGGGTGTCCCGGGCCTCCAGGCCTTGGTCCCCGGCCGCCGACGCGTCATCGCGGCCCCGGGCCGTGAACGCCATGAGGGCGATGAGTGCCGCCTGGAACGCGGGCGTGCGCACGATGATGGCGGCGGCGGGGCCGGGAGCCTGGTCCGCCGCCGCACGCACCTCCAGCGCAGGCGCGCCCGCATCGCGCATGTCGGCGACGATGGCCTGCAGCGCCTGGCCCCGGTCGCGCAGCTGGCCCAGGCGCTGGAACACCTCCACCAGCGGTGGCTCCCAGGCGGGGTCGAACGCGCCGGGGGCCAACGGCGCCAACTCGCGCAAGGCCGTGCGCAGCCGGCGGATGCCGATGCGCAGCTGGTGCACATGTTCCTCGTCGCCCCCGCCTTCCACGATCTCGCTGGCATTGCCCAGGATCTGCTGGAGGCAGTGCGCCACCACCACGCGCTGCAGGCCGCGCCCCTGCAAAAAGTGCTTGCGCTGGCCGCTGGCACGCAGGGGGGCGGCCTTGGTGGCGGGCCGGGCCCATTGCGCGGCCAGCAGCCGCTCGCCGCGCTCCGCCTTGGACACCGTGCTCAGAAACAGCCCGTGCCGTGTGGCCCACCGGGCGGCGATGGCCGCCAGGCCTGATACCGGCCCGGTCTTGAGCTCCAGCTCCAGCTCGCAGATGCGCGCCTCTTTCTGCTGCGGCGTGCCACGGTGGGCGATGACCCGCCCGGTGTCCAGGGCCAGCTCCACCACGCCGCCCTTGAAGGCGATGTCCCGCGTCACGCGGTCCATGGCGGTGCCATAGGTTTCGGCCAGGGGGCCGCTGGCGCCCTGCAGCGCGTGCAGCAGCCGGGTGCCCGCCAGGGTGCCGGCATGCAGTGCGGGGTGGGGCTCGGGGGCGGGGCCCGCGGCGTGGGCCGGACCCCGGTCCACGTTGTGCTCCTCCCGGTCCAGGGGGCCGTCACCCAGGGCCTTGACGGTCTGCACCCACAGGTCGCCTTCGCGGCGCAGCCGCAGCGCGATGCCGCGGGCCGCCAGCGCGCCGTCGGGCGTGTCGAAGTAGCGGGCCTCCATGCGGATGGACGCGCACGGGCCGCGGCGCGCGGCCGCCTGCACGGCCGCCAGGCGCTCGGGAGGAATGCAGAACTTGAATTCGATTTCCATGGGGTTTATTTTGCCTGCGCGTGGAAGTGTTTTTATTTTTGCAGAGAGAAAATACAGTGGTGAATAATGCGTGGAGATAATCGGAAATATCCAAGAATGATCATCATGATAATTTATTGAATGACCCCGGTGGCATCAAGCGTACCCGTGCCTTGCACCGAATTCCCGGTTGGCTGCCGGATGTGGCGGGAATTCGGCGGATTATAGGGTGGCCATGAATATCCGTGTTCGAATTGCCCTGTTCTTCGGTGGAGGATGTGTCAATACTTCCCTTTCGACTTGGATTATCGATTGGTCACGGTTCTGTCATTTGAAACAATTAGTATCTTCTGGGTGCCCGGGGTCGTCTCCGGTGGCCATTCAAGAGGATTCCAGATGCTTCAGAAAATGAAAATTGGCACCAGGCTGGCCCTGGCATTTGCAGTGCTTCTGCTGCTGATCTCCGCGCTGGCGGCTGGCGGCATCAGTGGCGCCAAGCGCCTGACGGAGCGCAGCGCGGCGCTGTATGGGGACCGCACGGTGCCCATGGGCGTGCTGGCCGAGATCAGCCACCTGACCCAACGCAACCGCGTGCTCGTGATGGACATGCTGATGGACCCCGGCACCAGCAATCTGCAGGCAAGCCATGCGGCGCTGTCCGCGAACGTGGAGCGGATCCGGGCCCTGTGGAAGTCCTACACCGCCAAACCCCTCGGCGAGCAGGAGCAGGCGCTGGCCCGGGCCTTCGCGCAGGCCAATGCCGCGTACCTGGACAAGGGGCTGATTCCCGCGGCCGCGGCGCTGGTGGCGGGCAAGTACGACGATGGCTCCGAGCTCTACATCAGCCAGATCCGGCCCCAGGCCGCGAAGGTGCAGGATGCCGTGGAACAGCTGGTGGCGCTGCAGATCAGCCTGGCGGACGCGGAGTTCGGCGCGGCCCGGCAGATGAGCGAAACCATCCATGTGTGGATGCTGGCGGCCACCGTGCTGGCGCTGCTGGCGGGCACGGCGATGGCATGGGTCATCACCCGGTCGATCTCGCATCCGCTGCGGCAGGCCGTGGCGTTGGCGCGGACGGTGGCCGGAGGCGACCTGAGCGCGCAGATCGAGGTGCGCGGTGCCGACGAGACGGCGGAGCTTCTGGGGGCGTTGCGCGAGATGAACCAGCAGCTGGTGCGCGTCATCACCGAAGTGCGCGAGAGCACCGAGTCGGTGGCGCAGGAGGCCGTGCTGATCGCGGGGGGCACCGAAGACCTGGCCCGCCGCACGGAGACGCAGGCCTCCAATCTGCAGGAGACGGCTGCCTCCATGGAGCAGCTCACCATCACGGTGCAGCACAACACCGACAACGCCCACCGCGCCACCCACCTGGCGCAGGAGGCCAGCAAGGTCGCGAACGAAGGCGGCAGCGTGATGCGCAATGTCATCGCCACCATGCAGGAGATCCATGTCCAGTCGCAAAAGATCACGGACATCATCAAGGTGATCGACGACATCGCGTTCCAGACCAACCTGCTGGCCCTCAATGCGGCCGTCGAGGCCGCCCGCGCGGGGGAGCAGGGGCGGGGCTTCGCCGTCGTGGCCGGGGAAGTGCGGGGGCTGTCGCAGCGCAGCAGCACGGCGGCGCGCGAAATCCGGGGGCTGATCACGGCGAGCGTGGATGGGGTCGAGCGGGGCTCGGCGCTGGTCGGCCAGGCGGGCGAGCGCGTGGCCAATACGGTGCGGCATGTCGATCAGGTGGTGGAGCTCATCAGCGAGATCCGGGACGCCGGCCAGGAGCAGTCCCGGGGCATCGCGCAGATCGGTGAAGCCGTGCGCCAGCTTGACGCCGCGACGCAGAAAAATGCGGCGCTGGTGGATGACAGCTCGTCGGCGTCCACGGGCATGAAGCACCAGGTGCGGCGGCTGCTGGAAGTGATCCACCAGTTCCGCCTTGCCCCCGACGGCGCCGCTGCGGCGGTGGACGGGACGGCGCCGCAACCATCGGGCGGTGCGCGGCAGCTTCTGGCGGCACCGCCACGGCCCCAGGCGGCGCACAAGCGCCTGGCCACGGTGCCGCGCTAGGACGGAGCCCTTTCCATGAACAGGACCGATGTACTGATTGCCATTGCCGAGGTGGCGCGCACGGGAGGCGCTTCGAGCCCCGAGGACTCCATTTCGCAGCTGGCCATGGTCATCGACGGCCTGGAGCTGTCCAGCAGTGGTTCGGAGATGGCGATGGAGATGCTGCTCAAAAGCGCCGCCTGCCTGTGGAACCTGCAGCAGGAGCGGCTGCGCCTGTGAAGCACCGGGAGGCGGGCGCTGCCCCGGTGCGCCTTCTCAGCGCGGGGCCGGTGGCGGCTCTTGCGGGGCGGCCACGTCGAGGGACGCGATCTGGTTGCGCCCCTGGTGCTTGGCCAGGTACAGCGCCTGGTCGGTACGGTCCAGCATGTCGCGCAGGCTGCGGTCGCTTTGCCGGAAGGCGCCCAGCCCCAGGCTGGCGGTGATGCCATAGCCGTGGCCCGCCTCGTCGGCCAGGCGCAGCGCGCGGATGCTCTGGAGAATGCGCATGGCCACTTCCATGCCCTCGGCCAGCGCGGTCAGCGGCAGCAGCACGCCAAACTCCTCGCCCCCCAGCCGGCCCACCGTGTCGCTGGCGCGCAGCTGGCTCTTGACGGCCTGGGCAAACGCCACCAGCGCGCGGTCGCCCTCCAGGTGGCCAAAGCGGTCGTTGATGGACTTGAAGTGGTCCAGGTCCAGCATGAGCAGCGCGAGCGGCTCGCCGTTGCTGCGCGAGCGCGCGTACACCGATTCGGCGCATTCCAGGAACGCGCGGCGGTTGGCCATCCCCGTCAGCATGTCGGTGGTGGCCAGGCGCTGCAGCTCGCGCTCCAGGTTCTTGCGCTGCGTCACGTCGCGGTAGATGCCCTCCACGCCCGCGAAGTTGCCCGCATGGTCGTACAGCGCGTGGCTGCTGATGGAGATGTCGATCACCTGCCCGTCGCGCCGCACCATCTGGCCGGGAAAGTCCGACACCTCGCCTTTTTCCACGATGGCGGCCTTGAACGCGTCGCGGTCGGAGCTGTGCGGGTAGTACGACTCGGCGGTGCGGCCCTCGATCTCGTGGGGCTCATAGCCCAGCACGCGCCGCACGCCCGGGCCCACGTGCTGCACGACACCCTTGGCGTCCGTGCGGTAGTACACGTCCTGCATGTTCTCGAACAGGCGGCGGAAGTTCTGTTCGCTTTCGCGCAGCTGGTCCTCGATCTCGCTCTGGTGCGTCATGTCCAGGCCGCACATCAGCACGGCGGGGGCGCCCTGCCACTCCACCGCCACGCTGCTGATCAGCACCATGCGCAGGTTGCCCCGCAGCGTGCGGATGCGGAACTCCGACGGCTTGTTGGGCCGTCCTCCCTGCCCGGGCACGGTGACCTGCTGGACACGGTGGTTGGAGCGCACGCGGTCCATGGGATGCACGAAGTCGTCCGAGGGCCTGCCGATGAGGCTGTCCGGGCCCGGTGCCTCCAGGAGATCCAGGCCGGCGGCGTTGGCAAAGCGGATGATGCCCCCCTGGGTGACCAGTACAGCCGCTGGCAGCAGTTGCAGCAGACGGAGGTCGTTGAACATCGGCGTGACGTAACAAAAGGTAATGCCCCATTGTGGCACCGGGGTGGGCCGGTGGGAATCGATGTTTGTCACAGGCGGTACCATCGCCCATGAGAAAAACTTTCCAACTCCATGTTGAAGGCAAGAACCGCGACCGCGTTCTGGATGCCGTCAAGCACGAAATCCGCAAGTACATCAAGCGCGAACGGCGCCGCGAGCTGCCCGAAGGCGCTGACTTCTGGGACTTTGACTGCCAGTTCGGCCGGACCAGGGAAGACGCCGCCGTGGCGCACCTGTCGGCCTTGACCGGGCTCATCAACGAAGTGGCGGCAGAAGGCGGCCCGCAGTTCCATGTGGAGATCGTCGCCAGGCCCGGCAAGCGCACGCCCCGGCCCGCGGGCGAGCCCGGGGCCCCGTCCGGCCAGGACGGCGGCGGCATGGACGAGGCCGGCGAAGGGGCTTGACCCCGGGCCGTGGCGAGCGGGCGGCCAGGAGCCCCCGCGGGTGTTCGACAGGCTCCTTCTAGGAGCCTTTTTTGTCTGCGGCCGCCGCAGCGCGCAGCTTGTCCTTCTTGCTGGGCCGCTTTCCCTTGATGCCGCCGGTGCCCTGGGGGTCGGCGGCCGAGGCCGGTGCGGGGGCCTCGGTGGGCTCAAAGCCCGCAATCTGCTCGCGCGGTAGGCTCAGGTGCTGGCGTTTTTCGATGAGCCGGAAGTGCGCTTCGGCATCGGCCGTCACGAAGCTCACGGCCACACCGCTCTCGCCCGCGCGGCCCGTGCGGCCGATGCGGTGCACATAGTCCACGGCCGAGCGGGGCAGGTCGTAGTTCACCACGGCCGGCAGCTGCGCGATGTCGATGCCGCGCGCGGCCAGGTCGGTGGTCACCACCACCTGCCAGCGTTCGTCCTTGAACTCCTGCAGCACCTGCTTGCGCGCGCCCTGGCTCAGGCCGCCGTGAAAGGGACTGGCGAAAATGCCGGCCTTGTACAGCTTTTCGGCCACATGCTCGGCCGCGTACTGCGTGGCCACGAACACCAGCACGCGCGGCCAGCCGTGCTCCTTGACCAGGTGCCGCAGCAGCTGGGTGCGGCGGGCGGCATCCACCGCGATGGCGCGCTGCTCGATGGCGGGCTCGTTGCCCGGGGTGTGGGGCACTTCCACGCGCACCGGGTTTTTCAGCAGGCCGTCGGCCAGCGCCTGCACGGCGGCGGGAAAGGTGGCTGAAAAGAACAGGTTCTGCCGCTGGGCGGGCAGCAGGGCCAGCACGCGCGCCAGCTCTTCGGCGAAGCCCAGGTCCAGCAGGCGGTCGGCCTCGTCGAGCACCAGGTGCGCCACGGCGGACAGCCGCAGCGCGTTGTGCTCCACCAGGTCCAGCAGGCGGCCCGGCGTGGCCACCACGATGTCGGCGCCGCCGCGCAGCCCCAGCATCTGCGGGTTGATCGACACGCCGCCGAACACGATGGCGATCTTCAGCGGCTGCTGCAGGTGCTGGGCCAGGCTGCGCAGCACCTCGCCCACCTGGGCGGCCAGCTCGCGCGTGGGCACCAGCACCAGGGCGCGCACCCTGCGCGGGCCGCCGGTGGCGCCCAGTTGCAACTGCTGCAGCAGGGGCAGGGCGAAAGCGGCCGTCTTGCCCGAACCCGTCTGCGCGGCGCCCAGCAGGTCAGCGCCTTGCAGGACGGCTGGAATGGCGCCCGCCTGGATGGGCGTGGGCGCCACGAAACCCGCCTTTTCGGCAGCGTGGACAAGGGCAGGGGACAGACCGAGGGAGGCAAAGGGCATGGAGGCAGCGCTGGAGCGGCGTTGAAAGCGGACGCACGACAGCGCGAACGGGGAAAGATGGGGGGATTGTCGCCGCAGTTGCCCTCGGGGCCCGTGCGCCGCCTCGGCGCGCTGGCGTGCCGGGCCTGGCGGCGGGCCCCGTGGGTGGCCACCGCCCTGATAATCAGGCACCGGCGGTTCGCCGGTTTTTCCCTTGTCTTTCCCCGCACCATGGCCCTTACCCTTGATTCCTCCGCCATCACCCACGGCATCCAGCTGGCGGTGGCGCCCGTGTTTTTGCTCACGGCCGTGTCCGGCATGATCGGCGCCGTCGCGGGCCGGCTCGCCCGCATCATCGACCGGGCCCGCGTGGTGGAAGACCGCGCCCGTGCCAACACCGAGCCCGAGTTTCTGGCCCGCGCCTACAGCGAGCTGGCAGATCTGCGGCTGCGCGGGCGGCTGGCCAACGGGTGCATCGGGCTGCTCACGTTCTGCGCGTTCCTGATCGGCACCACCATCATCCTGCTGTTCCTGGGCGAGACCACCAACTTCCAGTCCAACCGGCTGGCGGTGGCGGGCTTCCTGGCGGGAGTCGCGTCGTTCTTGCTGGCGCTGGTGTGTTTCCTGACCGAGACGCTGCTGGCCACGCGGTTGCTCAACTTCCACATGCTGCAGCAAGAGGTGGAAGGTAAAAAGCCATGAAGTCGTTTGCCGACCTGGGCGGCCTGGTGTATTCCACCGACTCCGGCCGCATGTGCCCGGGCTGCCGCCAGCCCGTGGCGCAGTGCACCTGCCAGCAGAACAAACCCCTGCCCACGGGGGACGGCATCGTGCGCGTGTCGCGCGAAACCAAGGGGCGCGGCGGCAAGGCCGTGACGCTGGTCAAGGGCGTGCTCGTGGACGGTGCCGCGCTGGAGCAGCTGGGCAAGCAGCTCAAGGCCGCCTGCGGCAGCGGCGGGACGGTGAAGGACGGTGTGATCGAAGTGCAGGGTGACCATGTGGAGCGCGTGATGGTCGCCCTCCAGAAGCTGGGCCACAAGGTCAAGCGCGCGGGAGGCTGAGGCCCCCTGAAACGAAAAGAAGGCACCGCACCACGATGGATCCCGAAAAACTGCAGCGCCTGGTCACCCTGGAGATGCCCTATGGCAAGTACAAGGGAACGGTGCTGGCCGATCTGCCGGGCAACTACCTGAACTGGTTCGCGCGCGAGGGTTTCCCCAAAGGCGAGCTGGGGCAGCTGCTGGCGCTGATGCACGAGATTGACCACAACGGCCTGTCGGACCTGCTCAAACCGTTGCGCCGGGGCCAAGGCCGCTGATTCCCGGGCCGGCGACCTGCGGATGACCCGGCCACTGCATGCCCTGGCGCGGGTCCATGGGACGCCGCCATAATCAGGCCACTACCTGCCAACAACTCCGAGGGAATGCACATGAAGGGCAATATTGCGGCGATCGTCCTGGTCGTGCTGGGCGTGTTTTTTCTGCTGACCAATCTGGGGCTGATCAGCATCAGCCTGCGCGAGTTGCTGCGGGTATGGTGGCCGGTCGCGCTGATCGCGGTGGGCGTGGCCCTGTTCTTTACGCCCGGTACCAAGGGCAAGTAAGGCCGGGTTCGCGGGGCACCCGCAACACCGACCATCGCCCCGCGCGCGGGGTCAGCCGCCGGCCCGCCGTGGGCCGTGCCCGTCGTCTTCGCGCGGCGGCACAAAGGCCGGGTCGCTGCCGAAATAGCCCCGGAACAGGTTGCGCGCGATGCCATGCGCCGCCACCTGCAGGCTGTCCGCCACCTCGGGCGTGAACAGGCGCTCCGTGTGGTGCTGCCACAGCCTCACCCAGGCGGCGAAGTGGGCTGGCGTGACGCCGTCCAGCGCCATGTGCTTGCCGAAGACATCGCCGCGGAAGCTGCGCGTGCCCAGCGCCACCGTGCTCCAGAAATCGACAAGCCGCTGCAGGTGGTTCTCCCACTGGCCGTGCAGTGCCTTGTCGAAAACGGGCCCCAGGAGCGGGTCGGCCCGCACATCGGCGTAAAAGCCATGCACCAGTTGCGTGATGCTCTGCACGCTGGGTGCCGAGGCCTTCCCGGGGGGCGTGGCCGCCGGATCGCTCATGGACGTGCGGCTCCCGCTCAGCTGCACCCGCAGCCCGACGAACCGCAACCCTGCGAGGGGGCCGCCGCACCTGCCTCGAACGGCGGAAACAGCACGTTGTTTTCGAGGTGGATGTGGTTGATGAGGTCGTCACCCAGCTGGGCGATGCCCGCATACAGGGCGCGCCAGGTGTTGCAGGCGCCCTGGGGCGGCGTGGCGTCGTTGGTCAGGGCGTTGAGCTTGTCCAGCGCGGCGCCA
Organism: Acidovorax sp. GW821-FHT11A03; assembly: GCF_058809075.1. NCBI lineage: Bacteria > Pseudomonadati > Pseudomonadota > Betaproteobacteria > Burkholderiales > Comamonadaceae > Acidovorax > Acidovorax sp. GW821-FHT11A03. The sequence goes on from NZ_JBXASG010000003.1 coordinate 464,444, forward strand.
TGGTCCACGTGCTCGGCACGCATCATGCCGATGGGCTGGCCCACGAAGGGGTTGCCCCCGGCCTTGAGCATCGGAAACAGCACCTGTTCTTCCTTGGCCATGTGCGAAAGCAGTTCACCGTGCATGTCTTCCAGCAGGTCGGCCAGCCCGGCAGGCACCATGGGGTTGTCGCGGTGCACGGCTTCCACGCGGCGGGCCATGCGGATCAGTTCGGGCAACTGGGCGCGGTGCACCTCGTGGTAGCGCGCCAGGATGTGGTCGATGAGCGCGCCGGGCGAGGCGGCTTCGGGCAAGGCGTCGCTGCGCTGCAGGGCCGCCAGTTCCGCCAGGACGGCATGGGCGTCCAGCCCCTTCTCGGCGGCGGCATGGGCCAGGCTGACCTGCCCGCCGCAGCAGAAGTCGAGCTTGAGCCGCCGGAACACCGCGGTGGCGCCGGGCAGCTGCACGGCAATCTGGCCGATCTGCTGATCCGCGCCGAGGGGCGCGTGTGCGGGGTGGGCGGTTTGCAGGTGATCAACGCGGGCGTTCATGGCGATCCTTTAAAGATTCATTTGATGTGAATATTTTATCCAATAAAATTCTCGGTAGATGCATCTTTTAATTGACCTGGGGCAAATCCCATGCGCCTGACCCAATGGACCGACTACACGCTGCGGGTGCTCATGTACTGCGCTGCCACCGAAGGCCGCCAGCAGCCGGTGACCATCACCGAGGTGGCGCAGGGCTACGGCATCTCGCGCAGCCACCTGATGAAGATCGTGCAGCAGCTGTCCGCCCAGGGGTTGCTGGAGACGACGCGCGGCCGGGGAGGCGGCATGCGGCTGATGCGGCCTGCGGGCACCATCAACATTGGCGCGGTGGTGCGGGCCACCGAGACGGATTTCAATCTGGTGGAGTGTTTCGACCCCGCCACCAACCAGTGCCGCCTGAGCAGCCATTGCCGCCTCAAGGGCGTGCTGTGGCAGGCCATGCAGGCCTACCTGGCGGTGCTCGATGGCGTGACGCTGGAGGATCTGATGGCGCCACAGGCCGCCGCCCTGGGCTTCGGCGCCCTGCCCACCGTGGCTGTGCCGCGCAACGGGGCCGCGCGGCGGGCCGCGCCGGATGGGGATTGAATTCTGAACGAAAAAGGGCTGTGGCGCTTTACTGTCAAGCGCAAGGTGCTATTAAAAACATAGTCATCGAGGTGGGTTACCCCGGCTCCCCGAACGCCTGCCGGTAGCGGGCGGGGGTCAGGCCCACATGGCGCGCGAATTCGCGCGTGAAATGCGGCTGGTCCGCGAAGCCGCAGGCAAAACCGATCTCCGCCAGGCCGTGGCGCTCCTGCAGCAGCCACTGCGCGGCGGCGCGGGCCCGGGCCTCCGCCACGATGCTGCGGCAGCTCAGGCCGGTGCCTGACAAGGCCCTTTGCAGGCTGCGGCGCGCGAGCCCCGCCTGGCGCGCCAGCGCATCCACGGTGTGCGGGGCGGCGGGGTCTTGCAGCACATGGCGTGCAAGCGCATGCGCGAGGGGCGGCCAGGGCAGGGGATCGCACAGGCCGGTGGCGGCACTCGGCGGCGGCGCCTCGGGGGCGCGTGCGCCGCTGGCTTGCCAGTGCAGCACCCACTGGTCCACCCTGCCGTGCGCCATGAGTTGCGCGAGCCGTCCGTCCAGGTCCCCGGCCAGTCCCCCTCCCTGCCGGTCATCGGCATCCCATCGCAGGCGGGACGCCGCCATCTCCACCCCCAGTGCGCGCACGCCCAGGGCCTTTCCGGCGCCCAGCAGCACACCCAGCACGGCGAGGCTTTCGGTGGGCAGGGGCGGCTGGGCCACGCCAGCGCGTGCGTGGTGGCGCAGCTGCAGGCGCCCTGGGCCCAGGGCCTGCACGCTGACCTGATGGCGGGAGTGGACGTAGCGCTCCAGGCGCTGCCAGCGGGCGAGCAGGGCGGCCATGTCGGCGGCGCCCATCAGGGCCCGGTGCACGGGGTCGCCTTGCAGCAGGTCCACCCGCTGGGCCAGCCGCAGCAGCATCGCGGGCCCGCCCTGCCGCAGGATGGCTTCCACCACCGCGCGCTTGCAGGCCAGGGGCACGCGGCTGCCCTGGGGACCGCCGTGCAGGCCATGGGGCGCGGGCGGCGGCGCCAGGCCGTGCGCGTGCATGGCGCGCACCAGCAGGCGGACCATGGCGGCGCTGGCGAAGTCTTGCATGGGGCCGGATTGTGCCCGCGCGGCCTAGCGCGGGGCCAGCGCGTGTTGCACGTCCGCGCGGCGCACGGGCAGGCGGGTGAATCGCACGCCGGTGGCGTCGCGCAGCGCGTTGGCGATGGCCCCCGCCCCCGCGACCATGGCGGTCTCGCCGGCGCCCGTCGGGGGCTCGCGGCTGTCCACCAGGTGCACGTGCAGCGGCGGCACGTCGCCCATGCGCGGCAGCGGATAGTCGGCGAAGGTGGTCGCCGCCACGCCCGAACGCGCCACGGGGACTTGCTCCAGCAGCACCATGCCCAGGCACCAGACGAGGTTGCCCTCGGTCTGGGCGCGCACGCCATCGGGCTGCAGGACGAGGCCGCAGTCGTGGGCGCACCAGATCGCGGTCACGCGCACCTCGCCCGTGCCCCGGTGCACCTCCACATCGGCCACGGCGGCGGCGTAGCTCAAGCCCTTGTAGATACCGCCCGCGATGCCGCGGCCGCGCAGCGTGGTGGCGTCGCTGCGGGGGCGTTCGCCCCAGCGCGCGTGGCTGGCGGCTTGCGCCAGCACGGCGCCAAGGCGCGTGTCCGAGGTGTGGCGCAGGCGCCAGTCCAGCGGGTCGGCCCCCGCGAGGCGCGCGCATTCGTCCATGGCGCTTTCCACGGCCAGGGTGTTGGGCCCCGCGCCCAGGCCGCGCCAGGGGCCCGTGTGCACGGGCAGCCGGGCGGCGGTGAATTCGATGCGCTGCCGGGGCACGCCATACGGCAACTGCGCGCCGCGCGCCACGCCGCTGTCGCCCGCCAGGTCGGCCAGGCGTTGCATCCACACCGGCATGGCGGCGGGCGTGAACAGGATGTGGCTGCTGGCGAAGGCATGCCACCAGTGGGTCAGGCGCCCCTGGTGCACGCGGGCGCGGATGCGGTGGCTCGACGGCGGGCGCTGGAAGCCCTGGGCAAATTCCTGCGCGCGGCTCCATTGCACCTTGACCGGCGCGCCCGCCGCCTGGGCGAGCACGGCGGCTTCCAGCTCCACCGTGCACAGCGTGCGCCCGCCAAAGCCGCCACCCACGCGGCAGGCCTGCACCGCGATGCGCCCCGCCTCCAGGCCGAGCTGGCGGGCGAGCACGTCGCGGATGTAGAACATATCCTGCGTCCCGGCCCATACGCGCAGCGCGGGGCCTTCGCCTTCCTGCGGCATCCACTGCGCAGTGGCGCTGCGGGGCTCGATGGGAGCGTGGGCGGCCAGCGGGATGTCCATGCGCAGGTCCAGCGTCCACAGGGTGTCCCCGGGCACGTCGTCCTGGCGCACGGCATGCTGCAGGCGGCCACGGCGCAGGTGCTGGTCGATGTCGATGCGCTCGTCGATGGCCGGCTGCCCGAAGGCGCCATCCACCTCCCATTGCACGGCCAGCGCGGCCTCGATGCGGTCGAGCGCGGCGGGCGTGCGCGCCACGATGCCCAGGCCCCGGCTGCCCATCTGCCGCAGGCGGGGGCTTTGCAGCACGGCCACGCAGGCGGGGTCGGCGCGCGCGGCGGCCTCGTCGAAGGACCGGGGGTGCGAGGTCAGCTCGGCCGACACCGGTGCGCGCAGCACGCGTCCGTACAGCAGCCCGGGCAGGCGCGTGTCGCCCGCGAACAGGGGCTGGCCCGTGACGATGGCGTGCAGCTGGCCGGGGGCCGGGGCGGCGGGCGGCCGGGCGCCTGCGCGCGGCTGCAGGCTGCGCAGGGCGCTGGCAGGGATGTCGCGCGCGCCGAGCGTGCCCGTGGTCCGCCCCTGGGCCAGCGCCTCGCGCAGGGTGGCGCAGGCGCGTGCCAGCGGCAGGGCGAAATCCTGCACGCTGGCGCTGCCCACGGTGGCGCGCATGCGGGCGATGTCGGTGGTGGCGGGCAGCCGCAGGTGCACCTGCGCGGGCGGCACGCCCAGCTCCTGGGCCGCCAGGCCCTGCAGCGCGGCGCTGATCTGCTGGCCCATCTCGGTGCTGGGCAGCCACAGCGTGTAGCGGCCGCCTTCGTGGCGTATCCAGCCCAGGGCGTCATCGGCGGTGGAGGTGGGGCGCTGGGGGATCACCGGCACCAGCGAGCAGCCCGCCAGCGTAACCGTGAGCGCCCCGGCGCCAGCGGCGGCCAGAAACTGGCGGCGCTTCATGGCGCGGTGCCCTGGGCGGCCTGGTGGATGGCCGCCCGTACCCGGTGCTGGGTGCCGCAGCGGCACAGGTGGGCCGACATGGCGGCGTCGATCTGCGCATCGGTGGGCCGGGGCGTGGCGCGCAGCAGCGCCACCGCGCCCATGATCTGGCCGCTCTGGCAGTAGCCGCACTGGGGCACGCGCAGGTCCAGCCAGGCCTGTTGCACGGGGTGCAGCGTGCCGTCGCCCGCAGCCAGCCCTTCGACGGTGGTGACGGCGCGCCCCTGCAGCCCGCGTGCGGTGTGCAGGCAGGCGCGCTGCGCCACCCCGTCAATGAGCACCGTGCAGGCGCCACATTGGCCCACGCCGCAGCCAAAGCGGGTGCCGACCAGGCCCAGCGGCTCGCGCAGCAGCCAGAGCAGGGGCTCGTCCTCCCAGCCGGGCGGCACGGGCTGGTGTTGCTGGTTCAGGGTGATGTGCATGCGGGCCTCCGGTGGTGGTATGGAGGCCAGTGTGCAAAGGCAGGGGCGGCAGGTCTTGAAGATCTGCGCCAGACGGACCGGTGCGGCAAGGGGCTCGCCACACCAGGGATATGAATGAAAATGGCCGCTAGCGCTTATTCTTCAAGCGCTGGTAGCTATTATTTCGGGAGCATTGCATTCCACTGCGGCATGGTCTGCGCCCACCACAGGCGCAGGCGCATCGCCCATTGCGGCGTATAGCCCGAGGTGGCGAACCGCACCTGGCCCTGGGCGTCGATGACCACCAGCGCGGGCACGGCGCGCACGCCCCAGCTGCGCGAGAGCGTGCCCTGCGGGTCCACCGCCGTGGGCCAGGCCATGCCGCGTTGGCGCTGCACCTGCGCGACCCGCTCGGCATTGCCCGATTGCATGGCCACGCCCAGCAGGGGCCAGTCGGTGGACAGGCTGGCGATGCCGGGCTCTTCCAGCTTGCAGACCGCACACCATTCGGCCCAGAAATGCAGGGCCACGGCCTGGCCGGGGTGCTGCGCGCGCCATTGCGCCAGGGTGGTGCCGGCGGGCGGGGTGGTGGTGGCGCCGGTGGGGGTTGACGCCATCACCAGCAATGCATCGGGCGCGGGCCCCCGGGGCAGATCGCGCGTGCGCCAGGTGTCCACCGCCACGACGGCGATCCACGCCAGCGCGAGGGTGGCCAGGTGCTGCTTCCAGCCAGTGCGCAGTGAGAACCATGCGCGGGCGAAGAAGGACCGGAGCATGGCGGGGCGATGCGCGGGCGAAGGACTGTGGATCAGCGCAGCACTTCCAGCAGGCGGTCCAGCCCGCCCTGGTTGATGGCCACCTTGGCCTGCGCACGCACGGCGGGCTTGGCGTGGTAGGCCACCGACAGGCCCGCGGCATCCATCATGGGCAGGTCGTTGGCGCCGTCGCCCACGGCGATGGCCTGGGATGGCGCAATGCCCATGAGCGAGGCCACTTCCAGCAGCGTGCGGCGCTTTTCCGCGCCGTCGCAGATGTCGCCCCAGGCCTGGTCCACCATGCGGCCGGTGAGCTGGCCGTTGTCCACCTCCAGCATGTTGGAGCGGGCGAAGTCGATGCCCAGCCCGGCCTTCACACGGTCGGCAAAGAAGGTGAAGCCGCCCGAGACCAGCAGCGTGGTCAGGCCCGCGGCCTTGGCGGCGGTGATCAGCTCCTGGGCGCCGGGGTTGAAGCGCAGGCGCTCGCTGAACACCTGCTCCATGTGCTGCACCGTCACGCCTTTGAGCAGGGCCACGCGCTGGCGCAGGCTTTCCTTGTAGTCGGTGATGATGCCCTGCATGGCGGCTTCGGTGATGGTGGCCACCTCGGCCTTGCGGCCGGCGGCATCGGCGATCTCGTCCACGCACTCGATGTTGATGAGGGTGGAGTCCATGTCGAACGCGATGAGTTTGTAGGCGGACAGGGACAGCGGGGGTTCGATGCCCTGGACAACAAGGCCGGGGGCGAATTCGGTGGCGTTTTTCATGGCGGGGCGCTCTTGGCAAATGCGGAGATCGGAACCCGCAATGGTATCGCCCGCGCCCCGGGGCTCGGGCGGAGGCGGGCAGGGCCGCATCGGCCCGGCGCCTGCTGGCGATGCCGGCGTGGAAAAACGGCAACGGTCCCCGCACAGCGGGCCGGAGCGCGCACGGCCGGGCGCATATGATTCCCGCACAACATGCAACGGAGGGAGGCAGGCGATGGCGATGCACAGGGGACGCAGGGCGGCTGGGCAGGCCGGCGCCGCACCGATCAACCGCAGGCAGGCCACGGCCGTGCTGCTGGCCGGTGCCGCCGCACCCTTCGCGGTGGCGGCCGCGCAAGATGCCGCGGCGCCCGCACCACAGGCCGCCCCCGCCGTGGCCCCATGGCCGGGCGACGACTGGGCCGAAAGCACGCCCGAGGCCCAGGGCATGGATTCCGCGGCGCTGGCCAGGCTCATCGGCTACGGCGCCGCGCAGGGCATGGACAGCCTGCTCGTCACGCGCCACGGCACCCTCGTGGCCGAAGCCTTCTACGCCCCCTACCGCGAGGGGCTCCAGCACGCCGTCAACTCCACCACCAAGGGCATCGTCGCCACGCTCACCGGCATGGCCATCCAGGACGGGCTGATCGCCTCGCGCGACGTACCCGTGCTCGACTTCTTCGAAGGCCGCCAGGTCGCCAGCGCCGATGCCGCCAAGAAGGCCATGACCCTGGGCCACCTGCTGGACATGACCTCGGGCCTGCACTGGATCGAGCCGCTGAGCGACGCCGTGCCCGAGACCATGCTGCAGCTGGCCCGCGCGCGCGACTGGCAGGGCTTCGTGCTTGACCGGCCCATGGCCCAGGCGCCTGGCGCGGGCTTCAACTACAACACCGGCAACACCCACCTGCTCTCGGCCATCCTCGCGCACAAGACCGGCGGCAGCACCCTGGCCTATGCGCAAAAGCGCCTGTTCGGCCCCCTGGGCATCACCGACGTGCGCTGGCGCAAGGACCCGCAGGGCATCGAAATGGGCGGCTGGGGCCTGTACCTGCACCCGCGCGACATGGCGCGCATCGGGTACCTTTACCTGCGCCGGGGCCAGTGGAACGGCCGCCAGCTGCTGCCCGCCGCCTGGGTGGAGCAGGTCTTCAATCCGGTGGTGGACATGGGTTTCGGCAGCGCCGCGCCTGCCTTCAGGTACGCCAACGGCTGGTGGAGCATCCCGTCCAGGCGCGCCTACTTCACGGCCGGCTTCAACCGCCAGCTCATCGTGGTGCTGCCCGACCTGGACGTGGTCGTGGCGGTCACGGGCCGGCGCAACTACCCGCTGCCTCCGTTCCTCGACCAGATCATTGCGGCGGCCCGCTCGCACGAGCCGCTGCCCGCCGACAGCGCCGCGCAGGAGCAGCTGGCCGCGCGCATCCGCGACGCCGGGGTGGAAAAGCCCAGCACCAGCCCGGCCACCACCCCCGAGCTGGCCGCCACCGTCTCGCGCAAGGCCTGGGTGCTGGAGCGCAACCCCCTGGGCATCCAGCGCCTGGTGCTGGACCTGACCCCCGCCAATCCGCGCTATGAAGTCACGTTCGATCCCGGCCGTCCGGAGCTGCCGCGCGAGCCCGTGGCCGGCCCCCTGGGCCTGGACGGCCTGTACCGCACCGCCCCGCAGGGCCCCGACAGGGTCATCGCCATCAAGGGCCACTGGCTCGATGCGCAGAGCTTCCAGCTCATCTCGCGCTCGGTGGCCGATGGGGAGGTCACCGTCATCATGCTGAAATTCGAGGATGGCGGGAAGGCGGTGAACGTGGGGCTGGAGAACAACTGGGGGGTCAGGGGGCAGGTGCGGGGGCGGGCTGCCGGGTAGGGGCGGCATGTGCGAGTTCCCTGGGTAAATTTCCACTGCAGCCTTGGCCCGGTTTGGGACATGATGGACGCACACCCGTGCCAAGACGCCTGAACAGCCATTTTGACCAGAAGCCCATGACCCTCGCCCAGTCCGCAGCACCAGCGCCATCCAGCCCCCTGGGCCGCCTGCGCGGCCTCCAATCCATCGCCCGCGAAATGTCCGACGCCCCGGTCGAGATCCGCGGCCAGATTCCCCCATGGCTCATCGGCGGCAGCCTGCTGCTCAACGGCCCGGCGCTGTGGGACCTGCCGCACGGCAGCTACGAACACTGGTTCGATGGCCTGGCCATGCTGCACCGGGTACGGCTGGCCCCGGGGGACATGGGCGGGGCCAGTGCCACCTACCGCAGCCGCTACCTGCAGACCGACGACCTGCGCGAAAGCCTGGCGGCGCGCAAGCCGGCGCGTGCGGCCTTTGGCACGCCGGACCCGGCGGGCTTCTTCACACGCTTGCGCCGCCTGCGCCACCCCAAGGTGACGGACAACGGGGCGGTGGTGATGGCGCGCATCGGCTCGCAATGGGTGGCGCAGACCGAGACGCCGCTGCTCACCAGCTTCGACCCCGACACGCTGGCCACCACGGGGCGCATCGTGTACGACGATGCCGAGGTGATCCACGTGATGTCGGCCCATGGCATGACGGATGCGCAGGGCGCCTACTGGAACGTGGGGCTGGAGGTGGGCCCCCAGTGCACCTACAAGCTGTTCAAGATCGTCCAGGGCAGCCGGCGGCGCGAGGTGCTGGCGCGCTGGTCCGTGCGCCAGGCCGGCTACCTGCATGCGTTTGCGATGACGCCCACCCACGCCATCGTGTGGCAGCCGGCCATGCGGCTCAACGCGATCAAGCTGGCGCTGTCGGGCAGGGGTTTCATCGACAGCTTTGCGTGGAACCAGTCCCTGGGCTCGCGCATCGACGCCATCTCGCTCATCGACGGCAGCGTGCGCAGCTGGGCCGTGCCGGCGATGACCGGTTTTCATGCCGTGCAGGCCTGGGACGAGCCCAGCCCCGACGGCCGTGGCGCACCCGTGCTGGTGCTGGACCTGTGCACCACCGATGGCCCCGAGATCTTCAGCGCCCTGCGTCTGGAGCGCCTGCGCGCCGGGGTGCCGGTGGGCGTGCAGCACCGCGTGCAGCGCTACCGGCTGGAGCCCGGCCGCAGCCATGCGCAGCCCCGGACGCTGGTGGAAGGCGCCAGCGTGGAGCTGCCCGCCGTGCATGGCGCCTACTGGGGCCGGAAGCAGTCCCGCCACGCCTGGTTCGCGGGCTTCGACCCCGAAGGCAAGGCGCCCATGTTCGACCGTACCGTGAAGCTGGACCTGGACGGCGGCCGCATCGCCGGCATCTGGCAGCGCGAGGCCGCCGTGCAGATGGAACCCCTGTTCGTGGACCGCCCCGGCTCCAGCGCCGAGGACGACGGCGTGCTGCTGGTGCCCACGCTGGCCGAGGACGACACCGGCACGGTGATCGGCGTGGTCGACCCGGCCAGCATGCACTGCCTGGCCACGCTGCACCTGCCGCAGGTGGTGCCGTTCGGCTTCCATGCGGCGTGGAAGCGGGCCTGAGATGAGCGTCTTCACCTGCACCGCAACCGCACCGCGCCGGTAGCAGCGGTGCGCCCGGCGGTTTGTGCCTTGCCCTGGGCCCGCCTTGCCGAGCCAGGTGGCTGGCGCTAGAACAGGTCCTGCTGGGCCGAGGTCAGGTGGGAGAAACTCTCGCCCAGCGGCTGCAGGATGGCGTCCGCGATCGGCTGGATCTGCTTGGTGAGGTAGTGCCCGTAGTCGATGGGGGAACGGCGCGCCTCCAGCGGCTCCGGCCCGTTGCGGGTCATGACGTAGCGGATCCAGCCGCCGCTCTGGTACTGCTGGGGCCGGCCCCTGCGGGCGTTGTATTCGTCGGCCATGCGGGCGGCACGCACCTGTGGCGGGACGTTGGCCACGTAGGCGTCCAGGCGGTGGCGCAGGCGCTTGCGGTAGACGAGCAGGTCGTCCTTGCCGCCGGCCAGGGTGGCCTGCGCGTAGCCGGCCACGAAGTCCCGGTAGGGCATGCCCTGGAACACGCGCGAGAGCAGCCCTTCCTGGAACTGCCGGGCCAGGGGCGTCCAGTCGCTGCGGGCCATCTCCAGGCCGCGGTAGACCATCTCCTCCTTGCCCTCCACGTCCACGCTCAGGCCGGCGTAGCGCTTCTTGCTGCCCACGTCCGATCCGCGGATGGTGGGCATGAAGAACTTCCTGTAGTGCGTGTCGAACTCGATCTCGAGGTAGTTCTCAAGGCCCTGCTCTTCGCGCAGGGTGCGCGTCCACCAGGCGTTGATGTCCTTGACCAGCCCTGCGGCCACGGCGTGCGCCTCGGCGTTGGTGTGGGTGCGCCTGAGCCAGATGAAGATGGAGTCGGTATCGCCGTAGATGGCCTCGTAGCCGCGCTGCTCCACGAAGTCGCGGGTGGCTTTCACCATCGCATGGCCGCGCAGGGTGATCGCCGAGATCACCTGCGGGTTGAAGAAGCGGCATTCCGACGCACCGAGCACGCCGGCGAACGAGTTCATCACCAGCTTCAGCGCCTGGGACAGGGGCTCGTTCTTCGCGCGCTTGGCCTCGTCGCGCGCGCGCCAGAGGGTGGTGACGATCTCCGGCAGGCAGTGCCTGTCGCGCGAGAAGCGCGTGCCCAGCGGGCCCCGGATCAGCGGCGCCGCGTCGCTGGCGTGCAGGCCCTCCACATACCCCACCGGGTCGACGAGGAAGGTGCGGATGATCGAGGGGTACAGGCTCTTGTAGTCCAGCACCACCACGGAGTCGTAGAAGCCGGGCCGGGAGTCCATCACGTAGCCGCCGGGCGAGGACTTGCCCTGGATCTCGCCCACATTCGGGGCCACGTACCCCAGGCGGTGCATGCGCGGCAGATAGTGGTGGCTGAACGCGGCGATGGAGCCGCCGAAGTGGTCCATCTGCAGGCCGGTGGTGTGGGCCCGCTCCATCACGAACTGCAGCAGCCGGGCCTTCTCGAAGATGCGCAGCACCAGCTCGCAGTCGCGGATGTTGTAGGTGGCCAGCGCGGGCTTGTCGTGCTGGTAGCGCCGCTCGATCTCGGCCATCTTGTCGTACTCGTCCCCGATCTCCTTGCCCTCGCCGAGCAGTTGCTGCGAAACGTTTTCGAGGCTGAACGACGCAAAGCTCCACACGGCCGCACGCAGCGCCTCGATGCCGTCGATGACCACCCGCCCGGGCATGGGCGCGAAGAGGTAGCCCTGCTTGCCCGGGTGCGTGCGCCAGGCAATGGGCCGGCGCTCGCGGCCCGGCAGCAGCGGCGTGGCGCACTCGTCGGCGGTCTTTTGCAGCACATGCAGGTCGAACTGGATCACGTTCCAGCCGATGACCACGTCCGGGTCGTTGCGCTCGAACCAGTCGTTGAGCTGCTCGATCATCGCTTGGCGGGTGGGGCAGTAGACGAGCGCAAAGCCCGGGGGCTCCGTGGGCGCGGAGGGCGGCTCGCCCAGCATGTACACCACGCGCTCGGCCATGCCGTCGAGCGCGATGGAGTACAGCGCCTGGTGCTGGCTGGTCTCGATGTCCAGCGACACGACCTTCAGCGTGGGCCGGTAGTCGGGCGCGGGCAGCAGCCTGCAGTCCACGCGGGCGCCGTTTTCGGTGCGCCCGCCTTCCACCAGCACGCCAGCGGTGATGAAGCGTTCCATCAGGTAGCGCTCGTGCGGGCGCACATCGGCTTCGAGCAGGGAGATGCCCAGCTGCTGCAGCGAGCGCGCCAGGCGCCCCAGCTGCCGAAAGTGCCTGGCGTAGACCCCGATCACGGGCTCCTGCTGAAAGCTCTTGAGGTCGAGCGCGCGCAGCTCCACGTCCGGCAGGGCCAGGAGCTGCGCGTCCACCGTGCCCCGGTGCCGCGCCTCGACGAAGGCCACCGAGGTCTGGCCGGTCAGCAGCACCTTCAGCGGCCCGGCATCCGTCGCCAGCCAGTACTCGATCTCGGTGCCCGCCGGTGTGTCCCGCCAGTGGCGCGTGAGGATGAAGCCCTTCATGGGGATGGAGGCCACGGGCAGGCAGAAGGCACGCAAGGGGGTGGGAGGATCGTCGGGGTGCTGATTCTCGCCGAAGCAGCGGGCGGATGCCGTTGCCCCGCCACGCTCACCCGGTGTGGCGCTGGCGCCTTGATTCACCGGCCCGGAGTGGGGCCTTTGCCGGCGGTGCCCGGCGCTACGATGGCAGCCCCTGCAAGCACGGAGCATTCCGATGTTCAGTTTCCTGGTCGATATTGTTGTTGGCTTTTTCGAGTTCGTGGTCGATGTGCTGCTGTTCCGGTCCCAGCGCGACAGGCGCGGAAGCCGGGAGCGCGGCGTGGCCGAGGACACGCTGGCGGTGGCGCACTTCGACTTCGTGACGCTGGTGCTGATCTCGCTGGTGAGTGCGGGCCTGATGCTGCTGCTGGCCTTCGCAGTCGGTGTCCCGGTGGGCTGGAGCGTGGCCATCGGCCTGGCCGTGGGCGTGGCCTGGGGGCTGTGGCGCTATGCCCGGTTGCTGCGCGAGCCCTGACCGCCCCACCGCGCTGACGGGGTTGCCGAAGCCCGGCAGGCCCGCAGAGTGCCAGATCCATGGGTGTGGGGCGATTCTTCGGGGATGGTGCAGGCCTTTCGGGGTGGGAGGTCCGCCAGGGCGGCGGCCTACTGCGGCACCAGCCCCGCCGCCTTCACCAGCTCGGCATGGACCTTGATCTCCTGCGTGATCGCGTCCTTGAGCTGCTGGCCGGTGCCCGGCGCCACTTCCATGCCGCTGGCGGCGAGCTTGGCCTTGGTGTCAGGGTCGGCCAGGGCGGCGTGCGCGGCGCGCTGCAGCCGGTCGATGACGGGCTGGGGCGTCTTGGCCGGTGCCAGCAGGCTCACCCAGGCCGAGAGGTTCATCTCCGGCGCGCCCGCTTCGGCCATGGTGGGCGTCTGCGGCAGGGTGGCGGTGCGCTGCGAAGCCATCAGGCCCAGCGCATGCAGCTTGCCCGACTGGATGTGCGGCAGCGCCTCGGGCAGCACCGCGAACAGCATGTCCACCGTGCCGGCCAGGGCGTCGTTGATGGCCGGGGCGCCGCCCTTGTAGGGCACGTGCAGCAGGTCGGTTTTGGTGCGGGTGGTGAACATCAGCCCCGCCAGGTGCTGCGGGCTGCCGTCGCCCGACGAGGCGTAGGTCAGCTTGCCCGGCGCGGCCTTGGCGGCGGCCAGCACGGCGGCCACGGTGGGGAATTTCTGCTTGTCCTTGACCACCAGCACCATGGGCTGGTTCACGAACTTGGTGACGGGCACGAAGTCGGCTTCGGGGTCGTAGGGCAGGGTCTTGAAGATGCTCTTGTTGGTGGTGAGGAAGGACGCCGGCGAGACCATCAGCGTGTAGCCATCGGGCGCGGCGCGCGAGACCAGCGGCGTGCCGATCTGCCCGGATGCGCCGGCCTTGTTGTCCACCACGAAGGGCTGGCCCAGCTCGGCCGCCATCTTCTGCGTGACCACGCGCGCGATCATGTCGGCGCTGCCGCCCGCGGGAAGCGCCACGATGACCTTGACGGGGCGGTCAGGGTAGGTGCCCTGGGCCCAGGCAGAGGCTGTGCAATACAGCGAAAGAACGGTACAGGCCAGGGCCGGGGCAAGACGTCGAAATTGCATGGAACAGCTCCCAAGGGTGGACGGACAGCACGCCAGGCGAGCCCCCGCGGGCGCGGGTGGGCATCGCCTTTTCGCAGGTATACCGCGTGTTCCGTTCTCAAGCAATTCCTGCACCAGACCTCCCTGCACGCCAGGAAGAGGCCCCTCGAAGCGCCCGTTTGCTCTTTTTTTGATAGCTGCTTGCGCTGAATGAAAAAGCGCTTCAGCCCTTTTTCTGATGCAGGTACAGATCGTCCGACCAGGTGGCCAGCCATTCGGGCTTGAACGCCACGAACACCGCGCACAGCATGCCGGTGACCACCGCGTCGCCCCAGGCCATCAGCCAGCGCGCCACGAGCGAGAGCTGGTCGCCCACACCGGGCAGCGTGTGGCCGCTCCATTGCGACAGGGTGCCCGCCACGAACAGGCACAGCGCCGTGCCCAGAAACCCCCGGCCCAGTACATAGACGAAGGCGCGCACGCCCGCGAGCGATCGGGCCCCCGCCAGGCGGCGCAGCGCCACGCCCAGCAGCAGCGCCAGCGTGGCGGGCACCACGCCCTGCCACACGGCGATGCCCAGCGCATCCCATCCGCCCAGGCCGGGCGAGACCCACGCAGCGATGGCGCCCACCGCCAGCAGCGTCGGCACGGCCAGCGGCCAACCCAGCATGAGCAGTACCAGGCACGCGCCCGACCACTGCAGTTGCAGCGGCATCTGGTGCAGCGTGGGGAGGGCCCAGACCCAGGGCAGCAGGACGAGCGTGGCCAGCAGCGGCGTCCACAGCGGGGCGGGGGCGCCGTGCCCTGCCTCATGCGCCAGGGGCTTTCGGCTGGCCAGCAGCCGCCAGGGCCGGGCGGCCAGCGCGGCAACCAGGGCGATCAGGGCCAGGGCGGCTTCCATTTCTAAATTACTATTGTTTTGATAGCTTCTGGCGCTTGATGGATAAGCGCTGGGGGCCTATTCGAATCATGTCTGCACGCGCTAGGCCACCAGCGGCTGCCCCAGCGAGCGCAGGATGTCCCGCACCATCTGCGCGCGGTCCTTCGGGTCCTTGAGCTCGCGCTCGATGCGCAGCTTCTCGTTGCCCGCCAGCTTGATGTGCTTGTTCTTCTGGATGAGCTCGATGATGCGCATCGGGTCGATGGGTGGCTGGGGCTTGAAGGTGATGTTGATGACGCCCGGGGCGGCATCCACTTTCACCACGCCGTAGGGCTGGCTCAGCACGCGCAGGCGGTGCACGTCGATGAGGGTCTGCGCCTGCGCGGGCAGCTTGCCGAAGCGGTCCACGATCTCTTCGAGCAGGCCGTCGATCTGGTCGGGGTTCTTGGCCGTGGCCAGCTTCTTGTAGAACGACAGGCGCAGGTGCACGTCGCCGCAGTAGTCGTCGGGCAACAGGGCGGGGGCGTGCAGGTTGATGTCGGTGGTGACCGACAGGGGCGAGAGCAGGTCCGGCTCCTTGCCGGCCTTGAGCGCCTTGACGGCTTCGTTGAGCATCTCGTTGTACAGCTGGAAGCCCACCTCCAGCATGTTGCCGCTCTGGTTCTCGCCCAGCACCTCGCCGGCGCCGCGGATCTCCAGGTCGTGCATGGCCAGGTAGAAGCCGCTGCCCAGTTCCTCCATCTGCTGGATGGCATCCAGGCGCTGGGCGGCGTGCTTGGTCAGGCCCTCGGTGTCGGGCACCATGAGGTAGGCATACGCCTGGTGGTGGCTGCGGCCCACGCGCCCGCGCAGCTGGTGCAGCTGCGCCAGGCCGAACTTGTCGGCGCGGCTCATGATGATGGTGTTGGCCGTGGGCACGTCGATGCCGGTCTCGATGATGGTCGAGCACAGGAGGATGTTGTAGCGCTGGGCCACGAAGTCGCGCATCACGCGCTCCAGTTCGCGCTCCGGCATCTGGCCATGGGCCACGGCGATGCGGGCCTCGGGCAGTATCTCTTCGAGCTTCTGGCGGCGGTTCTCGATGGTCTCCACCTCGTTGTGCAGGAAGTACACCTGCCCGCCGCGCTTGAGTTCGCGCAGCACCGCCTCGCGGATCACGCCCGTGCCCTCGTTGCGCACGAAGGTCTTGATCGCCAGGCGCCGCTGCGGCGCGGTGGCGATGACCGAGAGGTCGCGCAGGCCTTCCAGCGCCATGCCCAGCGTGCGCGGGATGGGCGTGGCCGTGAGGGTGAGCACGTCCACCTCGGCGCGCAGGGCCTTCATCTGCTCTTTGTGGCGCACGCCGAAGCGGTGTTCCTCGTCGATGATCAAGAGGCCCAGGTTGTGGAACTTGGTGGACTCAGACAGCAGCTTGTGCGTGCCCACCACGATGTCCACCGTGCCGTCGCCGATGCCCTTGATAGCCGCAGTAATCTCCTTGCCCGAGCGAAAGCGCGACACCTCGGCCACCTTCACCGGCCATTTGCTGAAGCGGTCCACCAGCGTCTGGTAGTGCTGCTCGGCCAGCAGCGTGGTGGGCGCGAGGAAAGCCACCTGCTTGCCGCCCGTGACGGCCACGAAGGCCGCGCGCAGGGCCACCTCGGTCTTGCCGAAGCCCACGTCGCCGCAGACCAGGCGGTCCATGGGGCGGGGGCTGATCATGTCCTGGATCACCGCGTGGATGGCGGCGTTCTGGTCGGCCGTCTCCTCGAAGCCGAAGTCGTTGGCAAAGGTCTCGTAGTCCTGCGGGCTGTAGCGGAAGGCATGGCCCTCGCGCGCGGCGCGGCGGGCGTAGATGTTGAGCAGCTCGGCCGCGCTGTCGCGCACCTGCTCGGCGGCCTTGCGCTTGGCCTTTTCCCATTGGCCGCTGCCCAGCTTGTGCAGCGGCGCCTCGTCGGCACTCACGCCGGTGTAGCGGCTGATCAGCTGCAGCTGGCTCACGGGCACGTAGAGCACGGCCTTGTCGGCGTACTCCAGGTGCAGGAACTCCTGCATGGCGGGCGTGCCGTCGGGGTTCTTGTTGCCCACGTCCATGTTGACCAGGCCGCGGTAGCGGCCGATGCCATGCGCGCTGTGCACCACGGGGTCGCCCACGTTGAGCTCGGCCAGGTCCTTGATCAGCGCCTCGACGTCGCTCACCTGCTCCTGCTTCTTGCGCCGGCGCGTGGTGGGGCCGGCGGCAAACAGCTCGGTCTCGGTCACGAAGTCGATGCCGTCCTCGATCCAGCTGAAGCCCACCGTGAGGCCGGCGGTGGCAATGCCGACCTTTTCGTCGGTCGTGCCCTGGAACTCGGCCAGCGAGTCGAAGGCCGGCGGGTTCACCCCGCTGGCGCGCAGAAAGTCGAGCAGGCTCTCGCGCCGGCCGGCGCTTTCGGCCAGCAGCAGCACGCGGTGCTGGGTGTTGCGGATGTGCGCGTGCAGCCGGGCCAGTGGGTCCTCGGCACCGCGCACCACCGACAGGTCGCCGAGCTTCTGGAAGTGCGGGTTGTCATCCACGTCCTCCACGCCGGGGCGGATGGACAGCTGCGCATGCTCCTTGGCGCGCGTGTAGAACTGGTCGGCCGAGAGGAACAGCTCCTCGGGCGGCAGCACCGGGCGCTCGGGATCGCCCTGCACCAGGCGGAAGCGGTCTTTCGTGTCCTGCCAGAAGCGCTGGAAGGCCGGCTCCAGGTCGCCGTGCAGCACCACGGTGGCGTCTGACCCGAGGTAGTCGAACACCGTGGCTGTTTCATCGAAGAACAGCGGCAGGTAATACTCGATGCCGGCGGTGGCCACGCCCGCGCCCATGTCCTTGTAGATGCGGCTCTTGGTCGGGTCGCCTTCGAGCATCTCGCGCCAGCGGCTTCGGAACTTGGCGCGTGCCTCGTCGTCCATGGGGAACTCGCGCCCGGGCAGCAGGCGCACCTCGGGCACGGGGTACAGGCTGCGCTGGCTGTCGGGGTCGAAGGTACGGATGCTGTCGATCTCGTCGTCGAACAGGTCCACCCGGTACGGCACCAGCGAGCCCATGGGGAACAGGTCGATCAGCCCGCCGCGCACTGCGTATTCGCCGGGGCTGACCACCTGCGACACGTGGCTGTAGCCCGCCAGCGTGAGCTGCGCCTTGAACTTGGCCTCGTCGAGCTTTTGCTTGACCTTGAAGTGGAAGGTGTAGCCCGCCAGGAAAGACGGCGGCGCCAGCCGGTACAGCGCTGTGGTGGCGGGCACCAGCACCACGTCGGCGCCGGTGTCCTTGTCCTTTTGGCTGATGCGCCAGAGGGTGGCCAGCCGCTCGCTGATCAGGTCCTGGTGCGGCGAGAACGTGTCGTACGGCAACGTCTCCCAGTCCGGGAACAGCGCGCAGCGCAGCCCGGGCGCGAAGAACGCCATTTCCTCGATGAGGCGCTGCGCATCGGTGGCATCGGCCGTGACGATGGCGGTGGTGCGGCCGGCGGCCTTGTCACGCTCGGCCAGGCGGGCCAGCAGCAGGGAGTCGGCACTGCCCACGGGGCGGGGCAGGGTGAAGCGTTTTCCGGGGGAGAGTTTGGGCAGTTCCATGCGCGCTGTGTCGTCTGGGCCCACGGCATCCCCTGGCGCACAAAACGCACGCAGGCCGCACGGGTGGGCAACCGGAGATTCTAGAATGGGCGGGCCATGACTGCTGTGCTGTTGCCAACACCCCTCGTTCCCTTGTCCGCCCACGGACGTTTCTGGGCGCTGGTGCCCTGCGCGGGAACGGGGTCGCGCGCCGTGGCGGCCCCGCCTGCGGCAATGGTGCCGGCCCCGGGCCTGTCTGCCGGGTCCACGCTGGGGGTCTTTTCCGCGTCCGAGGCGGCGGCACCACCCGTCGCTGCGTTGCCCAAGCAATACCACCTGGTGGCGGGGCATCCCATGGTGCTGCACACGCTGGCGGCCTTTGCCGGGGTGGGCCGGCTGCTGGGCACGCTGGTGGCCGTGGCGCCGGGCGACCGTTTCCTGGATGCGCATGCGCACCCGGCGTACTTCGCGGTCGAATGCGGCGGCCCCACGCGCGCCGATACGGTGCTGGGCGGCCTGCGGGCGCTGCTCGCGCGGGGCGCGCAGCGGGATGACTGGGTGCTGGTGCACGATGCGGCGCGCTGCCTGGTCACCACGGCGCAGATTGACCACCTGATCGATGTGTGCGCGCAGGACAGCGTGGGCGGCCTGCTCGCACACCAGCTGGCCGACACGCTCAAGACCTCGATCGACGGCCCCGGGGGCGTGCGCGTGGCCTCCACCGTGGACCGCAGCAACAAGTGGCTGGCGCAGACGCCGCAGATGTTCCGCATAGGCCCCCTGATGGACGCGCTCGACAAGGTGGGATCGAACGTGACCGACGAGGCCAGCGCCATGGAAGCCATGGGCCTGCACCCGCGCCTGGTGCCCGGCGGCGCGCAGAACTTCAAGGTCACCTACCCCGACGATTTCGCGCTGGCCGAGGCCGTGCTGGCGCAGCGCGGCCATGGCACCACGCTGGCCCGCTTTGGTGGCGAACGCGGGCAGGGGGCGACCGAGACGGGGCGCAAGACGATTTTCTGAGCCTGCCCGCGCAAGGGCAGGACGACCATGAGCCCCTGGCGGGCAGAAGGCGAACGAACAGATGAACTTCAGGATTGGAGAAGGCTGGGATGTGCACGCACTGGTGCCCGGGCGGCCGCTGGTGATTGGCGGGGTGACCATCGAGCACACCCTGGGCCTGCTGGGCCATTCCGATGCCGACGTGCTGCTGCACGCCATTACCGATGCGATCCTGGGGGCCGCGGGCCTGGGGGACATCGGCCGCCATTTTCCCGATACCGATGCGCAGTTCCGGGGCGCCGATTCGGCCGTGCTGCTGGCCGAGGCCGCGCGCCGCGTGCGCGCCGCGGGCTACGCCATCGGCAATGTGGACAGCACGGTGGTGGCCCAGGCGCCTCGCCTGGCGGCCCACATTGCCGGCATGTGCCAGTGCATTGCGAAGGCCCTGGGGGTCGACCCCGGCCAGGTCAACGTGAAAGCCAAGACCGCCGAGCGCCTGGGGCCCGTGGGGCAAGGCCTGGCGATGGAGGCACGGGCCACCGCCCTGATTTTCAAGGCCTGACCCTCTGCGGCGGCAGCGCGTCCTGGGGCGCGCTTCGTCAGGCGCTTTCGCGCCCGATGATCGCGAAGCCGATGTCCACCACCGGTTCGGCCACGGGGCGGCCCTCGGCGCGGTCGGCGATCAGTCGGGCAGCCGTCTGGCCCATGCGCGTGCCGTCGATGCGCACGGTGGAGAGGCTGGGGCTCACGGTCTGCGCGAAATCGATGTCGCCAAAACCCATCACGGCCAGTTGTTCCGGCACGGACATGCCGCGCACGCGGGCTTCGGTCAGCACGCCCAGGGCCAGCATGTCGGAACTGCAGAACACGGCGTCGATGTCGGGGTGCCCGGCGAGCAGCGCGGCCAGGCCGTCGCGCCCGTCGGCATGCGTGGTGGGTGACTTGCCCAGACGCACGGCAGGCGCGCGCAGGCCCAGGCGCTCGGCGGCGGATTCGAAGCCCCGTGCGCGGCGTGCGGCGCGCTCGTCGCCGCCACTGAGCAGTGCCAGGCGGCGCCGGCCTCTGGAGTACAGATGCTCGCACACGGCAGCGCCCAGCTGTTCGTGCCGCAGCCCCACCAGCATGTCGATGGGCGTGGAGGTGAAATCCCAGGTCTCCACGATGGGGATGCCCGATGCCATGAGCATGCGGCGCCCTTCGGGCGAATGCATGATGCCGGTGACCACGATGCCGTCCGGGCGCCGGCCGACGATGGCGCGCAGCAGCTCGTCCTCGCGCGAGTGTGCATAGCCGACCTGGCCCACCATCACCTGGAACCCTCGCAGCTCCAGCGCATCGGTGAGCGCCTGCACCATCTCGCCGAACAGCGGCCCAGTGAGCGTGGGCACCAGCGCGGTGACCACATGGCTGCGCGCCGATCGCAGGCCCCCGGCGACCAGGTTGGGCACGTAGCCCATGCTGGAGACGGCCTCCTGTACGCGCACCCGCGTCGCCTCCGACACCTGGTGCGGTGTGTTGATGGCGCGCGAGACGGTGATCATCGAGACCCCGGCCCGCTCGGCCACCTCGCGCAGCGTGACCGAAGGACGGTCGCGGGTGGCGGGCGCAAGGGAGGGGGAGGGCGGGGAGGCTGGCATGCGGGGAAGTCTATAAGAACCTGTTCAGTCTCCTTGGGGAGTCGCACAAGTGCTTTGCCGGGACGGGATGCCAGGCGCGGTGCGCAGCCGATGGCCCGTGCTATCGGCAAGCGCCGCAACGCCGCAGACCGCCCGGCAAGGCTGTTGCCCTTCTGGTTGGAGTGAAAACGGACGATTGGACGCCCCGGCTGCCTGCATGGGCATGAGCCCACGCGGCGCACCCGACGCGCCACTCATCCCGATTGCCCTCCGATGCGACCTCCAAAAAGAGACTGAGCCGGTTCTGAGACCCGTCGCGGCGGATGGCAGGCGAGGCGGCCAAATGTCATTGCATCGACAGTCACGGACGGCGTCCATGCCTAGCATGCCGCCATGACCTGTTCGCTCCCATGCACATCCCCAGCCGCGCCAGCGGCAAGCCGGGTTTCCGCCGCCCCCACCTCCCTACCAGAGCTGCGGCAGGCGGTGGACTGGGCCATCGTCTCGCGGCGCAGCATCCGCGCATTCCTGCCCACGCCGGTCTCCCGCGAAGAGGTGCATTCCATCCTCGACGTGGCGCGCCATGCGGCCTCTGGCATGAACACGCAGCCCTGGCGCGTGCACGTGCTCACGGGGGCCGCGAAGGAGCGGCTGAGCACCGCCATCGCCGCCGTGGACAACCATGAGGATGGGGCTGCGACCCTCACCGAGCCCTACCACTACTACCCGCTCGAATGGGTATCGCCCTATGTCAACCGGCGCCGCAAGGTGGGATGGGACCTGTATGGCCTGCTCGGCATCGCCCGGGGCGACAAGGCGCGCATGCACGCCCAGCACGGCCGCAACTACCGCTTCTTCGATGCGCCCGCGGGGCTGATCTTCACGGTGAACCGGGTGATGCAGGCCGGCAGCCTGATGGACTACGGCATGTTCCTGCAGAGCGTGATGGTGGCGGCCCGCGCGCGCGGGCTCGACACCTGCCCGCAGGTGGCGTTCACCAAATTCCACCAGGTCATTGCCGCCGAACTGGGCATCCCCGATACCGAGATGGTGGTCTGCGGCATGAGCCTGGGCCACGCCGACCCGGCGGGCATCGAGAACACGCTGGTGACGGAGCGCGAGAGCGTCGAGTCGTTCACCACCTACCACCCATGAACGCGCAAAACAGGAGACCAGCATGAGCCAAGCAGCCCACCACAGCCCCTACCAGCACGGCCTGGAACGCACCCCCGCCAACCACCTGCCGCTCACGCCGCTGGGCTTTCTGGACCGCAGCGCGCAGGTGCATCCCGAAGGCATCGCCGTGGTGCATGGCGGCACCACGCAGACCTGGGCGCAGACGCGCGAGCGCGCCTACCGCTTGGCCAGCGCACTGGCACAACGCGGCGTGCAGCGCGGCGACACCGTGGCCATCCTGGCGCCCAACACGCCCGCGATGCTGGAGGCGCACCTGGGCATCCCCCTGTGCGGTGCGGTCATCAACGCCGTCAACTGCCGGCTCGACGCCGAAGCCATCCGCTTCATCCTGCGCCACGGCGAGGCGCGCGTGCTGCTGGTGGACCGCGAATTTTCGGCGCTCGCGGCCAGGGCCGTCGAGGGCCTGGCGCAGCAGCCGCTGGTGATCACCATCCACGATGCGGGCCTGCCCTCGCAGCCGGCCCTTGGCGGGCTCGACTACGAAGCCCTGCTGGCCGAAGGCGACCCGGCCTTCGAAGGCCTATGGCCCGAGGACGAGTGGGACCCGATCGCACTGAACTACACCTCGGGCACCACCGGCGACCCCAAGGGCGTGGTGCCCAGCCACCGCGGGGCCTACCTCATGAGCCTGTTGCAGATGACCGACTGGGCGATGCCGCGCCGCCCGGTGTATCTGTGGACGCTGCCCATGTTCCACGCCAACGGCTGGTGCTTCACCTGGGCCGTCACGGCGGCGGGGGGCACGCATGTGTGCCTGCGCAAGGTCACGGCCAAGGCCATCTTCGAGGCCATTGCCGAGCACGGTGTGGACCATTTCTGTGCCGCGCCCACCGTGCTGGCCATGCTGGCGAATGCACCGGCGCACGAGCGCATCGCGCTGCCGCGCCCGGTGCGCGTGCTCACAGCGGGCTCGCCACCGCCGGCCGCCATCCTGCAGGCGATCGCCGCGATGGGCTTCGACGTGGACCACGTGTACGGCATCACCGAGGTCTCGGGCACGCCCGTGAGCTGCGTGCGCCAGCCCGGCTGGGCGGCCCTGCCCGAAGCCGGGCGTGCCCGGCTGCAGGCGCGCCAGGGCGTGCGCGCCGCGGCGCTGGAGCACCTGCGCGTGCTCAACCCCGACACGCTGGAGCCCGTGCCGGCGGACGGTGTGACGGCTGGCGAAATCATGATCCGGGGCAACACCGTGATGAAGGGCTACCTCAAGAACCCCGGCGCCACGGCCAAGGCCTTTGCCGGCGGCTGGTTCCACACCGGCGACATCGCGGTGCTACACCCCGACGGCTATGTGCAGATCACCGACCGCTCCAAGGACGTGATCATCTCGGGCGGCGAGAACATCTCCTCGGTGGAGGTGGAAGACGTGCTGCACCGCCACCCCGCCGTGCTGCTGGCCGCCGTGGTGGCCCAGCCCGACGAACGCTGGGGCGAGGTGCCCTGCGCCTTCGTGGAGCTCAAGCCCGATGCCGCAGGCAGCGTCAGTGCCGAGGAGCTGATCGAGTTCTGCCGCTGCCATCTGGCGCGCTTCAAGTGCCCGCGCCAGGTCGTGTTCGAGGTCTTGCCCAAGACCGCCACCGGCAAGATCCAGAAGTTCCGCCTGCGCGAGATCGCGGGCAGCCGCGAGGCCATCACGCGGCTGGCGCAGATTCAGACCGAGCCCGCAGGCTGAGCGTTCAGCCTTCGCGGGCAATCGACTGCAGCACCTTCAGGTCGATCACCTCGATCGAGCCATAGCCCAGGCGGATCGCACCCCGGTCCTGCAGTTCCTGCAGCGCCCGGTTGGCCACCTGGCGCGACACGCCCGACAGGCGCCCCAGCTCCTCCTGCGACAGCGTGATGCGCCGCGCGGTGTTGGGGAACAGCGCATCGTTGAACAAGCCCGACAGACTGTAGGCCACCTGCGCCGTGGTGTCGCCCAGCCGGTCGGTCTGCACCTGCGCCACGTAGTGCGCCAGACGCGCGTTGAGCTGCCCGATCAGCCACAGCGCAAAAGGGTGGCTCCCTTGCAGCAGCCGCAGGAACTCGCTGCGCGGCAGCAGGGCCACCACGCTGTCGGTCAGCGCCGTCACGGAGTAGGGACGAGGCTCGTCCTTGAGCACCGAGCCCTCGCCGAACCAGGCGCCCGAGGGCACGCCCGCGAAGGTGCTGGTGCGGCCTTCGGCGGTGATGTTGTCCAGCTTGAGCATGCCTTCCATCACCCCGGCCCAATGCGCGGTGGGCGTGCCCTTCGAAAACACCGCGCCGCCCGCAGGGTAGCTGCGCAGCGTGATCGCCCGGCGCACGCGCGCGGCCTCCTCGGCGGTGAGGGCGGACATCCAGGGCGACTGGGCAAGGAAGAGGTCGAGGGGATCTGCGGACATGGTGGCGTGGAAACAGGCACCGCCGGATTCTGCGGGAGATCACGCTCCGCGCTAATGGGGCCGGCCCGAAGGTTCAGGCAATGCCCGTCACATGGTCGCGCAGCAGCGGCACATGCACGATCAGCGAGCCCTTGTTGGGCTCGATGCGCACGATGCCCCGGGGCTTGAACACGCTGAGCGCCACGTTCACCCGCTGGCGCGAGAGCCCGCAGATCAGGGCCAGTTCCTGCTGCGAGATCAGCAGCTCCTGCACCGCCTCGCCCTGGCTGTCGGCCAGCATCAGAAGGGCCCGGGCCACCCGCGTCTCGGGCCCGCGCAGGCGCGATGCCTCCAGCATGCCCACGAACACCCCCATGCGCGCGTTCATGATGTCGCAGATCACATGGTTGAACGCGATGGACGACTGGCGCAGCGTTTCGAAGGTCTCCACCGGCACCAGGCACAGGTGGGCCGGCGTGAGCGAGCGCAGGTCGTACTGGCGCAGTTCCTTCTTGAGCAGCGAGCCCTCGCCGCCCCATTCGCCCTCGCGCAAACAATACAGCGTGGTTTCGGCACCGTCCGACGCCACCACGTACATCTGCAGGAAGCCGCGCACCAGCCCGTACCAGTGGGTGCAGGGTTGCCCCCGGTGGGCCACCAGCTCGCCGGGGACGGTGATCCGCTCGCTCGCGGTGCGCAGGACCACGGCTTGCAACTCGGGCGACAGCACGCGGTACCAGGCCGACGACTCCAGGAAGTCCACCATGCCGGTGCCTGCGGGGGCATGTGCTGCCCTTTTCCCGCGTGAGGGCACGGGCGTTTCAAGCGGGCTCGATGGGGTGCGAGAAGGCATGGCTTGAGTCCCTGGGTGGTCAGAGCTTGCAGTATCGGTCAGGGGGATAGCTTGAACGCGCGGCGCGCGTTGCCCGCCAGGTACAAGGCACTCGTCTCTGCGTCCAGGCCCAGGGCATCGAGCCCAGCCAGGCATTCTGCCGGTGTGAGCATGGGGTAGTTGGTGCCGAACAGCACCTTGTGCCGGCCCGGGCCGCGCAGGTAGGCGACCAGTTCTGGCGGGAAGCGCGAGGCCTTGTAGGCCGATGTGTCCACATAGACGTTGGGATGTTTCATCATCAGCGAGACCATCTCGTTCACCCATGGGAAACCGATGTGTCCGCCCACGATGCGCAGGTCCGGGAATTCATGTGCCACGTGGTCCAGGTACGGCATCGGCCGGCCCGGCTCGGAAGGGCGCATGGGGCCTGCATGCCCGACCTGCAGGCAGAAGGTGACGTCCAGTTCCACGCATTCGGCATACAGTGGGTAGTAGCGGCGATCGTCGGGCGGCAGGCCCCAGAGCCAGGGCAGCACGCGCACGCCCTTGAAGCCGAACTGCCGCACGCAGCGGCGCAGTTCGCGCACGGCGTCCATGGGCCGGTGGAGATCGACCGAGGCGATGCCCACCACCTGGCCGGGATGCGCCTGCGTGGCCGCTGCCACCTCGTCGTTGGTGATCATAGGCCCGGCAGGCCCCCACCAGGCGCTGGCCAGGACGCGCTGGACGCCCTGGGCGCGGAAGGTCGCCAGCGCTTCATCGTGCGTGATGCCGGGGTTTTCCTGCGCCAGGGAGCGCCAGTGGGTGGGCCAGCGGCGCAATGAATCGAACATGGAGTCCAGCAGGTAAGGCCGGTTCGGCAATTGCATCCAGGCATCGATGATTTCAGGCATTGGTGGTGCTCCCCGGCGTGGTGCTGGTTGGGTTGAAATGGTCGTCGAAGCCTTGCAGGCTGGGCATGGGCAGCACAGGCCGGGTGCCCAGGGCCTGGAGTTCGTTCCACAGGCGCATGAGCATGCCGGCCCGCGTGGCATCGTCCACATAAGGCACGTGGTGCGCAAAGAAGGGTTCGTAGACGGAGAACCCCGCATACCCCAGCGTGCCCTGCAGCAGGTGGCGCATCATTCCAGTGAGCTCGCCGTGCAGGGCGCCGGTGCCGAACATGTGCTCGCGCCCGCCCAGGGCAGCCACCACCAGCGCATGTTTGCCCACCATGCCACCCCGGTCGTACACCCGCCGTCCCCCGTAGAACACGCCGGACAGGAACACCCGGTCTATCCAGCCCTTCATCTGCGCCGGCACCGAGAACCAGAACACCGGGAAGACGAGCACCAGCAGGTCTGCGTCTACCACTGCCCGGACCTCGTTCGCGATCTCGGGGGCGAGGCTGCCATGCTCCCACGCGTGCCGCTGCTCCAGCGGGTACACCAGGTGTCCGGGGCTTGCCCGTTCGCCGAAATCCGTGGCACTGGCCACGGCGCCAAAGCCCGCCGCATGCAGGTCGGTCGCGCTGGTTTGCCAGCCTGCGTTGGCCAATGCCGCCTGGGTGGTGTCGCGCATGGCCGCGACGAAAGAACGAGGTTCGGGGTGGGTATAGACGATGTGGGCACGCGGCATGGGGCTCGCTTTCAGGCTGGGTTCGTTGGCAGGTTTGTAGCCCGGAACCGCCGCGTGCGTTGTCGTTGCAAAGACAACATGGCCGAGCCCTTGTGGCTAGCATGAAGCTGGCAATCAGCAAGCTTTTGCAGACCCACGAAGGAGACACCCATGGCATGGCATATCGAGGCGGTGGACGGCTGCGCCGTCGTCCGCATGAACACCAACAAGGTCAACGTGCAGAACGCGCTTTTTTTTGCCGACCTGCACGATGCCTTCGACCGGCTCGAACGCGAGTTCGGTGAACTGCCGGTGGTGCTCACGGGGCAGGGCGACGCGTTCTCGGCCGGGATCGATTTCGACTACAGCTTCGGCATCTTCGGCAGCGGCAGCAAGGATGCCGTCCGCGAGTGGTACAAGGCCTACCGCGAGACCAATCTGCGGATCTTCGAGTACTCCCGGCCCACGGTAGCGGCGGTCAACGGCCATGCCATCGCGGGCGGGCTGATCACGGCGCTGGACTGCGACTTCCGCGTGGCGGCGCGCAAACCCGCCAAGTTCGGCCTCAACGAAGTGCCCATCGGCATCCCCATGCCGGCGGCCTACGTGGAGATCATCAAATACGCCCTGGGCGACCAGGTGGGCGCGCTCGCCACGCTGCGCGGCAAGCTCTACACACTGGAAGAGGCCGAGCGACTGGGTTTCTTCCACGAGGTGGTGGAGCCCGAGCAACTGCTGGCCACGGCCATCGGCTATGCGAAGTGCATCACGCCCGACTGCAACACCGCCTACGCGATGTCCAAGAAGGCGCTGCACGACAGCGTGATGCGCCAGATCGAGGAGCGCACCGTGGCCCTGGACGACTACCTGCCTGCCGGCATGGGCGACGCGGGCAACCGCCGTGCGCAGGACCGCCGCCGGCAAGAGATCATGCGCAAGCGCTGAAGCACAGGGGTATCCATGATCGACCTCTACAGCTGGCCCGCACCCAACGGGCACAAGGTGCACATCCTGGTGGAGGAGCTAGGCGTTCCCTACCGCGTGGTGCCCATCAATATCACCCAGGGCGACCAGCACCAGCCGGCCTACCGTGCCATCAACCCCAATGGCAAGATCCCGGCCATCGTCGACCATGCCCCGGCCGATGGGGGCGGGCCCTTCACGGTGTTCGAGACCGGCGCCATCCTGCTGTACCTGGCGGACAAGGCGCAGCGCTTCGTGCCCGCCGAACTGCGTGCACGAAGCGATGTGCTGCAGTGGCTTTTCTGGCAGGTGGGCGGGCTCGGGCCGATGATGGGGCAGGCGCAGCATTTCTTTCGCTATGCGCCAGAGCCGGTTCCCTACGGCATCGGACGCTACCAGAACGAGACGCGGCGGCTGCTCAAGGTACTCGATGAGCGGCTCGAAGGCCGCGAGTACATTGGCGGCGCCTATTCCATCGCCGACATCGCCTGTTTTCCGTGGGTGCGCATCCACAAGATGACGGGCGTTGCGCTGGACGATTTTCCGCGCGTGCAGGCCTGGTATGGCCGTGTGCGCAGCCGGCCCGCCGTAGGGCGAGCGATGGACCTGTTGCGCGGGAGCTGGGTGGATGTGACCACGTCCAGCGACGCCAGGCACAACCTCTTCGAGCGCGGGTAACCGGGCATGCCGGACCACAGCAGCACGGCAGGCGTGGATGCCTTCATCGATCTGCGCAGCCCGTACTCGTACCTGGCGCTGCGGCAGGCGCGCGATCTGGAGCAGCGCAGCGGGTTGCGCTTCGATTGGTGGCCATACATCACGGACTTTCAATCGGCTTATGGCGGCGAGGTGAGCGAGCGCTCCCCGCGGGACGTGGCCAAGCTCAAGTACCTGTACATGGACTGCCGCCGCCTGGCGCAGCTGCAAGGCCTCACCATCCGCGCCACCACCAAGCTGTGGGACGCGACACTGGCCAGCCAGGCCCTGCTGTTCGCGCGGTCGCGGCAAAGGCTGTGGGAGTTCTGCGATCCGCTGCTGGCCGCGTTCTGGCGCCGCGAGTTCGACCTCGAGTCACCCGAGCAGGTGGAGTCGGCCCTCGTGGGTGCTGGGCTCAGCGCGGGCGACTGGCGCGGCTACCTGCAGCAATGCGCACAGAGTGACTTTGCGATGGCTGTGGGCAGGGCCGAAGCGCTGGGGGTGTTTGGCGCGCCATCGTTCGTCTGCCAGGGCGAGCTGTTCTGGGGCGGTGACCGCATGGAGTTGCTGGCACGGCGCCTGGAGGCCTTGCGCAACAGTGCAGATGCCAGTTGACGTGCGGCGAAACCAGCCAGAGGACGGGTGGTGCGGGATGTGCAAGCAGGTGTGAGGGTGGTGGGGCGGGCCCGGCCCATGGCGCCAGAATGACCCATTGCCCAAGCACTACTGGAAAGCCCCATGCCCCGCTGGAATGCCCTGTTGATGAAGGCTGTGCTGGCCGCCACCGCTCTCGGGCTGGTACATGCTGCGCTACCCGGGCCGCTGCACGGGCGCGGACCGGTAGGTGTTGCTGAGTAGCGTGGCCGGCGTCGAGGCCGAGAGCGCCGGCGGTGCCAACGTGCAGGGCGTGTACCTGGTAGCCACCGGGGCCGATGGCTACCAGCCCTGGTGTCGCTGGACAACCAGCGCGTGCTGATCGCCTGTCGGCTGGACGGCCAGCCACTGGCACGCGGTATGGCGCGGCTGGTGGTAGCGGGCGATGGCAAGGCCGGCCGCCCGGTCTCGGCGCTCGAAACCATCGAGGTGTTTGCGGCCGCGGCCGCGCCTGCGGTGCGGTAGCCGAGAAGGGGTCACGCCGTCGGCACAACGGTCTCGTACCCGGCGTCCTCGGGGCATCGACGGGGCCGTTCGGGCCGGCTCCGGTTAGCCCACACCCTTCCGCAATTTCCCGAGATGTCGCATAACAAAGGGTTTTCCCTATGGCCTGTGGAAATGTTAACGTTAACATTCATGCGTTGCTGCCGTTTAGGCATGGTCTGAAGCGAGTTTTCAAGTCGCTTTGGTCGGTCTGAAAGGTGGCTCGCCCCCTT
The DNA here is from genome assembly GCF_058809075.1 of Acidovorax sp. GW821-FHT11A03. NCBI lineage: Bacteria > Pseudomonadati > Pseudomonadota > Betaproteobacteria > Burkholderiales > Comamonadaceae > Acidovorax > Acidovorax sp. GW821-FHT11A03. The sequence goes on from NZ_JBXASG010000003.1 coordinate 494,274, forward strand.
GAACACTGCTTGATACCGCTGAAGGCAGGGTGCTGCAAGCCACTTGTACGACCTGTTGATACGCCCTGACCACCTACCAGACCTGATACCACCATGACCCCGCAAGACCTCAAATCCATCATGGGCTCCGGCCTGCTGTCCTTCCCCATCACGGACTTCGACGAGCAGGGTGAATTCCGCCCCAGGACCTACATCGAGCGCCTGGAATGGCTCGCCCCCTATGGCGCCAGCGCCCTGTTCGCCGCCGGCGGCACGGGCGAGTATTTCTCGCTCTCGGGCCCCGAGTACGGCCAGGTCATCAAGACCGCCGTGGACACCTGCCGCGGCAAGGTGCCCATCATTGCCGGCGCCGGCGGCCCCACCCGCACCGCCATCGCCCATGCCCAGGAGGCCGAGCGCCTGGGCGCCCACGGCATCCTGCTGTTGCCCCACTACCTGACCGAAGCCGGCCAGGAGGGCCTGATCGAGCATGTGGCCGCCGTGTGCAACAGCGTGAAGTTCGGCGTCATCGTCTACAACCGCGACCGCACCAAGCTCACCGCCGATTCCCTGGCCATCCTGGCCGACCGCTGCCCCAACCTGATCGGCTTCAAGGACGGCGTGGGCAATATCGAGACCATGTCTTCCATCTTCATGAAGATGGGTGACCGCTTCTCCTACCTGGGCGGCCTGCCCACGGCCGAGGTGTATGCGGCGGCCTACAAGGCGCTGGGCACGCCGGTGTACTCCTCGGCAGTGTTCAACTTCATTCCCAAGACGGCGATGGACTTCTACAAGGCCGTGGCGGCCGACGACACGGCCACGCAACACAGGCTGCTCAAGGAGTTCTTCATGCCCTACCTGGCCATCCGCAACCGGGTGGAAGGCTACGGTGTCTCCATCATCAAAGCGGGCGCCAGGATCGTGGGCCATGACGGTGGGCCGGTGCGCGCGCCGCTGACGGACTTGAAGCCCAGCGAGATGGAAGAGCTCAAGGCGCTCATCGACAAGCTCGGCCCGCAGTAAGCGCGCCCCCCTGTCCCACGCCAACCCTTCAACCCAAGGCCCCGCAGAGGGCCGCCGACCACCACCACCACCTCAGGAGACATCCCTCATGTTCGTCAAGCAACTGCTGCTCGTGGCCAGCGCCTGCACCCTGGCGTTTTCCGCATCGGCCCAGACGGCCGCCACGCCCTGGCCCGAAAAGCCCGTCACCATCGTTGTGCCGTTTCCGGCGGGCGGCTCCACCGACATGGTGGCGCGCGCCATGGCCCAGCACATGGGCGACAAGCTGGGCCAGAACTTCGTGGTGGACAACCGCCCCGGTGCCACGGGCACGCTGGGTGCGGGTGCCGTCAAACGCGCCGCGCCCGATGGCTACACGTTGCTGGTGTCGTCCCTGGGCGCCTTCGTGGTGGCGCCGCACCTGCTCAAGAGCGTGCCGTACGACGCGCTCAAGGATTTCGACTACATCACCGTGCCCGTGCAGGCACCCAATGTGCTGGTGGCCTCGCCGGCGCAAAAGGCACGCACCGTGAAGGAGGTGATCGCGCAGCTCAAGGCCAACCCCGGCAAGGTGAGCTTCGCGAGTTCGGGCAACGGCTCGTCGGACCACCTCTCGGCCGAGGTCTTCTGGCAGCAAAGCGGCACCGAAGGCCTGCACATCCCCTACAAGGGCGGCGCGCCGGCCATCAACGACCTGCTGGGCGGGCAGGTGGAGTTCTCGTTCCAGAACGTGAACGCCGTGCTGCAGCACATCCGCGGCGGCAAGCTGCATGCGATTGCCGTCACCGGCGACAAGCGCAGCCCCGTGCTGCCTGACGTGCCCACCCTGGCCGAGGCCGGCGTGGCCGGTGCCGAGGTGTACTCGTGGCAGGGCATGGCCGCGCCCAAGGGCCTGCCTGCGGCCGTGAAGAAGAAGCTCTCGGACGCCGCCATCGCCGCCATGAACGATCCCGCCGTGAAGAAGCGCATGCTCGACCAGGGGCTGGAGATCGTGGCCAGCACGCCCGAGGCTTTCACCGCCTACCAGGCACGCGAATTCGCGCGCTGGAAGACGGTCATCGAAACCCGAAAAATCACTGCCGATTAAGCCTTGTCACGGGGCGTCTTTGCGCGCCCATCTTCGTTTCCAGACCACCATGACCACCTCTTCCATCCCTTCTGCCACCAGCACCCCCGTCGTCACCGAGCTGCGCGTGGTGCCCGTGGCGGGCCACGACAGCATGCTCATGAACCTGAGCGGCGCGCACGGCCCCTTCTTCACACGCAACCTGATCATCCTGCGCGACAGCGCGGGCAACACTGGGGTGGGCGAGGTGCCCGGCGGCGAGAAGATCCGCCAGACCATCGAGGACGCGCGCCCATTGATCGTGGGCCGGCCCATCGGCCACCACAACGCGGTACTCAACGCCATGCGCGCCCGGTTCGCCGACCGCGATGCGGGCGGGCGCGGGCTGCAGACCTTCGATTTGCGCATCACCATCCACGCTGTGACGGCGGTGGAGTCGGCCTTCCTGGACCTCCTGGGCCAGCACCTGAACGTGCCCGTGGCCGCGCTGCTGGGCGATGGCGTGCAGCGCGAGGCGGTGCAGATGCTGGGCTACCTGTTCTACGTGGGCGACCGCGCCAAGACCGACCTGGCCTACCGCACGGAGCCCGGTGCCGACAACGACTGGTTCCGCCTGCGCAACGAGAAAGCCATGACGGCCGACGGCATCGTGCGCCTGGCCGAGGCCGCGTACGAACGCTACGGCTTTGCCGACTTCAAGCTCAAGGGCGGCGTGCTGCGTGGCGAGGAAGAGGTCGAGGCGATTCGCGCGCTGCATGAGCGCTTCCCGGAGGCGCGCGTGACGCTGGACCCCAACGGCGGCTGGCTGCTCAAGGACGCCATCCGCATCACGCGCGACCTGCACGGCGTGATGGCCTATGCCGAGGACCCCTGCGGCGCCGAAGGCGTGTTCTCGGGCCGCGAGGTGATGGCGGAGTTCCGCCGCGCCACCGGCCTGCCCACCGCCACCAACATGGTGGCCACCGACTGGCGCGAGATGGCGCACAGCCTAGCCCTGCAGTCGGTGGACATCCCGCTGGCCGACCCGCACTTCTGGACCATGGCCGGCTCGGTGCGCGTGGCGCAGATGTGTCAGGCCTTCGGCCTGACCTGGGGCTCGCATTCCAACAACCATTTCGACGTCTCGCTGGCCATGTTCACCCACGTGGGCGCCGCCGCACCGGGGCGCGTCACCGCCATCGACACGCACTGGATCTGGCAGGACGGTGAACGGCTGACGAAGGAGCCTTTCCAGATCAAGGACGGCTTCATCCAGTTGCCCACCAAGCCTGGCTTGGGCGTGGAGCTGGACATGGAGGAGGTGGAGCGCGCCCACCGCCTGTACCTGCAGCATGGGCTGGGCGCGCGTGACGATGCCATCGCCATGCAGTACCTGATCCCCGGCTGGAAGTTCAACAACAAATCGCCCTGCATGGTGCGCTGAACGGGCCTGCGGTCCGGGGAGCGGATGCTTGAGTCAGGCGGTCTTGTCTTCCGCCCGGCGTCTTGGCAGCTGGCGCTTGATGGACGGCCGCTGCAGGCGCTGCTTGGGGTCGGCGCCGTCGGGCAGGTCGGTGGCACGCTGCAACTGCAGGTGGGCCACCAGGCCGCCCGTGCTGGAATTGGCCAGCGCGAAGATGCCGCCCATGCGCTGCACCGTCTTGTCGACGATGGACAGCCCCAGCCCCGCACCGGCGGCGGCCGTGCGGGCGGAATCCCCCCGGAAGAAGGGTTTGGTCAGGTTGGACAGCTGCTCGGGCGGCACGCCCGGGCCATGGTCGCGCAGTTTGACCAGCACCCAGTTCTCCCGGCCTTTCGCGACGATGTCCACGCTGGTGATGCCGGTGTCCTCGGTCTTGCCATAGCGCCGGGCGTTCTCCAGCAGGTTGGAGATCACGCGTGCCAGTTCCACTTCATCAGCCAGCACGTTCAGGTCTTCGGGCACCGACATGGTGATCTGGAGTTCGCGGTGGTCCTGCACGGCGTACACGCAGGACGAGACCACCGCATGCAGGTTGACGGGTGTCAGCGTCACGTGGTCAGGCCGCGCGTAGTCGAGGAACTTGTCGATGGTGGCGTCGAGCTGCACGATGTCGGCCACCATGTGCTCGCGCGCGACTTCATCGTTCACGCTCATCTCGGTTTCGAGCCGCAGGCGCGCCAGCGGCGTGCGCAGGTCGTGCGAGATGCCGGCCAGCATCACGGCGCGGTCCTGCTCCAGCTTGGCGAGCTTCTGCGCCATGCGGTTGAAGCCGATGTTCACCTCGCGGATTTCACTGGTCACCACCTCTTCGTCGAGATGGCTGGCCGCGAAATCGCCGTCCTTGACGCGGTTGGCGGCGTAGGAAAGCTGCTTGAGCGGCCGATTGATCAGCCGTGCAATGGCCGCGGCGCCCGCCAGTGACAGCGCCCCCGCCGTGATCAGCCAGATCAGCCAGGTGCGGCCGCCCGCCGGGCTGAAGCGCGAGCGGTCCATCAGCAGCCAGTTGGGGTCGCCGTTGATGTTGAAGCCGACCCACAGGCCTGTTTCTCCATTCACGTTTTGCGCCACGATGGTGTCGGGGCCCAGGCGCTGGGTGAGCTCGTCGGTCAGGCGGTTGCCCAGGGCCGTGCCCTCCAGCAGTTCGAATTTGTCGCGCGGCTCGCGCGGCAGGATGCGCACGCCTTCCTGGTCGGCCATGGTCTTGATGAGCGACACGCGGGCGATGGCATCGGAGTGCACGAGCGCGGCGCGGCTCAGGTTCACCAGCGAGGCGATCTGCTGCGCGGTGTGCAGCGTGCGCGGTTCAAACTCCAGCGCCCGCAGTGTCTGCAGCCATGCCAGGATGCTGCCCACCAGGAGCAGCGCCAGCAGGAAGAAGGTGCGCCAGAAGAGATTGAGGCCCACGCGCGCCCGTTGCTCCCGAGCCTGTCTCAGGGACTCGAGGGGGGCGGGGCTGGTGGCGTCGGAAGGAGCGGTCACGGACTGCCGGAACGATGGTGATCTCGACCTCGGATGGCCGTCGGATTTGCGCATACAAGAAAGAAGGAAGGGGTCAGCTCGTTCCGTCCGGCACGAAAACGTAGCCCACGCCCCACACGGTCTGGATGTAGCGCGGCGCGGCGGCGTCCACTTCCACCAGCTTGCGCAGGCGCGAGACCTGCACGTCCAGGCTGCGGTCGAAGGGCTCGAACTCGCGGCCGCGTGCCAGCAGGGCCAGCTTTTCGCGAGACAGCGGCTGGCGCGGGTGGCGCACCAGGGCCTTGAGCATGGCGAACTCGCCCGTGGTCAGGGGCAGCTCTTCGCCATTGCGCTGCAGTGCGCGGGTGCCCAGGTCAAAGGTAAAGGGGCCGAAGGTCACGACCTCGTTGTCGCCCGAAGGCGCACCGGGGGCTTCCTGCGCGGGGCGGCGGCGCAGCACGGCGTGGATGCGCGCGAGCAGTTCGCGGGGGTTGAACGGTTTGCCCAGGTAGTCGTCGGCGCCCACTTCCAGGCCCACGATGCGGTCCACGTCCTCGCCCTTGGCGGTGAGCATGATGATGGGCGTGCGGTCATTGGCCGCACGCAGGCGGCGGCAGATGGACAGGCCGTCCTCGCCCGGCATCATCAGGTCGAGCACGATGATGTCCACGGTCTCGCGCAACAGCAGGCGGTTGAGTGCCTTGCCGTCTTCGGCGACCATGACTTCAAAGCCTTCCTGGGTGAGGTAGCGGCGCAGCAGATCACGGATTCGTGCATCGTCATCCACCACCAGAACTTTGTCGGTGCGATTGGTTGTTGTGGCCATCTTGATCCCAAGTCCAATTTGTAACAGAGCCGATTCTGACCACTTGGAACGCCGAAGTTCGGGTTTTGGCCTTGGGTTTGACCAACTGTTACAAGTTTTGCCCAGCTTCGCACAGTGCGCGGCGGGGCTTCATCATGGGCGGGATGCCACGCGGTTATCGTGGTGCCCCGCGCTGCCCAACGAAGGGCGGCGCTTTGATGCCAAGGATGTTTCCGCCATGAAGATGACTACCAAAATGATAGCTGCAGGCGCTTTTCTGGCTTGCGCTGGAGCCGCATTTGCTCAGAATGCACCTGCAGCGGAGCCGCGCAATGTGGTGCAGCTGTCAGCCACGGGCACGGTCGAAGTGCAGCAGGATCTGCTGGTGCTCAGCCTCGCCACCAGCAAGGAGGCTGCGGATGCCGCCACCGTGCAGGCGCAGCTCAAGCAGGCGCTCGACACGGCGCTGGCCGAAGCCAAGCGCAATGCCCAGCCCGGCCAGCTGGATGTGCGCACGGGCCCGTTCGGCCTTTTCCCGCGCTACAACAAGGACGGCAAGATCAATGGCTGGCAGGGCCGCGCGGAACTGGTGCTGGAAGGCCGCGACTTCGCCCGCATCACCACCACGGCGGGCAAGATCCAGACCATGGCCATCCACCAAGTCGCGTTCGGCCTGTCGCGCGAGGCGCGTGCCAAGGTGGAGGATGAGGCCCAGACCCAGGCCATCGAGCAGTTCAAGGCCCGCGCGGCCGAGCTGGCCAAGGGGTTTGGCTTCAGCAACTACAGCCTGCGCGAGGTGGCGGTGAACAGCAATGAGATGGCGCCCGGTCCCCGCCCGCGCATGATGGCCGCCGAGGCCAAGATGGGCGGGGCCTATGCGGACTCCGCCGTCCCGGTGGAAGCGGGCAAGGCCCAGGTGGTCGTCAACGTGTCGGGCTCGGTGCAGATGCGTTGAGACCGGCCGGCCCGGCCGCAGCGCCAAGGCTGAAAGTCAAATCCCGCCTGAAAGTGCCGTCTGTTCTGGGCTGAGCAGCGGCACCTGCTGTTGAAAATGGAGCATCTGCCGGGGGCATGTGGCCGTGGCCCCGTGCCCCCGGGGGCCCAGCCCCTTACTGCGCCGCCCAGCCGCCGTCCATGTTCCAGGCCACCCCGCGCACGTTGTTGGCGGCGGGGGAGCAGAAGAACACGGCCAGCTCGCCCAGTTCTTCCGGCGTGGTGAACTGCATGGAGGGCTCCTTTTCGCCCAGCAGCAGCTTCTTGGCGTCCTCGTTGGACAGGCCATGTTCCGCTGCCTTGGCATCCACCTGCTTTTGCACCAGGGGCGTCAGCACCCAGCCGGGGCAGATGGCATTGCAGGTCACGCCGGTGGTGGCGTTTTCCAGCGCGGTCACCTTGGTCAGGCCCACGATGCCGTGCTTGGCCGCCACGTAGGCGGCCTTCTGTGCCGAGCCCACCAGGCCGTGCACCGATGCCACGTTGATGATGCGGCCCCAGTTGGCGCCCTTCATGGCGGGCAGCGCCAGGCGCGAGGTGTGAAAGGCGCTCGTGAGGTTGATGGCGATCACCGCGTCCCAGCGTTCCGCGGGGAAGTCTTCCACGTTGGCCACATGCTGTATGCCGGCGTTGTTCACGAGGATGTCCACGCGCCCGAACTGCGCGGTGCTGTACTTCATCATGTCTTCGATGTCGGCCACACGGCTCATGTCGGCGCCGTGGTAGGCCACCTGGACACCTGCAGCCTCGCCAGCGGCCAGCACCTCGGCGCGCGGGCCTTCCACGTCTCCGAAGCCATTGAGCACGATGTTGGCGCCCTGGCGGGCCAGTGCCTTCGCGATTCCAAGACCAATGCCACTGGTCGAGCCGGTGACGAGGGCGGTTTTGCCTTTCAGCATGAGAGTCTCTCCGAATGAATTACGATGAACGCAAGGGAAGGGCGGCACGGATTGCGTGGCACGCGGCCACCCGGATCAGGATGGATGCAGGGCGCAAATCACAGCGACAGCCACGGCGGTCGGGGATTTGCAGCGCGGCAGACACCCGGGACTGCGGATGGACGCAGTGCGGCGATCCGTGCCGACCTTCCCGGCATTATCAAGCGCTGCCCCTCGATTCCGCTCCCCATGATTGAACCTACGCTGAACTACGTACTGTGCCCTGGCCCCGCGGCCACCGGGGTGTCTTCTGGTAACGCCTCCGTTGCCGAGTCTCGCCACCGCATGGCGTACTGGGAGTGGAATGCCACGGGCAATCCAGCACATCCGCACGTGGTGCTCTGCGTGCACGGCCTCTCGCGCCAGGGGCGGGACTTCGACACCCTCGCGCGCGCGCTGAGCGCGCATGCCCGCGTCATCTGTCCTGATGTGGTCGGGCGGGGCCAGAGCGACTGGCTGGCCGATCCCATGGGCTACCAGATCCCCCAGTACGCGGCCGACATGCTCGCGCTGGTGGCCCAGTTGCAGGGGCAGGGCCCCATCGCCACCCTCGACTGGGTGGGCACCAGCATGGGAGGGCTCATCGGCATGGGCGTCGCGGGGCAGCCAGGGCTGCCGCTGCCCGTGCCCGTGCGGCGCCTGGTGCTCAACGACGTGGGGCCGGTCATCCAGTGGGAAGCCCTGCAGCGCATCGGGCTCTATCTGGGACAGCTGGCACGGTTCGAGTCGCTGCAGCAGGCGGCGGATGCCATGTGGGCCATTTCGACGAGCTTTGGCCCGCACACGCCGCAACAGTGGCTGGAACTTTCGCGCCACATGGTGCGCACGCTGCCGGAGGGCGGCATCACACTGCACTACGACCCTGCCATCGCGGTGCCGTTTCGGGCATTGACGCAGGAGTCCGCCGCGGCGGGGGAGGCCATGCTCTGGCAGCTATATGACCATATCGCCGCGCGCACGCTGCTGCTGCGCGGTGCGCAATCGGATCTGCTGTCCCGCGAAACCGCGCAGGCCATGGCGCAGCGAGGCCCCCGTGCGCGCTTGGTGGAGTTCGAAGGCGTGGGGCATGCGCCCACGCTGGTGGCGGCCGACCAGGTCGCTGCGGTCACCGGTTTCCTGCTGGCGGCGGAAGGTGCTTTGGCCGGATGAAAACCTACCCTCCCGCACAGGCGTCCCTCGCCCCCCAGGCCGAGGTTCTCCCCCAGCTCATTGCAGCCACTGCGCACACGCTGCCCGAGCAGGTCAACGCGCTGGCCCGCGCCCGCGCCTTTGCCGAGCCCCTGATGGCGGGCGAGACCCTGGACTCGGGCGAAAACACGCTGGCCCATGCCGATGCCGTGGCCGCCATCCTCAAGGGAATTGGCGGCTCCGAGGCCATGCAGGCGGCCAGCTACCTGGTGCACGCATGCATTCACCTCAACAAGCCCGAAGAGGTCATTGCCAAGGCCTTTGGCGAGAACTTCGCGGCGCTTGCGGTGGAGACCACCAAGCTCATGCGCGTGCAGCAGCAGGCCCGCGCCGCCGAGCACCTGGACGACCCCGCCATCCAGACGGAGAACGTGCGCAAGATGCTGCTCGCGTTCTCGCGCGACCTGCGCGTGGTGATGCTGCGCCTGGCCTCGCGCCTGCAGACGCTGCGCTTTCATGCGTCCGCCAAGCGCCCCGTGTCGCCCAGCCTGGCGCGCGAATCGCTGCAGGTATTCGCGCCGCTGGCCAATCGCCTGGGCATCTGGCAGGTCAAGTGGGAGCTGGAGGACCTGTCCTTTCGTTTCCTGGAGCCCGACACCTACAAGGAAGTGGCGCGCCTGCTCGACGAAAAACGCGGCGAGCGCGAGGTGTACATGGAGCAGCTGCGCGCGCGGCTCGAGGCTGACCTGCGCGCGCGCAGCATCAGCGCCAGCGTGCAGGGGCGGCCCAAGCACATCTACAGCATCGTCAAGAAGATGCGCGGCAAGTCGCTCAACTTCGACCAGGTGTTCGACATCCGTGCGCTGCGGGTTGTCGTGCCCACGGTAAAGGATTGCTACGCCGCCCTGAGCTGGGTGCACGAGCAGTTCAAGCCCATCGTGGAGGAGTTTGACGACTACATCGCCAAGCCCAAGCCCAACGGCTACCAGTCGCTGCACACCATCGTGCGCGACGACGACGGCAAGCCCATCGAAATCCAGATCCGAACCCAGGCCATGCATGACCATGCCGAACACGGCGTGGCCGCCCATTGGGCCTACAAGGAGGCGGGGAGCAAGGGCTATGCGGGGGTTTCTGCCTCGGGCGAATACGACGCCAAGATCGCGGTGCTGCGACAGCTGCTGGCATGGGAGCGCGACCTGTCGGGTGCTGTACCCAATCGGGGGCTGTTCGAGGACCGCATCTACGTGCTGACGCCCGATGCCGCCGTGGTGGAGTTGCCGCAGGGCGCCACGCCCGTGGACTTCGCATATGCCGTGCACACCAGCCTCGGGCACCGCTGCCGGGGGGCCCGGGTGGACGGCGCCATGGTGCCACTCAACACCCCGCTGCAAAACGGGCAGACCGTGGAGATATCGACTGTCAAGGAGGGCCGCCCCTCGCGCGACTGGCTCAATGCCGAGCTGGGCTACCTCACCAGCCATCGCGCCAAGGCCAAGGTGCGTGCCTGGTTCAACGCCCAGGCGACACACGAAACCGTGGCGCGGGGCCGCGAGGCGGTCGAGAAGCTGCTCCAGCGCGAGGGCAAGACCGCCGTCAAGCTGGACGACCTTGCGGTGCAGCTGGGTTTCAAGTCCGCCGACGCCTTGTTTGAGGTGGTGGGCAAGGACGAGTTCTCGCTGCGCAACATCGAAACGGTGCTGCGACCGCCCGAGCCTGTGATGCAGCCGGATGACTACCTGCTGCTCAAGAAGGCCCGCACGAATGCCGCTCCGAAGGGCGGCGTACTGGTCGTCGGCATCGACTCGCTGATGACCCAGCTGGCCAAGTGCTGCAAGCCGGCACCGCCCGATTTGATTCGCGGCTTCGTGACGCGCGGCAAGGGGGTCAGCGTGCACCGGGCCGATTGCAGCAACTTTCGCGAGATGGCCGCGCGCAGCATCGAGCGTGTCATCGAGGTGGAATGGGGCGCGCCAAAGTCAGCGGCGGTTGCAGCCGTGTATCCCGTCGATGTAGCCGTGGAAGCCGCCGACCGCCAGGGCCTGTTGCGCGACATCTCTGAAGTCTTTGCCCGGGAAAAAACCAATGTGATCGGCGTACAGACCCAGTCGGTGAAAGGCACTGCGTGGATGACCTTCACGGTGGAGGTCGCCGATTCAGGCCGCCTCAACAAGGTCCTCGGCATCGTGGCCAGCGTGCCGGGCGTGCGCTCGGCACGCCGCCGCTGAGCGGCTTGCAGGACAGGCATGCAAAGGGCGCCAGTGAGTTCCATGCGAAGTGTTGCCTGTTTTTTGGCAAGCCCCTCATTTTTATGGCTATAATCGTGGTCTAAACAACGACAGGCGCGTAGCTCAGCTGGTTAGAGCACCACCTTGACATGGTGGGGGTCGTTGGTTCGAGTCCAATCGCGCCTACCAAGTTTCCTTCTGAAGTGAACCAGACTTCGGGTTTTCGGGATTCTTGAGGACCCTGTTTTTTTGGGTTCCTGATCAAATTAAGCCGCCCCCACTGGGCGGCTTTTTTGTTTCTGCGCAACGTCCAGCTTTGCCCTGTCTGTCCTGGCCCCAGGCCGTTGACCCATTCCGCATGGCGGTTGAAAGGCAACTGGGCAATCCCGCGGCCTGTCTGTGGGGCGACGGGTGCGTGGCTCGGCCCGCGCCACAATCACTCGTGATCGCATATGTGCAATGCTCCACAGGCGCTTGCCACGGAGGCATCCATATAAGAAGGGTGATTGATGTCGTGGCTCATGGCGCCTTGTGGCGAGATTTGGCGACTGGGGCACACCTATCGGCGGGTGGCTGCACGCAGATTGGCGTTTGTCTGACACGGCGAGATGTTTCGCCGCGTTAACTTGGGGGCTCCAGAGAGAAGGGTTACCACCATGAACACACCAGCCAATTCTTCCCGCATGCAACACGTTCTCGTGGATACGGATCCAGAACTGGGCATGTACGACACCCGCGTCTTCTGGCTTGCCGCAGTGGTTGCCACGGTGGCGGTGCTGGCGGTGGCGTATTTCAAGATGGGCTATTGAATCGTTCCATGCGCCGTCGCTTGGGCCGCCGTTCCCGTCTGCTGTCAACCGCACCGCCAAGCGTAGTGCTTCATCGCGCTGGTGCTATCTCTTGAGTGCAAGCGGCACCGCTGGCCTTGATTTTTGACGTATCCCTGTATACCAGCCTGCACGGCGCATGACATGGCTGGCACTTTGCGCCCACCAAAGGCCGCGCGGTCCATCTCTGCCGCAGCCCTTCGCCACCTTGATCGCGCGGCCATCCTGAGCGGCAAGAAACTTCATCCCCCTCCCTTCGAAGCACCGGCGCCACGCGGGGCGGGCCGACCTGAGCTGCTTTCGCCGAAGCCGCCCGCTAGCTAGAAGTGGGGCGGCGGGTCTTGCACCGGGGGTGTGCCTGGCTGCGCTGGCGGATCGACCTGGGGTGGCTCGGGCGTCCAGGGGGGCGGGGTGTCCACGGGAGGGAAGGGGGGTACGGGGGAGGGGGCGGGTACGTGGGTGTGAAGCATCGCGGTCTTTCCTTTCGAGTGGACCTGGGCAATGGCCTCACGTTATCGCCTTCCCGTGGCGCTTTGTGCCAGCCAACACGCCGACCCGGCCTCAGCCTCGTGCGATAGGCCCAAGGTAGCCGTTACGTCTCGACAGGCAAGTTGCTTGCGTTGTCAGCGCGTAACGCCGATAGGGGCCTACGATGCTTCTGTCAGGCTCTCTCCCTGACACCTCCCCTCCTCTTGCTTTTTTCATGCGAGAGTTCGGCCCGCCTGGTGCGGGCTTTTTTTTGCCTGGGCTGGGGGCCGCCCCACGCGCGCCGCGCGCCTGCCCCGGGGGTGCAACGCCTGCCACTGCGGGCAGGCGTCAGCCCACGCCCGGAGCGGGTGAGGCGGCACCTGCGGGCACCAGGGGGCTGCCTTGCCCGTGCAGGCGCACCTGTGGGAGGCAGTCGGGATGCTCGCGCTGGATGAAGGACACCAGTGCCTCGCGCACGCGGCACCGCAGGTCGAAGGCCAGGCCCGAAGAGCGCGCGGAAACCAGCACGCGTATCTGGAGGGTGCGCTCGGTCACGTCGGTCAACTGAAGAATGCCGACGCGCCGGTCCCATTCGGGGGCCGCCTCCAGCACGCGCTGCAATTCGGCGCGCAGGGGATCGAGCGGCAGGCGGTAGTCGGCGAAGAGGAACACGGTGCCCAGGATCTCGGAACTGGTGCGCGTCCAGTTCTGGAACGGGTGTTCGATGAACCACTGCAGCGGAATGATCAGGCGCCGCTCGTCCCAGATGCGCAACACCACATAGGTGCCGGTGATCTCTTCCACGCGGCCCCATTCGCCCTCGATGATGAGCACGTCGTCGATGCGAAGCGGCTGGGCCAGCGCGATCTGCAGGCCCGCGATCATGTTGCTGAACACCGGGCGCGCTGCGATGCCGGCGACGATGCCCACCACGCCGGCCGATGCCAGCAGGCTGGCGCCCACCTGCCGCGCCCCTGGAAAGGTCATGAGCATGAGGGCCACGCCGGCCATCACCACGCCGGTCATCGCGGTGCGAGACAACACGCGTGCCTGCGTGGCGATGCGCCGCGCCGTGAGGTTGTCCTCCACGTCCGCGGGATGCTGCGCGATGACGCCATTGGCAAGTCCGCCAATGGCCGCGATCAGCAGCCAGCACGCTCCGCCGATCACCAGCAGGCCGTTGAGATGCCGCACGCTGCCGATGTACCTCAAGTCGTCGCTGGCCGCCTGCCAGACGAGCTGGAGCGCGATCAGCGGCAGCAGAACCCGCATGACGGGAATGCAGGCGATGACCACCGCGCGCACCACCGGAACCGGGGCCGTGGCACGGCGCAGCACCACCGCGGCGATGCGGTGGGCCATGGCGGCGACGGCCACGGCCAGGAGGGCGGCGAGGGCGGTGGCAGACCAGGGAGACAGGTGAAGTCCTTCGGGCATGGCAGGGCTGGGTGGGGCGAGGCCGCGAACGGCAGATGGGCGGGAACAGCGACTCTCGCATCGGCACCGGGCGCTGTCTGTCGGACGGGGCGCCGCGCCTGTTCGCCGTGCATGTGCGTGGGCCCCGCCATGGGCTGGTCGGCAGGCGGGCGCACAACCCGTTGCAGGCGCCCCTGCGGCAGCGGTGGACAAGTTGCCATCAGGGTATTCCTTTGCAATTGCCGGGGCTCTCCCTCCCTAGAATGTGTTGCACTGCAATACATGGGTTTCCGAGCCCGAGGAGTTCGTTGTGTCCGAACAGAAAAGTGCCGCGTCCAAATCGGCCCAGCGCGTGATCAAGAAATACCCCAACCGTCGTCTGTACGACACGGATACCTCCACCTACATCACGCTGGCCGAAGTGCGCCATCTGGTGATGGACCACCAGAGCGTGGTGGTGCGCGACGCCAAGACGGGCGAGGACCTCACGCGCAGCATCCTGCTGCAGATCATCCTGGAGGAGGAGGCCGGCGGCGCCCCCATGTTCACCGAGGCCGTGCTGGCCAACATCATCCGTTTCTATGGCCATGCCATGCAGGGCTTCATGGGGGCCTACCTGGAGAAGAACGTCCAGGCTTTCACCGACATCCAGGCCAAGCTGGCCGAGCAGTCGCAAAGCGTGACCCCGGAGATGTGGGCGCAGTTCATGAGCCTGCAGTCGCCCATGCTCAAGGGCATGATGGGCAACTACGTGGAGCAGTCGCAGTCCATGCTCACGCAGATGCAGGAGCAGATGCAAAAGCAGACGGAGCAGATGCTTGGCGCCTTCGGCATCAAAAGGTAGCCCCCTGAGCCACTGGCGACGCGGGTTCCACGGCGTCCGCTGGTCCCGGGCGCGCCGGTTTCACGGGTTGCCGGGCACGGCAAACGTTCGGGAAATAGGCAATCCCACCCTGTTGCACGCCGGAACTGGGACAATACGGGGATATGAGCGAAGTACTGTCCCCCACGAAAACACCCAAAGTCGGTTTTGTGAGCCTTGGCTGCCCCAAGGCTCTCACGGATTCCGAGCTGATCCTCACGCAGCTGAGCGCCGAGGGTTACGAAACCTCCAAGACCTTCCACGGGGCTGACCTCGTCATCGTCAACACCTGCGGCTTCATCGACGATGCCGTGAAGGAAAGCCTGGACACGATTGGCGAGGCCCTGGCCGAGAACGGCCGAGTGATCGTCACCGGCTGCCTGGGCGCGCGCGCGGGCGAGGATGGCGGCAACATGGTGCGCCAGATGCACCCCAGCGTGCTGGCCGTGACCGGCCCGCACGCCACGCAGGAGGTGATGGACGCTGTCCACCTGAACCTGCCCAAGCCGCACGACCCCTTCATCGACCTGGTGCCCGGCAACTTCGGCATCGCGGGCATCAAGCTCACGCCCAAGCACTACGCCTACCTCAAGATCAGCGAGGGCTGCAACCACCGCTGCACCTTCTGCATCATCCCCTCGATGCGCGGCGACCTGGTGTCGCGCCCCATCGGCGACGTGCTGAGCGAGGCCAAGGCCCTGTTCGAAGGCGGCGTGAAAGAGCTCTTGGTGATCAGTCAGGACACGTCTGCCTACGGCGTGGACGTGAAGTACCGCACCGGCTTCTGGGACGGCAAGCCCGTCAAGACCCGCATGCTGGAGCTGGTGCAGACCCTGGGCGAGATCGCCGAGCCCTACGGCGCCTGGGTGCGGCTGCACTATGTGTACCCCTACCCGAGCGTGGACGAGGTGCTGCCGCTCATGGCCACGGGCAAGGTGCTGCCGTACCTGGACGTGCCGCTGCAGCACAGCCACCCCGATGTCCTGAAGCGCATGAAGCGCCCGGCCAGCGGCGAGCGCAACCTGGAGCGCATCCAGCGCTGGCGCGAGGTGTGCCCGGAGCTGGTCATCCGCAGCACCTTCATCGCCGGCTTCCCCGGTGAGACGGAAGAAGAGTTCGCGCACCTGCTGGACTTCGTGCGCGAGGCGCAGATCGACCGCGCGGGCTGCTTTGCCTACAGCGACGTGAACGGCGCTGCCGCCAACGAACTGCCCGGCATGCTGCCCATGGAAGTGCGCGAGGAACGCCGCGCCCGCTTCATGGCCGTGGCCGAAGAGGTCTCCATCGCCCGCCTGCAGCGCCGTGTGGGCGCCACCATGCAGGTGCTGGTCGACTCCGCCCCGGGCCTGGGCCGCAAGGGCGGCGTGGGCCGCACCTACGCTGATGCGCCCGAGATCGACGGCACGGTGCAGCTGCTGCCGCCCGAGAAGATCAGCAAGACCATGAAGGTGGGCGAGTTCACCAGGGCCCGCATCGTGGGCGTGCGCGGGCACGACCTGGTGGCGCAGCCTATCTGAATGGGTGATTGAAAAAAGTGAGCTGCCAGCGCTGGTGTGTAGCGGGTTTCAGGGTGTTTTCTCCTGGGAACCTATAGGCAGCAGGCGGCGGCAGCTCATTTTTTGATAGGGCCGTGGGGCAGGCCCCCATGAAAAAAGGCTTCCCGAGGGAAGCCTTTTTGCTGGGTGCCACACGATGTTTACACGCGCTTGCGGTATTCGCCGGTGCGGGTGTCGATTTCGATCTTGTCGCCTTGCGAGACGAACAGGGGCACGGGCACTTCGAAGCCGGTGGCGATCTTGGCGGGCTTGAGCACCTTGCCGGACGTGTCGCCCTTGACGGCGGGCTCGGTCCAGGTGATTTCGCGCTCGACGCTGGTGGGCAGTTCGACCGAGATGGCCTTGCCGTCGTAGAACACCACTTCCAGGGACATGCCGTCTTCCAGGTAGTTCAGTGCGTCGCCCATGTTTTCGGCTTCGACTTCGTACTGGTTGAACTCGGTGTCCATGCAGACATACATGGGGTCGGCGAAGTAGGAGTAGGTGCACTCCTTCTTGTCCAGGATCACGTTGTCGATCTTGTCGTCGGCCTTGAACACGTTTTCGGTGCCGAAGTTGCCGATCAGGCTCTTGAGCTTCATGCGCACGGTGGCGGCACCGCGGCCGCCGCGGGCGTATTCGGTCTTCAGGACCACCATGGGGTCCTTGCCGTGCATGATGACGTTGCCGGCGCGGATTTCTTGAGCGATTTTCATAGCAAGTTGCTTGGGTTGGGGCCGCTCAACGCGCGGGCCGGCAAATTCGCTGGGTGGACCAGCTGGTTTTGCCCTGCCGATGCATGTTCCGCGGCGGGAATGCGCCAGGGCTGGACACCGGTGTGCCGCCCCTGTTTTGCGCAAAGCCCTGGATTTTACCGTTTTTCAGCGACAAAGCCCAAAAGCTGTGCGACGAGATTGTCCTGCGTCAGCAGCCGTGCACGGGCCGCCTGGATGCACGCGGTCCATTCCGCCAGGGCGGCGTCATCGGGCCACTGCAGCGCAGCCTGGTCCAGTCCGTTCCAGGTGGCATGAAACCGCCGCAGCGAAGGCGGCGCCTGCAGCCAGTCCAGGAACGCCCGCAGCTTGTCGTGGTGCGCGTTGTCGTGCTGGGGATAGATCTGCCAGACCAGCGCCTGCCCGGCCCAGAGTGCGCGCACCAGCGAGTCCTCGCCCCGCACGGCGTTGAAGTCGCAGGCCCACAGCATCTCGTCGAAGGCGGGCTGGGGCCGGTGGGGCAGGTATGCAATGCAGAGTTGCTCGCGCTTGTCGGACAAGGGCTGGCGGTCAATTTGGCTCGTCGTCTTGGCGCTGTCTTCCGCCAGCGCTGCCCGCACGGCGGCGGTGGGGCGACCGGGTGTGACGAGCAACTGCGTGGGCTGTGCCTGGCTGTGGCGCAGCAGCTCAGGCAGGGCGGCGGGTTCGTAGCAGAACAGCGAAACCCAGCGCTGCTCTGGGCCGCCATGGCCCAGGCCGAACGCCGACGCGTGCCGTGCACGCCAGGTGCTGCGGTCAAACGCCGCGCGCCGTGCCATCAGGCCGGGCTCGCGCAGCAGCCCGCCCGTGCCGGGGGTGAAGCCGGGATAGAAGAACCAGCGTGTCCAGCCGGCAGCGGGGCCGGACGAGAGGAGCGAGGAGAGCTTGTGATGGCGCTCCACATAGCTTTCAGCCGACAGGTATTCCAGATTGATCCAGACCGGTTTTGGGTGCTTTGGGCTCATGGCGCTTGACTGGCAAGCGCTGTAAGCTATGAATTCAGGAGCAATATCGCAACCGAACGCTTCCACCATCACATCGGGTGGCGGCTCGCCGGGGCCGGGCGGTGGCGAGCCCCAGGCGCGCAGCTCCACGCCGGGGCAGCCTGTGGGAGCCATCCATTGCAAGGCCGAGGCGTCGTCCACCCACAGCCGAACGCGGTGGCCCAGGCCGGCCAGCTGCGCCACCAGGCGCCAGCACACGCCAATGTCGCCAAAGTTGTCGATCACGCGGCAGAACACGTCCCACTGCAGGGGGGCGGAAGACTGAGTCATGGGGCGGGGATGGATGGCGGGGGGCTGCGCAGGTGATCGACCAGCAGCCGGGCGACGCTGGAGAGCGCCTCTTCCGAGCGCACGCACAGCGCCAGCCGCCGGTGTGCCCAGGGCTCGTTCAGCGTGAGGGTGCGCACGGCCAGCTTGCCCTGGTACAGCGCGGCGCTGCCGCGCGGCATCACGCCCACGCCCAGGCCGGCGTTGACCATGAGGCACAGCGCGTCGTAGCTGGTCACCTGGATGCGCAGGCGCAGGGGCAACCCCGCCGCGGAGGCCGCCCGGGCCAACTGGTTGTTGATGGCGCTGTTGGGGTGGGCACCTACGAAGTCGAACGGGAGGGCATCGGCCAGCCGCACCGCCTTGCGGCGCGCCAGCGCGTGGCCGGTGGGAACCACCAGCACCAGTTCGTCGGTGCGGTAGGGCAGCAGCGTCACGCGCTCGCCGTAGTGGCCTTCGTTGAGGATGCCCACGTCGGCCGCGTTCTCGGCCACGGAATGGGCGATGGCACTGCTGATCTGCTCCTGCAGGCGCACATCCACCTGCGGGTGCAGCGCCATGAAGCTCTGCAGCTCGGCCGGCAGGAACTGCGTGATGGCCGAAATGTTGGCCACCACGCGCACATGGCCGCGCACGCCCGTGCCGTAGTCATGCATCTGCGTGGCAATGCCGTCCAGGTCGTTGAGCACGCCCCGTGCCATGTTCAGCAGCGCGAACGCGGCGGCGGTGGGCTCGGTGCCCTTGTTGCTGCGGGTGAACAGCTCCACGCGCAGGGCCGCCTCCAGGTCGGCCAGGCGGCGGCTCACGGCCGAGGCGGCCAGGTGCTCGCGCGCGGCGGCGGCGGCGATGGTGTTTTCTTCCATCACGGCCACGAACAGGCGCAGGGAGACGGGGTCGAGTTTCATGGACCGTGGATGGTACCCCGCCATGCTGGTTTGCGATGGCAGCTTCGTGCTTGAGCGATTTACGGCGCCGCGCGTGCTGCGCATGATTCGCGCACACCGGCCCGGAGCGAGGCCGCAGGAGAATGTATTTCCATGGATTCCGTTGCTTCCCCCGCCGCGCTGCAAGGCGTGCGCGTCATCGAAATGGGCCAGCTCATCGCCGGGCCCTTCTGCGGCAAGACGCTGGGCGAGTTCGGCGCCGATGTGATCAAGATCGAGGCCCCGGAGACGGGCGACCCGCTGCGCAACTGGCGCCTCATCAAGGAAGGCACCTCCGTCTGGTGGCAGGTGCAGTCGCGCAACAAGCGCTCGGTGGCGCTGGACCTGCGCCAGAAGGAAGGCCAGGACATCGCCCGCCAGCTCATCGCCGAGGCGGACGTGCTCGTCGAGAACTTCCGCCCCGGCACGCTCGAAGGCTGGGGCATGTCGCCCCAGGAGCTGCACGCGCTCAACCCCGGCCTGGTCATGCTGCGCATTTCGGGCTACGGCCAGACGGGGCCGTACCGCGACCTGCCCGGTTTTGGCGCCATTGGCGAGGCCATGGGCGGCCTGCGCCACCTCACGGGCGAGCCCGGCCGCGTGCCGGTGCGCGTGGGCGTGTCGATCGGCGACACGCTGGCGGCGCTGCACGGCACCATCGGCGTGCTCACGGCGCTGTACCACCGCAAGGTCAACGGCGGCAAAGGCCAGGTGATCGACGTGGCGCTGCACGAGGCGGTGTTCAACGTGATGGAAAGCCTGATCCCCGAATACAGCGCCTTCGGTGCCGTGCGCGAGGCCGCGGGCAGTGCGCTGCCGGGCATCGCGCCGTCCAACGCCTACCCCTGTACCGACGGCTGGGTGCTGGTGGCGGGCAATGGCGACAGCATCTTCAAGCGCCTGATGGACGCGATTGGTCGGCCCGACCTGGGCGCCGCGCCCGACCTGGCCAACAACACCGGCCGCGTGGCCCGCGTGGAAGAAATCGACGCCGCCATCGGCGCCTGGAGCGCGCAGCGCACGGTGCAGCAGGTGCTGGACGCCCTGGGCGCTGCCCGCGTGCCCGCCGGCAAGGTCTACACCGCCAAGGACATTGCGCAAGACCCGCACTACCGCGCCCGCGACATGCTGCTCACGCAACAGACGCGCGACGGCTACAGCGTGGAGGTGCCCGGCATCGTACCCAAGCTCTCGGCCACGCCGGGCAGCATCCGCAGCAGCGCTCCGCACCTGGGCGACGACACCGATGCGGTGCTGGCCGAGGCAGGCCTCACGGCCGAACAGATTGCGCTGCTGCGCAGCAAGGGGGTGATTCAATGAGTGCATCCAATACGGTGTGGCAGGGCGCAGGCCGCCGCATCCACATGCAGGAAGTCGGCCTGCGCGACGGCCTGCAGATGGAGAAGGCCTTTGTGCCCACGGCCGACAAGATCGCGCTGTGCAATGCGTTGTCGGCAGCGGGTCTGGCCAAGATCGAGGTGACTTCGTTCACATCGCCCACCGCCATCCCCGCGCTCAAGGATGCCGAGGTCGTGATGCACGAGATCACGCGCCGCCCGGGCACGGTCTACACCGCACTGGTGCCCAACCTGCGCGGGGCCGAGCGCGCCATCGAGTCGCGCACGGACGAGCTGAATCTCGTCATGTCGGTGAGTACCACGCACAACCTGGCTAACCTGCGCATGACGCAGGAACAGTCGTTCGCGGCGTTGGCGCAGGTGGTGTCCCTGGCGCAGGGCGCCAACGTGGCGGTGAATGTGTCGCTGTCCTGTGTGTTTGGCTGCCCCATGGAGGGTGATGTGGCCCAGGCCGATGTGTTCGGCTGGGTGCAGCGTTTTGTGGATCGGGGCGTGCGTGGCATCACGCTGTGCGACACCACGGGCATGGCCTACCCCACGCAGGTGCACCAGCTCACCGCGGCAGCCCGCGCGCGCTGGCCGGGGGTGGAGTTCACCCTGCATTTCCACAACACGCGCGGCATGGGGCTGGCCAATGTGCTGGCGGCCATTGACGCAGGCGCAGACCGGTTCGATGCCTCGCTGGGCGGCCTGGGCGGCTGCCCCTATGCGCCGGGCGCCAGCGGCAATGTGTGCAGCGAAGAGATCGTTCATGCACTGGCGCTGATGGGCTATGACACCGGGGTGGATCTGGCGCAACTCGTGGCGGTGGCGCGGCAACTGCCTGCGTTCATCGATCACGACATTCCCAGCCAGATCGCCAAGGCGGGTCCGCGCCTGGCGCTGCACCCGGTGCCTGCCGATTTCGAGGCGATCAGCGAAAGGGCGCTTGCCCGCTGAACACGGGCGAGCCCGCATTACCCCAATAACACGAGGAGACAAACGCCATGACATTTCACACCCCGCTGTCCCGCCGCATCTTTACCGCCGCCGTGCTGTGCTCCGCCGCCTTGGCCGCGGGCGCGCAGGACAAGTACCCCTCCAAGCCCATCACCGTGGTGGTGCCCCAGGCGGCGGGCGGCGCCAACGACGCCATTGCGCGCGTGGTGGCGCAAAAGCTCGGCGAGCAACTGGGCCAGAGCGTGATCGTGGACAACCGCCCCGGCGCGGGCGGCACGCTGGCCACGGGCGCCACGGCCCGTGCGCGCAACGATGGCTATACCTTGCTGCTCACGGCCGACAGCGCCCATGTGATCGGCCCCGCGCTGTACAAGAACCCGGGGTTCGATCCCGTCAAGGACTTCGCGCCTGTGGCGCCCGTGGCCACGGCGGGCTATGTGTTGGTGGCACACCCATCCTTCCCCGCCAGCACGGTGGCTGAAATGGTCGCATTGGCCAAGGCCAGCCCCGGCAAATATTCGATCGCCTCGGCCGGCAATGGCACGCTGAACCACCTGATCGGCGAGATGCTGCAGAAGGCCGCCGGCATCCAGCTGCAGCACATTCCCTACAAGGGCTCGGCGGCGGCGGCCACCGACGTGGTGGGCGGACAGGTGCCGCTGTCGGTGCAAAGCCTGCCGTCGGCCATTGCGTTCATCAAGGCGGGCAAGCTCAAGGTGCTGGGCGTGGTCAATGAAAAACGCGTGGCGGCCTTGCCGGATGCCCCCACCATTGGCGAAACCCTCAAGGGCTTTGGCCAGGCGCCCTGGTATGCGCTGTTTGCACCCGCCGGCACGCCTGCGCCCATCGTGGCGCTGCTGCAGGCCGAGGTGGCCCGCGCGCTGGAGCACAAGGACGTGGTGGACAAGCTGGCCACCGTGGGCTGCGAGCCCTTCAAGGGCACGGCGGCGCAGCTGGCCGCGCTGGTGCAATCCGATCTGCCCAAGTGGAGCCGTGTCGTCAAGGACACGGGGGCGACGGTCGATTGATGGGCGGCCGCCGCCCCTTTCGGCTTTTCACTTTTTTGGGGGTCAAACCCTTCGCAACAACGACAACGGAGACATCGCGTTCATGAACACAACCCGCAAACAATTCACCATCCTGGCCCTCGCGGCCCTGGGCACCTGCTGTGTTGGCAGCGTGGGGGCGCAGGGCGCTTACCCGTCCAGGAACGTGACCCTGGTGGTGCCCACCGCCGCCGGCGGCACCACGGACCTGTCGGCCCGCATGCTGGCGCAGGCGCTGGCGCCCGTGCTCGGCCAGTCGGTGGTGGTGGACAACAAGGGCGGCGGCAACGGCAACATCGCGGCATCCGCCGTGAAGCGCGCCGAGGCCGACGGCTACACGCTGCTGATGCAGTACTCCGGCTACCACGTGATCTCGCCCCACATCACCAGGCAAAAGCAGTGGGAGCAAGGCGACTTCCAACCCGTGGCCAACGTGATCTCGGCCCCGCAGATCATCGTGGTGCGCAACGACCTGCCCGTGAAGACGCTGGCCGAGCTCATCGCCTACGCCAAGGCCAACCCGGGCAAGCTCAACTACGCCTCGTCGGGCAATGGCTCGCTGCAGCATGTGACCGGCGCCATGCTGGAGCAGCAGGGCGGCGTGAAGATGGTGCACGTGCCCTACAAGGGCACGGGCCCCGCGCTGCAGGACCTGCTGGGCGGCCAGGTGGACCTGACCTTCGGCACCGCGCCCCCGTTCATGCCCCACATCGCCAGCGGCAAGCTGCGCGTGCTGGCCGTGACCGGCAAGCAGCGCCTGCCCAGCCTGCCCGACGTGCCCACCACCGCCGAGGCGGGCTACCCCAAGGTCGATGCCACCTCGTGGTTCGCGGTGTTCGCCCCGGCCGCCGTGCCCAAGGCCGTGGTGGACAAGCTCACGGCCGACATCCGCACCGTGGTGCAGAACCCGGCCTTCCAGCAGAAGGCCCAGGAGCAGGGCGCCACGGCCGACTACCAGTCGCCCCCGCAGCTGGGCGAGAAGGTCAAGGCCGATCTGGCCAACTGGGCCTCGGTGGTGAAGACCTCGAAGATCGAAGCGGAATAAGGATCAAATTGGCCTTCGGCGCTTGATTGACAAGCGCCAGTGGCTATTATTTCTGTAGCATGTCGGGTGGAGGTGGCTGTGCGCTGTCCTGCGCGCAGCCACAATATGCGGCATGTCTGATGTGCATTCCGAAGAACTGCTGGCGCAGGTGGCTGCGCTGCCCGCGTTGCCCGGTGTCTACCGCTATTTCGACGCCGAGGGCGCGCTGCTTTATGTGGGCAAGGCGCGCCACCTCAAGCGCCGCGTCTCGAGCTACTTCACCAAGAACCATGGCGGCACGCGCATCGGCCACATGGTCGGCAAGATCGTGCGCATGGAGACCACGGTGGTGCGCTCCGAGGCAGAGGCGCTGCTGCTCGAAAACAACCTGATCAAGACGCTGAACCCCAAGTTCAACATCCTGTTCCGCGACGACAAGAGCTACCCCTATCTCAAGATCACCGGCACGCCGGGGGCTGCCGGGGCGGGCCGCGGGGATTCGCCCTCGCAGGTTTTTCCGCGCATGGCGTACTACCGGGGCGCCGTGGACAAGAAGCACCGCTACTTCGGCCCGTACCCCAGCGCCTGGGCGGTGAAGGAGTCCATCCAGCTGCTGCAGAAGGTGTTCCGCCTGCGCACCTGCGAGGACACGGTGTTCGCCAACCGCACGCGGCCCTGCCTGCTGTATCAGATCAAGCGCTGCACGGGGCCGTGTGTCAACCTGATATCGCCCGAAGCCTATGCCGCCGACGTTGCGCATGCCGAGGCCATGCTGCGCGGCGAGACGCAGGAGGTGCTGCAGGCCATGGAGGCGCGCATGATGGCGCACTCCGGCCAGCTTGAGTTCGAGCAGGCCGCAGAGGTGCGCAACCAGATCCAGGCGCTGTCGCGCGTGCTGCACCAGCAGTCCATCGAGACCGCTCATGACAAGGACGTGGACATCCTGGCCGTGCGGGTGTTGGGTGGCCGTGCCTGCGTGAACCTGGCCATGGTGCGCGGCGGGCGGCATCTGGGCGACCGCCCGTACTTCCCCGTGCATGTGGAGGACGCCGCGGCCGTGTTCGAGGAAGAGGGGGGCGAGGGCGCCGACGACGCCACCCCCACCCGCGTCGCCCGCCGCGTGGAGGTGCTGGTGCTCGAGGCCTTCATTGCACAGCACTACATCGGCGTGCCCGTGCCCCCGGTACTGGTCACCAGCGAGCCGGTGGACAAGGCGCTGCTGGAAGCCCTGGGGGACCAGTGCGGCCTGCGCGTGACCGCCGTGCACCAGCCCCGCGAGCAGCGGCGCGCCTGGCTGGACATGGCGCAAAAGAACGCCGACCTGCAGCTGGCGCGCCTGCTGGCGGAAGAGGGCTCGCAGCAGGCGCGCACGCGCGCCCTGGCCGAAGCGCTGGACCTGCCGCCCGAGGACCTGGACCAGCTCACCATCGAGTGCTTCGACATCTCGCACACGGCCGGCGAGTCCACCCAGGCCTCGTGCGTGGTGTTCCACCACCACAAGATGCAGAGCAGCGAATACCGCCGCTACAAGATCGAAGGCATCACCGGGGGCGACGACTACGCCGCCATGCGGCAGGTGCTCACGCGCCGCTACAGCAAGGTGGCCGAAGCCGCGCGCGAGGCGGGGGGCATCGACTTTGCGGCCAACCCGGCGCCAGGGGCCGGCGAGCCCGTTCAGCCCCGCGGCGTGGCCCGCCTGCCCGACCTGGTGCTGATCGACGGCGGCAAGGGCCAGGTGGGCGTGGCACGCGAGGTGTTCACCGCGCTGGGGCTGGACCTCACCCGCATCGTGGGCGTGGAAAAGGGCGAAGGCCGCAAGGTGGGGCTGGAGGAGCTGGTGTTCGCCGACGGGCGCGAGAAGGTCTACCTGGGCAAGGACTCGGCCGCGCTGATGCTGGTGGCCCAGATCCGCGACGAGGCCCACCGCTTCGCGATCACCGGCATGCGCGCGGCGCGCGCCAAGGTGCGCGTGGGCGGGGGCCAACTGGAGGAGATCGCCGGAGTGGGCCCCAAGAAGCGCGCCCGGCTGCTGCAGCGCTTTGGCGGTGTGCGGGGCGTGGCATCGGCCAGCGTGGAAGACCTGGCCACGGTGGACGGCATTTCGCGCGAGCTTGCCGAGGAAATCTACCGCGCATTGCGCTAGACGCCGTGCTGATCGCGGCGCACCCGGAGTTCCCCGTGCCGCCGTGACACAATCGCCGCCATGTTCTGGACTATCCCCACCTTGATGACCTGGACGCGCATCGTCGCGATACCTTTGATCGTGGGGGTGTTCTATGCGCCGCTGGACCCCGCCACGCGCAACCTGATCGCCACCGTGATGTTCGTGGTGTTTGCCGCCACCGACTGGCTGGACGGCTATCTGGCCCGCAAGCTGAACCAGACCTCGTCCTTTGGCGCCTTCCTGGACCCGGTGGCCGACAAGTTCCTGGTCTGCGCGTCGCTCCTGGTGCTGGTCCATCTGCAGCGCGCCGATGTGTTCGTGGCGCTCATCATCATCGGGCGCGAGATCGCCATCTCGGCCCTGCGCGAGTGGATGGCGCAGATCGGCGCGAGCAAGAGCGTGGCCGTGCACATGATCGGCAAGGTCAAGACGACGGTGCAGATGATCGCCATCCCGTTCCTGCTGTACGACGGGCGTCTGTTCGGAATGATCGACACCGGGGTGTGGGGCACCTGGCTGATCTGGGCATCCGCCGTGCTCACGGTCTGGTCCATGGTCTACTACCTGCAAAAGGCATTGCCCGAGATCCGCGCGCGCGTGAAGTGACATGGAACCGTGGGCCGCAGGCGCCATGGCCTGGGCCAGGCCCGACTTTTCGCCCCCTTTCGGCGCGCGCCCTGGCCGGGGCGCCGGCTCCCTGGGGGGCGGGGGCCGCGTACTTCTTGTCACCCCGCCGACGCCCTGCATTCCGGTGCGCGGCAACGTGTTTCAGCCCGCCGTGCAGTGCTGGAACTGGGGTGTCAATACGGAATGCTGCCCATACGGCATGTTTGAGACAAAAACGCCCCACAAGCCCTGTCGCAGCGTGAAATACGACTAGAATTCGACGCAACGCTGCTCCAAAGCAGCGTGTTGTATTGACACCCGGAAACTCGATGGCTTTAATCTGATGCAGCAGCCACTGCTGTGTATGCCAGTCATTCCCCCGTCTGTTTTCAACCAGCCCTTGGCTGTGCTTTCGGACGTGTGAAGACCAGATATCCGCGAGACATTCCATCAACTCTTTTCCGAGAGGCTTCTTGTGAACAAAACCGAACTGATTGAGCACATCGCTACCAACGCCGACATCTCCAAGGCCGCTGCTGCTCGTGCCCTGGAATCCACGATCGAGGCCGTCAAGAAGACCCTGAAGAAGGGCGGCACCGTTTCGCTCGTCGGTTTCGGCACTTTTGCGGTCGGCAAGCGCGCTGCCCGCACGGGCCGCAATCCCCGCACGGGCGCAACGATTAAAATCAAAGCTGCTAAAGTTCCGAAGTTTCGTCCTGGCAAGGCATTGAAAGATGCCTTGAACTGAGGATCAGTTTAGGTGGGGTCCTTAGCTCAGTTGGTAGAGCGGCTCCTTTACACGGAGTAGGTCGGCGGTTCGAGACCGTCAGGACCCACCATCACCGAACAAAGGCGAACGCAAGTTCGCCTTTTGTTTTTTGCCTTCTGAAAGATCGACCATGTTTGAATCCATCCGCAAGCACTCCAAGATCGTCATGGTCTTATTGTTCTTGCTGATCATTCCATCGTTTGTGCTGGTGGGCATTGACAGCAACTACTTCTCTGAAAAGAGCCCTGTGGTCGCGCGCGTCGATGGCAACAAGATCAACCAGACCGACTGGGACAACGCACATCGCATGGAGACTGACCGCATGCGCGCGCAGTCTCCCTCGGTCGATCCCAAGCTCCTGGACTCGCCGCAGGCCCGCTATGCCACGCTGGAGCGGCTGGTGCGCGACCGGGTACTGGCCGCCGCCGCGAAGGACATGCACCTGGTGACGAGCGACTCGCGCCTGGCTCGCAGCCTGCAGGAGATCCCCGCGATCGCCGGGCTCAAGCGCGCGGACGGCACGCTCGATGCGGAGGCTTACCGGGCCCTGGTGGGTACGCAAGGCCTGACACCCGAAGGCTTCGAGGCGAACGTACGGCGTGATCTTTCCACCAGCCAGGTCCTTGGCGGCGTGATGGGTTCGGTGTTCGGCACCAATGCCCAGGTCAAGGTTGCGCTGGATTCGCTGTACGAGCAGCGCGAAGTCCAGGTGGCCCGTTTCAAGTCCACGGACTTCGCCGGCAAGGTGGTGCCCACGGATGCAGACCTGGAGGCGTACTACAAGACACACTCCGCCCAGTTCCAGCAGCTGGAGCAGGCCGCGGTGGAGTACGTGGTGCTGGACCTCGACAGCGTGCGTTCCGGCATCACGCTCAATGAGGATGATCTGCGCACCTACTACAAGGAAAACGTGGCGCGCATGGCAGGCAAGGAAGAGCGCCGTGCCAGCCACATCCTGATCAATGCCCCCAAGGAGGCCTCTTCGGCCGACCGCGAGAAGGCCAAGGCCCGCGCCACCGAACTGCTGGCACAGGTGCGCAAGGCGCCCGCCACGTTCGCGGAGGTTGCCAAGAAAGCTTCGGACGACAAGGGTTCGGCCACGGGCGGCGGCGACCTGAATTTCTTTGGGCGTGGCGCCATGGTCAAACCGTTTGAAGACGCGGCCTTTGCGCTCAAGAAGGGCGACATCAGCGATGTGGTGGAAACAGACTTCGGCTACCACATCATTCAGCTGACCGACATCAAGGCGCCCCGCCAGCCTTCCTTCGAAGAGCTGCGCCCCGCCATGGAGGCGGAGCTCAAGCAGCAGCAGGCCCAGCGCAAGTTCGCGGAAGTGGCCGAAGCGTTCACCAATGGTGTGTACGAGCAGGCTGACAGCCTCAAGCCGGTGGCCGACAAGCTCAAGCTGAAGGTGCAGGCGGCATCCGGCATCACCCGCACGCCGGCGCCTGGTGCGGCTGGCCCGCTGGCCAATGCCAAATTCCTCGAAGCCCTCTTTTCTTCGGACTCGCTGCAGAACAAGCGCAATACCGAGGCCGTGGAAGTCGGGCCCAGCCAGATGGCAGCCGGCCGCGTGGTGCAGTACACCCCCGCCAGGACACTGCCGCTGGAAGAGGTTCGCGCCCGCGTGCGGGAGCTTTACATTGGGCAGAAGGCCTCGGAGCTGGCGCGCAAGGAAGGCGAAGCCAAGCTGGCAGCGTGGAAGGCGACTCCGTCCAGCGCCAGTGGCTTGAGCGCCCCTGTCCAGATCTCACGCGAGCAGGTGCAGAGCCTGCCCCGGCCGGTGATTGATGCCGCGCTGCACACACCTACGGAACCCCTGCCGGCCTGGACTGGCGTGGACCTGGGGGCTGAAGGCTACGCGGTGGTGAAGGTCAACCGTGTGGTGCCACGCCAGGCCCCCGATGCGCAGCGTGCCCAGCAAGAACGTCAGCAATACCTGCAATGGTGGGCATCGGCCGAGGGCCAGGCGTACTACGAGATGCTGAAAAAGCGCTTCAAGGCAGAGATCAAGGCGCCTCGTCCGTCCGCCCTGGCACAAGCTACCGCAGAAAATTGATCAAATTGGCCGTGGGATGAAAATCCCAGGCTATAATACAAAGCTACGGTGGCTGTAGCTCAGTTGGTAGAGTCCAGGATTGTGATTCCTGTTGTCGTGGGTTCGAGCCCCATCAGCCACCCCAAACATGCAAAAGCGCTGCAACGATAGTTGCAGCGCTTTTTTGCTTTTGAGGCCCGCAACGTAGCTCTCGGTCACCAGCGTGCTCCAGGCGAGGGACATCTTTGTGGCTGAAGGCCTCAGTGGTTGCCGCAGATCTTGTGGCACAGCGCATACTGTGCCTTCATTCCTTTTCGGAGTCTTCCATGAGCCTTGTGATCCGCGATGCGTCGCCCAGTGAAAAGCGTGGCAACGCCATGTCCGCAGCCCTTGCCAAGGAGCAACTGGAGTACGCGGTCCAGATCGTGCGCGAGGTTCTACCCCAGAGCGCGGGAGATGGCGCCTTGATCGGAGCAGTGGTGCAGGCCATTGCCATGAACTACGCGGCAGTTCCTCAGCCCAACCGATAGTGGTTCCCGCTGTCCGGGGCATGGAGCTGCCCGGGCAGGTGGGTGCGAAACCGCATGGATGCCTTTGTGGCCTGTGCCCTGGTTTTTGCAGAGGGGCTTGGTACAGCGCCTGGCCTGTAAAGGAAGCTGGCCTGCCCGGAGGGACTCGAACCCCCGACCTATAGCTTAGAAGGCTATTGCTCTATCCAGTTGAGCTACGGGCAGATAGATGGAGATGGGCTTTTGGCGCACGGGGGCCTACTTGCCTTGCGGAAATCTTCCGCAACCGCGCGATTGCGCAGAGCGTGGATCATAACCCGTGGCCAGTGCTGCCCTGGACAGACCCGCCCGCGCTGATGCGGTGGTAGCAGGGGCAAGGCGGATGCGGTTATAACGAGGACACGCGCGCTCGCCATCCATTTCCTCGATCTGGCCACACCATGCCCCACAGCGTCACGCTCATACACACCATTGCTGCTGCGCTGGGGCTTGCTTTGGCGCTGGGTTTCGTGGCCGCGCGGTTGCGGCTGCCCGCGCTGGTCGGGTATCTGCTGGCGGGGGTGGTGATCGGACCTTTTACACCCGGTTTTGTGGCGGATGCAGCGATGGCCAGCCAGCTGGCAGAAATTGGTGTGATGCTGCTGATGTTTGGCGTCGGCCTGCATTTCTCCCTGGGGGATCTGCTGGCCGTGCGAAAAATCGCCGTGCCCGGGGCTGTGGTGCAGATGATGGTGGCCACCGCGCTCGGCATGGCGCTGGCCACCTGGTGGGGATGGGGGCTGGGCGGTGCCCTGGTGTTTGGCCTCGCGCTGTCGGTGGCCAGCACGGTGGTGCTTTTGCGTGCCCTTGAAAGCCTGGGTATTCTGGACAGCCACACAGGCCGCATTGCCGTGGGCTGGCTCGTGGTGGAAGACCTGGCCATGGTGCTGGTGCTGGTCTTGCTGCCGCCGCTTGCCGGCTGGCTGGGCGGCAGCGGACCCGATGGCGCTGCGGCGAAGGATGTGGATGGCGCGGCACTGTGGCAGGCCCTGGGATGGACGCTGCTGCAGGTGGGCGGCTTTGTCGCGTTGATGCTGCTGGTGGGGCGCCGCCTGTTTCCGTGGGTGCTCTGGCAGGTGGCACGCACGGGCTCGCGGGAGTTGTTCACGCTGTGCGTGGTGGCGGCCGCCGTGGGCATTGCCTTTGGCTCAGCGGCCCTGTTTGGGGTTTCGTTTGCGCTGGGGGCCTTTTTTGCCGGCATGGTGATGCGTGAATCAGAGTTCAGCCACCGGGCCGCGCAAGAATCCCTGCCGTTGCGCGACGCTTTTGCCGTGCTGTTCTTTGTCTCCGTCGGCATGCTCTTCAACCCGGCCGTGCTGTGGGACCGCCCGGTGCAGGTGCTGGCGGTGGTGGCGATCATCATGCTGGGCAAGACGCTGGCCGCTGCCGCGCTGGTCCTGGCATTTCGCTATCCGCTCAATACCGCCCTCACGGTGTCCGCGAGCCTGGCCCAGATCGGGGAGTTCTCCTTCATCCTGGTGGCGCTGGGTTCTTCGCTGGGGCTGCTGCCACCTGAAGGGGCCAGCCTCGTGCTGGCGGGGGCACTGATTTCGATGGCGCTCAACCCCATGCTGTTCCATGCCATTGCTCCCTTGCAGACCTGGCTGCGCGCTCGCTCGGAGCTGGCGCGGCGGCTGGAGCAGCGGGACGATCCGCTCGCGGAGCTCCCCATGAGCACCGACGCCCGGTATCTCGCTCGGCAGGTGGTGCTGGTGGGCTATGGCAGGGTGGGGCGCCGCGTGGCACAGGTGCTGGTTGCCAATGACATTCCATTCGTCGTGGCGGAGCAGAACCGTGAACTGGTGGAGTCATTGCGGGAAGCGGGCATTGCGGCGGTCTTTGGCGACGCCGTGGACCCCGCGGTGCTGATCCAGGCCCACATCGCACGGGCCGCGATGCTGGTGATCGCAACACCGGACACGCTCAATGTGCGCCAGATCATCACTACCGCGCGCACTCTCAATCCCCACATCGAAACCGTGGTGCGCAGCCATAGCGGGGACGAGGCCCGCAGGCTGGCGCAGGAATGCGACAGCACGGTGTTCCTGGCCGACGAGGCACTGGCGCAGGCCATGGCCCGCCATGTGCTGGAACGCACGGAGGCCCGCCTCGCACGCCACACCAGCCCGGCATCGCTGCACAGCCGGGTCTAGCTTGGTCTTTGAGGCCTGTAGCGCTTTGGTGGAAAGCGCTGAATGCTATGAATTGAATAGCAAATCAGTCGGTTTCTTCAAATACCAGTGCTGGAGGCGCCATGATGCGCGCCGTGTTCCCCAGCTCTTCGATCAGGTGGTTGGCGAAATAGCTGTTTTGCGTGTCCGGCTCCAGCGCGGCAAGGGCCAGGTTGGCGCGGGGCTGGTTCAGCGGCACGTAGAAGCTGCCTGCGGGCACGTCGATGGCGCTGCGCACGGGCGACACCTGTACACGCACGATTCCTGTGCCACCCGCGATGGTGCCGATCACATCCTGGCGGTCGCCTGCCTCGCGGGCGGTTTCACGGTAGATGTCGGCCAGCGCGGAGCCCGGCTCGGCCACGCGCATGACCTGCAGGCCCAGCAGCCTCAGGCGCTCGACGGCGGCGGTGGAGCTGGCCGAAAGCCAGTAGCCGCAGGGCCGGGCCCGGGTCTTGGTCGGGCGCAAGGTGAGGGAGGAGTTCCAGTCCACGCGGATGGGGCGGTCTGCCCCTGTCTCCGGGTCGAGGAAGTCCAGCTCCCGCTGGGTGGGCGTGGCGGCGGCCTCGATCACGGCCTGGTCGCGGCAGGCGAGGGCACTCACATCCCGCGCGACAAAGGAGCGGACCTGCTCCAGGTTGCCGGCGCGCTCGGCCGTGCTGCGCAGCGCGCTGGCGATGGCCGTGACCTGCGAATGCACGCGGCGCTGGATGTGCATGCGCCCGATGCCCACGCCCCGTGTTTCGATCAGCAGGCTCACCGTGTTCTTCAGGCCGTTCACGTTGCGGCCCGTGTCGGGCTGTGTGCCGCCCATGGAGATGCGCTTGTCCTCCGGATTGGTCGAGGTGGTGTAGTACCAGTCGCTCGTGAGGCCCTGCGCCTTGAGCGCTGCCACCATCGGCTGGTGGTACCACTCCTGGGAGGCCTTGGTCAGGAACTCGGGGTAGTTGGCGGTGGTGGTGTATTGCAGCAGTGCGTCGTAGCGCTGGATGGCATTGAATTTTTGCAGGTAGCGGCCCACCACGGTGTATTCGTGGGCGTCCACGACGAGGATGGGGCGGTAGTCATTGACCACCTTGGCCAGCGCGCGGGCCTCCGGGGTGTTGAGCAGCAGGTGGTCGCGGTTCATGTCCACGCCATTGGCCGTGACACGCGTACCCACGGCCGCGCCGTCGGGATTGGCCCGGGGCACCACCACCACATTGATGCGGTCGAGCAGGGGCTCGAGCAGCCCCTGCACCAGTTCGCGGCTGATCACCAGCAGGGCCTCGCTGCCCGCAGGTTCGTCGCCATGCTGTTGCCCGACCAGAACGACCGTCGGCCGGCCACTCGTGTCCAGGTTGGCGGGCTCGGTGCCAGCGGCACGGGTGACCAGCAGCCCCTGGATGGGCTCCCCGCGTTGGGACGTGCCCAGATGGAGCAACCTGGTGCGCGTGGGGCCGCGGGGGGCCGGTTCAGCCAGCGAGAGCAGCCATTGGCCGAGTTCGGCATTGGTGGTGAAAGCCCGGCGGTCCGGGCCCAGGCCAGGCGTGCTGTAGGCCACGGCGGGGTCGGGGAAGCGGGCTGCCACGGCTGCGCCATAGGGCGGTGCCATGGGGCCTTCGTTTTGGACCACCAGCGCGGCGGGTGGTGGCAGGGGGCTGGCGATGGCCCCCTGACGTTGCGCCTGCGATGCCTGGCCCAGCGGCGTGGGCACCACGGTGCCCTGCTGCACACGCGGCAGCGGGGCCGGTGCGGTGGTCCTGGCGGCAGGGGTGGACGGCCAGGGGGGCAGGGGCGTGCTGGAGCAGGCCGTCAGCAGCACGGCGACCAGCAGCGCCGACGCGCGCAAGGGCATCCGCCTTGTCGAAAAGGCGGGCGCAACCAGGGCGGCAGGGGCGTCCGTTGGGTGGCGGAGAAAAGGGGAATGCATGGTCATGGTGGTTTCTGCCATTGGGAGCCTCGCGGGCGGCTTGTTACGGTGATGTTACCTGCCCGCCCCCGCAGTACCGTGTCAGCGTACATCCCGTTGCAAACACAGGGTTGACACCCGGATTGCCGCTTTTCCACGCAGTTTCACCGGCGACTCTCGAAGGCGCCTTGCCGCAAGCTTGGGTGATCGCGGCCCCTGGGGGCTCAGCGCCACCCCCTGCGAGCGGGCACGTGCCATCCCGCAACCGCCGAATGCGCGCCGGGCCGCGGCGTGCCCTGCCCGCGCTTACATGCCCGGGCCGGAAGCGAGCGGGCTGGATGGAGGCTCCACCGCCGCATGCGCGGCCGCTGGCGCCCCGGGTGCAGCCGTGGTCGCCGGCATCATTTTCAGCCGCAGCAGCGCGCGCACGAACCCGTGGTCCGAACGGGTGCGGTCGCGCCCTTCATGCAGGTGGTCATTGAAGTAGTCCACCCGCCGCACGTCGCCGATGCTGTTTCGGCCGTTGTGCACGAACTCCTCGCTCACCAGGATCTGGTCGAGCACGCTGGGCGAGCCCTGGTGGATGTGCGAGTACGCCACATCCTTCTTCAGCGCCGCGTCGCCCTGCAGGTCGTAGGCATTGAACAGGGCCACATCGCGGGCGGAGCGGTCGTAGGCGATCTCGTTCGTGGCGCAGATGAGCTGCGTTGTCACGCTGTCGGGCGTGTCGTTGAAATCTCCCATCACCACCAGCGGCACGCTGGTGCGGTGCAGCAGATCGATCACCAGGCAGCGCAGCGCCATGGCCTCGGCGCCCCGCATGATCAAGGAACGCAGGGAGGCCAATGCCATCACCTTGCGGTCGTCCCGGTCTTCCGTCGGGTTGCCCTGCGCATCCTGCAGGAATTTGGGGCGTTTGGACTTGAGGTGCGCGGTCAGCACATTCAGGCGCTGACCATGCTTCATGCGCAGCGTCAGGACCAGTGGCGGCCGCTCAAAGCGCGCATGCACCGCCAGCCCTGGTACATCCACGTGAAAGCCCGGCGGGAATTCCGGGAACGACTGCAAGGCTTCCACCTTGAGCCTCGTGGCGATGCCCACGCGTGGCGTGCCCTGTGCGCCGCCATGCGTGGCGTCGTTCTCCGCCCCGGGCACGGCCACGAAGTCGTAGCGCAGGCCGCTGCGGCCGATGGCCCCCTTGAAGGCCGCGTCGTCCCATACCTCCTGCACCGCCAGCACATCGGCATTGAGCATGCGGAAGCGGTCGCCCAGCCAGGTGAGCTTGCGATCAAACTCGGCCTGGGTGTACGGATCCTGGTTCTCATAGAACAGGCGGCCCGGGTTGGCCAGGTTGAGCACGTTGCAGGTGGCCACCATCAGGGTGGCCAGGGGCTGGGGTGGGTCGTTGGGGCGCATGGGCAGAGCATCGCACAAGGATGCCGTGGCTGCGGTCCGCACCGGCTGGCAGGGTCAGAAGGCCCGCAGCGCGTCGCCCGCCAGCACATGCAGTCCGGCAGGGCCTGACCGCACGGCCCGCACGAGCGCCCGCGCCACATCGGTGCCCGGACGGGCGCGGTACTTGGCGGGAATGACCGGATCCAGCCACCTGAACAACTTGATGGAGATGGATTCGGCGGGGCGCGCTGCCTGTTGCAGGGCCTGGCGTTCCCCGATGAGCAGGGAAGGGCGCGCGATCACCAGCGTGGCAAAGCCCAGGCTCTGAAGGTCGCGCTCGACCTCGCCCTTGACGCGGTTGTAGAAGATGCCCGACTGCGCGTTGGCGCCCATGGCGGTGACCACGCCGCAGCGGGTGGCCCCGGCGGCACGCGCTGCGCGGGCGGTGGCCAGCACGGCGTCATGGTCCACGGCGCGAAAAGTACTCTGGCTGCCCGCGGCAGCCATGGTCGTGCCCAGCGTGATGTAGACCTCGTCAATGGGCGGCAGGGCGGGCAGGGCGGCAAAGTCCACCGCGTGCAAGTGCAGGCGGGGGTGGCTCGTGGCTGGCGCGCGCCGTCCCTTGGCGTGCAGCACATGCACGGCTGCCACGCGGGGGGCGCCTGGAGCGCCCCCTGCCTCATCCGTCTCAGCGGTTAAAAGATCCGCGAGAACCGCCTGGCCCACGAGACCCGTTGCCCCGGCCACCAGAACCACCCGTGCCTCCGCCATAGCCGCCACCTCCACCGTTGCCGCCACGATAACCGCCACCACCACGGCGACCGCCGCCGCCCATGCTGTCCACGCTGGTGCGCATCGGATCAGGCTGGCCGCCCGCGCCGCCGCCGGCATGGCCGGAACTGCGGTGGCCCGGGTTGGCGTGGCCCATGTGCGTGCCCAGGTGGGCATTGGCGCGTGGAGGTTGCGAGTCGTCATAGCGGTTGCCGCCTTCGTAGCCACCACCACCGCCGCCGCCGCCGGAGCGGCCGCGTGCAGGGGCCTGGCCACCAGTGCGTGCGCCGCCGCCCTGGCCGCCACCACCGCCGGCACGGGCGCCGCGCGGGCTGTTGCTGCCACCGCCGCTGCCTGCTGCTGCGCCACCACCGGCGCGGCCGCCACGGCCGCCGCCATTGCCACCGCCGGCTGGGCGGGGGCCACGGTCACCGCCGCCAGCACCCTGGCCTGCCTTGTTGGTGCGGATGCGTTCCATCATTTCGCTGCGCGCCGCCTTGGCGGCGGCCTGCATCACTTCGCGGCTCGGGGGCTTGCCGGCGCCGCCCCAGATGGTCTGGCGGCCCATGGCGATGGGCTCGGCCTTCTCGCCTGGCTCGGGCCCAAAGCCTTCGATGATCTGCACCGGGATCTGCTGCTTGGTGAAGCGCTCGATGTCCATCATGAAGCCCTCTTCGTCCATGCAGACCAGGCTCACGGCTTCGCCGGTGGCGCCAGCGCGGCCCGTGCGGCCGATGCGGTGCACGTAGTCTTCCGAGACGTTGGGGATTTCATAGTTGACGACGTGGGGCAGGTCGTCGATGTCGATGCCGCGCGCGGCAATGTCGGTGGCCACCAGGGCGCGGATATCACCGCTCTTGAAGCCGGCCAGGGCCTGCGTGCGGGCGCTCTGGCTCTTGTTGCCGTGCAGGGCCATGGCCTGCACGCCGTTCTTGGTCAGGAACTCGGCCACGTTGTTGGCGCCGAACTTGGTGCGCGTGAACACCAGCACCTGGCTCCAGTTGTGCTGCTGGATGATGTGCAGCAGCACCTGCTTCTTCTTGCCGCGGCCCACGGGGTGGATCACCTGCGAGATGCGCTGCACGGTCGTGTTGCGCGGGGTGACCTGGATGCTCTGCGGGTTCTTGAGCAGCGTGCCCGCCAGCTCGCGGATCTCGTCGCTGAACGTGGCGGAGAACAGCAGGCTCTGCTTGTCCTTGGGCACCAGGGCCAGCACCTTCTTCACGTCGTGGATGAAACCCATGTCCAGCATGCGGTCGGCTTCATCAAGCACCAGGACCTGCACGGTCGACAGGTCCAGGAAACCCTGCTGCTGCAGGTCCAGCAGGCGGCCCGGGGTGGCCACCAGGATGTCCACGCCGCGCTTGATGCGGTCGATCTGCGGGTTCATGCCCACGCCGCCGAAGACCACGGTGGAGTTGATGTCGAGGTACTTGCCGTATTCGCGCACGGACTCTTCCACCTGGGCGGCGAGTTCGCGGGTGGGGGTCAGCACCAGGGCGCGGATGCCCTTGCCGCCGAACTTGTTCTTGGGTGCGGCGCTTTGCGAGAGGCGGTGCAGCATGGGCAGGGTGAACGCGGCGGTCTTGCCGGTGCCAGTCTGCGCGCCGGCCAGAAGATCGTGGCCTTCCAGAACGGCGGGGATGGCCTGGGCCTGGATGGGCGTGGGGGTTTCATAGCCCGTTTCGTGCACGGCCTTCAGGATGGCAGGAGCCAGGTTCAGTTCGTCAAATGTCATGTCGTTGATTGCGCCCGTCCGGGGCGCTGGGTATCAACCTGTCGTGCAACCGGGGGGTTGCCGAGCCAGTCTCAGGCTGATGAGGTTCAGGATTGGGAGCCCGGAAGCGTTGCTTCTTTCGTCCCCAGCAGTGTGCTGATGTGACGGGCAACTGGAGCCCGCTACGGTGGGTATTGTCGCATGGCCCGATAATCTCGGTTTGCACGCAGAATTTCTGCTCACTTTTGCAGGTTTGACATTCAATGGCCCAATACGTTTTCTCCATGAACCGCGTCGGCAAGATCGTGCCGCCCAAGCGGCAGATCTTGAAAGACATCTCCCTGAGCTTCTTCCCGGGCGCCAAGATCGGCGTGCTGGGAACCAACGGTTCGGGCAAGTCCACCCTCCTGAAAATCATGGCGGGCCTGGACAAGGAAATCGAGGGCGAAGCCATTCCCATGGCGGGCCTGAACATCGGCTACCTGCCCCAGGAGCCCCAGCTGGATCCCACGCAAACCGTGCGGGAGAGCGTGGAAGCGGGCATGGGCAAGCTATTTGCCGCCAAGGCCCGCCTGGAGGAGGTCTACACCGCCTACGGCGCCGAAGACGCCGACTTTGATGCGCTGGCCGCCGAACAGGCCGAGCTGGAGGCCATCATCGCCACCGCCGGCACCGACTCCGAGCACCAGCTTGAAATTGCCGCCGACGCGCTGCGCCTGCCCCCGTGGGATGCCAACATCGGCGTGCTTTCTGGTGGTGAGAAGCGCCGCGTGGCCCTGTGCCGCCTGCTGCTCTCCAAGCCCGACATGCTGCTGCTCGACGAACCCACCAACCACTTGGACGCGGAATCCGTGGACTGGCTGGAGCAGTTCCTGCAGCGCTACTCCGGCACCGTGGTGGCCATCACCCATGATCGCTACTTCCTGGACAACGCGGCCGAGTGGATCCTGGAACTGGACCGTGGCTCCGGCATTCCCTACAAGGGCAATTACTCCGACTGGCTCACGCAAAAGGGCGCACGCCTGGAAGCCGAGCAAAAGGGCGAAGAAGCCCGTGCCAAGGCCCTGAAGAAGGAACTGGAATGGTCGCGCCAGAACCCCAAGGCCCGCCAGGCCAAGAGCAAGGCCCGCCTGGCCCGCTTCGAGGAATTGAGCGACTACGAATACCAAAAGCGCAACGAAACGAACGAAATCTTCATTCCCGTGGCCGACCGCCTGGGCAGCCAGGTGATCGAGTTCAAGAACGTCACCAAGTCCTTTGGCGACCGGGTGCTGATCGACAACCTGAGCTTCAACATTCCCGCGGGCGCCATCGTCGGCATCATCGGCCCCAATGGCGCAGGTAAATCCACGCTGTTCAAGCTGATTGCTGGCAAGGAAAAGCCGGATTCGGGCGAAGTCGTCATTGGCTCCACCGTCAAGATGGCCTTCGTGGACCAGCACCGCGATGACCTGTCCAACGACAAGACGGTGTGGGAAGACGTGTCCGGCGGACTTGACATTCTCAATGTCGGCAAGTTCCAGATGGCGAGCCGCGCCTACTGTGGCCGGTTCAACTTCAATGGCGGCGACCAGCAAAAGAAGGTCGGCATGCTTTCCGGCGGCGAACGCGGCCGCCTGCACCTGGCCAAGACGCTGATTGCTGGCGGCAACGTGCTGATGCTCGATGAGCCGTCCAACGATCTGGACGTGGAAACTTTGCGGGCTCTGGAAGATGCGCTGCTGGAATTCGCCGGCACGATGTTGGTAATCAGCCACGATCGCTGGTTCCTGGACCGGATCGCCACGCACATCCTG
The DNA here is from genome assembly GCF_058809075.1 of Acidovorax sp. GW821-FHT11A03. NCBI lineage: Bacteria > Pseudomonadati > Pseudomonadota > Betaproteobacteria > Burkholderiales > Comamonadaceae > Acidovorax > Acidovorax sp. GW821-FHT11A03. The sequence goes on from NZ_JBXASG010000003.1 coordinate 533,623, forward strand.
GCCGCCGAAGGTGACAGCCAGTGGACGTTCTTTGACGGCAATTACCAGGAATACGAGGCGGACAAGAAGAAACGCCTGGGTGAAGAGGGTGCAAAGCCCAAGCGGATGCGTTTCAAAGCCCTCAAATAAGGCGTCAGGTCAAGTAGCATTGCATCTGGAAACTTGTCGTCCGATTCCTTCCCCCACCATGTCCCAGACTGCGTCTCGCTCGAGAACCGTTTTCCGTGCCTGTGTCGTCAACGCCGTGCGCGGGGGCGAGGCGCTGATGCAGCAACTGGTCAAGGTCACGCAGGCGGCCTTGACGGAGGAAGAGTCGGCCAACCGCAACATCCAGCAGCGCAACCTAGTCAGCGACAGCCTGCGGCTGCTGAACCAGCATGAGGCTGCGCTGGTCAAGGGCTACCCCATGGCCTTGCTGGAGATCTTCGCCGAAGGGCCGGGCATCGCCAAAGGCCGCAGTTCGGCGGAAGACACGGGCATGGACTTCGGCGAACTCTCGCTCATGGATGAGAGCGAGATGCAGGCGCAGGTGGAACTCTCCAAGGCGCAGCAGTCGGCACTGCACGCCACCGACGCGGTGCTGGCCGAACTCAATACCCTGGTCAGTTCGGCGCAAGGCCTGCGCAGCGTGCAGCCCGAGCGCAACCCCTTGCGCCCTGAAAGCTACATCCGCGCCCTCCAGCAGGTCGTGGGCGACACCGGTGTCTCGCCCGAGGTGCGCCAGCTGTGGATGCAGCACATGCGCGATCTGCTGGGCAAGCTCCTGGTCGATGAATACAAGAAAACCGCTGCGAGCCTGAGAGAGCACGGCGTGCAGCCGGTCGGCTATGCGGTGCTGGGCACGCCTTCCGGAAACTCGGGGCGCGGCGGAGGATACGGCGGCCCTGGCATGAACACCGGCATGGGGACGGGCTATGGCGGGGGGTATTCCGGCTACGGAAACTCCATGGCAGCACCGATGGGAGACTATGGCACCACCGGCTATGGCCGGGGAATCGGCCCGTCGACCGGCTGGAGCGGCGATTCCATGCAGTCGCCCATGGCGCCCGCCGCGGAAGAGGCCCTGTTGACCGTGGGCATCCTGCGCCAGATGCTGGCGGGTGGCGACCCCTTCGATCCGCGTGCGTACGGGGCGGCGATGCCCTCGCAGCCGGTGGCGCTGCAGCCTGCGTGGGTGGCGTCGCCTCAAGTGGGGGGCGCCGTGGCCGGAGCACAGGCGATGCCCCATGGCGGTGGCTATTTCCCTGCGGGCGCCGCGGCGGAGGCCATCGAGGACATGGCCCAGCTTGAACGCCTGGTGGGCCGCCTTGCAAGTGGCAGCCAGTCGGCTTCGCTGTCGGCCCCGCTGTCGGGATGGCGGGGCCCCGGGGTGGCGCCGGTGGTCTATGCGGCCATGCCGATGGAGGCCGCCACGCAGTCCACGGCCATGGCCATCGAAGTGGTCGGCCGCATGATGGAGAACATTGCGCAAGACTCCCGCCTGCTGCCGCAGGTCCAGCAGGCCGTGAAGAGTCTGGAGCCTGCGCTCAAGCAACTGGTGCGGCACGATGGGCGGTTCTTCTCCGACGGAACCCATCCCGCCCGGCGCCTGCTCGACGAGCTGACGCAGCGCAGCCTCGCTTTCACCGCGGAATCCACGCCCGGGTTCAGCCGCTTCATGCGCCTGCTCAATGGGGCGGTGGAGCACCTCACCACCAACGAAATCAAGGATGCGGGGCCCTTCGACACGGTGCTCAAGGCCCTGCAATCCGCCTGGGAGGCGCAGGAGCAGAAGATCAAGGCCCACCAGGAGGCGCAGCAGAAAGCCCTGTTGCATGCCGAACAGCGCGAAATGCTGGCCGAGAAGATTGCGGCGGACATCCGCAAGCTGCCGGATCTGGAGAATGTCCCTGCCGACGTGCTCGATTTTGCGGCAGGTCCCTGGGCCGATGTGATCGCGCTGGCGCAGGTATTGAAGGCGGACGACAGCCGGGATGAAGATCCTGGTGGCTATCTGGCGCTGGTTCCAGTGCTGCTGTGGAGTTCGCAGCCAGACCTGACGCGCAAGGAGCCTGACCGCCTGAATGAGGCGATTCCCGGCTTGCTGGCCAAGCTGCGCAAAGGGCTCAAGACCGTCAACTACCCTGCCGTCCAGACCAGCGCCTTCTTGCAGCGGCTGGTGGGCCTGCACCAGTCTGCCTTTGAAAAGCCTGCGCCCGCCCCCGTGGCGGCAGCGCCTCAGCCAGAGGCAGCGCCAGAGCCCGAGGCCGATGCTCCGCCGCCGGCGCCGCAGCCTGCCGAAGCCGCATCCTCCGCCCCGGCACCGGAGGACAGCGCACAGGCGCCTGTCGAGGCAGCCCCCGATCCCTATGCCGATTTCGTGATCGGTGCCTGGGTCGAACTCATCACCAATGGCCGGCTGGTGCGCACCCAGCTCACCTGGGCCAGTCCGCATGGCACGCTGTTCCTGTTCACGGCGCCCGATGCGAGCACGCAGTCCATGACGCGGCGCATGCGCGACAAGCTGGCCGCGGAGGGTTCGTTGCGCGTCGTGCCAACCCTGCCGGCCACCACCCGTGCCCTGGATGCCGTCGCCGCAGGAGCGGCCCGCAAGGGTTCGGGCGGATCCGGGTCGACGTCGGGCTCCAGGTCTTCCTCTTCCAAGACGCGCTAGAAACCAACCGGCCCCGGTTCCGGCGGCATTCCAGGCACTGGCCCAGCGGCTGCGCCGGGGCTCCTTTCCCCGCCACACGGGTCAAGTCCCGGGGGTCATGCGCGCAGCAGCTTCTTGCGCACCAGGTGAATATGGTTGCGCAGCGCGTACAGCTCGTCGGCGTAGGACAGCGGCACGCTCACCTTTTCGGCCTGTGCCTCCAGCGTGTTCAGGGCCTTGAGGAGTTCGGCCGAATCCGCCTTGCCCGCTTCCATGTCGTTCTCGATCTCGCGAAGCCGGCCATACCAGCGGAACACGCGTGAACGCACCCGGAACTGGTACAGCGGCGGCACGATGCGCGACAGTGGCAGCATGATCGCCAGCAGGATGCCCAGCACGAGCCACATGCGCTCAATCAGATTGGCCATCCAGAACGGCAGGTAGCGCTGCAGCATGGGGACGGGCTCGTTCATGGCACGGTCGCCTTCCTTGGCGATGGGCAGTTCGCTGCTGCGCGAGTTGGGGAACTCCCGTGCGCGGTTGAACCAGCCCGAGCCGCCGTGCAGCTTCTGCGCGTTCTGTGCGAACAGGGTCAGCAAAGCGGGGTGCGTGCCCTCGCGCGCCAGCAGCGAGGTGGTGGAGGCGACCAGGCGCACGTCCCGTGTGGGCACATTGGCGGCCAGGTCCACCACGCCACGTGGCAGGGTCACCGGCGTCAGGAACGGAAAGCGCCTCGCATAGGCCTCATGCTGGGCGAAGTCGAGCAGTTGCACGCCGGGCGTCTGCAGCAGCATCTGCACCATCAGCGATTCAGGGGCGGAGGCAAAAACCAGCGCATCGAGCTTGCCCGCCAGAAAATCCATGGTGGCAGGTGTCTGCTCCAGCCGCGACATCTTCACCGCGCCGGGCTCCACCTTGTTCGCGTCGAGCAGGCGTTCCATCAGCTTGGGCACGCCACTGCCTTCGGACCCCACATTCACACGCCAGCCGCGCAGCTGGCGCAGGCTGTCGAGCCTGGGTACGTTGTAGGCACGCTCGGCGGATTCCGTCCGGTAGAACAGCCACACGGGCTCTACAAACAGGCTGCCCAGCGATACCAGCGCGTCCGCATCATCAGGCTGCAGTTCGGCCGTGCCGCCCTGCACGAATGCCACGTCGGCCTTCCCCTCGCGCAGCAGCTGGAGGTTGTGCGAGGACCCGTCGCTGGGCAGCAGCACGACCTCGATGCCGTCCACCGCCAGCGCTTTCTGGTAACGCTTGCCAAACTCTTCATACGCACTCTGACCGGGGCCGGTGGCCAGCGTCACCGTCTTGGGCGGGTTGGGGTTGAGCCACCAGTACGCCACCATCAGCAGCCCCACCGCCAGAAAGGCAAGCGGGCCGGCCGACACGATCAGGTCGCGCAGGGAAAGCAGGGTGTTGCGAAAGGCCTGGGACATGTGATCGGTGTGGAGTGCAAAGGGTGGACGGCGGGGGCTGCGAGAAGGGCGCGGGTACGGGTATCACGCCGGAGGCGGTTGAATCAGGGCGGATGGCCGGCCGCGGTGCTGGCGATGCTCCCTGCGGGGCCGGGGCACGCTGATTATCCGTGCATGCGCGGCCGCGCCAGGGGAGCAAACGTATCCGTTGGTGCGGTATGCGCCGGGCCCCGCCCCTGCGGCCCCGTGCGCGGGACGGGGGCGGCATGGCAAACTGTCTGTTGCTTCATCTTCCGTGCCCACCCTGGCGCCGTCGCTCCCATGACGATCCTGACCCGCGAGAACCTCGGCAACGGCAGCTTTCGCAGCCACCTGGCCATTCCGGAACATGCTTCATGGACGGATGCACGGCTCGATCAGTCCTTTGCAGAGACCTGGGCCCAGCGCCCCGGCGGTCCTGTCTGGGTCTTTGGGTATGGCTCGCTCATCTGGAACCCGCTCATGGTCTTCGAAGAACAGCGCACGGCCACGCTGCGGGGCTGGCACCGCAGCTTCTGCCTGCGCTCCATCTCGGGGCGGGGCAGTCCCGGGCAGCCTGGCCGCGTGCTCTCCCTGCTGTCCGGCGGCGAGGTCCAGGGGGTGGCGCTGAGGCTTGCCACACCCACGGCCCGCGACGAAGTCCGCCTGCTGTGGACGCGCGAGATGACGGGCGGCAGCTATGTGCCGCGGTGGTTGCCGGTGCAGCTGGCCGGGGGCGGTACGGTCCATGCCATTACTTTCGTGGCCAACACCGAGCACCCACAGCACGAGCAGGACGCGTCAGCCTCCACCGTGGCACGGCTGGTCGCCCGCGCCCGTGGCGTGTTTGGCCCCAATATTGACTACGTGCTGGCGCTTGATCGTGCGCTGCGGGAGCACGGGCTGCATGATCCCTACATCGAGGCGATCATGGCCAGGATGCGGGAAGCGTCCGAGGCGCCGTAGCCTACGCCGCATCCCGGGGCTCGCACGGCATCTACGGCTTGCTGCTGCGCCGCTGGCGCTCGTAGGCCACGCATTCCTGCAGCGACAGCTCGTCATTCTGGTCCGTGTCCGCGGCTTCGAAGTAGGCCATGCGGGTTTCCACAACCTCCTTGAACGAAAGCCTGCCGTCACCGTCCTTGTCGGTGGCCGCCAGCCGCTTCAACCGGCCCTTGCCCATGCGGGGCACGTTCGCCAGGCCGGAGAGCGGGACATAGCCGTCCGCGTCAGGGCCCAGGCTGTGCCAGCTGCGCACGATGTCCTGGTGAAACTCATCCAGCGAGACGCTGCCATCGTGGTTGAGATCGGCGGAGGAGCAGATGGCCTGGAGCCGGTTGGCGAGGGGCTTGGGTGCGGGTTTCTGGCCGGCAGCGGCAGGCCTGGGCGGCGTGGCGGGCGAGGACACGGGGGTGTCGGCTGCGTGGCCCGCTGCCACCAGCGTCAGCGTGCAGGCGGCAGCGCCAAGAAGGCGAAGGGCGGGATTCGTCATCGTCGTCATCTCGGGCTCCTTACCACCACCAGCGCTGGCTGGGGCTGCGGTTGCATGGCCACACCATGGTGGGCGCTCCCTGGCGGACCCGGCCGTCTTCCACGTCCAGGCACTTGCCATTGAGCTGGCTCACGATCTGCCCACCCCGTGTGGACCAGCTCTGGCTGCGGGAGCCGGAGCACGACCACAGCACCACGCGCGCGCCGTCGCGTGGATCGCCACGGTCCACATCCACGCACAGGTCACGCACGCGGATTTCGCCGCTCCGGCCCACGCTGAAGCGCTGGGATGCCGTGCCGTTGCAGTCATACACCTGCAGCGGGGTGCCAGGCCGGATGTTGCCCTTGGTCACGTCCAGGCACAGGCGGCCGTCCACACGGATCTCGCCGCCACGGCCACCGTAGTCGGGATAGTCCGGGTACTCGGGCCTCCGGTCGTCGTCATGCCGGTTGTGGTTGGCCAGCAGGGCAATGCCTGCGATGGCGGCGACGGCAGCCACGGCCGCGCCGGCATTGGAGCCGCTCTGGTTGTTGCCGGACGCGTAGGCCCGGGTGACCTTGAAGCGGCCGCCGCAGCCGCCGTTGGTCCACAGCTCGCGGCGGGTCAGGTCATAGCCCCAGGTTCTGTTGAAGCGGCAGGCGCCTTGCGTCTGTTCGCTCAGGTCCACCTGGGTGGTGTCGTCCGGCAGGCGGTAGGAGGCATAGCCTCCGTTCGACTGCAGGTCCACGAACTGGTCCTGGGCCATCGCGGCCTGGGCGTTCACCAGGAGAGGCAGGCACAGCAGCCAGGCGCGCCGTAGACGGGTCGGGTCTTTCATGGGTTCTCCTCGTTGCAATCGGAACTGTGGTGCTCGAAGCCCGCCGCGCGGCCGGGCCGCACTGCACGGCTGCCGGAAGCCCGGCGCATGGGGGCCGTCCGGCGTATGCATCATAGGGGCTTCCGGGGGGCTTGCCGTGTCGGCTGTTCCAGCCGCCGTGCCTGGAATCCTCTGGCGAGGGGCGCCGTTGCGCCGGGCCGGCGGGGGGCAAGGCGCACGCCTTCTTCGGCGCTGGCCTGCCGTGCGGTGGCCCGCGCGGAAAGCCCCAGCGGCAGTGCCTGCATCGGCGTCAACCGGGCAGGCGTGGCCGGTCAGGGATCAGGGAGGCGTCATCCCAGGTCGCCCGCCCAGGGCAGGTGCAGTCCCTCCGCCGTGGTGATCGCGCGTGCTGCCCGTGCTGCCCGCGCCGTGGCGATGGCCGTGGCTTCCGCGGCCATGGTGGCCAGGACCATCATGCCCAGGCTCTTGTTGGCGCGGCCGGTGCCCAGGCTGAAGATCGTGTCGCCATCCGACATGGTGTGCACGGGGTTGATGCTGCGGGCCAGCCCGTCATGGGCGGCAACGGCCAGGCGATGGGCCTGGACCTTGGTGATGGCGGCGTCGGTGGCGACCACGCCGATGGTGGTGTTGGTGCCCGCCAGCAGCGGCTGTGGCGGGTCGCCGCGCAGCAGGGCGCGGCGGGTGTCGCGCAGGCGCAGGCCGTCGTCGGTGCGGGCGCCGGCGATCACCTGGGCGGTGTCCGGGTCCACCACGTCGCCCAGCGCATTGCAGGCAATGAGGGCCCCCACGGTCACGCCATCGACCGTGACCGAAGCGGTGCCGATGCCGCCCTTCATGGCGCGCTGGATGCCGAAGATCTTGCCCAGGGCCGCGCCGGTGCCAGCGCCCACATTGCCTTCCGCGGGGTCTGCGGTGGAGGCCGCATCGCACGCCGCATACCCCGCCTCGGCATCCGGGCGGATGCGCATGTCTCCCACCAGCAGATCGAACAGCACGGCGGCGGGCACGATGGGCAGGCGACCCACCGCCACGTCGAAGCCGATGCCGCGCTCTTCGAGCCAGCGCACGGCGCCGGTGGCGGCATCCAGCCCCCAGGCACTGCCCCCGGCCAGCATGATGGCGTGCACCTTGTCCACCAGATTCGACGGGTCGAGCAGATCCGTCTCGCGCGTGCCGGGCGCGGCGCCGCGCACGTCCACGCCTGCCACCGCGCCCTCGCGGGTGATGATGACGGTGCAGCCCGTGGGGCGACGGGTTTCTGTGAAGTGGCCGACTTCGATGCCGGCCACACGGGTGATGCTGCCGGCGCTGCCGGCCAGGACGTGGGGGGATGAACTCATGGCTTTGATTATGTGCCCGGGCACCGCGCTGTCCTTGCGCGGTGTCAGGGCTCCGGGCGATCCTGTCAGGGCGCTTTTTCGAGGCGCGTGACGTGGTAGGCCCCGCCCACCTGTTCGGCCCTGAAACGCACCTTGTCGCCGGGTTTCAGGTCGCCCACCACGCTGGCGTCCTGCACGCGAAAGACCATGGTCATGGGTGGCATGTCCAGGTTTTTTATCTCTCCGTGGCGAAGGGTGACGCGCAGCGTGCGCGCGTCCCAGCGGGTGATCTCGCCTTCGCTGAGCGCATCCTGACCACCGGCGTGCGCGGACGCTGCTTGGCCGGGGGCGGCCGCAGGCACCTGGGCCACGGCGTGCTGCGCCGCTGCAGCCAGCGCGAGCGCGGCCAGGACCGGAAGGAGGGTGGAGGCGGTGATGGCTTGCAAGGATTTCATGGGGTGCCTTTCGCTGTGGTAGCGTGGTAGCTGTTGAAGACGCGGGTGGTGCCGTCGCGGGCGACCAGCAGCACGTCGTAAGGGTCGCGGCGGTTGCCATAGGCGGCGCCATCCATGCCGGGCGAGCCGATGGGCATGCCCGGCACGGCCAGCCCCAGGGCCGGGGGCTTTTGCCGCAGCAAAGTGCGGACATCGCTCGCGGGAACGTGCCCCTCGATGAGGTAGCCGCCCACCAGCGCGGTGTGGCACGAGCCCAGCTTTGGCGGCAGGCCGAGGCGGGCGCGCACAGCGTTGTTGCCGGTCTCGTGCACCGTCACCTTGAAGCCGCTGGCTTGCATGTGGTCCACCCAGTCCTTGCAGCAGCCGCAACTGGGGTCTTTCCACACTTCCATCGGGGTGGCGGTGCCCGTAGCGGCCCGGGCCAGCCCCGGCAGCGTGGCGGTTGCCAGCGCGGTACCCAGCAGGGGCAGCGTGGTGGCCAGCCACTGGCGGCGGCTGGACTGGCCTGCGGATGTTGTCGTGCCCGTGGCTTGGGGCAGGGCGGCGCCGTGCGCGGCCGTGGTGTATCGGTTCATGGGTTCTCCTGGGGTGCGGGGCGGTATCACGGCTTGCGGGGCAGCACGGTGATGGTGCCGGTCATGCCCGCCTGGTAGTGGCCCGCGATGAGGCAGGCAAAGTCGAACTGGCCCGCGCGGTTGAACTGCCACACGATGTCGCCTTTCTTGCCCGCGCCCACATGGGCCATGTAGGGCTCGTCGTGCTCCATGCCGGGGTGTTTGGCCATCATCTCGGCGTGTGCGTCCAGGTCGGCCTTGGTGCCGATCACGACCTCGTGCAGCACCTGGCCCTTGTTCTCGGCGCGCAGCCGCACGGTTTCACCCTCGCGCACTTCGATGTGGCTGGGGGTAAAGCGCATGTCGTCCGTCATGCGCAGGGTGATGGTGCGGGCCACGGCCTGGGTGTCGCCCGCGATGCCCCATGCCTTCTGTTCCTTCACCGCCGCTGCGCGGGCCCCGGGGTGCGGCATGTTTTCATGGGAAAAACTGCTGGTTGCGGATGCCAGTAAAGCGATGGCTGCTATGAATTTGATAGTTTTCATGATGGATGATTCCTTTTCAATGGGGGAGGTGCTGGCCGTGGATGTCAGTGCCGATGTCCGCTGGCCGCGGGCTTGCGCGCGGAGGCCGCGCCGGTTGCGGTGCCTGGCGTGTCGCCGCGGGGCGGGTGCGGGGTGCTGGCCGCGAGGCCGTTCCATTCCTGGGCCTGGGTGCCGGGCGGCTGCTGGTAGTCGCCCGGGTCCCGGTAGTCGCCCGCCGCCTGGCCGGCGCGCACCTTGAAGGTGGTGAACATGCCGCCCATCTCCAGCGGGCCATAGGGGCCGGTGCCGGTCATCATGGGGAAGGTGTTGTCGGGCAGGGGCATTTCCATCGCACCCATGTCGGCCATGCCGCGCTCGCCCATCACCATGTAGTCGGGCACGATCTTCTGGATCTTGCCGACAAGGCCCTCGTGCTGAACGCCGATCATGGTGGGCACGTCGTGCCCCATGGCACCCATGGTGTGGTGGCTCTTGTGGCAGTGCAATGCCCAGTCGCCGGGCTCGTCGGCGATGAGCTCGATCTGGCGCATCTGGCCCACGGCCACGTCGGTGGTCACCTCGGGCCAGCGCGCGCTTTTGGGCACGGGGCCGCCGTCGGTGCCGGTCACCTCGAACTCGTGCCCATGCAGGTGGATGGGGTGGTTGGTCATGGTGAGGTTGCCCACGCGGATGCGCACGCGCTCGCCCTGGCGCGCCACCAGCGGGCTGATGGCGGGGAACACCCGGCTGTTCCAGCACCAGATGTTGTGGTCCAGCATGGTGTTGACCTTGGGCGTGCGGCTGCCAGGCTCCACGTCGAACGCGTTGAGCAGGAAGGCATAGTCGCGCTGCACGGGGGCGATGTGCGGGTGCGCCGCCTTCGGGTGCGTGATCCACAGGCCCATCATGCCCATGGCCATCTGCACCATTTCGTCCGCATGCGGGTGGTACATGAAGGTGCCCGGGCGGCGTGCCGTGAATTCGTAGACAAAGGTCTTGCCCGGCTGGATGGCGTTCTGGTTGAGCCCGCCCACGCCGTCCATGCCGTTGGGCAGGCGCTGGCCGTGCCAGTGGATGGTGGTGTGCTCGGGCAGCCGGTTGGTGACGAAGATGCGCACGCGGTCGCCCTCCACCACCTCGATGGTGGGGCCGGGGCTCTGCCCGTTGTAGCCCCACATGTTGACGACGAAGCCCGGCGCGACCTCGCGCACCACGGGTTCGGCCACCAGGTGGAACTCCTTGACGCCCGCGTTCATGCGCCAGGGGGTGGTCCAGCCGTTGAGGGTGACCACGGGGTTGTAGGGGCGGCCCGTGGTCGGGTGCAGCGGCGCGGACGTATCGGCGCTGCTTTGCATGGCGGGCTCGGGCAAGGCGGCCAGGGCCGCGCGGCTGACGGAAACAGCGGCCACGGCCGTGGCGGCGCCGGAGAAGAAATGGCGTCTTTGCATGTCAGTGGCCTTGTGGGGATGAGGAGGGGGCAGCGCTGGCTGCCAGGTCTTGCAGCGCGCCCGGCGACGTGCCGGTGAGGGTGAGCTGCAGGTCGGTCTCGGCCAGCCAGAAATCGCGCTGGGCTTCGATGGCGTTGGCCACCGACTGCGTGCTGGCGCGCGCCTCGGCCAGCAATTCCCAAACGCTGGCGAGCATGCCGTTGTAGCGCAGGGTGGTCTCCTGGGTGATGAGCTGGCGCAGGGGCACCACCTCGTCGCGCTGCTGGCGCGCCAGGTCGAGCGCGGTGCGGTAGGTGAGCCACGCGGCGCGCACTTCGCCACGGGCGCGCACGGCGGTCTCCTGCAGCTGGGCAGCGCTTTGCTCCACCTGGGCCTGGGCCCGGGTGCGGGCGGCACCGCCCCAGTCGAACAGGGGAAGGGGCGCATCGATCTCCCAGCCGCGCGTGATCTCGCGGTGGCCGGAGCCGCGCTCGGCGGCGGTGTTGCGGCTGTAGGCCAGGCCCACGTCGCCAAACACGGCCCCCGCGCGGCTCCAGCCCTGGCGGACCGCCTGGGTGTCGAGCTGGCGGCGTGCGGCCTGCACATCCAGCCGCTCGCGCAATGCGATGGATTCGATGCCGTCCGCGGGCAAGGCGCCGTCTGGAAGGGGTGGAAGCGCGTCCGCCAGGCGGTACTGCGCCTGCAGTCCCCACAGGCCCATGCGGCGGTTGAGCTGTTCGCGCTCGGTGGCGGCGGCAAGCCGGGCGCGGGAACGCAGGCGGATGGCCTCTTGCAGCACCGCCTGTTCACGGGCGTGCTGCAGGCGGCTCCAGTTGCCTACGCGCGCCATGCGGCGGGCCAGTTCGGCCCCGGCTTCTGCGGCTTGCACCATGCGGTCGTGCGTGGCGCTGACCTGTTCGGCAGCCACGGCGCGCAGCCAGGCGCGCCGTGTGTCGGCGGCCAGCGCCACCACCTCCTGCGCGGCTTGCAGCGTGGCGATCTGCATGCGCTCTTCCTGGCGCTGGCTGCGCCATGGCAGGGTGATGAGATCCAGCAGGCTGAAGGCCAGGGTGCGCTCGATTTCACGCTCCTGGCTGTTGGTGAAGCGCCCCAGGGCCAGGTGTGGGTTGGGCAGCGTGATGGCCTGCACGCGTTCGGCATCCGCCACGCCCAGGGCAGCCAGCCGCGCCTGCAGGCCGGGGTTGTTGAGCAAGGCGATGCGCACGGCGGCATCCTGCGTGAGGGGCTGGGCCAGCCACCCCTGCAAGGACTGCTCCGCCTTGGCCCGGGCTGCCGCGTCGTTGGCGGGCAGGGCCGCGGCCTGCGTGCTGCCCGTTCGGCCCGCGGTGAGCGCGGCCACGTCGCCCCGCAGGCCGTCGGGCGAGACGCTGGCGCAGCCCGCGAGCACGGCCGCAGCGGCCAGCACGGACAGGCTTGCGGGACGGCGGCGTGCCGTTGAAGAAAGGAACTGCGGCGCGCTCATGGCCGGCTCCCGGGCTCGTGGTGGTGGCCATGCGGGGAGGGGTGCGGGGTTGCGGAACCACCCTGGCTTCCGTGGATGCCGTGGGAGTCGCCGCGTTCGGCGCGGGGCCCCTGTGGCGTCGGGGCGCTGGGGGTGGGAGGCTGGGCGCCCTGCCGGGCCTCCCAGGCCAGGATGTCGGCATGGCCGCGGGGGAAGGCGGCCACCGCCCTGTGCGCATCACGCCATGCATGGGGTGCGGGCGCCTCCTGCGCCAGTGCAGGCTGGGGCCCGGTGGCGCGGTGGACCAGCGCCGCCGTGGGCGCATCGGGGTCCGCCGCAGGGAAGGGCAGGGATCCCGTGCCCGGGGATGCGGTGCCGTTGGCGAGTGAAAGTGCCGGTGCGAGCAGCACCAGGCAGGCTGCTCGCCGGAGCGGCGGTAAAGACAGGAAAAATGAAATGGGGGCGCGCATGGCGATCTCCAGACAACAGACGAACAGGGCATGGCGCTGCCGCCCCGCCACCCGATGGCGGGTGGCTGTGGGGCTCGGGCAGACGCACTTCGGGCGTCAGAGGTCAGGCGATGGGTGGCTTGATGGCCAGTGCCGCGGGAGCACTGTCAAACTGCGCGGAGGCGACGGGCAGCATGGCGCCCGTGGGGGGGTGATCCGGTGCTGGCGCCATGGGCGCATCCAGCATCGCGGAATGGCAGATCTCGCACGCCGAGCAGGCGGCGGAGTGGTGCTCGTGCGCCGCGCAGCCGGCGCTGGTGCCGTCGCACCCGGCGGAGGCAGCGGCCAGCATGGCATGGGCAGGGTCCTGTCCGTCCCCGCCCTCTCCGGCAGGCAGGCCCTGGTGGTGCTCCTGCCCCGCCATGCCGACGGAGTCGCCGCCAGCGGCATGGTGATGGGAATGTTCCTGCGGGTGCGACGTGCCTGCGGGGAGCAGCGGCGGCAAGACGCCCGCGGCCATGGCCGTGCCGGTGAGGCCCCGGAGGACCAGCACCAACATCAACACGAAATAGAGGCCGCGACGCATCCACCAATGATACGGCGGCGGGCCCCAAGGTTCCCGGCGCCTTTCCATATTGTCATCTGGCGGCCATCGCCGGGCCGCCCAGGCTGCTCATACCGCCATGTAGCGCCCCGGGCGGTGGTTCATGGCCAGCACCAGGTTCAGCGCCACGGCCCCGGCGATGGACCAGGCGACGCGAAGGGGTTCCACCGTCCACAGCGCCAGCAGCACGATGCCGCAATCCACGGCCATCTGGATCTTGCCCGCGCGCCAGCCATAGCGTTCCTGCAGGTAGAGCGCGGCGATCCCCACGCCGCCCAGGCTGCACCGGTGGCGAAACAGCACCAGGAACCCCGTGCCCGTGATAAGCCCCCCCGCGATGGCCGCATACGGCGGCTGCAGCTGCGCAAACTGCAGGAACTGCGCCTGCAGTTCGGTCAGCAGCGACAGCAGCAGCACGGCGGCAAAGGTCTTGACCGTGAACGCACGCCCCAGCTTGCGCAGGGCCAGCCAGTAGAAGGGCAGGTTGAGGACGAAGAAAATCTTGCCGAAACCGATGCCCGTGGCGTAGTGCAACAGGAAGGCAAGGCCTGCCGTGCCCCCGGTGAGCAATCCCGCATTGGTGAAAAACGCCACGCCCACGGAGATCAGCAGCACCCCCGTGAAGATGGCCACCGCGTCTTCCGTGAGCGTGTGGGGCGCTGCGGCGGCAGCCGGCGTGGGGGTGGAGGGCATGGGAGGAACAGCGGGAGAACTCGGCATGGTGCGCAGCGACGGGCCGTGGGGGAGGGACAACCGCCGGATTGGACCATGCAATCCCCGTGCCCGGCTTGAGCGGCGTCAAGGCTTGTGCGCGCGGGGAAGGAGGTGGGGAGGCGCTCCCGCCGGCACGGGCCCCTGGCCAGGTTTTTGCCTTGGACCAGATGTAACACCTGCAACCTCGGGCCCGGCGCGGCAGGGCGGCCCGCGGTTCCTGCGAAAATAGCTGGTTTTGCCCACTGGGGACCGGTTCCCTGATGCCCCCGCCCCCCGGGAGGGCGGCAAGAAGCGCAGTGAAATGGTTTTCCAGGCATGTATCCGCACCACAGACTCAGCAGCTCAGGACTGGTTGTCCTGCTCCAGCAATGGATGCAGGCCGATGCGGGTGCGGCCGCGCGCGCCGACGTGGCGCAGGAGCTGGGCCAATGGCTGAGCACGGTGGACGCCGTCACGCTGAGCCGTTCGCTGCATGCCATCGACGCCTTCCCGCAGGGGGAGGTTGCGGGCGCGGACGGGGCGGACCTGCAGGCACTGCAAGCGCTGTTTCAGCGCACCCAGGCAGAGCTGACGGCGCTCGCGTCGTCCAAGCCCGCACCCGCCAAGCCGGCCCGCGAGCGCGCCGACAACACGCGCGCCCAGGCGCCGGACCCGCAGGCCGAGGCCGAGTACGGTTTTCATGCGCCGCGCTACCTGGGCCTGCAAAAGCAGATGGATGCGAAGTTGCTGGGCTTGCGCGCGCAGGTGCGCCACGGGGTGTCGCAAGGCTCCCGGGGCCTCAGGCAACTGGTGGCACTCGATGCCGTGATGGAACAACTGAGCTTTGTGCGCGAACAGCGCCTGTGGGCCTCCCTGTCCGCGCACCTGGACCGGCGCCTGGTGCAATTGCGCCGCGCCCACCAGGAGCGGCTTTCGGCCCAGGGGCTGCCGGATGACCCGCAGCGCTGGCGCCTGCCCGGCGGGTGGCTGCACGCGTTCGAGCGCGACATGCAGGCGCTGCTTCTGGCCGAGATGCATGTGCGGCTGCAACCGATCCTGGGCCTGCTGGAAGCAGCCCGCAACGAGAACTTGGAACGACACGAATGAACAAGAGTGTGATGGCCGCCGTATTTGCCCTGGGCCTGGCGGCAGTGGGATGGGTCGGTGGGGGATTCGTGGGGTCGAGCCCGCTGGCACTGGCGATGACGGTGGTGATCGGCGCGGTCTATGTGCTGGGTGCGCTGGAGCTGGTGCAGTTTCGCCGCGGCACCGTGGCATTGACCACGGCGCTGGCGGATGGCGCGCAGCAGCCCCCGGTGGTCCTGGGCTCCTGGCTCGACCGCCTGCCCGCCGCGCTGCGCCACCCGGTGCGCCAGCGCATCGAGGGGGAGCGTGCCGTGCTCCCGGGGCCGGCCCTCACGCCGTATCTGGTGGGACTGCTGGTCATGCTGGGCATGCTCGGGACCTTCCTCGGGATGGTGGTCACCTTCAAGGGCGCGGTGTTTGCCCTGGAGACCTCGGGCAGCCTGGAGGGCATCCGCGCCGCCCTGGCCGAGCCCATCAAGGGCCTGGGCCTGTCGTTCGGCACCTCGGTGGCGGGCGTGGCGGCTTCGGCCATGCTGGGGCTCATGTCCGCGATCGCCCGCCGCGAGCGGCTGGTGGCCGTGCGGCAGCTCGATGCGCACATTCCCACCCTGTTCCGCCCGTTCTCTGCGAGCCATCGCCGCGAGGAGACCTTCCAGGCGCTGCAGGCCCAGGCACAGGCCATGCCGCTGATCGCCGAGCGCCTTCAGGGCCTGGTGGAAGGGCTGGAACGCCGCCACGACAAGCTGGCCGCGCAATTGCTGGCGCAGCAGAAGGATTTCCATGGGGAGGCGTCGTCGGCCTACACCCAGCTGGCGGGCGCCGTGGGCGCATCGCTGCACGACAGCCTGGGCGCCAGCGCCCGCGTGGCCGGCGAAACGCTGCGGCCCGTGGTCGAGCAGGCCATGGCCGAACTGGCGCAGGAATCGCAACGCGCGCACCAGCGGCTGACCGAAGCCACGGCGGCCCAGATGCAGGCGATGTCGGCCCAGTGGGAGGGCACGGCCCGCCAGGTCTCGGACACCTGGACATCGGCCCTGGACAAGCACACGCAAGTGCAGGACCGCCTGATGGGCGGGTTCGATGGGGCGCTGCAGTCGGTGACCCAGGCGTTCGAGCAACGCTCCGCGGCGCTGCACGCGGCCCTGCAGGACACGGCGGCGCAGTCGCACGCCGCCCAGAAGGCGGCCGACGAACAGCGCCTGGCCGGGTGGACCCGGTCGATGGAGGGCATGGGCCAGACGCTGGCGGCGCAGTGGGAGCGGGCGGGCACACGCGCCGTGGAGCAGCAGCAGGGCATGCGCGACGCGCTGGAGGGCGCCACGGCGCGCCTGGACCAGTCCCTGCTGGCGGCCACCCAGGCTTTCGAGCAGCGCTCCACGGCCCTGGTCGCGTCGCTGCAGGACACGGTGGCGCACACCCACGCGGCCCAGGCAGCGGCCGACGAGCAGCGCATCGCCGGCTGGCGCGCATCGATGGAAGACACGGCCCGCTCACTCGCCGCCCAATGGGAGCGCGCGGGCGAGCAGGCCGCAGCCCAGCAGCAGGGCGTGGCGCAGGCGCTCGCAGGTGCTGGCGCGCAGCTGGGCGAGTTGCTGCAATCGGCCACGCAATCGTTCGACCAGCGCTCCAGCGCGCTGCTGTCGTCGTTGCAGGACACGGTGGCGCAGTCCCACACGGCCCAGATGTCGGCCGACCAGGCGCGCCTGGCCGGCTGGAACGCGTCCATGGAGGGTATTGCGCAATCGCTGACGGCCGAATGGCAACGCGTGAGCACCCAGACGCTGGAGCGCCAGCAGGCCGTGTGCGATGCCCTCGAGACCGCGGTGACCGGGCTCACCGGCCGCATGGGCGAGCAGGTGGCCAAGACCCTGGACGGCACCGCGCGCCTGATGGACCAGTCCGAAGCGTTGCTGCGCACCCGCACCGACGCGGAGGCCCAGTGGCTGCAGGCGCAGGGCGACCGCATGGATGCGCTGGCAGGCGTGTGGCGCACCGAGCTGGCAGCGCTGCGCGATGCCGAGGCTGAGCGCGGGCGTGCGGCGGTCGACCGCCTGGAGGCCTTGCAGGAGGCCGTGGCCCAGCACCTGGCCACGCTGGGGTCGGCGCTGGAAGCACCGCTCACGCGCCTGCTGCAGACGGCGTCCGACGTGCCGCAGGCGGCTGCGGAGGTCATCGCCCAGCTGCGCCATGAGATGACGCAGCTGAGCGAGCGCGACAACTTGGCGCTGGCCGAGCGCACGGCCATGATGGAGCAGCTGGGTACGCTGCTCCAGTCCGTCAACGAGGCCGCTGTAGAGCAGCGCGGTGCCATCGAATCCCTGGTGGGCACGGCCGCTTCGGTGCTGGAGCAGGCGGCATCGCAATTTGCACAGGCGCTGGACATCCAGGTCGGCAAGGCGGACGAAGCGGCCACCCATGTGGCCGCCAGCGCGGTGGAGCTGTCGAGCCTGGGCGAGGCCTTTGGCCACGGCGTGGGGCTGTTCACCGCCAGCAACGAAAAGCTCATGGACAGCCTGCAGCGCATCGAAGGCGCCATCGGCCAGTCCCTGTCGCGCAGTGACGAGCAACTGGCCTACTACGTGGCGCAGGCACGCGAAGTGATCGACCTGAGCATCGCGTCGCAGCAGGGCATTGTGGAAGACCTGCGCCGGCTCAAGGGCAGGGCGGTGGCCGCTGCCGAACCGGAGGTGGCCGGATGATGGGCCTGGACGACGCCCTCGACGAGGGGACCGAGCAGACCGCGCCGGTATGGGCCGTGTTCGGCGATCTCATGGCCGGCCTGCTGGGCGCCTTCGTGCTGATCCTGGTGGGCGTGCTGGTGGTGCAGATCGATCTGGTGGCCAGCCTCAGGCAGGAGGTGGAAAAGCGCCAGCAGGAAGAACAGCGCCGCATGGCCCTGGAGAAGGCGCTGGCCATCCCCTTGGCCAGCGGCCGTGTGACGGTGAATGACGGCCGCATCGGGATCAGCGGCAGCGTGCTGTTCGCCACGGGCTCCGACGAGTTGCGGCCCGAAGGCCGCCAGCTTCTCAGAAGCCTCGTGCAGCCCCTGCAGGTGTACCTGCGCGAACGCGACGAGATGCTGATGGTGAGCGGGTTCACCGACAACACCACACTGCTGCGCGGCAGCCAGCAGCGCTTTGCCGACAACCTCGAGCTGTCCGCCCAGCGGGCGCTGACGGTCGCGCGGGCGCTGATCGACGAAGGCATGCCGTCGTCGCAGGTGTTCGCCGCAGCGTTCGGCGCGGAGCAGCCGGTGGCCTCCAACGCGGATGAAAAAGGCCGCGCGCAGAACCGCCGCGTGGAAATGGCTCCCGTGCCCAAGGCATCGGGTGCAAAGCCTGCGCGGCATGAGTGAACCCACGCTCGAATCCCTGCGCGCCGAGGGTGCGGACCGCCACGACCCCGTGCGCTACCGCTACCTGGAGGTGCTGGCCGCGCGCCTGCCCGCACAGCCCCCCGCGGTGCAGCAGATACTGGAACAGCGGCTGCGGCGGGCCGTTGGGGCCTATGCGGACGGAGCCCGCGCGGCCGGCGGGCCGGCCCCCGGCGCGGTCGAGCCACCGGCGGCATCACCCCTGGCCCGGCTCAACCGCGACCTGGATGCACGGGCGCAGGCCGATGCGGAACGGGTGCGCATCGAAGGCGGTGCCGGCGCGTCGGACATGAAGAGCGTGCGCCAGTTCGGCGAGGTGTGGTCCCGCATTGCCGCAGAGCAGCAGGTGGTGCAGGCGCTGGACCGTGGACCGGAGAACGCGGGGCCGCTCAACCCGCACAAGCTCATGCTGCGGTCGCTCTGCCTGATGCGGGGCCTCTCGCCCGACTACCTGCGGCGCTTCCTGTCGCAGATGGACTCGCTCCTGTGGCTGGAACAGGCGAATGCAGCACGCCCGAGAAACCTGGGCCCAGCAGCCCGCGGGGGGCGAAGCCGGCCCAGGGCATAAGAAGTCCCTGTCGAATCCGGCGGGCCTGCCCAGGGCGGGCCAGGCGCCGCACAGGCCGCCCCAGGGTTGCCTGGCCTGCGGCCATGCCCCTCACTGGGGCTTGGCCGCGATGTGGCGTTGCAGCAGCGCGTTGGACTGGTCGAGTGCCTCGGCGGTGTCGCTCAATTGCTGCTCGAGCTGATCCGTGCGCTCCACCGCCGCCTGCAGGTCGCCTTGCAGGGCGTCGGTGGGAATTTGTGTCGTGAGCACCGCGTGCACGACATCGAGCTCGTTGGCCGTGGCCTTGATCTGCTCGGCCGTTTCCAGGTTGCGGTTCAGTACCTCATCGATCTCGGAGGGCTGGGGCTGCTTCGTTGCGCTGGGCATAGGTAAGTCTCGCTGAGTATGAAGAATCAACTTCTGCCATCGGGGACGCGGCGCCATCGCCTACAGGCCGGGAGGTCGGATCAGGCGACATTGTAGGCAGCATCACAACAGAAAACGCAGCTCCCAGATGCCCCTCAACACCATCCTTGTCGAAGACAGCAAAACCATCCAGGAAACTCTGGTGCCCGCGCTGGAGGAACTGGCGGACGCGCGCGTCCTCGCCATCGCCGAAACCGCCAGCGACGCCACGGAGGCCGTCGCGCACTGGCGGGAAGACTGGCAGCTGATGGTGGTGGACCTGTTCCTGCGCGAAGGCTCCGGGATAGAGGTGCTGCAGGCCCTGCAGCGCGGGGATCGGCTGCGCGCAACGCCTGGCGCACGGCAGGGCAGGCCCGGACAGCATGTCTACGTGTTGTCCAACTATGCGACGGCGGACATGCGCCGCCGGTGCGAGGAGTTGGGCGCCGATGGGGTGTTCGACAAGTCCACCGAGCTGGACGCCTTTTTCGAGCGTTGCAGCGAGCTGCCGCGCCGCGCAGGCACCGGCAGTTCCGCCGCAGCGGATCGCCGGTAGCCCTCAGCTACCGGGGGCCGGGCCGGGATCGCTGACTGTGCCATCCTCCAGCGCCCGTTCGATGAGCGCAGCCACTGCGGGGTCCGGTGCCATGGGCCGGAAGGCGCTGACGTGCGCGCGTCCGATGTTCCCGGCGGGCAGGCGGGCCAGCAGGTGGCCCAGTGGTACCAGCGCGAGCCGCGCCATCTGGCCGGCGGCCTCGTGCGAATCCCGCAGCTGCAGCGCGTAGCGCAGCATCGCGCAGTGCGATCTCCAGTGCAGGGGCAGGGAAGCCTGGCCCAGCACATGCGCTGCCTCCAACCACCGCCAGCGCACCGCCGGGGGGGCCTCCGGCTGGCCCGCAAAACCGGCGAGCAGATGCTCGAACGATCGGCGTTTGTGTTGCGCACAGGAGGGCGCTGCATGTTCTGCCGCCCGCAGCCTCGCGTGCTGTTCCGCCAGCTTGCGCCAGCGGCGCTGGCGATGCCGGTAGAACACCTGGGCGAATGCCGTGCTCAACGGCGTCATCAGCCAGGGCAGGTGGCGGGCCACGACCTTCACGTCGTCGGTGTACAGGGTCGTGCCGTCCGGCAGGGGCTCGAGCGTGATGCGGTGGTCCCAGCGGCGCATGAGCAGGCCGTCGCCGTTGTCGCGCAGCGTGGGCCAGCCGCCTGCCTGCGGTGGCGGCTCGATGGAAATGCGCACGGTCTGGGGGCCCATGGGCAGCACGCCCAGCAGCCGCATGTCCAGCGCGAACTCGCCCTGTTCCCAGTGCGCGGGCCATCGCGCGCCTTGCACGGGCCGGAACCGCATGAGGGGCGCGGTGATGTGGCGAAAGACGGCGGTGCTTTGCAGCTGCGTGGCCACCCACTCGGGCGGCGCGTTCAAGCGGGTGGACAGGTGCACGCGCATGGCTCAGTGCCCTTGCGGCTGCGGGCGGGCAGCACCACCCGCCAGTTCCTGGCGTGCCTGGCGGATCACGCTCCAGCCCCCGGTGATGGCCAGCCATGCCATGACGGCAGCCACCGCCAGGTCCGGCCAGGCCGTGCCCGTGCCGAACACCCCCAGCGCCGCGCCCATCACCGCGAGGTTGCCCAGCACGTCATTGCGCGTGCACAGCCACACGCTGCGCATGTTGGCATCGCCTTCGCGGTAGGCGTACAGCAGCACCGCCACGCCCAGGTTCGCGGCCAGGGCCAGCAAGCCCACGCTGCCCATCGTCAGGGGTTCGGGCGCAATTCCCTGCCAGGCGCCCCAGGCCACGCGTCCCACCACCACGAGGCCGAACACCAGCATGCTGGCCCCCTTGACCAGCGCGGCGCGTGCGCGCCATGCCAGGGCCATGGCCAGCACCCACAGCGAGAGGGCGTAGTTGGCCGCATCGCCCAGGAAGTCGATGGCGTCGGCCAGCAGCGATGCCGAACCGGACTGCAGGCCCGCTCCGATTTCGAGCAGGAACATCGCGGCATTGACGATGAGCGCCACCCAGAGGATGCGGCGGTAGCGCGGGTCCGCGCTGGTGGGGGCACCGTGGTCGTGGCCGTCGTTGGAATGGTGATGGCAATGTGCGGACATGGCGGTTCTTCTTTCTCCCGGGAGGGTTTTCAATGTGATGGCATCATTGGAAACCTTGAAGTCACTTGAAGGTCAAGCGATGGCACAGCCGGTTGCACAAACCCCCCAGTACCGCATCGGCGAGGCAGCCCGGCAATCGGGCGTGTCCGCCGCGAACATCCGCTACTACGAAAAGGAAGGGCTGCTCGCGCCCGGTGTCCGGGAGGACAACAGCTATCGCCTGTACAACGCGGACGATGTGCACCGCCTGCGCTTCATCCGCCTGTGCCGCGCGATGGACATGTCGCTGGACGAGGTGCGCACCCTGCTGGCGCTGGACTGGACCCGCAAGCAGGACTGCGAAGCCGCGCGCGACACGCTGGATGAGCACCTTCAGCATGTGCGTGGCCGCCTGGCGGAACTGCTCACGCTGGAGGCCGACCTGCTCGCGCTGCGCAACCGCTGCGACGGGTCGGACACGCACTGCCACATCATCGAGGCCCTGCATGCGCGCGCCGATGAGCAGTCTGCCGTGGCTGCCTCGGCCGGCGTGGGAAAGCGCCATGTGTAGGCCAGCCGGGCGGCCCGCCGGCGGCACGGCCATGCCAGGTGGCCGCGAGGATGTGAAGAGCTGTTTCCTCCGTGCAGCCTATTGCTCCTGAAATGATAGCTTTTAGCGCTTATGAATGAAGCGCTGGAGGCCAAAAACACTCGCAATGGCCCTGGCGGCTCGTGGCCGGTGCGGGCCCGGGTCACGCCGCTATGATCCGGCCATGATTTCGCGCTTGCCCGGCCTCTCCCTGCCCGAACGCGTGTGGAACACCGCGCGGCGCTGGGCGGTCGCGTGGTGGCGCATCCTGTACCTGGGCGCCGTCGTGCTCGTGCTGGTGCTGTCTCCGTCCAGTTACGGCAAGGGCACGCGCAGGGCGCTGGCGCGCCATCTGTACCTCGATACGGCACCCGTGCTGCTGGGGTTCACGGTGCTGGCGGCGCTGATCAGCCTGGTGCTGACGCGCATCGTCGTGGTCACGGCGCTCAGCTATGGCCTTTCGCGCTATGCGCTGGAGATGGTGATCCGCGTGCTGGTGCTCGAGCTGATCCCGCTCACGGCCGCGCTGTTCGTGGCGATGCGCTGCACCATTCCCAACGGCACGCAGATCACCCGCCTGCGGCAGAACGGCCGGTTCGACGCGCTGCGCGCCCAGGGCTCGGACCCGGTGCGCATCGAGCTTCTGCCGCGGGTGATCGCGGGCGTATTCGCGTGCATCACGCTCGCCGCGCTCAGCTGCGTGGTGGCACTGGTGTTGGCCTATCTGGGGGTGTATGGTTTCAACTTGGCGGGGGCGCCCAGCTACACGCGCATGTTCGGCCAGGTGTTCACGCCCAGCGTGACGATGGTGTTCGTGCTCAAGACGGTGTTCTTCAGCCTGGCCGTGGCGCTCATTCCCATGGCTGCGGGCCTGTACGACACTGGCGACCGCACCCAGCCCGATTCGGAGCTGGGGGGCTTGGCCCGCATGTTCGCCGTCCTGCTGCTGATCGAGGTCGCCTCGCTCATGGGCAACTACTACTGACTCCAGCCTGCCGACATCCGCCAGACCCTTACACCCCGCGACCCACGCCCGGCATCCATGAACGACGAGAACCCCCACCACCGCCCCACACCGCCCCCCGGGCCCGCGCCAGCGCCGGCACCTGCGCCCGCCGAGGTGCCGCCGGTGGAAACCTTGCGCCCGGTAGCCTACCTGGAGCTCAAGGCGGCGGCGCTGCTGCTGTTCACGCTGGCGCTCATCGTGGGATCGGGCCTGTACCTGCTGTACGCGCGCGGTGCGTTCGAGCCCACGCAGACCCTGGTGCTGACCGCCGACGACTCCGAAGGCGTGGTGGTGGGCATGGACATGACCTTCTCCGGTTTCCCCATTGGCCGCGTGCGCCGCATCGAACTGGCCGAAACCGGCAACGCCCGCATCATCGTGGACGTGCCGCGCAAGGACGCCCACTGGCTGCGCGAATCCAGCGTGTTCACACTGGTGCGGGGCATCGTGGGGGGCACCAACATCCGTGCCTACACGGGCATGCTGAATGACAAGCTCCTGCCGGACGGCTCCGTGCGCCCCGTGCTGCGCGGTGATGCCACCGCCGAGATTCCGCAGCTCATGGCCTCGGCCCGCGAACTGCTGTCCAACCTCAATGCCCTCACCGCGCAGGACGCGGCCCTGGGCGGCAGCCTGGCCAACGTGCGGGCGCTGACCGACCGCATCAACGGCCCGGGGGGCGTGCTGGGCGTGCTGATGGGCAACGAGGCCGATGCGAAGAAGATCGTGGCCACGCTGGAACGCACCAACGCACTGCTCGCGCGCCTGGATGGCATGGCGGCACGTGCCGATAAACAGGTGTTTGGGGCCGATGGCAGCAAGGACGCGCTGGTGCCCGAAGTGCGGGCCACGGTGGCCCAGCTGGGGGGCCTGCTGGCCGACACCCGCGCGAGCCTGCAGAAGGTGGACGCGGTGCTGGTGGAGGCGCAGGCCATCGGTGCCAATGCGCGGGAAGCCACGACCGACCTGGGCGCATTGCGCGCCGAGGTGGAAAGCAACCTGCGCAAGGTGGAGAGCCTGGTCAATGAGATCAACCGCAAATGGCCTTTCGCGCGGGACACGGAGCTCAAGCTGCCATGAAGCGTCTTATCCCCACGCCCCCTGCTGTGCTGCGGCGGCACCTGACCCATGCCGCGCTCCTGGCGGCGGCGCTGCTGCTGTCCGCCTGCTCCGGCAAGCCCCGGGTGCCCGACTGGCAGATGAACGCCCAGGCCTCCGCGCAAAAGGCGCTGGAAGCCTATCTGTCAGGCAATGACCGTGTCGACAGGCTGGAGTGGGACCGCGCCCGCGCGGAGGTCGCCCGCACGGGCCGCCCGGATCTGCTGGCCCGCCTGGAGCTCATGCGTTGCGCGGCGCAGGTCGCCAGCCTGGTGGCTGGCCCCTGTGAACGCTTTGAGCCATTGCGCGCGGATGCGGCGGCGCCGGAGCGCGCCTATGCCGACTACCTGGGCGGCAGCGTGCCGCCGCAAGGGGCAAGCCTGCTGCCCGAAGCGCAGCGCAAGGTGGCCGTGTCGGGGGATGGGGCGGACTTGTCCGCCATCGAGGATCCGCTCTCGCGCCTGGTGGCGGCCGGGGTGCTGTTTCAGGCAGGGCGTGCCAGCCCGGCCGTGATTGGCAACGCCATCGATGCCGCGTCCACACAGGGCTGGCGGCGGCCTTTGATGGCCTGGTTGACGCTGCAGGCGCAGCGCGCTGACGCTGCAGGAGACGCGGAGTCGGCATCGGCGCTGCGGCGGCGCATTGCCATCGTGGAGCAGGGCGCCGCAGGCTTGCGCTAGCGGGCGGGGACTCCAGGGGCGATTCTCAGCGCAACCGGGCCTGCAGCTGTGTTTCGATGTGGTCCCGCTCCGAGGCAAACTGCTGGGCGCTGATTTCATTCGCCTCGTATTTGCGCGCCGTGGAAAGCAGAAGCACGGTGTTCTCCAGCCGTGTGTCTTGCTGCAATGAAGGGGGCAGGGCCGTCAGGCGGTCGAAGCTCTGTTTGTAGAGTTCGCTCCAGCTCAGCGTCCCCGCCTGGGCCTGGGCGCGGGCGCCATCATGCCAGCGGGCGAACTCTTCGAGGGAGCTGTCGCGCGGGCTCGTGCAGCCCAGGAGGCCCGCGATCAGCGCCAGGACGGACCAACGCCATGCGATGGTGTGAGAGGAAGAGGAATTCAGGCCTGCAGAGATTCGAAAACGTGTGGTCACGATCGTCCTCCATTCTTGAATGACAACGGAAATGCCGTTGTGCAGCGCCAGATGGTACTCCGATGCTATGATTTTTTCTACTTTGTCAAAAAAGTGCAGAAGCGCGCAACGGATGTGGGCAATCTACGTGCCCTGGCAACCCAGTGCCGGCAGTCCGCTACTGGAACAGGCTCGTGGGCAGGAGTTGGTCCAGCCCATGGGGCAAGAGCGACATGGAGTCCACCGACTGCACCGCCACATCGGGCATCAACAAGGATGCCGCTGCAAGTACCGCAAGCACGACCGTACCGGCAAACGCTGCCAGTGCGCGGGCTCCGGGGGGCAAAGGGTGGCGTTTCATGATGGTTCCTTTGTCAAAAAAGGTGGGAGTCGCAATGACATCCCGGGCCAGCCTCAATGGCTGATAGCGGAGATTTCAGCAAAGCAACCGGTGTGCGTCTGTCAGACAACTGCGATACCGGGCGCTGGCTGGACGCTGTTGCCTTTGGTTGCAATTGCTGGGATGAAGAGCCCCCGGGTGTCCGGGTGCTCGCAGGGGTGAATCTGTAGGACCCGGCCCATGGCGGATGGGCAAGGCTTCCGACCTGCCGGCCGGGCAAGGCACTCCCACAATCACCGCAGCCCGGCAGGGCCCTTCAGGCGAGGGCTGGCGCGACCGGGCTTTTCCCTTGGCTGCTTGCAGGCCGTGCGCTGCGGATCGGCGGCGGCAGCCCTCCGGCCCTTGACCAGTCAGCGAGAAAGGAAGTACCCATGAAAGAACCACTACTGCAGCAGGGCGAGGGCACGGATGCGATGGGTGCCATGCCTTCGACCAGCAGCCCGTCTTACGCCACCCGTACCTCCGTGCAGGCGGCCTTTGACCATTTCGCATCGCATGTCACGCGGTGGGCCGGATCTCCCGGCATGTTCTGCGCCGCGCTCCTCATGGTGCTGGCCTGGGCCGTCACCGGGCCGATCTTTCACTTTTCAGAGAACTGGCAACTGGTCATCAACACGGGAACCACCATCGTGACGTTCCTGATGGTGTTTCTCATCCAGCAAAGCCAGAACAAGGACAGCGTGGCCATTCACCTCAAGCTCAATGAGCTGCTGGCGGCCAATCGGCATGCGAGCAACCGCATGATCGGCATCGAGGACCTGGACGAACAGGACCTGCGCGAGGTCGCGAGCTTCTATGTGCGCTTGGCCGAACGGGCCAGACAGGCCGGCAGGGACAAGTGCGCGCACTCCATTGACGAAGAAGGCATGTCCGCTTCGGCCATGGACGCGCATCGCCCCGCCCATGCGCGCCAGGCCGTTGCGGTTCTCGGCGCAGGCTGCAGTGGGCGGGAAGGGGCTTTGTGAATGGGGTCGTGGATCCTGCACGCCCCCCTTGAAAACGTCCGCAGGTGCTAGGAATCCAATGTCGTCCGTGTCGCATCGCGTTCCATGCGGCAGCTGTCCAGCGAGGGCAGCCAGTCGGGAATGATGGAGCCGGAAGACAAGGTGGAGGTGAACCTGAAGGCGTGGTGGGGATAGGCTTTTGCCAATGCCGCGCGACCTTGCTGGGAAATGCCGAAGACCTCCGCCACCTGGTCGCGGGCCCCCACATCCGGGAGCCGCACGTCAACAAGCTGCGCGGCCGCCAGCACCCGAAGCTTGTCCACGTCGCAAGGCTTCTCGACGGTCTTGGGCAACTCGGTCTGTGCAAGGGCGAACAGTAGCTCCATGGGCATGTTGCACTCCATAGGGGGGTGGAGTGACTTATTGTGAATAGAGCAGATTCTCATGACAACAGATCGCACTTTTTGAAACAAATTCTGCAATTTGTTGCAATTTCGGTTGTGTTGCCACGACCACGTGTCCGACTGGCGGGCAGGCATATGACTGACATCCGCGCACGAACGCGGGGCATTCAATGAATGCTTGCATGACGGGCCCGTGGGGCGATTGCCAGCGCTGGAGACAGCACCGAGAAACGGGCCCCTTGGCGATGAGAATGCGAGGTTGAAATGCAAAATGACCTGTTGAATCAAGCGCATGTCCGGGAATCCATTGCCGGGGAGGAGGATCCGGGCGCCGCGCTGGACGTGGTAAGGGCCATGGTGGGCCGAAATCCTGATGAGGCGCATTCCCCGCATGGGGTCAACGCAAAAATCAATTTCAGCTGCAGTGATGGCAAGGAGAGCATCGCCGTCGACGTGGTCTGGCCGCGGCACCATGCAAAGGAAGATGTCGCAAAGCTGCTGGGGCTTGTGATGGCCCACCATGGCGCCATCGCGGACACGGCCTGGTCCTTGTTTGCCGCCACCGGAAAGAGCCCCATGGAGCTCGAGGTGGACGAGGGACAGGACGGCGTCTTCTATATCAATCGCAGAGATGCGTGAGGCGAAAGCAGGGGCGGTCGATGACGTTCCTGGCGGAGTTTTCATCGATTTTTGAAGCGGCGTGTCTTTTTGAAGCGGCGTGTCTTTTTGAAGCGGCGTGTCTTCGTCGAATGGAGTTTTAGGGTGGCGCGGCTTCAGTCCAGCGCTTTCAGGGCGCTGGATATCGACACCGCAGCCTGCCCATAGCCCTCCCAGGCGCCATTGCCCACGGGCAAACGTGGACCTACGTTCTGGATATTCCAGTGCGCACCGCTGCCCAGCATGTCCAGTTCCGGCCACGATACCGGGACCGATATGCCCATCCCGGGGCGTGCGCGGGCCGTCCAGGCGCTTGCTGTCGTCGCTCCGAAACCATTGCGAAGGTAGTCCACGAAAACCTTTCCCACGCGGTTTTTGGGCCCGCTCTTGGCCACGAACCGCTGTGGAATCGTCTGTGCCAGATGCCGCACCACCGCCTGGCTGAATCCCTTGACCGTTTCCCAGTCATGAAGCCGCTTGATCGGCACGACGATGTGCAGGCCTTTGCCTCCGCTGGTCTTGAGAAAGGCGGGCAGGCCCAGTTCGGTGAGCATCAGGCGCACCAAGGTCGCTGCTTCCTGCACGTAGGTCCAGGGCACTCCCTCGCCGGGGTCCAGGTCAAAGGTCATCCGGTCCGGTCGCCCTATCCTGTCCTTGCGGGCATTCCATGTATGCAACTCGACCGTGTTCATCTGCGCGGCCGACAGCAGCCCTTGCGGGCCCGCGATTTCAAGCAGAGCAGGGTGCCCGGGAAAAAGGCTCTCCGCGAGCTGCCGCACGCCCTCCATGCGGCCAGTCTCCAGGTGCTTCTGAAAGAACAGTTCACCGCTCACCCCGTCTGGTGCTCGGACGAGGGAAACCGGGCGGCCTTCCAGGTGGGGCATCAGCAGCGGCGCCACGGTGGCGTAGTAGCGGATGAGGTCGATCTTCGTGGTGCCGGTGGATGGGTCAATGACCCGCTCGGGATGCGATACGCGCAACGAACCGATCCCGGAGCCGGCGGTGGCCGGGTGTTTCGCCCACTGCTTCGGCCTTTCCTGGACAATGGCCTGGGGCGGCTTGTCATCGCGCAGGCCATGAAACACGGAGTGCCGGATTCTGCCTTCCTTTGTCCATTCTCCAAACGAGACTTCGGCGAGGAGCTTCGGCTCGACCCAGTGGGCTTTTTTCCCGATGGCGCGCGGATTGGCGAACGGGCTCGCGCTGGTGCGCAGCGCACGGAGCCTTCGGCTCAGATCGGCCAGGACGCGTTCACTGAACCCCGTACCCACATTGCCCGCATAGCGCAGTGCGCCGGTGTCGTCTTGGACACCGAGCAGCAAGGACCCAATCCCCGTGCGAGATCCCTGCGGGTCGGTGTAGCCGCCGATCACGAATTCCTGGCGGTGGGTGCACTTGAGCTTGATCCACTCCGCGCTGCGCCGAGAAGCGTACCCGCCCGCCTTGAGTTTTCCGATGACCCCTTCAAAGCCCAGCTTGCAGGCCGAGGAAACCAGGTCGGCCGGCCGCGCTTCAAAGGCCTCGCTGAAGCGCACCCGGTCGGTGGGTGCCCCTTCCACGACCTTGCGAAGATGCTCCCGCCGCTCCACGAGAGGAAGCGCACGAAGGTCATGGCCATCCGCGTAGGGCAAGTCGAACACATAGAAAACCAGTGCTTGCGTGGACTGGCCATCGAATGCATTTTGCAGCGCCTGAAAGTCTGGGACGCCATGGGCATCGAGCATGAGCACTTCACCGTCGATCCAGCCGGACTTCAACGCAAGCCTGGCGATGGCCGCCGCCAGGTCCGGCATCCTGGCCGTCCAGTCATTGCCGTTGCGGGTGAACAGCCGCGCCTTGCCTCGTTCCACGCGGACCAGGAGGCGGTAGCCGTCGAACTTCAGCTCCCAGATCCAGCCCGTGGTGTCATGGGGTGGACCGTCCACCAACGTGGCGAGCTGGGGCGACAGCGTCTCCGGGAGCGGCGCTCTGGGCGCCGTCATCGCGCTCGCCTGGCGCTTGGCGGACGGCGCCACGCCGCCGGGCCTTGCCGGGGCCTTTCGGGGCGCGGAGACCGCGGGCGCCGCCGCGACGCTGTCGGGCATTTCATCCACCACGCTGAACTCGTGGCCGGGGCGTTCCAGCCCGTCGTGTTCCTTGATGAGCAGCCAGGGGGGCTGCTTTTCGCCTGCGCGGCCGTGCATGCGCACCAGCGTCCAATGGCCCTGAAGCTTGTGCCCGTGAAGCTCGAACTTCAATTTCCCCTTGCGGTAGCCCTCGCGGGGATCCCCGACCGGCACCCAGTAGCCGCGATCCCAGATGATGACCCGGCCGGCACCATACTGCTTTGCCGGAATCTGGCCTTCGAAGCGGTTGTAGGCGATGGGATGGTCTTCCACCTGCACGGCCATGCGCTTGTCGGCCGGATCGTAGCTCGGCCCTTTGGGCACGGCCCAGCTCTTCATCGTGCCGTCCAGTTCAAGCCGCAAGTCATAGTGCAGGCGGCTGGCCCAGTGCTTCTGGATCACATACTGCAGGGCATCGCCGCCCGGCACACCGCCTTCCGCGGGCTCCGGCGTCAGCGCAAAGTTGCGCTTCTTCCTGTACTGGGCCAAGGGCTCCTTCATGGTGGCTCGAGGCGACTATGCCGCAGAACGGCGTCCGGGGTGGGCGCGTTGCCTTGGGGGTGCCATGGCAGGCCCCACTACCGCGAAACCAGGTACTCGCGGACCTTGTCGGCGGACGGGCCGGCCGGGGCTTCCGCGACGCCCAGGCTATGGGCCCAGTCGCGCACTTCACAGGGTTCGCTGAGGTTGATGAAACGGCGGTCCTGTACCGTCTGGCTTTTGTCATCGCTCATTGCCGGCTCCTTGAATGAACGGCCAAAGCTATCACGTGGCTAGCCTGCACGGTGTAGGACAAGACTTCTATGAAGCGGTGCGCGACACACCCGGCCTTCTGAACGGCATCCACTGAAGAAGCGGGCCTGTCGGGTGCTTTCCAATCCGCTACCAAGGCAGGGTGAACGTCTTGCAGTTGGTGAACGACTTGATCGCCTCCTGCACCCCTTCCTTGTAGCCCAGGCCCGAGTCCTTGATGCCGCCGAACGGCGTCAGCTCGATGCGGTAGCCGGGCACCTCCCAGAGGTTCACGGTGCCGACCTGCAGTTCCTTGGCAAAGCGGGTCACGTCGTCCAAGCGGTTGGTGCAGATGCCCGACGACAGGCCGAACGCCGTGCCGTTGGAGATGCGGATTGCCTCGTCGATGTCCCTGAAGGTGATGATGGGCGACACGGGCCCGAAGGTCTCCTCGCGCACCACGGTCATCTCCGGCCGCACCCGGTCCAGCACCGTGGGGGAGTACAGCGCGCCCTCGCGCACATTGCCCGCCAGCAGCCGGGCACCCTGGGCGATGGCCTCGTTCACCACCTTCTCGAAATGGCGGGCCGCGGCCTCATCGATCACCGTGCCCATCTCGTTGGCCTTGTCCATCGGGTCGCCATGGCGCCATGCCTTCGTCTTGGCCACCACGCGATCGGTGAACTCGGCCGCCACCTTCTCATGCACCAGCATGCGCTTGACGGCCGTGCAGCGCTGGCCCGAGTTCTTGTACGAGCCCTGCACCGCCAGATCGCTGGCCTTGTCCAGGTCGGCATCGTCCATCACGATCAACGGGTCGTTGCCGCCCAGTTCCAGCACCATGCGTCGGTAGCCGGCCTTCGACGCAATGTACTTGCCAATGGCCACCCCGCCGGTGAAGGTGACCAGATCGACGTGGCGGTGGGTCAGCAGCTCGTCGGCGATCTCGCGCGGATCGCCGGTCACCACCTGCAGCATCTCCACGGGCAGACCGGCCTCGTACAGCAGGTCCGCAAAATAGTAGGCCGACAGGGGCACCTTCTCCGAAGGCTTGAGCACCATGCGGTTGTTGGTGGCCACGGCCGGCACCACCTTGTGCGCCACCTGGTTCATGGGGTGGTTGAAGGGCGTGATGGCCGTGATGACACCCAGCAGCGGTTCGCGCGTGGTGATCACCTTGCGCTTCTTGCCGTGCGGCGTGAGGTCGCACGAGAACACCTGCCCATCGTCGCGCAGGGCCTCGTTGGCGCCGAAGTTGAGCACGTCGGCCACGCGCCCGATCTCGTAGGTGCTGTCCTTCTTGCACAGGCCCGACTCGGCGGTGATGATGTTTGACGCCTCGTCGGTGCGCTCGCGCAGCAGCGCCGCCGCACGGTTCAGGATGGCCGAGCGCTCGTAGCGCGACAGCGTGGGCACGTAGGCATGGGCGATGTCCATCGCCCGGCGCACGTCCTCCACGCTGGCCATGCCCACCGTGCCCACGCGCTCGCCGCTGTAGGGGTTGACGACGTCGATGTTGCGCTCCGTGCGCACCCTGGCGCCGCCGATGCGCAGGGCCTCCGCGCGGAAGTCCACGCTTTCCATGATGCAACTCATGCTGCCTCCTTGATTGCTGCCGTGTTGGCTCCGATGAAGTTCTTGCCGCGTGCGCCGGTCAGCGCATGGGCCACCATCTGCTGCGCCTGGGCGTCGCTCACGCCGTAGTCGGCAAAGCGCGTCTTCACGCCCAGTTCCTCGATGAAGCGGGCCA
This sequence comes from Acidovorax sp. GW821-FHT11A03, assembly GCF_058809075.1. Lineage (NCBI taxonomy): Bacteria > Pseudomonadati > Pseudomonadota > Betaproteobacteria > Burkholderiales > Comamonadaceae > Acidovorax > Acidovorax sp. GW821-FHT11A03. The sequence goes on from NZ_JBXASG010000003.1 coordinate 565,740, forward strand.
GCAGGGCCGGCGCGCCGGCCAGGTTTCCCAGCGCGCTTTCCAGCACGGCGTCGCGCTCCGGGTTCTGGCCAATGGCGCGCTCCAGCACCATGGGCAGCGGAAAGCTGCAGGCAATGCCGTGCGGCAGCCCGTAGCGCAGCGTCATCTCGTAGGAGATCGAGTGCGCCAGCGCCGTGCGCGTGTTCGAGAAGGCCATGCCGGCCTTCAGGGCCGCCAGGGCCATGCGGCCGCGCAGCGTCGCGTCGTCCAGGTGTTCCATCAGCTGCGGCAGAGCCTCCAGGATCTCATGCACCGCCGCCACCGCGAAGGTATCGGACACAGGGTTGGCATTCACGTTCCAGATCGACTCCAGCGCGTGCGACAGCGCGTCCAGCCCGCTTTGCAGCGTGACCGAGGCGGGCAGCGACAGCATGAGCTCGGGGTCGATCAGCGCGATGCTGGGCCAGGTCTCGGGCAGGTGCAGCGAGTACTTCTTCTGCGCGCCGCGGTCCCATACCGTGGCCCAGGGCGTCACTTCGCTGCCGGTACCGGCCGTCGTCGGCACGGCGATGAGCGTCTTGGTCCGCGCTGGCGTGAAGGCCTTGCCGGATGCCAGCAGCGCCACCAGTTCAGAGAAGCGCCCGCTGGGCGTGGCCACCATCAGCGCCTTGGCGGTATCGATGGCACTGCCACCGCCCACCGCAATGATCACCTCGGCACTGGCGGCCTCGCCGGACCAGAAGGCGTCGTAGACCGCCGCAAGCTCCGCGACGTCCGGGTTGGGCCGCACATCGTCGATCACGCCGGCCAGCTGCTCGCCCAGCAGGCCCTCGATGCGGGCCACCAGGCCCAGCTGGCGGGCCTCCGGAAAGGTGACCAGCAGTGCCCGTCGGCCGTCCAGCAGCTTTGGCAGGGACAACAGTTCCCCTGCCCCGTAGACGCTGCGTACGGGGTTCAAGTATTCATGTGGCATGGAAAGACCTTTAGGCGGGGGGAAGAGCGTGGTTCAACGCGAGGTCGAACACGTCGAAATTGCGCAACCGCCGGCCGGGGGCGACGCCCTTCAGGGGCCGGTTGAACAGCAGCGGCACCTTCTGCTCCGAGATGCCGCCGTGCGAGCGCAGGGGCACGGTCAGCCCGCTCAGGTCGTGCCGCGCCGCACTGGTGCCCAGCACCGTGAGGTGGTCCGACACCACCACCAGGTCGCCAATGCGGTCGCCCGCCAGCTCGAAGCGGGCCACGGCCTCTTCGCGCGTCAGCACCACCTCCACGCCCGGCAGTGCCAGCAGCGCACTGCGCACACCCTCCAGCGTGGCGCCGGCATTCACGTAGATGGTCGCGAACGAGCCCAGGGCTCCGTGGTGCACCACATAGGGATCGGTGATGGGCAGGATCACCCGCGTGCTGCCCACACCGAGTTGTGCATCCAGCTCCTGCTGCAGGTAGACCACGCGCGGGTTGCCCGCGGCGTCGGTCTTGGGGCTCATGCCATGGTCGGCGGTGAGGCCGATGACCGCGCCCAGCGCATCGAGCTGGGCGAGGTAGCCGTCCATCATCGCGTAGAAGGCGTTGGCCTCCGGCGTGCCGGGAGCGCACTTGTGCTGCACGTAGTCGGTGGTCGACAGGTACATCAGGTCCGGCCGGCGGGTCTCCATCAGGCGCACGCCGGCCGCAAAGACGAACTCGCTGAGGTCAGCGCTGTACACCGAGGGCACGGGCTTGCCCACCAGCTCCAGCACATTCTCGATGCCGCACTCGGCCAGCGTGGCCTTGTCGGCCTTCTCGGCTGAAAAGCAGATGCCCTTGAGGCCGTGGCCGAGCATGGTGCGCAGCTTGTCCTTGGCCGTCACGGCCGCCACCAGCGCACCGGCATCGGCAAAGGCGGCCAGGAGCGTCGGGGCACGCAGGTACTCGGGGTCGTTCATCATGACCTCGCGGTCGGCGGCCACGTCGTAGAAGTAGTTGCCGCAGATGCCGTGCACCGAAGGCGGCACGCCGGTCACGATGGACACATTGTTCGGGTTGGTGAAGCTGGGGACCACGCAGTCCCCGATCAGCGAACTGCCCCGCGCCAGCATGCGCTTGAGGTACGGCGCCGCGCCAGCCTGTATGGCCTGCGTCAAGTAGTCGGGCTCGCAGCCATCCACGCAGACCACCACCACCGGGGCTTGGGGTCGGGCATACTGCCGGCCGTTGGCCTGCACGGTGTCAACAGCGGTATTCATCAACGGGCTCCTTTTTGAATCCAGGCACGCAGCCGGGTCGAGATGGTGTCGGCCACCATCACCATGGCGATGATCACGGCGATGCAGGTGGCGGTGTCCTGGTACTGGAACAGCTTCATGCTGCCCACCAGTTCGAATCCGATGCCGCCCGCGCCCACCATGCCCAGCACGGTGGCCTGGCGCAGGTTGGTCTCGAAGCGGTAGAGGACCACGGCGATCCATGCGGTCACCACCTGGGGCAGCACGGCAAAGATGATGGTCTGTATGGGCCCGGCCCCCGTGGAGCGCAGTGCCTCGATGGGCCCCTGGTCTATCTCCTCGATCGACTCGGCGAAGAACTTGCCCAGCATGCCCGCACCATGTACCGCCAGAGCCAGCACGCCCGGAAACGGCCCCAGCCCCACGGCGGCCACGAACACCAGCGCCAGGATGATCTCGTTGACTCCGCGCGTCACGTTGAACAGCTGGCGGGTGAACTGGTAGACCACCACGTTGGGCGTGAGGTTGCGCGCGGCGAAGAAGCACACGGGGATCGCCAGGAGCACGGCGAGCAGCGTGCCCCACACGGCGATCTGGATGGTCTCGATCGCCGGGACTATCAGCTTGTCCAGAAACGCCCAGTTGGGCGGCAGCATGCGCCCCAGGAAATCGCCGATCCACGGCAGGCCCTTGGCCAGTTCGCCAAAACTGACCTGCGCGCCGCGCGCGGCCCACCACAGCACGCCGACGAACAGTGCACCGATGCCGATGCGCGGCCACCACCCCAGCCCGCCGCTGGGCCGGGCCACCAGAAAAGTGTAGGAACCGATGTTCATGCGCTTGCCTCCTCAAGTTTCAACTGGCGCAGCGCGGGCGCTGCTGCGGCTGCCACGGCAGGGGCGCTGCGGCTGCGGGCGTCGCTCTCGTCCAGTCCGGGGTAGATGCGCTTGAGCACCTCGTCCGTCAGGCCCTCGGGCCCGCCGTCGTAGACGATGCGCCCGCCCGACACGCCCACAATGCGTTCGCCGAACTCGCGTGCATAGTCGATCTGGTGCAGGTTGCAGACCACGGTGATGCCCAGTTCGCGGCTCGCCTGCTTGAGGTAGTTGAGCACCGTGCGCGAGGTCTTGGGGTCCAGGCTGGCCACGGGCTCATCGGCCAGGATCACCTTGGGCTGCTGGGCCAGCGCACGCGCAATGCCCACACGCTGCTTTTGCCCGCCCGAGAGCGTGTCGGTGCGCAGCCCGGCCTTGTCCTGCAGTTCCACGCGGCGCAGGCATTCGAGCGCAATCGCCACGTCCTTGCGCGGAAAGATCTGCAGCCACGACAGCACCGCAGGCACCGCCCCCATGCGGCCCGTCAGCACGTTCTTCTGCACCGACAGGCGGGGCACCACGTTGTAGTGCTGGAAGATCATCGCCACCTGGCGGCGCAGGCCGCGCAAGCTTGCGCCGCCGGACTGGGCCAGTTGTCCGTCGATGTGGATCTCGCCGCTCGTGGGCTCGGCCAGGCGGTTGATGCAGCGCAGCAGCGTCGACTTGCCGGCGCCCGAAGGCCCCAGGACCACGAGGAATTCCCCCGGTGCCACGTCGAGGTCGATGCCCGTGAGCGCATCGAAGTCGCCGTAGCGCTTGTTCAGACCACGGATCCTGATCATTTCATGGCCCTCAGGTCGAGGTTCAGGATCTTGGCCGTCTCGCGGATGATGTCGTAGGCCTTGTCGTTCGTGGGATGAAAGCCGTTGAGCATGCCCTGGTCCGACCAGGGGATGTCCTTCACGTCCAGGAAGGCGGCCTGCACGCGCTTCTTGAGGTCCGCATCCAGGTCCTTGCGCCAGACGGTGGGCGACTCGGGGATCGGGTCCGACTTCCACACCACCACCAGGTCCTCGCGCTTGGCCAGGCCCTTGGCGATGGCGGCATCGAGGATGCGGTCGGCAATCGCCACGGCCTCGATCTTCTTGTTCTGCACCGCCACGGCATTCGAGTCGTGCGAGCCGGAGAAGATCACGCGGCCGAAATCCTTGTCGGTGTTGAAGCCTTCCTTCATCAGCCCGGCCTTGGGGAACAGGTGGCCTGAGGTGGACGTCGGGTCCACGAAGGCGAAGGTCTTGCCCTTGAGGTCGGCCACGGTCTTGATGCCGCTGTCCTTGTGGGCCACGATGAGGGAGTGGTAGAAGGCCCGGCCGGCCTTCTTGGTCTCGGCCACGGCAAAGGCCTCGATGGGCGCCACGGTGGTGCCCATCACGTACGAGAAGGGGCCGAGGTAGGCAACATCCAGCCGCTTGGAACGCAGGGCCTCGATCACGCCGTTGTAGTCCGCCGCCACGAAGGGCTTGACCGGCATGCCCAGCGACTTGGACAGCATGTCCATCATGGCCTGGCTGTTGGCGATCATGGCCCGCGAATCCTCGGAAGGGATCAGGCCTACCGTGAGGACGTTGGCAGCCCTGGCAGGGTTGAGGCCGGCAAGCGGCGGGGTTAGCAGCACGGATGCGCTGGCCAACAGAGATCGGCGCGTGAGTTTCATCGATGTCTCCTGTCTGGTGGGTTTGAACCTCTTTTTGCACTGCCTACCAAGCACAGTGCATGGGGCAACTGTCGGTGGTGCGGGACTATCTTGCAAATTCAAGTTTTTTTACCGATCCATTCATTTAATCTATAGTTGGCCCGGGATAACACGGAGGCGACTGTCATGCGGTTGACGCAATTGAGGTCTTTTCATGCGGTGGCGACCGAAGGGAGCTTTACCCGCGCAGCGCAGGCCTTGCACGTGAGTCAGCCCACCGTGACCACGCAGGTTCAGCAACTCGAGGAGCTGTACAAAGTTGAACTTTTTCACCGAACGGGGCGCCGCATTCGCCCGACGGAAATCGGAGAGCGATTGCTCCAGCTTTCGCGCCAGATGTTCGACCTTGAGCAAGAAGCCGTGCAAATTCTTCGAGACGCAGGCGAACTGCGTTCGGGGCATTTGCGTGTTGCGGCCGTGGGCCCTTCACACGTGACGAAGATGCTGGCGGCGTTTAACCAGAGATACCCGGAGATCCAGATTTCGGTAGGAACCGGCAACTCGGAAGATGTGTTGAGCCGGCTGCTGGACTACCGGGCGGACGTCGGTGTCCTGGCGCAGGTGCTCAAAGACAAGCGTTTCGTGTCGGTTCCGTACAGCGAACACCCCATCGTGATTTTCTGCAATGCAGACCATCGGTTCGCCCGCCGCCGCAGCATCCGCACCGCAGAGCTGCAAGGCGAAAAATTGATATTGCGCGAGCAAGGGTCCACCACGCGCAAGGCCATAGAACTGGCGCTCAAGGCTGCGGATGTGCAGCCGACAGTCGTCATGGAGGTTGCCAGCCGGGAGATCATCCGGGAGGCCGTGCTCCAAGGACTGGGCGTCGCGGCGGTCTCGGAGGTGGAGTACGTGCCCGGTTCAGGTTTGCACGCGGTGCGAATCAGCGATGCGCAAATCAGGACCTATGCACACGTCGTGTGCCTGGCCGAGCGCAGGGACACGCGTCTCATCCGGGCGTTCTTCAACATCATCGGACGTGACTCTTAGTCTCTTGGTCGCGCAGCTGCGTACGGATGGAGGGACAGGCTGCGTGTCGCTCGCCAGCGAGGCTGATATGGAGCGATTCCTGCGCCGGGTGCCTGGCTAGCAGGCGGGGGCCTTGCGCAGCTTCTTGTCCTCGTACATCCTCATGTCGGCATTGCGCAGGATGTCCCTGGAGCTCTCACCGTCCTGGGGCCAGACGGCGCCTCCGATACTGACCTTGATTTCGATGGGCTGGCTGTGGCCCAGCAGGGCGAAGCCGTTGAGGTGCGGCTTCAGCCTGTCGACGATGAAATGCAGGTTCTTTGCATTCTCAGCATCGCGAATGATCATCACGAATTCATCGCCTCCAAGCCTGGCCACAAAATCCGTGTTCCTCGCGTGCTTCTTCAAGCGCTGCGCGAATTCCACCAGCACCTGGTCTCCCACGGAGTGTCCATGGCGATCATTGATCTGCTTGAACTCATCGAGATCAATCAAGGCCAATGCGAACCTGTGGGTCTCGCGTTTCGCACGCTCGATGGACTCATTCAGGATGACGTCAAAGGACCTGCGATTGGGCAGGCTTGTCAGTGGATCGGTATTGGCGATGCTGTCCACTTTCTTGTGGGCGCTTTCCTCGCACACGAGAATGATGCAGCAGTTCCAGGCAATCGTGAACGAGATCAGGACCAGGTACAGATACGCGTGATACGGACTCTGGATGACCGCCGCGCGGTCTTCCGCGAAGAAAATGAAACTCCAGCGCAAGCAGAATGCGATGGAGAGCGATGTGAGATACAGCGCGGAGAGATTCTGTGCGGAGAAGCGCACCGGCCAGTTCCAGTGAGCGATGTGGTAGGCCATGCCCAGGGTAAAGGCCACGACCACAGCGTCAAGAATGAGGTACCTGGCGGCATCCTTGCCGTAGACAGCTGCCATGGTGACGATCATCACCACGGCAAACCACGGCATTGCCAGGAAGGTGATCCTGGCCAATTTCGTTTTGCCGCGAAAATGCAAGGTGCCATGGAGCATGAAGGCCAGCGCCATGATGCCGAAGAAGTCATTGATGAAGCGTGCCGCAGGCGCCTTCAGTTCCACGAATATCGGGATCGAGAAGCCGATCATTGTGGATACCGACCCAGCAATCCACCAGTTGACGCCTTTGACGTCCTTGTTGCCTTTCCAGATCAAGGCAACAATAGGAGCGAGCGTCAACTCGGCGACTGCCAGGACGACACGCAAGGTGTCTCTGTCCAGCAGGTCAAGATTCATGATGCCCTCTAATGACTTACCGCTCGTTTGTAACTTTATGTTCGCTGTTATATCCCTTCCCATCCGTGGGCGCCCTAGGGATAGTGCTGGGTAGCGAAGAGGTGCCCGCCGCGTTTCATGCTGGGTGCATTGAGACAGGACGCAGGGCCGTTGGCTTGCCGCGCCCTTGCCGCCGCGCTCCTGCCCCGTCCTGACGAAGTCGATGAGCTCTTGGATGCGAAAGAACGCGTCTTGCGGGAAGGCCTTCAGGCACGGGGTCCATGAGGTCGAAATTCCACCGTGGCTCCCAGCGCCTGCAAGTGGTCTTGGGAGCGGCGCAGGTGCACAAGATAGCCCTCCGCAACGGCAATTTCGGGTTGCATCGCCAGGGCCAGCGCTTCTTGTGGCGACAAGCCAAACGTCTGCTTGAGGAATTGCACGACCTTCATTTTTTGCGGACCGATGCCGCAGATGACCAGGGTGCCGTGCTGCCATGCCGTGGTATCGGGCGGGAACGCAGGTTCCTTTGCCGTGTCCGCGCGGTTCTGGCGGTTCTCGAGCACCTCCCGCCAGAGCCGGGTTCCCAGGCTGGCCTCGGCTTCGACCACGTGCTGTGCAGCCGTGGCGTCGTCTTCCAGCCCGCGCAGCACCGCCAGCATGTCACCCAATTGCTGCAGACTGGGTGCGGCCTGCTCCGCCTCCCACCGCCCCGCTCCATGCGGCGCATAGTAGACGGGAAAGCCTTTCGCCTCCTGGTTGAGATCGATGAAGAACGGATCGCCGAACCCATTGAGAGCGACCACGTACCAGCCCGGCTGCCATTCGCCCGGTGCGGTGCCGACCAGGCTTTCGCCGGTGATGCCGTGATGGCGAAAGCCGCTTTGCCAACCCTCCCATTGCCCGGGCTGGGGGTAGTGGAAAGGCAAGGCCATGTCGCCCGCGACGATGGCGGCTTCGATGAACTGGCGTGCCGCGTCCGGCAAGATGGATGTCATGGCTGCCTCCTGGACGGCGTGCGGGGCCTTTGTGCTGCCGCCAGCGCGGCCTGTGTCTGTGACAGCGCGAGCAGACCGGAATGCTCATGCTGCCCTTGCACGGGTCCGGTGATTGCGGGTGCCGGACTCCTGGCGATGGACTTGAGGTGGTAGCAGGTCATGGTCAGCGTGCAGCCAGGCTGCATGTCGTCATGCAGAATAATGTACCGATCTACTTCTTGCGCTCTGCGAACGCCATGACGGTTGCCTTTGCATTGCATCACCCGGAGGGCCTGCACATCGCGTGCGGGCTGCAAGAGGCAGTCCTGGTGGACCGTCATGCGGCACTGATCGTGGTGCCGCGCGTACCCCGGGCGGTGCAGGGTTCGGACTGGACCTGGCATCGTCTCAAGGCCTGGAGTGACAGCGGTTTCATGGTGGGCATCGAGCTGGCGTTCTTCCAAGGTTCCTTGTCCGAATGCTGGCTCTTCCACGATGACGACAGCCGCTATGGCAGGGATTGGAGCGATTGGTCCGAACGCAAGGAGCACCGGCGCGCCAAGGCGTTGCGCGACTGGCTGGGCGCGCGGGGCTGGGCTCCTGGGCACCATGCCTGGGGCGAGGTTTGGGTGGGGTACGACCCGCGCACCGGCTTTGGGGGTGGCGGGGTGCGCTACGGCAGCGCAGATTCGCCCGCGGCCAGGCGGGTGTGAAACCCGATGTCACCGCGCCCGGCCTCAACGGCGTTCTGGCGCCCCGTGAAGAGGGCCCGGCTGGGCTCTGAGTTGCTGCTTGTTGTGGGCACGCGGCCGGTTTTCGCCCATGTCCCATTCCTGTACGTGGCCGCTAGGGCGGTGCAGCCCGAAATACCCTATCAGGCCGCTGCCCGTCCAGGTGCCGGCGTACCCCTGCGGTGCGGGTGAGAGGCTGTGCACACCGACCACGGTGTAGTGCGCCGATCGCTCATGGAGCGTACAGCGCAGTTTGCCGGCCTGGCCAGGGTAGAGGGATGCCGCCACGGCGAGAATGCGGGCGCACTCGCGCTGGGGCACCTCGGGTACCTTGTCCGCCGCCGCAGCGAGAGCTGATGCAAGCGCGCAAGCCAGCGCCAGCAGGGCGTGAAGGCCCAAATCGATGGCCCGGCCTTGCGCGCCCAACTGGCTGGAATGTCCGATCATGGCGTTTTGCCCTCTCCCATGAGGAGGGGCCAGAGAAGGTTTTTGGAGGCCGGTGAAGGCCGGTGTCATGCACTCCACATGCCCGATGCGCGAGCCGGGACGGAACAATACGATGGGATTGTCGTTTGCCATGGTGCGTGGGGTGTCGCGGCAGGGCAGTGCGTCTGCATCCGAAGCGCTGGATGCTGGCGAGGTGGAGCAGAAAGAAGAGGCTACGGAAGGTCCTGTGCGCGGGTGCCCAACTTGAGGCTGGCGCAGAACACCGAGAACTCGCCTTTCTCATCAATGGGTGGGTTTTGCAATTGGACGAAGAGGTCGGGTGCGAACTGCACCAGCGTGACATCGGCGCCGCCCGAGCCCGCATAGATGCCCGTGTAATTTTTGACCCGCTGACGCGACCAGCCCATGCGCACGGTGGTTTCGCCCTTCCATGCGGGTTTGCCGCAGAAGGTGGTGGCTTCAGCAGGCTGTGCGCCGGCCTGGGCATTCGACACCATCCATCGGCCGTCTTCCTCGCGCATGAATGCATCCAGGAGCGGACTGCCACCAGGCCATATGCGCACCACCTGCACACTCGGTCCCGGGGTACCGATGTTGATCACCCAATCGCACACGTTGTAGGGCGGCTGGCCGCCGTCTTCCTTGTCCTTGCATTCGCCCTGCTGCACAGGATCGGGCCGGGCCTTGACGATATTGATTGCGCACAAGCGCCCGTGGGGAGCGAGTTCCATCCGCTTGGGGCGGGTAGTCTTGTAGCCCACGGGTAGATCAAACTCGAGACCACAGGCGGCGACGGGGATCGTGGTGGGTTGGCCGGCTTGGGCGCAAGGGAGCATGCCCAGGGTGGCAAGCAACGCAAAGGCAGGTACTGTTCGCAAGGAAGGCTTCATCGGGGACTCTCTTTTGCATCGGAGGGCGCTGGCGGCGGCTGCATGAGCGGCGACCCCTCATGCTGTGCGCGGATGCTTTCCACGTAGGCCGGGCCAAACGCCTGGGCGCAGTCTGCTATTGGGTCGCATGCGATGCCTTGCAGTCGAAAGCCGTCGGGATAGCGTCGTTCAATAGCACAGAGCAGTGCATTCGCGTTCCAGCGCGCGGGCTCACCGTCCAGGGTGGCGCGGGCCTGCGGGTCGCACAGCAATTCATGGAACTGCCAGTAGATGAAGAGGGCCGTGCCTGCGCTGCATTCAGGATGACCCACCACGCAACACAGAGGCTCGAAACCGTCGTTCGCGTTGTAGCTGCGACTGAAGCGGTCGAGCTGGTCGCTGGTGGTGAAGTGGGTGACGAGGGTGCACATCTCGTCATACCCGCATTCCAGGGCTTGCGCCACGCGATCGACAGTGTGTGTAAGGGTCATGCTCCTCCCTCGTCACCGTTGCGCAAGCTCTGCAGCACCCTGGCGCTGAAATCCGGGCTCAAACGCCATTGGTTGTCGGCTTGCAGCAAATCACCTGCCATGGCGCGCGCCTGGAACCAGTCTTCCACGAACCCGGGTGCCCAGGCGCCGGTGCCGAAGTGTGCGCTGCCTACCATCGCGATGACTCCTGGGTAGGACTGCATAAAGCCTTCCTTCGACCGCACCGGCCGGCTGTGGCTCAGCAGCAGGAACTGGGTGGCGTACATCAGGTGCGAATTCGCGTCCGCATGCAGCGTGAAATAGCCCCTGTCCTCCACGATGGTCTCGGCCAGGCGGCGAATATTTGCGGGCATCTCCGGATCGGGCCACTGATCGCAGAGTTTCTGCAGCCGCGTGTTGAAAGGCGCGCTGCGCACATGTGCAAGGGCATCGTGCTTCACGTCCTCAGGATCGTCTTCGTACTCGGATGCATGCACGAGACCCCGCACGAAGGTTTCGAAATCCGCCGCGAGCGGGGTGATGCGGTAGTCCACCTCCTGGTTGACGTGCACCACGCAGGGTTCGCCAGAAGGGCCACAGGCGCGATAGTCCAGCGCGATCATGTCGTGGCCGGCCGAGGGGCAGTCGCCGAAGTACACGCCGATGTCCGGGTAGTCCCATTCCTCGATCTTGAAACGGCTGCCGAGGCTGCCGCACAGGCTCCACTGCTTGCCGAATCCGATGCCCTTGAAGGCGCTGATCGCCACATGGTCCTCGGCCCAGGAGGTGGGCTGGTCGGTGGGGAAACGGCCGTGAGCGGGAATGCCGCCGTTCTGCGTCTGCATCAGCGCGATGTAGCTGGCCGGGAGTTTGTATCCCAGTTCAGCCTCGACCGCCACAATGGTTTCCGGCGAGGGCGCGGGCTCGATGTACTCCCTGCGCGCGTAGTCGCTGTCTTCCCAGAACCCGACAAGGTCGAAACTGGCAAAAGGCGGTTTACCTGCGTTCATGCGTTCGTTTTCCCCTCGCTGGCTCGTTCATGGATTTGCACGTGGAATTTTCCTCGCTGGCAATCAGGATCCGCCAGGCCCGGCCTTACTGCCACTCCACCACATAATCGTCTTTCAACCGCCGCCCGGTGTTCATTTCGGGTTCGGGCAGATAGCTGCCAGCATCTCGCTCCTGGCCCTGGAAGCTCACCTGGCGCTGCGCGCGCAGCACCTGCCGGCCGTTCGCGCCAGAGGCGGCCTGGCCCCACACCGCCGACTCGGCCGCGTTGTTGGCCGTCATGTTGGTGTGCAACAGCACCCGGCCGTCGCGCTCCACCAGGATCAGCAGCCAGCCGCTGCCGTAGATGGCGGTAAGCGGTGCATCGGCATGCACCAGGCGCGCCACGCCGTTGCGGCCGGTGCCGGTGCGCGTCTTCATCAGGTTCAGGAATGCGCTGCTGGTGATCTGCGCGCGCTCGAAGTCGCGCCGCAAGGCGGCAGCATGGCGCTGGGCTAGGCAATCAGACAGGGACTCCACCTCCTGCTGCGTAAACGCCGAGGGCGGCAGGTACAGGGTGTCGCCGCGGTCGTGGCCGCTGCGCTTGCTGGTGCCGCTCGTATCCAGGTTCAGGCCCAGGTTGTAGATGCGCGGGCTTGCCTGGCGCAGCCAGGGATCGAGGTTCTTGTAGTAGGCCTCGTAGTGGATGGCAGCCAGCACGACACCCCGGTAGCGGTAGCGCAGCTCTGCGCGCGAGCCGCCGGCCTCGTTCTCGCCCCAGGGCCGGGCGTCGACGATGAAATCGCCGCCGGGACAAGCCAGGTGCGTGACGGGCTGGAAGGATTGAGCCATGGCATGCGCTCCCGTGAGGACGAGGCCGGAAAAGACTGTCATGAGGCGTTTCAATGCCGACACCATAAACCCCTTGCGCTCTTCTCGCATCTGGCATGCAGGTCCTGCACAATGGAGCCTCCAACACTGGCGAGATCAGCGGGATCATCGTTGATGCAGGGCAACGAACAGCCCCGTGGAGTCTGTTCGGCCTCCAGGAGCGAGGGGCACCATGCCTCAACGGGGTGGCGTTGAACCCGTCAGGTCAAAAAAAAGCCCCATCTGTGAAGAAGGGGCTTTGGATGTGCGGGACTTCATGGGACGGATTGATCAATCTGTCCAGGTCCTTGATTTTTTAGCTAACTGGCGGAGAGGGCGGGATTCGAACCCGCGGTGGGGATTAGCCCACACACGCTTTCCAGGCGTGCGACTTAAACCGCTCATCCACCTCTCCGGAGCCCTCGATTATAGCCACAGGAAAGCGGCATTTTGCCCTGTTGTTTCATGCGCCTCAAAAAAGTCTGCTTTCGGTCCCTCCGCTGAACGGTGGCGTCCATGTCGCGTGCGGGCACTCTGCGGGATTGCCGCACTATCGATCTCATGGCCGCGCGCTTAGACTGAATCCCTCTTGAGAGGGAAAACCAATGCGATATCTGAGGCAATTCGGCAGAGTGAGCGTGATCGCGCTCGCTATGGTCACCTTGCATGTTCATGCAGCCACCCTGACGGTGCTGAACATCAGCGATGCAGGCGCGGGGTCGCTCCGCGACAGGATATCCGTCGCGGCGCCTGGGGATACCATTGTGTTTGGGCCAGGTGTCACAGGCACGATTCCGCTGGCCTCCACGCTGTCGGTGGCCCAGAATCTCACCATTCAAGGGCCCGGGGCGGGCAATCTCACGATCAGTGGTCAGAACACCGTCCGCGTTCTGGAAGTGACCGGCGGGGTCCTGGTGCTTTCGGCCGTGACGATATCGAACGGATTCACCGCGGGGCTTGGGGGCGGTGTGAACCTTCTGGGCACAGCAACGCTGGCGCTGCGCAACAGCGTATTGAGCAACAATGCTGGTAGTAATGGTGGTGCGATGGCCGTCGCCAGCGGCAGCACCCTGACGGTCACTAATTCGACCGTCGCAAACAACACCACCACGGGTGTCGGTGGTGGTGGCCTGATCAATTTCGGCACTTCAACGGTGACCGGCAGTACATTCCTTGGCAACACCGCGCCGATCAACGGCGGGGCGATCAACAACCAACCCGCCGGCGTGCTGTCGGTTACCAACAATACCTTTCGCTCCAACACTTCAGCGGGCCTTGGTGGTGCCATGGCCAACCTTGGAACGGTGACGGCTGTCAACAATACGTTCTCTGGAAACCAGGGGAGCGGCGGTGCTGCTGTGGCGACGGGCAATGCCAACGCGACTTTCCACAACAACATATTTGCTGACCAGGTCGCGGCTGCGGCGCCCGGTGCTCTTTCGCCGGCCGGCAGTTTTTTGACCTCCAGCAACAACGTGTTCTACAACAATCTCGCTGCAGGTGTTGCGGATGACCAGACTGGCTATGGGACGCTGAACTTTGTGTGGACCGGCACACAGCCCGTGGGGCCGCTGGCCAACAATGGGGGGTCTACGCAGACCATGCATCCTGTGCAAAACGGAGCTGCGATCTGTGCCGGCTCCGTGGCGCTGTTGCCAGCGGGCATCACGACGGACCAGCGTGGCAGCCCTCGGGCGTCGGGGAGCTGTGTCGATGCGGGTTCACTGCAGCACAACTCGATTCCGACGTTATCGACCTGGGCACTCATTTTGCTCGCCAGCCTGTTGGTGACGTGGGGTATGCGCCGCTCTGGATTTGCAAGGTATTGATTGGTGACGGGTCGGGCGGACTTTGGCAGGTGCAGGCACATCAGACGCCGCTCCCGCCCAGAGCCATGAGAAACGGGCCCTTACGGGCCTGTTTCTTTATTGCCAGCCATTGAACAGCCTGCCGAGCATGCCGGTAGCCCACATCCTGATGCGCCCCTGGCTTGTTGTTCAACTCCCCGGACAGCGTGCAGCAGGCACTTCAACTGGCCTTCTGAGCCTGCACCATCTTCATTGCCGACCCAATCAGTGCCGACACCTCGGTCATGTTGCTGGGCACGATGAGCGTGGTGTTCGAGTCCGCAGCCACCTGGCTGTATGCCTCCACCGCCTTTTCCGCGACCTTGAGCTGGACGGCTTGCTCGCCACCCGGCTGGCGGATGGCCGATGCCACGCGTTCGATGGCCTGGGCATTGGCTTCGGCCACGGCCTTGATGGATTCGGCCTCGCCCTGTGCCTTGTTGATGACGGCCTGCTTTTCGCCCTCGGATCGCGCGATGAAGGCCTCGCGCTCGCCGGTGGCGATGTTGATCTGCTCCTGGCGGCGGCCTTCGGAGGCGGCGATGAGGGCGCGCTTTTCACGCTCGGCTGTGATCTGGGCCTGCATGGCATGCAGGATTTCCTTCGGGGGGGTCAGGTCCTTGATTTCGTAGCGCAGCACCTTCACGCCCCAGTTCAACGCGGCTTCGTCGATGGCTTGCACGACCTGGGCGTTGATGATGTCGCGCTCTTCAAAGGTCTTGTCCAGTTCCAGCTTGCCGATGACCGATCGCAGCGAGGTCTGCGCCAGCTGCGTCACCGCCATGATGTAGTTGCTGGAGCCATAGCTTGCCCGCATGGGGTCGGTGACCTGGAAGTAGAGGATGCCGTCCACCTGCAGCTGGGTGTTGTCGCGCGTGATGCAGATCTGGCTGGGAACGTCGAGCGGGATTTCCTTCAGGCTATGCTTGTAGGCGACCTTGTCGACAAAGGGCACCAGGAAGTTCAGTCCCGGTGTGAGGGTGCCGGCATATTTGCCCAGGCGTTCCTTGACCCAGGCGTTCTGCTGGGGGACGACCTTGACCGAGCGCGCGATGAAGATCACGGCAATGACGAGAATGACGATGGCAATTTCCATGAAGGACCTCTCTTTTCTTTTCTGGGAGTGAAGCGTTGGCGGCCGCTACCTACAGCGGATCGACCAGCAGGCGGTTGCCCACCAGTTCGGCCACGCGGTGCATGCCCGTGGAGGGCGTGACGCCCGGGCGGTGAATGGCTGTCCAGGTGGCGCCGCGGTATTTCACCGTGGTGGTTCCGTCCGGGTTCCAGCCTTCGATGAGGATGGTCTCGCCAATGTCCATGTTCACGCTGCGGTCGGCGCGGGCGGACGGGTCTCCGGGACGTTTTTTCTTGAGGTAGTACCAGCCCACCACCGCCCCACCGCCCACGATGGCGGCGGCCACGATCTGCACCGTGACCGGCAGGCCCAGGTGCGCGGCCAGGGCGGCTGCCACCAGGCCCACCGCCACCATGAGCAGGTAGAAAGTGCCCGTGAGCAATTCCGCGACGACCACAGCGCCCGCGGCCAGCCACCAGATGGTGGATTCCTCCATAGCCGACTCCTCGTTGTTTGTGTTTAGTGCACCACATTCTGGGTCAAAAGCATGGCAGTTCAAAGGCGCGTCAACGTTATTCCTTACACTTCGCGCCTATTTCGTTTTTTGGCCGGGCAGGGCACGGTTGCACGGAGGCTGCGCATGAAGTTTCGCTTTCCCATCATCATCATCGATGAAGACTATCGTTCCGAGAACACTTCGGGCCTCGGTATCCGCGCGCTGGCGCAGGCCATCGAGTCCGAGGGTTTCGAGGTTGTGGGGGTCACCAGCTACGGCGATCTGTCGCAGTTCGCGCAGCAGCAAAGCCGTGCCAGCGCCTTCATCCTGTCCATCGACGATGAAGAATTCACCGTGGGCGAGGGGCTCGACCCCATCGTGCTGAGCCTGCGCAACTTCATCGGCGAGGTGCGGCGCAAGAACACCGAGGTGCCGATCTACGTGCACGGCGAGACCAAGACCAGCCGCCACCTGCCCAACGACATCCTGCGCGAGCTGCACGGCTTCATCCATATGTTCGAGGACACGCCCGAGTTCGTGGCGCGCCACATCATCCGCGAAGCCAAGAGCTACCTGGAGAGCGTGCAGCCGCCGTTCTTCAAGGCGCTGCTGGACTACGCCGAAGACGGCTCGTACAGCTGGCACTGCCCCGGCCATTCGGGCGGCGTGGCGTTCCTGAAAAGCCCCGTGGGCCAGATGTACCACCAGTTCTACGGCGAGAACATGCTGCGCGCCGATGTCTGCAACGCGGTGGAAGAACTCGGCCAGCTGCTGGACCACAACGGCGCCATCGGCGAGAGCGAGCGCAATGCCGCGCGCATCTTCAATGCCGACCACTGCTTCTTCGTGACCAACGGCACCAGCACGTCCAACAAGATGGTGTGGCACCACACGGTGGCCCCGGGCGACGTGGTGGTGGTGGACCGCAATTGCCACAAGTCCATCCTGCACAGCATCATCATGACCGGGGCCATCCCCGTGTTCATGAAGCCCACGCGCAACCACTTCGGCATCATCGGGCCCATCCCGCAAAGCGAGTTCGAGCCCAAGGCCATCGAGGCCAAGATCAAGTCCAATCCGCTGCTCAAGGGCGTGGATGCCAAGAAGGTCAAGCCGCGCGTGCTCACGCTCACCCAGTCCACCTACGACGGCGTGCTGTACAACACCGAGACTATCAAGGGCATGCTCGACGGCTATGTGGACAACCTGCACTTCGACGAGGCCTGGCTGCCGCACGCGGCCTTCCACCCGTTCTATGGCAGCTACCATGCCATGGGCAAGAAGCGCACGCGCCCCAAGTATTCGGTGACCTACGCCACGCAGTCCATCCACAAGCTGCTGGCGGGCATCAGCCAGGCCAGCCATGTGCTGGTGCAGGATTCGCAGACCACGAAACTCGACAGGCACCTCTTCAATGAGGCCTACCTGATGCACACCAGCACCAGCCCGCAGTACAGCATCATCGCCAGCTGCGACGTGGCCGCCGCCATGATGGAGCCGCCCGGCGGCACGGCCCTGGTGGAAGAAAGCCTGCTCGAAGCGCTGGACTTCCGCCGCGCCATGCGCCAGGTGGAAGATGACTTCGGCAAGAACGACTGGTGGTTCAAGGTCTGGGGACCGGACAAGCTCGTGGACGAAGGGCTGGGCCGGGCCGAGGACTGGATCATCCGCAGCGATGGCAAGGGCAAGAAGAACGGCAGCAAGTGGCACGGTTTCGGCCAGCTGGCCGACGGCTTCAACATGCTGGACCCGATCAAGTCCACCATCGTCACGCCGGGCCTGAACCTGGACGGCAAGTTCGACAAGACCGGGATTCCCGCGTCCATCGTGACCAAGTACCTTGCCGAGCACGGCGTGGTGGTGGAGAAGACCGGCCTGTACAGCTTCTTCATCATGTTCACCATCGGCATCACCAAGGGCCGCTGGAACACGCTGCTCACGGCGCTGCAGCAGTTCAAGGACGACTACGAGAAGAACCAGCCCATGTGGCGCATCCTTCCCGAGTTCTGCCAGCAGCACAAGCGCTACGAGCGCATGGGCCTCAAGGACCTGTGCCAGCACGTGCACGAGATGTATGCCAAGTACGACATCGCGCGCCTGACGACCGAGATGTACCTGTCGGACCTCACGCCCGCCATGAAGCCCTCGGACGCGTACGCGCACATCGCGCACCGCCAGACCGAGCGGGTGGAGATCGACCACCTGGAAGGCCGCATCACCGTGGGCCTGGTCACGCCGTACCCGCCGGGCATTCCGCTCTTGATCCCCGGCGAGGTGTTCAACAAGAAGATCGTGGACTACCTCAAGTTCGCCCGCGAATTCGCCAAGCTGTGCCCGGGCTTCGAGACCGACATCCACGGCCTGGTGGAGGTGGAGGACGAGAACGGCCAGGTGCGGTACTACGCCGATTGCGTGGCCGATGCGAACAAGGCCCCCGGCAAGAACCCCAAGCCGCTGGCCACCGCCAAGAACCTGGTGCAGGTGGGGGACGACGGCCCTTACGGGCGCATTGTCTGAAGGCCCGCGCTGACTCTTGGTTAGGGCATAAAGATGGCGGGAGCGCTTGAATGACAAGCGCTCATTGCTATATTTTCAATAGCAAATGCGCGCAAGACGTGCCTGCTCAGCGCGCGGGCATGTCTTCGCGTACCCGCACGAAGCTGGCAAACCGGGGCAGCCCGCCCCCGTGCGTGCCGCGATAGCGGTAGGTCACCCAGCTGCCCACCGGCGGTGGATGGCTGCGGTCGGCTTCGGTGAATCCTGCGCCCAGCCGGAAGCGCTGGCCCGAAGGCATCTCCACCAGCAGCGCGCCCATGCGCCCGGCATGACGGCCCTTGCCGGGCAGGTGGGCGACCACGCGGGCCTCGGTGTCTTCGTGGGTCTTGACCTTGACCAGATCGTCGCTGCGTCCTGACCGGTACAGCGAGGCGCCCCGGTGCAGCATCAGGCCTTCGCCCCCCGCACGCACCGTGCGCTGCAGCAGCGACTGCAGGGCGGCGTCGCTCGCCACGCGCTGTTGCGGCACGGCCTGCACCCAGGGCTGGCCGATGCCCGCGACCAGGGCGTTGAGCGCGGCGAGCCGTTCATCGAATGTGCTGCCGTGCCGGGGCAGGTCGAACACCATGAACCGCATCTGGCGCCAGGCGGCGTCATCGGGCTGCTGCTGCCGCGCGGTGGACTGCGCCTGGCTGAATCGGCCACGCCCGGCCCACAGTTCGCCGTCCATGGGGGTATCGGGCCACCCGGCGGTGAACCAGGCAGGGGCGGCAATCGTCTCGCCGCCGCGTGTGCGCAAGACCTGGCCGTCCCAGTAGCCGCGCACACCGTCGTATTTTTCGCTGACCCAGTAGTCCGCCAACGGCATGCCAGGCCGGTACACATTGGCCAGCAGCAGCGCGGGCGCATCCGCCGCACGGGCGCAGGGCAGGGCCGTGGCCCACGCCAGCCATGCCAGGCAGCTTCTGCGGCGCATGTGCTATTGAATGTGTAGCGGCTTGCGCTTTGCCATCAAGCGCTAGCGTGGATTCTGGTTCGTATTTCGTGGCGGGTCAGACCTGGTCGGCGCTCAGCCCGGCCGTCTGGCTGAAGCCTCCGTCCACGTAGGTGATTTCGGCGGTCATGCCCGAAGCCAGGTCGGACAGCAGGAACGCCGCCACATTGCCCACGTCTTCGATCGTCACATTGCGGCGCAGCGGCGAGGCGTCGGCCACGCGGCTGAGCAGCTTGCCGAAGTCCTTGATGCCGCTGGCGGCCAGCGTCTTGATGGGGCCGGCGCTGATGCCGTTGGCGCGGATGGCGCGGCCGTCCTCGGTGCGGCCCACGGCTTCGGCCAGGTAGCGCACGGAGGCTTCCAGGCTGGCCTTGGCCAGGCCCATGGTGTTGTAGTTGGGAATGGTGCGCAGCGCGCCCAGGTAGCTCAATGTGAGCAGCGACGACTTGTCGTTCAGGTAGGGCAGGGCGGCCTTGGCCATGGCCGGGAAGCTGTAGGCGCTGATGTCGTGGGCGATGCGGAAGCCCTCGCGCGAGAGGCCCTCGAGGAAGTTGCCGGCGATCGCCTCGCGGGGGGCGAAACCGATGCTGTGCACGAAACCGTCGAACTTGGGCCACACCTGGGCCAGGTCCGCGAACATGCGCTCGATCTGCTCGTCGCTGCCCACGTCGCAGTCAAAGATCAGCTTGGAGTCGAACTCGGCGGCAAAGTCGGTGATGCGGTCCTTGAAGCGGTCGCCCACGTAGCTGAAGGCCAGCTCGGCGCCCTGCGCGTGGCAGGCCTTGGCGATGCCGTAGGCGATGGAACGGTTGGACAGCACACCCGTGATGAGCAGCTTCTTGCCGGTCAGAAAACCCATTGTTGTTCTCCTGTGGAATGCGGAAATTGGCGTGGGCCGTGGCGCCCTGGCGGCCTGCGGGGGAATCTCCACAGCCTGCGCGGCGGCACCTTCGGCGTAGTGCAGAATTGTCGCATGCGGTTCTGGCTGACTTTTCTGCTGATGGGGTGTGCCGTCCCGGCGTGGGCCGCGCATGGGTACGCGCTGTGGGGCGACCTCAAGTACCCGGCGGGTTTTGCGCATTTCGACTATGTGAACCCCGCGGCCCCCAAGGGCGGCGAGCTGCGCATGGTGAGCAACCTGCGCTATTCCACGTTCGACAAGTACAACCCGTTCACCATGAAGGGCTCGGTACCCGCGTACCTGAGCGACCTGTTGTTCGAGACCTTGCTGACAGGCTCCATGGACGAGACGGCCTCCGCCTATGGCCTGCTGGCCGAGGACGTGCAGGTGGCCGACGACCGGTTGAGCGCCACGTTCCGCCTGCGCCCCGAGGCGCGCTTTCACAACGGCGATCCCGTCGAGGCCGCGGACGTCAAGTACAGCTACGACACGCTGATCGGCCCCTACGCGTCGCCCAGCTACGCCACGCTGCTGCAGGAGGTGGCGGGCGTCGACGTGCTTGACACGCGCACCGTGCGTTTTCGATTCAAGCAGCCCAACCGCGAACTGCCGTTGACCGCCGGGGGCATCCCGGTCTTCAGCCGCGCCTGGGGGCGCCAGCCCGATGGCAAGGCCAAGCGCTTTGACGAGATCGTGACCGACATTCCCATTGGCAGCGGCCCCTACCGCATCGGGCCGATGAAGTTCGGCCGCGACATCACCTACGAGCGCGATCCCCAGTACTGGGGCCGCAACCTCAACGTCAACCGCGGCGCCTTCAATTTCGACCGCATCACGGTCAAGATCTACAAGGACAACACCGCGCGGCTGGAGGCCATGAAGGCCGGCGAGTTCGATTTCATGACCATCTATTCGGCGGGCGACTGGGCCCGCCGCATCGATGGCAAGCTCTTCAAGCAGGGCGTGCTGGTCAAGAAAGACATGGCGCACAGGCTGCCCGCGGGGTTCCAGAGCTACGTGCTCAACACGCGCCGCCCCATCCTCCAGGACGTCCGCGTGCGCGAGGCGCTGGGCCTGGCCATCGACTACGAGTGGATGAACCGCCAGATGTTCTATGGCGGCTACCCGCGCGTGAAGGACCTGTTCGGAAACACCAGCTGCGAAGCCACGGGTACGCCGGGGCCTGAGGAGCTGGCCCTGCTGGAGCCCTGGCGCGGCAAGGTGCCCGACGCCGTGTTCGGCCCCATGTACACGCCGCCCGTGACGGAGGGAGACGGCCATTCGCTGCGCGACAACCTGCGCCGCGCCCGCCAGCTGCTGGCCGATGCGGGGTGGACGTACCGCGACGGCGCCCTGCGCAACGCCAAGGGCGATCCCATGGAGATCGAATACCTGGACAGCAAGGAAGCAGGGGCCCGGACCGTCACCCCCTGGATGCGCAATCTGGAAAAGCTCGGCATCACGCTGCGGTTCTCGTCGGTGGACTTTGCGCTGTACCTGCAGCGCATGGACAAGTTCGACTACGACATGGTCAGCCTGAACTACCCCGGCACCTACAACCCGGGGCAGGCCATGAAGGAGCTGTTCGGCAGCAAGGGGGCCGATGTGGAAGGCTCCAGCAACCACGCGGGCGTGAAGAGCCCTGCGGTGGATGCCCTGGTGACGGCGCTGACCCGTGCGCGCAGCCAGTCGGAGATGCTGCCCGCCTGCCGCGCGCTGGACCGCGTGATCATGCACAGCCACTACCTCATACCGCAGTGGACGCTGGCCTCGCACCGCGTGGTGTACAACCAGCAGCGCCTGGCCTACAAGGAGCCGATGCCGCCCTATGCCAAGGCGGAGGAATGGCTCATGTACTCATGGTGGAGCCTCAAGCCATGACCCCGAAGCCGCCGCAGCCCTGAGAGTCACCCTTTCCATCCAATGCTCGCCTACATCGCCAAACGCCTGCTGCTGATGCTGCCCACCCTGCTGGGGGTGCTGCTCGTGACTTTCGCGGTGATCCAGTTCGTGCCGGGGGGGCCGGTGGAGCAGTACCTGGCCGAAGCGCGCACGGCCGCGGGCAAGAGCGGCGTGGAATCGGGCGGCATGGCCTACCGGGGCGACCAGGGCGTGGACCCCAAGCGGCTTGCGCAGATCAAGGCGCTGTACGGCTTCGACAAGCCCGCGCACGAGCGTTTCCTGCAGATGCTGGGGCAGTTTGCGCGCTTCGACCTGGGCCAGAGCTTTTTCCAGAACAAGGCCGTCTGGGATCTGGTGAAGGAAAAGCTCCCCGTCTCCATCAGTCTGGGCCTGTGGACCTTCTTCATCAGCTACCTGGTGGCCGTGCCGCTGGGTGTGGCCAAGGCGGTGCGGGCAGGCTCGCGGTTCGACCTCGTGACCACGCTGATCATCCTCGTGGGCTATGCCATTCCGGGCTTCGTGCTGGGTGTGGCGCTGCTGGTGATCTTTGGCGGGCAGCTGCAGTGGTTCCCGCTCAGGGGCCTGACCTCGGCCAACTGGGACGAGCTTTCCTGGGGCGCGCGCATCGTGGACTACCTGTGGCACATCACGCTGCCCGTCACGGCCATGGTGCTGGGCAGCTTCGCGGTGACGGCCATGCTCACCAAGAACGCGTTCCTGGAAGAGATTCGCAAGCAGTACGTGCTCACGGCCCGCGCCAAGGGCCTGTCGGAGCGGCAGGTGCTGTGGAAGCACGTGTTTCGCAACGCGCTCATCCCCATCATCACCGGGTTTCCGGCCGCGTTCGTCGGTGCGTTCTTCACGGGCTCGCTCCTGATCGAGACACTGTTCTCCCTCGACGGGCTGGGCCTGCTCAGCTACGACAGCGTCATCCGCCGCGACTACCCCGTGGTGCTGGGCACGCTGTACCTGTTCACGCTGATCGGCCTGGTGACCAAGCTGGTCAGCGACCTGTGCTACGTGTGGGTGGACCCCCGCGTGAAGTTTGACTAGCCCGCCAGCCCGCCCAGCCAGCTTGAACCAAACGAACAGCCAGCCCTGATGAGCCCTGCCTCTCCATCGCCTTCGCTCTCTCCCGCGCGCCGCGCGTGGCTGCGCTTTCGGCGCAACCGCCTGGGCTACTGGAGCCTGTTGATCTTCAGTGCCCTGGTGCTGCTGAGCCTGTGCGCCGAACTGGTCAGCAACGACAGGCCGCTCATCGTGCGCTACGAGGGGCACACCTACTTTCCGATGCTCAAGGACTACCCCGAGACCACGTTCGGCGGAGACTTCGAGACCCCCACCGACTACCTGGACCCCTTCATCAAGAACCGGCTGAGCCAGGGCAGCAACTGGGCGCTGTACACCCTCAATCCGTACGGGCCCAACACGCTCAACTACTTCGCCAAGTCGCCCAACCCGTCGGCGCCCACCGGCGACAACTGGCTGGGCACCGACGACCGGGGGCGTGACCTGCTGGCCCAGCTGCTCTACGGCTTTCGCGTGAGCGTGCTGTTCGGCCTGGCGCTCACGGTGACGGGCGTGCTGCTTGGGGTGGTCACGGGGGCGATCCAGGGGTTCTTTGGGGGCAAGACCGATCTGGCGTTCCAGCGCTTCATGGAAATCTGGGGCTCCATGCCCGAGCTGTACCTGCTCATCATCTTCAGCGCCGTGTTCGCCCCGAGCATCTCGCTGCTGCTCATCCTTCTCTCCCTGTTTGGCTGGATGGGCCTGTCGGACTACGTGCGCGCCGAGTTCCTGCGCAACCGCCAGCTCGACTACGTGAAGGCGGCGCGGGCCCTGGGCGTGGGCAATGCGCAGATCATCTGGCGCCACATCCTGCCCAACAGCCTCACCCCGGTGGTGACCTTCCTGCCGTTTCGCATGAGCGCGGCCATCCTCGCGCTCACTTCGCTCGACTTCCTGGGCCTGGGCGTGCCGCCCGGCACGCCGTCGCTGGGCGAGCTGCTGAGCCAGGGCAAGAACAGCATCGACGCGTGGTGGATTTCCTTGTCCACCTTCGCCGTGCTGGTCACCACCTTGCTGCTGCTGACCTTCATGGGCGATGCGCTGCGGGACGCCCTCGACCCCCGAAAGGCCGATCAATGATCGCCCCCACGCCTGGCACCGGCATGTCCTCGCTGCCCCCCGGGGGCGCTCCCGCTGCCCCGCTGCTCGACGTGCGGGATCTGCACGTGCGCTTCGGCGCCAAGGAGGTGGTGCGCGGGGCCAGCTTCACCATCGCAGCCGGCGAAAAACTCGCGCTGGTGGGCGAGTCCGGCTCCGGCAAGACCATCACCGCGCTCAGCCTGCTGCGGCTGGCGGGCAATGCCGCCATCACCGGCCAGGCCATGCTGCGGGGGCAGCGCGATCTGCTGGCGCTCACGGAGCGCGAGATGCGGGGCGTGCGCGGCGGCGAGATCGCCATGGTCTTCCAGGAGCCGATGACCGCGCTCAACCCGCTGATGACCATTGGCACGCAGATCGCCGAGATCCTGCAGCTCAAGAAAGGCCTGACGGGCGAGCAATGCGCGCAGGCCGCCGTTGCGCTGCTGGCCAAGACCGGCATTCCCGAGCCCGCGCGCCGCGCCAACAGCTTTCCCCACCAGCTCTCGGGCGGCCAGCGCCAGCGCGCCATGATCGCCATGGCCCTGGCCAGCGAGCCGCAGCTGCTGCTGGCCGACGAACCCACCACCGCGCTCGACGTCACGCTGCGCGGCCAGATCCTGGACCTGCTGTCCGATCTGCAGCGGCAGAACGGCATGGCGGTGCTGCTGATCACGCACGACCTCAACCTGGTGCGCCGCTTCGCGGACCGCGTGGCCGTGATGGAGCAGGGCGTGCTGGTGGAGCAGGGGTCCGTGGCCGAGGTGTTCGGCGCGCCGCAGCATGCCTACACCCGCCGCCTGATCGCCAGCCAGCCGCGCCGTGACGTGGCACCCGCCGATTCCCCCGCGGGCACGCCGCCGGTGGTCCAGACGCGGGACCTGCGCGTGGTGTACCCCACGCCGCTCCCCGGCCTGCGGGGATGGTTCCAGAAAGGCGAGTTCGTGGCCGTGCAGGCCGCCACGCTCGCGCTGCCGCCCGGAGAGACGCTGGGCGTGGTGGGCGAATCCGGGTCGGGCAAATCCACGCTGGCGCAGGCCATCCTGGGCCTGCTGCCCTGCACCGGCCAGCTGCAGGTCGGCGGGCAGGCGTGGCAGCAGCCCGCCACGCGCAACACGCCCGCCAACCAGCAGCTGCGCCGCCGCGTGCAGGTGGTGTTCCAGGACCCGTTCTCGTCGCTCTCTCCGCGCCTGACGGTCGAAGAGATCGTGGGCGAGGGCCTCAAGGTGCATGAGCCCGCGCTGGGCGTGGCCCAGAGGCGCGCCCGGGTCGAGGCCGCGCTGGCCGAGGTGGGCCTGGCCGAGGCCCAGTACCCGCGGCTGCTCGAGCGCTACCCGCATGAATTCTCCGGTGGGCAGCGCCAGCGCCTGGCCATCGCGCGCGCCCTCATCGTGCAACCGCAGGTGCTCGTGCTCGACGAGCCCACCAGCGCGCTCGACGTCACCATCCAGCAGCAGGTGCTGGGCCTGCTGCAGCGCCTGCAGAAAGAAAAGGGCCTGAGCTACCTGCTCATCACCCACGACGTGGACGTGATCCGGGCCATGGCGCACCAGGTGCTGGTGATGAAGGATGGCTCCGTGCTGGAAAGCGGCAGCGTGGACGAGGTGCTGGACGCACCCCGGCACCCGTACACCCAGCGCCTGGTGGCCGCCGCCACCGTGCCCGGGGCGGAGTAGTTTCTGTCCGAAATGGCCGCTGGCGCTTTTGGTGAAAGCGCGAAGCGCTATTTAATTGGTAGCAAAAAGAGTCTTCATGCCGGTTGGGTGCGGCGCACCACATCGCATCGCGGTGCTTCGCCGCGGCCAGGTGCTGGCATCCGGCGCACGGGCTCCACGCCCGCAGCGCCTGGCCTTGCCTCAGGTCATCACTGCGCGCCTGGCGTGCTGTTCACTGGCGGGCGGCGCCCACAGGATGCGGCCCACGTCGATGCCCATGGACTGCGCACGCTCGATCAGGTGTTCGCGCACATGCCAGGGCAGGGTGGGGGTGCGCGACAGGATCCACAGGTAGTCCTTGCTGGAGCCCACCACCATGGCCCACTGGTAGTTCTCATCCAGCGCCACCACGTTGTAGCCGCCGTAGAACGGCCCGAAGAACGACACCTTCAACGCCGCGCGCGTGGGCGCATCGACGAAGCTTGCCGTGCCCTCGGCCTCCTTCCACTCCTTGCGCACCGGGTCGTACCCCCGGTTCACCACCTTCACGGTGTCGTCGGGGTTGCGGCTGTAGGTGGCGCTGGTCTGGGTGAGCCCGCGCTCGAACGAGTGGTCGATGCGCGCCACCTCGTGCCAGTGGCCGGTGTAGCGGTCCACATCGAAGCCGGTCACGGCCTGGATGCCTTCGGGCGTGCGTGGCGTGGAGCAGGCCGTGAGCGCCAGCAGCGCCATCAGTGCGGTGGCTCCGATCACCAGGGACCAGGGGGAGTGGCGGCGAGGCATGGCGTGGATGCGCATGGGATTGCTCCTGCGGTGGCGGCTTTCGAGGGTGCGTTGCAGGGCTTTGTGGGCATGCGCTGCGCGGCGGTTGTCTGTGCGTTCGACTGTAGGCACGGTGGCTGCCCCGGCGTGTAGGCGCAGGCTGGCAGCGCCTGTCGGCGCGGCGTTGACGGACCGGCGGCAGTCGTCCAGGCGTAGAGTGGGGCCAGGCGCCTTCTGCCTGTTTGCTGCCTGTTGGCGAATGCGCCCCGATCGGAGAGGAACACCCATGACCGCCCACCCCCACCCTGCGCACAACGCCCCACCCCTGGAAGACGGCCCGCCCCGGGTAGACCCCTTGCGCTTTCACCGGCGCCATGAGCACCTGGCCCCTACCTTCGGCACGGACCGGTTTGCGTTGCAGGCCGAGGCCTTTGCGCGGTTCTTTGGCACGCCGCTGTTTCTCGGTGCGCAGACGCTGATCGTGGCGGCGTGGATCTTGATCAACGTGCTGGGTGCCGCCAGGTTCGATCCCTATCCGTTCATCCTGCTCAACCTTGCGTTCAGCCTGCAGGCGGCCTACGCCGCGCCGCTCATCCTGCTCGCCCAGACGCGGCAGGCCGCGCGCGACAAGCACCACGCCGACGCGGATGCGCAGCACCGCGAGGCGCTGGCCATCGCCAGCGAACAACGCCAAGCCATTGCCGCGCAGAATGCCGCGCAGGTGCTGGAGCTGCTGCAGCAAAACACCCTGTTGACCGAACAGACGCGCCAGCTCACGCTGCGCGTCGAAGCACTGACTGTGGAGATCCACCAGCGATTTGTCACGCAGGCCGCGCGGCCGTGACGGGATGGATCCACGAACGACTTCCCGTCATCCACGCGGGCCCGGGCCATGCCCTCCTGCTCCTTGCCCATCACACCGCGGAATGTCCATGCCCCCACCATCCCCGCCATCTCCTTCGCCCCCTCCGGCCCCGCCGGTGGCTTCATCGCCGTCGCCCCAGGGGGGTGATGCGGACGTCGATATCGCGTCGCTGTACCGCCGGGTCCATGGCCTTGCCGTGCCAGGGCAGCTGGCCACCGCCCTGCACATGGGGGCGGAGCACACCGTGGTGGCGACGGGGCTGGATCCTCAGCTGCCCTCCGTCGTGCTGACCCTGGCGCTGGGCAGCCAGAAGACGGCGCGCGATTTTTTCCGCGGGGTACTTCCCACCCCCTTCGAGCTGGAGACCGCCATTGCGCGGGTGGAGGACGAGGTCTACGCCGCCCATGTCCGCCATCGCCCCTGGGTGCCGCAGGGTGCGGTGGTCACGCCTTGTTCCGCAGACCCGGCGCTGCACGAGATCGCCACCCTGGCGGGCATTGCGCCAGGGCCGCGGCGCATGCTCACTCTCGATGCCCTGGAGCATGTGTTCAACCGGCTTGTCTCCGTATCCCAGGGGCGTCCGGCTTCGCAGGAGGGGTTGCCCGCCCACGCTGCATTCGCGGCCACCCTGCTGGTGCTGCGCGAGCTGATGCACCACATGCCGTTCGGGTCGCTCACGCTGATGGACGGTGCCTGAGGGGCCGTGGGCCGATGGGTGGCCCAACGCTGGACGGTGCGGGCATGTGGTGGAAAGCGGCGCGGAGAGCGTGCGCCGCTCGTCGCCAAGTCTGGGTGTTGTCCTACAGACACGCGCCGGGATGCCTCTAAGGTTGTTTGTGTGAATTTTTCACATTCTTCGGGATGCTCCCCTGGTCCCGCAGCCGCCAACATCTCACCAAAGAGGCCACCCCATGAAAACACATCCTTGTCTGCGCACCGTCCTATGTGCGCTGTCCATCGCCAGCCTTGCCGCCTGCGGGGGCGGTGGTGGAGGTGGCGAAACCAGCGGAAATGGCACGTTGCGCCTGGCGATGACGGATGCCCCCAGCTGCGGCTATTCCGCCGTGAATGTCACGGTCGAGAAAGTGCGCGTCCACCAGAGCAGCAATGCCTCGGACAACGATGCGGGCTGGTCCGAGATCGTGCTGAACCCGGCACGCAGGGTGGACCTGCTGACGCTGACGAACGGTGTGCTCATGGAGCTGGGGCAGGTGCCGCTGCCCGCGGGAAAGTACACGCAGTTGCGGCTCGTGCTGGCCAGCAACACAGGGGCCCAGCCGCTGGCCAATTCAGTGGTCCCCACCGGCGCATCGGAAGTCGCGCTGAAAACGCCGAGCGGGCAGCAATCGGGCGTCAAGACGAATGTGAATATCGACGTGGGCGCCAATCAGATGGCCGACTTCGTTCTGGACTTCGATGCCTGCAAGTCGGTGGTGGCCGCTGGCGCCTCGGGCCAGTATCTTCTCAAACCCGTGGTGTCGGTGATCCCGCGCTTCGTTTCCGGTGTGCAGGGCTATGTGGAACCCGGCACGGGCACCAGCGTCTCCCTGCAGTTCAACGGTGAGCTGGTGCGCGCCACCACACCCGACAGCGCGGGCAGGTTCCTGCTCCAGCCGGTGGCCCCGGGCAGCTACACGCTGGTCGTCGTGGGTGCGGGGCGCACCACCACGGTGGTCACGGGGGTCCCGGTGGCCGCCGAGACAGTGACTTCCGTGGGCGCGGGCGCCGCGCCTTTGAGCCTGCAGCCATCTCCGGTCGCGACGGTGAAGGGCACCGCCCCGGTGGACACCATGGTGCGGGTGCTCCAGCCCTTGTCGTTGGGGGGCACGATCGAAGTGGCCGGCCGGGGCGTTGACGGGGTGACAGGGGCCTACGGCTTCACGGTACCTACCCTCGCGCCGCGGGTCGCCCCCTATGCCGCGCCGGGCACCAGCCTGGTGTTTGCCGCGGACTCCGCGGCGGCGGGGCGCTACGCTGTTCAGGCCCGCCTGGGTGGTTTTGCCGACAAGACGCAGGCACTGCCTGTCCTGACGGAGGGTGCCGTGCAAACCACGGATTTCACCTTCCCCTGACACCGCGGGCGGAGGGCACCGCCCCGCCTGCGATGAATGGCAGCGGGGCGGCCTTTCAGGACGGGGGGCGCGTCTCGGCGCCTGTCGGCCAGGGGGGGGTGATGTCAGGGCTCTCCGGCCGGCCGCGCCACGAGGTCCTTCCGGTCGCCGGAAAACCAGGCCGCCAGGAAATCCGCCAGCGCCCGCGTCTTGGCCGACAGGTCGCTGCGGGTGGGGTACACCAGCGTCACGTCCGCCGCGGGCAAGGCCCAGGCGGGCAGAACGCGCCGCAGGCGGCCAGCGGCCAGGTGGGCTGCCACGTCCCACTCGGAGCGCATCAGCACGCCGTGGCCTTCCAGGGCCCAGGTGGTGGCGGCCGCGCCATCGTTGGTGCTGAGCATGCCGCGCACCTTCACCGTTTCCTGCCGCCCGCCCTGGTGCAGGTGCCAGGTGCCATAGGTTTCATCGCTTTCGCGGATCACGATGCACAGGTGGGCCAGCAGGTCGGCGGGCTGGGCGGGCTCGCCCGCGTGGGCCAGGTAGGCCGGCGACGCGCACAGCACGCGCCGGTTGGCCATCAGCCTGCGGGCCGTGAGGCGCGAGTCGGGCAGGTCGCCAAAGCGCACGGCGGCATCCAGGCCCTGTTCCACCAGGTTCACGGGCCGGTCGGTCAGGTGCAGTTGCACCTCCACTTCGGGGTAGGCGCGCGAGAAGGCCGACAGGGCGGGCGCGATGTGAACGCGGCCAAAGCCCAGCGTGGCCGCCAGCTTGATGAGCCCGCGCGGCGAGCTGCGCGCGCCGGCCACCGTGCGCTCCAGCGCCTCCAGGTCGCCCAGGATGCGGGCACCATCCAGCAGGTAGGTCTCGCCCTCGGGTGTGAGGTGGATGCGCCGTGTGGTGCGGTGCAGAAGGCGCACGCCCAGCCGGTGCTCCAGCTGGGCCAGGCGCCGGCTGACCGCGGGCGGGGTGATGCCCATCTGCTGCGCGGCGGCGGCCAGGCTGCCTTCCTTCATAAGCAAGGCAAAGAAGCGCAGGTCCGAAAAGCCGTCCATGGGTACCTCATTCGTGCTTTGAATTTATGAATGAAATGATTTTGACGGTATTTATGGCGTTGAACATCACTCATAAGATCCAGCCACAACAAATACCCGCAGGAGACAACCCATGACCGATTCCACCCCCCCGACACCGTCCCTGTTTCCCCGCCGGCTGGCTGTGGCGGCAACGGCCGCCGCCACGCTGGCACTGCTGTCGCCCGCTGCGGCCCTGGCACAGCCAGCGGCTTTTCCCAACAAGGCCATCAAGCTCGTGGTCCCCTATGCGCCCGGCGGCAGCGCCGACATCGCCGCGCGGCTCATCACCGATGAATGGGGCAAGGCGCTGGGCGGCTCGCTGTTCATCGAGAACAAGGGCGGCGCGGGCGGCAATATCGGTGTGGACATGGTGGCCAAGGCCGCACCGGACGGCTACACCATCGGCCTGCAGACCGTCTCGCTGGCCATCAACCCCAGCCTCTCGGCCAAGATGCCCTACGACACCCTGAAGGATCTGGCGCCCATCGGCATGGTGGCCAGTTCGCAGCATGTGCTGGTGGTCAACAACGCCTTGCCCGCCAAGAACATCAAGGAACTGGTGGCGCTGCTCAAGGCGCAGCCGGGCAAGTACTCGTATGGCTCGGCCGGCGCGGGCAGCACCTTCCACATGTCGGCCGAGTTGTTCAAGGCCGTGGCGGGCACGCCCATCGTGCACATACCCTACCGCGGCGGCGGCCCGGCCATGATCGACACCATGTCGGGCCAGGTGGCGCTGAGCTTTCCGGTGCTGTCGGCCGCGCAGCCGCACGTGCAGGCGGGCAAGCTCAGGGCGCTGGGCGTCACCGGTACCAAGCGCTCGGCGCTCATGCCCGACGTGCCCACCATTGCCGAGGCGGGCCTGCCTGGCTACGCGTTTGAAACCTGGTTCATCGTGTTCGCGCCGGCCGGCACGCCCAAGCCGGTCGTCGACAAACTCAACACCACCCTGAACCAGGCGCTCAACACCCCGGCGCTCAAGGAGCGCATGGCCAAGGACGGTTTCGACCCCATTCCATCGACGCCCGAGCAGGCCCGCGCACGGATCGAAAAAGAGATGCCGCAGTGGGCCAAATTGATCAGGGAGCGGGGCATCACCGCCGAATAGGCACCGCCGCAATTTCAACGACACCATGACCACGACGACCCCGCTTTTCCCCGGCTTCACCCCCCACCGTGTGCCCACGCCCGACGGCCAGCACATCCACGCGCTGGTGGGCGGCACGGGCCCGGCCCTGCTGCTGCTGCACGGCCACCCGCAGACCTCGGCCATCTGGCACAAGGTGGCGCCGGTGCTGGCCCGGCACTTCACGCTGGTGCTGGCGGATTTGCGGGGCTATGGCGATTCCGCAAAACCTGCTGGGGATGCCGAGCATGCCCTCTACAGCAAGCGCACCATGGCCGCCGACATGCTGGCCGTGATGCAGCACCTGGGCCACCCACGCTTCACCGTGCTGGCCCACGACCGGGGCGCCCGCGTGGCGCACCGCCTGGCGGCCGACCACCCGGCCGCCGTGTTGCGCATGGTGCTGCTGGACATCGCCCCCACGCTGACCATGTACGAACAGACCAGCAACGCCTTTGCGCGTGCCTACTGGCACTGGTTCTTTTTGATCCAGCCCGCGCCGCTGCCCGAGCGCCTGATCGAGGCCGACCCCGCCGCCTATGTGCGCGACGTGATGGGCCGGCGCAGCGCCGGCCTGGCCCCGTTCGACCCGCGGGCCCTGGCCGAGTACGTGCGCTGCCTGGGCCTGCCCGGTACGGCCCACGGCATCTGCGAGGACTACCGCGCCGCCGCCGGCATCGACCTGGTGCATGACCGCGCCGATCGCGACGCGGGCCGCCAGCTGGCCATGCCGCTCCTGGCCCT
Organism: Acidovorax sp. GW821-FHT11A03; assembly: GCF_058809075.1. NCBI lineage: Bacteria > Pseudomonadati > Pseudomonadota > Betaproteobacteria > Burkholderiales > Comamonadaceae > Acidovorax > Acidovorax sp. GW821-FHT11A03. Next base: position 598,188 of record NZ_JBXASG010000003.1, read on the forward strand.
GTGGGGCGAGCAGGGCGTGGTGCACCAGTGCTTTGCGCCCCTGGCCGAGTGGCAGCGCGTGGCGGCCGACGTGCGCGGCCACGCACTGCCTTGCGGCCACTACATCGCCGAGGAGGCGCCGGATGCGCTGCTCGACGCGGCGCTGCCCTTCCTGCTGGCCGACCGGTAAGGCTGCACCCAACGACAACCCCCGACGCTGACCATGACCACTCCCTCAACGCTCTACCAAAAGCTGGTGGCATCGCACACCGTGGCCGTTCTGGACGAACAGAACGTTCTGCTGTTCTGCGACCTGCACCTGATGAACGAATACACCAGCCCCCAGGCCTTCGCCGGCCTGCACGAGGCCGGGCGCGGCGTGCCCGTGCCGGGGCAGAACGTGGCGGTGGTGAGCCACATCATCCCCACGCACCCGGTGCGCTGGCGCACCATCCAGGACCCGCCCTCGGCCCTGCAGGCCAGCAACCTCAAGGCCAACTGCGACCGCCACGGCATCCCGCTGTTCGACACCAACGACCCGCTGCAGGGCATCGAGCACGTGATCGCGCCCGAGCACGGCATGGTGCGCCCGGGCATGGTCATCATCTGCGGCGACAGCCACACCACCACGTACGGCGCGCTGGGCGCGCTGGGTTTCGGCATCGGCACGTCCGAAGTGGAGCACGTGCTGGCCACCCAGACCCTGGTCTACCGCCTCGCCAAGGACATGCGCATCCGCGTGGACGGCACGCTGCCCACGGGGACCACGGCCAAGGACCTGATCCTCATGGTCATCAGCCGCATCGGCGCGCAGGGCGCACGCGGCTATGTGGTGGAGTTCTGCGGCAGCGCCATCGAAGCCCTGTCGGTGGAGGCGCGCTTCACGCTGTGCAACATGGCGGTGGAGGCGGGTGCGCGCGGCGCGCTGATCGCGCCCGACGCCACGGCCATCGACTACGTGCTGGCCAAGGCCCCCGACATCACCGGCGAGGTCCGCACGCAGGCCCTGGCCCACTGGGCCACGCTGGGCAGTGACGCGGGCGCCGTGTTCGACGTGGAGCATGTGTTCGACGCCAGCGCCGTGGCCCCCTTCGTCACCTGGGGCACCAGCCCCGACCAGGCCATGGCCATCAACGCCACCGTGCCCCGGCCCGAGGACATCACCGACGCCGTGCAGCGCAGCAGCGCCGAGCAGGCCCTGCGCTACACGGCCCTGGCGGCAGGGCAGCCGCTGGCGGGTGTGCCCGTGCAGCATGTGTTCATCGGCTCGTGCACCAATGCGCGCATCGAGGACCTGCGCGAGGTGGACCGCATCGTCGGCAGCCGCCATGTGGCCAGCGGCGTGCGCGCCATGGTCGTGCCCGGCTCGGGCGCCGTGAAGGCCCAGGCCGAGGCCGAGGGCATCGCCGCGCGCCTGATGGCCGCCGGCTTCGAATGGCGCCAGCCCGGCTGCTCCATGTGCCTGGCCATGAACGACGACGTGCTGGCCCCCGGCCAGCGCTGCGCCTCCACCACCAACCGCAATTTCGAGGGCCGCCAGGGCCGTGGCGCCATCACCCACCTGATGAGCCCGGCCATGGCCGCCGCCGCCGCCGTCACGGGCTGCATCACCGACGTAAGAACCCTGGAGGTGACCGCATGAGCGCCGACCACAACCACAGCACCGTGCGCGGCCAGGCGGCCCTGCTCGACATCGCCAACCTCGATACCGACCAGATCATGCCCAAGCAGTTCCTGCGCGGCATCGACAAGGCGGGCCTGGCGCCGGGCCTGCTGTACGACCTGCGCTTTGACGGCGCCGGGCAACCGCGCGAGGACTTCGTGCTCAACCAGCCGGCGTTTGCCGGCACCGATGTGCTGCTGGCCGGCAGCAATTACGGCTGCGGCTCCAGCCGCGAGCATGCCGTGTGGGGCATGCAGCAGTACGGCTTCCAGGCCGTGGTGGCGTCGAGCTTTGGCGAGATTTTCTACTCCAACGCCATGAACAACCGCCTGCTGCTGGCCATGGTGACCGAGGCCGATGCCCAGGCCTTCATGCGCGAGGCCCGTGCCACTAACGGTCCCTTGGCCATGGAGATCGATGTGGAACAGCGCCAGGTGCGCACGGCAGGGCACAGCGCACCGTTCACCATCTCCGAGCGGCACCGGCGCATGTTCCTCGACGGGCTGGATGTGATTGGAGCTTCGCTCACCTACCAGGCGCAGATCGATGCCTTTGCCCAGCGGCACTGGGCCGCGCAGCCCTGGGTGAAGGATGTCGCGCGGCGCACGCGCGAGCGGCTTGGGGCCGCCTCCGCGCAGGCCTGAACCGCCAGCGCCTTGGCGCTGCGGGGCACCTACTTGGCGGCGGGCTTGCCGGCCTGCGCCGCCTTCGCGGTCTTGTTGTAGACCTCCATCACCGTGGCGAAGTCGCGCTCGAAGTTGATGGGCAAGAAGGTGTCGTTGCCCGGCAGCAGCTGGCGCAGCTTGGGCGAGAAGCTGTAGCTGTACGAGCATTTCTTCACGCGCGCCTGCACCTCGGGCGACACGTCCTTGCCCAGGGTCCAGGTTTCGGTCATGAACGGCGGGCTTTCCCACAGCGTGCGGATGCTCGAACCCTTCACATCGCCCTTGACCACCATGCGCTGGTACAGGTCGCTGGCCACGGCGGCGGCGGGGTAGAAGCCGTGCATCACACCCGTCACCGAGCGCTCGTGGCCGTTGGAGAACACCACCTCGTAGTTCTGGTCCGGCACCAGGCCAATGGCCGGGAACAGCGCGCGCGGCGCCAGGTTGCCGGAGTTGGATGTGGGCGTGGTGTGCGCGATCTTCTTGCCCACCAGGTCCTGCGGCTTGGTGAACGGGCTGTCCACGCGCGCAATCAGGATCAGCTTGTACGAGTTGCGCTGCCCGCTGGCCTTGTTGCCCGGCACGCCAAACGGCGCGGGCTGGCCGGCGGCCACCAGCTGCGGCACCAGGCCGGGGTTCACCTGGGCCAGCTGGGCCTTGCCGGCGACCAGGCTGTCGATGAGGTCCTTCTCCCCCAGCACGTCGATGTTGGTGCTGCGTTCCAGCGACTCGCCCTGCAGGTTCTGCAGGTCGATGTTGCCGCAGCGCGCCAGATGATTGAAGTAGTCGCCCCACAGCAGCATGGTTTCGCTCTTGGCGTAGGTCTTGGGCATGGCCACCACCAGCTTCTCGCGCGTCCCGCTGAAGGCGGGGGATGGGGCCGTGGCTGCGGCGCGGACAGCGGCGGCGCGGGCCTGGGGTGTGGCGGCGCTGTCCGTCTGGGCGGCAACGGGGCCGAGCGTGAAGGTGGCGCAGAGCAAAAGCGCGCCAGAGCGTGCGTGAGAACGCATGGTGAATCTCCCTCAGGGTTTTGTGATGGTGGTGGCCCGCAGGCCAACCTGCCGGGGCCACGCACGGGTTGCGGGCCTGCCCGTGGCGTGCCGCGCGGCGCTGCCCGGCCGCGCGGCGGGCTGGCCGTCGAGTATGCATGAAGCTCCCGCGCGCCAAGGCAAGCGGCGGGTGCTGGAACCGTGGAGGCGCGCGGTGCCCACCGCATCCATCCAACGGCCGTGCCGCTGAAGGACGGTGGTTGACATGGCGTCAAGTGCCAGGGCCCGGGCAATGGACAACGCCGAGAGGGACGGTGCCCGCGAAGCCGGTAACAATTCGTGTACTTCCACCGCGAACCCACTCTCCCTACCGCCGCACCATGTCGCAAAACGCACACACCCTGCACCTGTTCTTCGAAGACGCGATCAAGCTCAAGACCGGCCAGCTGGTCTACCAGTACCTGGCCGCCGGCAATACCGAACAGGCGCAGCGCTGGGCCCAGAAACTGGGGGGCGCGGATCTGGCGGCGCTGTGGGACGAACAGTGGTTCAACCAGGAGGTCCTGGCCCAACGCACCCACCTGCTGCTGCGCTTTGACACCGGCACGCACGACGACCTTCCCTTGCGGGCGCTCGAAACACTGTTTGCCCACGGCCTGCAGTCGGCGGTGCTGGAGGTGTTCTACGACCAGGTGGGCGAAACCGAGCGCATGCACTTCGACAAGGGCCTGTGGGTCTCGCGCAAGGCGTTCTTCGAGGCCAACCCGCAGTGGCGCGCGGTGGTGGAGCCCGTGGACGAACCCGTGGCTGCCGGTGAGGCTGGCGAAGGGCCCGACGAGGAAGATGCCCACGCCCACTCCAAGGACCCGGGCAAGCCGGTCTCAGTGTCCAAGCTGCGCAAGCAGGAGGCCGAGCGCAGGAAGAAGGGCGAGGAAGCCGCGCAGGCCTTCATCGACATGGCCAAGGAAATGCACAAGACCGGCACCTCTCCCGTTCAGGGACTGATCGCGGTGCTGCTGCTGCGCGCCGGCTTCAAGGGGCTGCTGCAGGCCATCGCGTTCACGGTGGTCACCGTGCTGCTATTCAAGGGCCTGTGGCTCTGGCTGGGGCTGGGCCTGGTGCTGGCCATCGTGCTGCCGCTGTACTACATGCTGAGCGAGTACAAGGACCTCCACGGGGACGGCGACCCGGACAAAGACGCCGACGACGACAGCGAAGATGGCGGCGAGAGCGAGGGCCGTGGTGGCGAAGCGCCGCAGGGCGGCAACGCCAGCAAGTCCAGCCATTGAATCCGAGGGAGACACACAAAATGCTGACACAGATCGAATGGTGGGGCGGGCTGATCTTCGTGCTGGGCGCGATCACCTACAAGCTCGTGATGGGCGCGCTGGAAAAGAAGGACGATGGCATCCATTGGTACCGGCTTCAGATGCACGCCTTCTTCCTGCTGCCCGCCGTGGTGCTGGCCGCGTATTTCTATCCGCTGGACAGCCCGTGGCTGCGGTACGGCTACCTGGGCGTGCTGGGTGTCTCGCTGCTGGTGGTGCTGGTGATGCTGGTGCAGGAGATCACGGGCGACGCACCCGGGGACGATGCGGAGAAGGCCGCCACGCTCGACACAGTCAAGGGGGAGGGGGGAGAGGAAAAGAAAAAGCAGACCGAAAACGAGGAGGATGAAACCGGCTGGCTGACGGCGGTGCTGGGGGCCCTGGTGCTCTACAGCCCGGTGCTCGCGGCTTGTGGCCTGGGTTGCTACAAGGCCTGGCCCCTGGTGCAGGCGCTCTGGTAGCGCGGCCTGCGCGGGCAACGCCGGAAGGTGCCGGGTGCTGGACGGCACCGGCACGCATCACAATCCGTGCCAGCCAGCCACCGACTTCTTTTCGTTTGTGTTCTTTCCAAAGCCCTCTCACCGCGCGGCGCGCAGAGTGCCCACCCCCACAGCCATGGCCCACGATTCCTTTCCGGAGCTTCTCTCGCTCTACATGCGGCGCATTCGCGCCAGCGCCTCCGGCGTGGCCACCGAGATCGGCCTGAGCCGCGAGGCCGTGAACAACTGGCGCAACGGCCTGTCGGCGCCCAACCCCCGCTCGCGAGAAAAACTGGTGGCCTGCACCCGCTACCTGCGCCTGACGGAAACCGAGGCCAACCGCCTGCTCAGCGCCGCCGGCTTCGAGCCCGAGTTTCCGCTGCAGGCCGAGTCGGCGGGCGCGGCGCAGCCCTTCGCTGCCTTCCAGGACCGGCTGTTTGCCCAGCTGGCGCAGGCCGTGCCGTATCCCATCTCGCTGCTGCTGTCGCCCGCCCACTGGGGCCAGCCGCCGTTCAGGCAAGAGCTGCTGCAGCGCGCCAAGGCGCAGTACGGCGAAGGCGCGGTGCTGCACATCCAGCCGCCCTACAGCGTGAGCACCGTGCCGGCCGAGTACTTCGCCGCCATTGGCCGCCAGTGCGGGCTCGGCGATGTGGCGTCCGACTACGAATTCGAATCCGCGCTGGAGCGCCGCCTGCTGGCGGGCGAGCGCCTGTTCTGCCTGGTCAGCCGTTTCGAGCAGGGCACCCCCGAACTGCGCGAAACCCTGGCGGGCATCCTGCGCAGCCTGAGCGAGATGCACAGCGGACGGCTGCACCTGCTGCTGTGCGGCGGCGAGGCGCTGGCCGACCTCAAATACCGCAGCGGCGACCTGTCGCTGCTCAACATCGCGCAGGTCAACCACTGGCCCGATCCGTCGCTGGAAGACCTCACCCAGCTGGCGCGCCACCGCTGGCCCGAGCAGGCCTGGCCCCAGCCGGTGCTGGCGGCCCTGCAGGAGATCAGCGGTGGACACCCCGCGCTGTTCGAGGAAGGCCTGCAGTGGCTGGTGGACCAGGGAGCGGGCGGCGGCCTGCAGGGCGCGCAGGCAGACCGCGCCGCGCTGCGCACCCACCTGGCCAGCAGCCCGCGCCTGTGGCAGACCCTGCTGCCCCTCGCGCAGGCACCGGCCACCCGGCAACGGCTGGCGCAGCTGCTGCAGGCCGATGAGCTGGGCCGCGCGCGCCCCTACCTGCAGGACGACGAGCTGCGCCGCCTGTTCTGGGGCAACCTCATCCATGTGCGCGGCACGGGCGAGGCCGCGCGGCTGCACTGGCGCAGCCCCACCATCCGCGACGCGGGCCTCATGGTGCTGGACTCGTGTTCGTCGGCCGCATGAGCCCGCTGCTGTCCAGGTCCGTGGTCCGCGCGGTGGTGATCGCGGCCATCACGCTGTTCGTGGGCAGCGCGCTGCTCACGCCCAAGCTCAACCCGGCCACGCGCGGCTCCGTGCTGGGGGCCGAGAACGCGGGCATCGTCTGGGGCGAGCTGGTGCAGTGGCGCGTGGCGATGATGCAGGCGCACAACGAGCTGGACGCCTGGCCCGAGGACATCCGCACACATGCGCCGCGCATCGGCAACCCGCAGTTGCGCGTCACGTCGCCCCGGCCCTACGTGCTGCAGGCCGACATCGCCCACAACCCCGAACTGGGCAAGCTCGCGGGCACCCAGGTGGTGGTGGAGCTCAAGCCCGGCACGACCACCTGGAGCTGCCGCCCCGGGCGCCCGCCCATTCCCCTGGGCTATCTGCCCATCAACTGCCTGGAGGGGCAGGCCGACGACTTCACGCCCGTGCCGCCGTCCGAGCGCGACCCGTTCGAAGGCCTGCGCAAGCTCATCTACTGGTGCGCCGCCATCTTCGCCGTGGGCGCGGTGGTCTGGGTCGCGCGCCACCCCCTGCTCGGGCCTTCGCAGCTGCAGCCTGCGCGCCTTCGCCGCACCCCGCTTGCGCGGCTGCCCCGTCTGGACCGGCTGCTGGGCTGGACCGGGCGGCGGGAGTCCACGCTGCTCGCGGCCGACATCCGCCCGGTGGACTGGCGCCGCGCGGTGCTGTGCGCGCAGCCCGGCGCGGCAGAGGGTGCGGGGGGCCTCGCGCGCGCGATGGCCGAGCGGGTTTCCGCCCGCAGCCAGCCCAGCACCGACTGGGCGCTGCCGGGGCTGGTGTTCGAGTGGCAGTTCCCGCCGGACCTGCCCGTGTCGCTGGACCGCTGCCTGGTCTTCGTGCCCACGCCCGGCGTGGACGAGGCCGCCGTGCTGCGCCAGCTGCGCGCCGCGCAGACCGGCAGCGACGTGCTGCTGATCCTGAGCGGGCACAGCGTGGACGCGCCGATGCCCCTGCTGCAGGCCCATGCCGATGACCGCGCCAACCTGCACGTGATGGTGGACAGCGCCAGCCAGACCGAATGGCTGGTGGGCGGCGAGGCCCTGCAGGTGCTGCTGCGCCTGCTGGCCGCGCAGCTGCGCATCACCCGCATCTCGCCGTACCAGACGCGCGGTGGCGTGACGCGGGAGGGCTCCTTCTTCGGCCGCGCCCAGCTGCTGGCCCGCGTGGTCAACCGCGAACCCGCCAACTACCTGGTGGTGGGCGGGCGCCAGCTGGGCAAGAGCAGCCTGCTCAAGGCAGTGCAGCGCCGCCTGCAGGGCCACCCGCACACCGTGTGCCACTACGTCTCGCTGCGCGACCACCGCCTGGCGCCGCGCATGGCGCTGCAGTTCGGCCTGCCGGCCGACACGCCGCTCGAAGCCATCGTGGACCACCTGCAGGCGCAGTACGCGGGCAAGCGCCTGTATTTGCTGATCGACGAAGCCGACCTCTTTTTCCGCGACGAGTCGAACAGCGGCTACGCCCAGTTGTCCACGCTGCGCGCGCTCAGCGAGGAGGGGCGCTGCTGGTTCATGCTGGCGGGCTTCTGGGACCTGTACGCCACCGCCGTGCTCGACTACCAAAGCCCCCTGCGCAACTTTGGCGAGGTGCTGGCCATCGGCGGGCTGGAGCGCGCCGCCTGCCGCGAGCTGGCCACCGAGCCGCTGCGCCGCCTGCGCCTGGGTTTTGGCAGCGACACGCTGGTGGAAAAGCTCGTGGACGCCAGCGGCCAGCGCGCCAACCTCGTGGCCATCCTGTGCCAGGAATGCCTGGAGGCCCTGCAACCCGGCGAGCGCGCCATCGAGGCGCGCCACCTCGCGCAGGCCCTGGCCTCGCAGCCCGTGCAGGACGCGCTGGCCGGCTGGGGGCGCCTGAGCCAGGACGAGGCCGCCTGCCGCCTGGACCGCGTGGTGGTCTACCACACGGCCCAGGCCGGGCAGACCAGCCTGGTGGCCCTGGCCCAGCTGCTGCAAGGCCACGGCATCACGGCCGACGCGCAGGCGCTGCGCCAGTCGCTGGCACGCCTGCAGCTGGCCTATGTGCTGCGCAAGCAGGATGCCGCGTACCGCTTTGCCATTCCGCTGCTGAAAGACCAGTTCGAGCCCACGGAGGTGGAGCTGTTGCTGCGCCAGGAGCTGGCCGTGCTGGCGCGTGGGTGACGGCCGCTTCCGCCGTGCACATCGCCACCGCCTTTGCTACACAAGCCTATGACCACCAAACTCAAGTGGACCAACCGCCTCTACGGCCCCATCCGTGTGCTGAACCATGCGGACGGCCTGCATCTGGAAAAATTCACCGACGCCGATCTCGACCAGATCGCGGGCTGTGACGATGTGCTGGAGATCGACCTGCGCAGCAACCGCACCCCGCAGCCGGTGGACCTGTCGCGCCTGGCGCATATCGCGGGGCTGCGGCGCCTGAGACTGGAGCACGTGCGGTTCAGCAACCTGCAGGCGCTGGGGGCTCTGCCACGCCTGCAGTCGCTACTCATCGCGCACTGCGACTTCCAGGACTTCGAGGCGTTGAACGGCCTGCAGATCGAAACTCTGTTCCTGTGGAACAACAAGCTCAGGGCCTTTCCAGCGGGCCTGGATCTGCCGAAGCTGGAAAGCCTGTACCTGTCGCACAACCGCATCGCCGAGGTGGGGTTTGCGGCCAGCTACGCCACGCTCAAGGAACTGCACATCAATGGCAACCAGGTGGCCGACCTCTCGCCCCTCGCCGCCTGTACGGCGCTGGAGCGGCTGTGGGCGGACGACAACCGCCTGAGCACCCTGGCGCCGCTGGCGGGGCGCCGCTTTCAGCGCTTGCATGTGGACAATGCGCTGGCCTGCGAGTGTGAGTCACTGAAGCTGGAGCTGCCCGAGACCCCTTTCGAGCAAGACGCCGAGAGCGCCGAGTCCTGGCGTGTGGCGCGGCTGATGGAGGCCAAGGACTGGCCGCAGCTGTATGCCATCACCTCGCCAGCGCTGCTGGGCAGGGCGTTTTCGAATCTGGTTCACGGGCACGCAGATGCCGAGATGATGCGTGGCGCGCTGGAGCATCCCGCGCCGGGCGCTTTCGAGGCCATGGTGGCTCACGGACTGAGGCCGCACTACGTGTCCGTGCGGGAGCAGTTGGTGGATGTGGTCAGCGCCCACGGCGAGCGGCTAGTGCTGCCGCTGGCCCGTGCATTTGATGCTCTGCTGGCCCAGGGCTACGTGCACGACCCGGAGTTCTACGCTGGTAAGTTCAAGCAAGAGCACTTCACGCTGGCGCGCATCCTGCAGCAGGTGGCCAGCCCGGTATTTGCCGGCCTGTTCCAGGCCTTCTTCGCACAACGCGAGAGCTTTTCGCAACTCCACCTGGACCTGTACAAATGGCTGCTCGACGTAGTGGGCAAGACGCAGTCGCCCGCGCTGGTGGAGCCACTCATCGACCTGCTGCGCCTTGAAGAGCGCATCCTGGGTGGCGATGCGGCGTTCATGAAAAAGACCTTCAAGGCCATTGGGCAGCTGGGCACCCGGGCAGACGCGGCCCTGCTGACCAGCCGATTTGACGTCGCGGCCGAAGCGCGGCCCGATGTGGCCGAGGCCTGCTTGGCCACCTTGAAAAAGCTCGAAAAGAAAAAGGCCGAACCCGTGGCGGCGCGTGCGGCTGTGCGCTCTTGCGTCTCCTCCCAACCCTGAGGTTTCCTGATGTCTGAGTCTCGTCTTCACTACACCGTTTATTTCTCATCCCGCGCCCAGGCCGCGGCCTGGGCCGCCGAAGCGCAGGCGACCGCTGATCTGCCGCTGGAGGAACAGGCCCCCGTGCTGGGCGCCATGCTGGGCCTGGGCGGCGATGCGGGTGCCTCTTTCGAGTTCGCGGGGGCTGCCGAGTTGTGTGCCGAGCTGGCCATCCTCGGGCCGTGGAACCTGCTGGCCGCCAACGAGTGGCCACCGGGCCTGATGGAGCGGGGCGCCAAGCTGTTCAGCTGCGAATGCCACAACGGCCCCAAGGCGGAAGGCCTGTGGTTCAACGGCCCCAAATCCGTCACGCGCAAGCAGTTTGAGGCTGCTGTGCGCAAGTTGGACCCGCTGGAAGAAGTGCACCAGTGGCTCTCCAAAGAACAATATGGCGAGGTTTTGAACCTGGTGCACCACCATGGCCTGGACCCCAACACGGTGCTGTACCACCGGCCGCTCATCGTGCACTTGCTCACGCCGCAGGCAGGCAAGGCCAGCGGCGTGTTGCCCACCGACGCCATCATCGCCCTGCTGCAAGCCGGGGCGCGACCCGACCCACTGGCGCTGGTCACTCTCATGCCCAGCTTCACCTTGCCCGTGTTTCCGCTGCATTGCGCGGCGTATGCGTTTGACATTGCACTGATGCAGGCGCTGGTGGACGCTGGCGTGGATGTGAACGCTGTGGACGACGAGGGGCACACGCCCTTGATGCAACTGGCCGATGCCACACACTATTTGAGCAAGCCAGCCTCCATGGCCGTGCAGGCCGCGCAATGGCTGCTGGAGCGGGGCGCAGAGGTCAACGCCGTGAGCCAGCACGGGGATTCGGCCCTGGCCGGGGGCGTGCACCAGGCGCTGCGCGATCTTCTGGTCGCGCACGGTGGCCGGGTGATCTGGCCGCAACACGCGCTGGAGTACGACACCCCGGAGCAGCAACGCAGCGCGATCTGGTACCACGACCATGCGCGCCTCGATGAACTGCTGGCGCAGGCCCCACCGGACGAGGCCTACCGGCAGCAGTTGCTGAGCAGTGCAGTGGATGGAGGAAATGGCCACGCGCTGGACCGGCTGTGGCGGCCGCAAGACCATGCGCTGATGTGCATCGACAAAATCCCACAGCCCCGTTTGCTGGCGGAATCCCTCACGAAGCACGAAGGCACGGACGTGGCCACGATGCAATACCTGGTGCAGCGCAGCGCACCCGAGGCATTCCCCACGCGCGACGCCGCCTGGCTGGATGCCGCCAACAGCTGCATGCACGATTTCACCAGCCGCATCGTGGACCGGCCTGTGGCATTGCTGGAGATGGTGCTGGCGCTCGGCCTGCCCGCCGAGCCACCCGCCGATGCGCAGCACACCCCCCTGGAGTGGGCCATCCACGGCCTGTCTGAAGCCAAGGTCGCGCTGCTGTTGGCCCACGGTGCCAACCCCAACAGGGCGCTGTACCACGGTGGCAATGCCCTGCATGAGGCGGTGCTGTACAAGGCGACCGATTGCATCCCATTGCTGTTGCAAGCGGGGGCGGACCGTACCCAGTGCGACCGCCAGGGCCGCACACCGCTGCAACTGGCCGTGTCCAAGCGCAATAAGACGGCCCAGAAGCTGCTCGCGGCCTGATTTTGATCGAAATCCAGATTTGGGGCTTTACCCGTAAGCGCTGAAAGCTATCAATAGAGTAGCAAAAATATCTGGCTTCCATCACGGCCGCTGCACCATCACCAGCGCATACAGCGCCTGCGCCGCCACCGACAGGCTCTCGTCGCGCCGCCGCACCAGGTAGATCTGCCGTGTCAGCCCGGGCAGCGACAACGGCCGCGTGACCAGCCCCGGCTGCTCGAAATGGAACAGCGTGAGCGCCGGCACCACGCTGATGCCCAGCCCCGCGCGCACCATGCCCATCACGGTGGCCAGTTGCTCCACCTCCATCAGCGTGTGCATGGCCTGCGGGTGCAGGGCGGCCTCGAGGTACTGGCGCACGCTGCTGGTGCGCGCCAGGTGGATGAAGGGCCAGGCGGCCAGGTCCTGCGCGGTGATGGCCTTGCGCCTGCGCGCCAGCGGGTGGTCGGCGGGGCACACCAGATAGAAGTCATCGCTGCAGAACGGCTCGGCCTGCAGCGCGGGGGTGTCGGCGCGGATGGCGGCCAGTGCAAAGTCGGCATGGCCGCTGGCCACGCGCTCGATGCAGGGTTCGGACAGTACGTCGGCAATGTCGATCTCGATGCCCGGGTGCGCCGCGCGGTACTGCGCCAGCACGCCCGGCAGCCAACCCGCGGCCAGCGAGGGCAGCAGCGCCACGGCCACGCGCCCGCGCTGCAGCGTGGCCGTGTCGCGCACGGCGGCCAGGGCGCTGGTGATTTCGGCGCGGATGCGGCGGGCCGACTCCAGGAAGTTCTGCCCCTCGGGCGTGAGGTCCACATGCCGTGTGCTGCGGTCGAACAGGCGCAGGCCCAGGTCGTCCTCCAGTGCGCGGATGAGGGCGCTGAACGCGGGCTGCGACAAGTGGCACAACGTGGCGGCGCGGGTGAAGCTGCGCTGCTCGGCCAGCGCAAGGAAGGCGTCTAACTGGCGGCTGGAGAGGTGAGGGGCGCTCATGGTGGGGCTGAATGATTCATCTGCATATCAGATGGATTCATCAGAACAATCGATTTCACAGAATACAGCCATGTTCCTACATTCATGGTCAGGAGACAACGGATTCATGCCGAACGACCAAAAAACCAAACTGCTGGTGGGCTGCGCCGCCGGCTTCTCGGGTGACCGCACCGACGCGGCCTTGCCCGTGGTGCAGGCGCTCATCGCCAGCGGCCAGCCTGCGGTGCTCATCTTCGAGACCCTCGCCGAGCGCACACTGGCCCTGGCGCAACTGGCGCGCCGCACTGACCCGGATGCAGGTTATGAACCCCTGCTGGTGGACCTGCTGCGCCCCGTGCTGGCGCAGTGCCTGGCGCACGGCGTGCGCATCGTCAGCAACTTTGGCGCCGCCAACCCGCACGGCGCCGCGCGCCGCATCCACGCCCTGGCGGCCGAGCTGGGCCTGGCCTCCCCGCGCATTGCCGTACTGCAGGGCGACGACCTGAGCGGACCCGAGCACCGCGCGCTGCTGCAAGGCGCCTTGGGCAGCGCCATGCCCACGGAGCCCATCGTCAGCGCCAACGCCTACATCGGCGCACAGGCCATTGCCGATGCCCTGCGCGCCGGGGCTGACATCGTGGTTTGCGGCCGCGTGTCCGACCCGTCGCTCGTGCTGGGCCCGGCGTTGGCGCACTACGGCTGGGCCCCGGACGACTGGGACCGCCTGGCCCGCGCCACCATGGCCGGGCACCTGCTCGAATGCGGCGCGCAGGTCACGGGCGGCTACTTTGCCGACCCTGGCTACAAGGATGTACAAGGCTTGGCGCAACTGGGCTACCCCATCGCCGAGATCGACGCCGACGGCCACTGCACCATCACCAAGCCGCCCGGCACCGGCGGGCGCATCGACGAGCGCACCGTCAAGGAGCAACTGCTGTACGAGCTGCACGACCCTGCGGCGTATCTCACGCCCGACGTGGTGGCCGATATCACCCAGGCCCGCGTGCAGGCCGTGGGCACCGACGCCGTGCGGCTGGAAGGCGTGCAGGGCCATGCCCGGCCCGCCACGCTCAAGGTCAACGTGTGCTTTGAATCCGGCTGGTTCGCCGAGGGGGAAATCTCCTACGCCGGCCCGCGCGCCGAAGCCCGCGCGCGCCTGGCGGGCGAGGTGCTGCGCGAGCGATTGAGCGGCCTGGGCCCGCTGCGCATCGACCTGATCGGCGTGACCAGCATCTTCGGCGACGACACCAGCCGGTGGCTGGACGCCCCTGCAGACGCAGGTGCCCACGCCCGCGATGTGCGCCTGCGCGTGGCCCTGCAGCACCGCGACCACGCCAGCGCCCAGCGCCTTGTGCGCGAGGTGACCGCGCTCTACACCTGCGGGCCTGCGGGTGGCGGCGGGGTGCGCACCGCCATGCGGCCCCGCCTGGGCACGGTGTCGTGCCTGGTGCCGCGCGACGCGGTGGCCGTGCGTTTTGAGATGGTGGATTGAGGAGTACCCACACCATGACAACCACCATCACCGTTCCGCTTTATCGAGTTGCTCATAGCCGCACCGGCGACAAGGGCAACCGCTCCAACATCAGCGTCATCGCCTGGCACCCCGCGCTGTGGGATGTGCTGGTCGAACAAGTCACCGAGGCCGCCGTGGCACAGCAGTTTGCGCAGCGCCGCCCGCGCCAGGTCACGCGCTACCTGCTGCCCCAGCTGCAGGCCATGAACCTCGTGCTGGACGACGTGCTCGACGGTGGCGTGAACGACGCGCTCAACCTCGACAGCCACGGCAAGGCACTGAGCTACCTGCTGCTCGATATGCCCGTCACCGTGCCCGCACATCTGGCACCACACTTTGGCGGTCCCACGGCCTAGGGCCTGTTCACACTATTTTTGCCAGATGCGTTGCGAAGCAAACAGGCCAGGCGCTAGGCGCCAAACGAAGCTGGGGTGCGGCCCCAGCGAGGATTGGCAACACAGCGGATGGCCTGTTTGCTTCGCAACCCGAAGGGAAGGCAACCCCAGCCACGCCACTCGTCGTTGCGTTCCTAGCCAAGGCCCCGGCCTTGGCGTCGTCACGCGCCTAGATTGGCGTGGCTGGGGCTGCCTTCGCAATGGCAAAAATAGTGTGAACAGGCCCTAGACCTCCCCTTTCGCTTTTCCATCCATACCAACACCAGGAGACAACATGACCCATTCATCCCCCCGCCGCGCTCTGCTCGCCACTGCCGCCGTAATGGCGCTGTGCGCATTGCACGCCCCTGCTGCGCTGGCCCAGGCGGCCGGTGCCTACCCCGCCAAACCCATCACCTTCGTCGTGCCATTCGCGGCCGGCAGCGCCACCGACCAGCTGGCGCGCGCGCTGGGCCAGTCCATCACCACTGACACCAAGCAGGCGGTGGTCATCGACAACAAGGCGGGCGCCAGCGGCATGATCGCGGCGTCGGCCGTGGCCAAGGCTGCGGCGGAGGGCTACAGCGTGCTCATCACCACCAACACCACACACGCCGCCAACGAGCACCTGTACAAAAAGCTCTCGTACGACCCGGTGAAGGACTTCGCGCCCGTGACGGGCCTGGGCAAGGGCGGGCAGGTGCTGGTGGTCAACGCCAGCGCGCCGTACAAGAACGTGGGCGAGCTGCTGGCCTTTGCCAAGAAGAACCCCGGCAAGCTCAGCTTCGGCAGCGGCAGCTCATCGAGCCGCATGGCGGGCGAGATGCTCAAGCAACTGGCGGCGGTGGACATCCTGCACGTGCCCTACAAGAGCAATCCGCTGGCCATCACTGACCTGCTGGGCGGCCAGATCGACCTGATGATCACCGACACCTCCACCGGCGTGCCGCAGGTCAAGGCGGGCAAGCTGCGGGCCCTGGGTTATTCCACCCAAAAGCGCAGCGCGCAACTGCCCGACGTGCCCACGCTGGACGAAGCCGGCGTGAAGGGCTACGACATGGGCTACTGGTTTGCGGCATACGTGCCGGCCAACACGCCCGCACCGGTGGTGGCGCGCCTCAACGAGCTGCTGACCGCCGCCACCAAGAGCGCCGCGGCCAAGAGCTTCTATGACAACGCCGGCTCCGAAGCCTGGACGACCACGCCGGATGAACTCGCCAAGTTCCAGGCCGCCGAAACCCAGAAGTGGGGCAAGGTGATCAAGGCCGCCGGTATCGAGGCCGAATAAGCCACCGGCCCACCCACAGGCCCACCCACCGGGCCGTTTCATTCTTTTTTTGCTTCTCGCAGCCTGCCTTTGCCGGCAGGTCTGGGCGAAGCCTTGCCCGCGCGCGGCGCAACAGACGCTGCCGTTTTGTTCCAGAGCCGTTCCAGCGGCCCGCACCACCATCCATCCAAGGAGACAGACACCATGAAACCTTTTCGTGCATTCGGAAAACTCGCGCTCACGGCCGCCGCTGCAGCCGCCATCACGGCCTGCGGGGGTTCCAGCAACGATGCGCCCAAGGGCCCCGCGCTCAAGCTGGCCATCACCGCCACCGAGGCCTTTCCGGGCACCTATGGCGCCGTGGGCGAATACGAGCGCGTGACCGGCACCATCAGCGGCGAGGTAGACCCCAAGGACCCCAAGAACGCCGTCATCCAGGACCTGGCCCTGGCGCCTACCAACGCCAACGGCATGGTCGAGTACCAGGCCGACTTCGTCATGCTCAAGCCCAAGAACATGGCCAAGGCCAGCGGCGTGCTGCGCTACGACGCACCCAACCGCGGCAACATCCTCACCATGCTCAACCCCACGGCCACGCCCAGCGATGCGGTGTACCTGGAGCGCGGCTATGTGATGCTGTATTCGGCCTGGCAGGGCGATGTGCCCAAGAGCACTGCCGCGCGCCTGACGGTGACGGTGCCCGTGGCCAAGAACAAGGACGGCAGCAGCATCACCGGCCCCTACCGCGCCGAGCTGGTGCCCACGGCCGCCAGCCCCGCAATGACGCTGCCCGGCGGCGTGTTCAACGGCACCATGATTCCGTACGAGCCCGCCAGCCTGGACAACACCCAGCCCGGCTACTCGCTCACCCGCCGCGCCAACGAGACCGATGCGCGCGTGTCCGTGCCCGCGAGCGACTGGAAGTTCGCCACCTGCGACACAGGCACCAACGCCTTCCCTGGCACGCCCAGCCCCACCAGCGTGTGCCTGAAGGGCGGGTTCGACCCAGCCTATCTGTACGAGCTGGTCTACGTCGCCAAAGACCCCAAAGTGATGGGCGTGGGCCTGGCTGCGCTGCGCGACACGGTGAGTTTCTTCCGCAACAAGGCGGCCGACTCGTCGGGCACCCCCAACCCGCTGGGCGGCCGCATCACACACACGCTGGGGCAGGGCACCTCGCAGTCGGGCAACGCGATGAAGACGTTCTTGCACCTGGGCTTCAACCAGGCGCTCGATGGCGGCAAGGTGTTCGACGGCATGTTCGCCCACGTGGCTGCGCGCCAGACGCACATCAACACCCGCTTTGCCGTGCCCGGTGGCGGCGGGGGCCTGCGCACCGACCACACGGCCTTCGGCCAGACGGCGCCGCGCGGGCTGGACAAGGACTACATGGACGACATCAGCGGGCGCCAGGGCGGGGTGATGAAGCGCTGCGCTGCCACCAACACCTGTCCCAGGTTCTTCCTGGGCCTGTCGGGCACCGAGTTCTGGCAGCTGCAGGGCTCGCCCGTGCTGACCGACGCCAACGGCACCAAGGACCTGGCGCAGCCCGACAATGCCCGCATCTATTACTACTCCAGCACCCAGCATGGCGGGGCAGGGGGCACGGCCAGCATCGCGTATGCGCCCACGCGCGCCACCTACCCCACGGGCACGGTGGTGCAGTTCAACGACACCTTCCGTGCGCTGTTCCTCAACCTGGAAGACTGGGTGGTGCGCGGCACGCAGCCGCCCGCCAGCCAGGTGCCGCGCATCGACAACGGCACGCTGGTGCGGCCCGAGGCGCTGGCCTTCCCGGCCATGAAGGGGCTGACCTGGGCGGTGGGCGGCGTGCAGACCGCCATTCCTGACTTCAGCTACCGGGGCCTGTACAACAACTTCCCGCTGTTCGACTTCGGGACGCAGTACATCCCGCAGGACGAATCGGGCATCGCCACCATCCTGCCCCCGCGCAACCTGGGCCGCGACTACGCGATCATGGTGCCGCAGGTCGATGCATCCACCGGCCTCACCCGCGCCGGCATCCGCAGCGTGGAAGCGCGTGCACCCTTGGGCACCAGCATCGAGTTCAACTACGTCGCCACGCCCGGCATCACCGACCTGGCCAACCTCACGGGCAGCTTCATTCCCTTTCACAAGACGCGGGCCGCGCGGCTGGCGGCGGGCGATGCGCGGCCGTCGCTGGAAGAGTTGTATGGCACACAAGACGGCTACGTGACGGCCGTGACCGAGGCCGCCAACACACTGGTCGCGCAGCGCCTGCTGCTGCAGCGCGATGCGGACCTGCAGATTGCGCGTGCGAAGGCGGCTGCAGTGCTGCCGTGAGGTGATGAGGCCGGGGAGCGGGGGCGGGCGGTAGGTCTGGTGCTGCCATGCTGCTGGGCGATGGCCCCCTCTCCCCAGCCCCTCTCCCGCAAGAGCGAAGGGCGAGGGGCGAGGGGCGAGGGGCAAGAATGCCGCCGTGCGTTCGAGCTCCACGCGAAAATCAAGCAAAAAACAGCCTGCAGCGCTTGATCCACCAGCGTCAATAGCTATCAAAAAAGTAGCATTTCTCTAGCCGGCGCATTGCTGCCACGGCACACCTTCAAACCGCAGCACCAAAAAATCCAGCAGCGCCCGCACCGCGGGCGACAGGTGCCTGCGCGACGGGTACAGCGCATGGATCGTCATCACCGGCAAGCTCCACGCAGGCAGCACCGCCAGCAGCTCGCCGCGGTGCAGATACGGGTTGACCAGGTAGGTGGGCTGCAGCGCGATGCCGCCGCCCGCCAGCGCGGCGCGCATGAGGGTGGTGGCCTCATTGGCGCTGAAGTGGCCTGAGACGCCCACGCGCTCCGTCTCTCCATCGCGGGTCAGCGTCCATACGCTCTTGCCAAAGTTGGCATAGCTCAGGCAGCGGTGCTGCGCCAGGTCGGCGGGCACCTGCGGTGTGCCATGCGCGGCCAGGTACGTGGGCGATGCCACCAGCACCGAATCGCAGCGCGCCAGGGGGCGACCGATGAGCAGCGGGTCGGGCTCGGCGCTGATGCGGATGGCCAGGTCGATGCGTTTTTCCACCAGGTTCAACGAGCCCTCGCTCGCGTCCAGATCAATCTTGAGCAGCGGGTGCTGGGCCAGAAAATCCGCAATCGCCGCGCCCATCTGCGCGAACGCGAACGACACGCTGCAGGTGATGCGCAGCTGCCCGCGCAGCGCGCCCTCGGTGGTGGTGGCGGTTTCTTCCTCCAGGTCCTGCGACAGCGCCAGCATCTGCTGGCAACGGCGCAGGCAGTGCTCGCCGGCGTCGGTCAGGGTCACGCTGCGGGTGGTGCGCTGCAACAGCCGCGCCTGCAGCCACTGCTCCATCTCGCCCACATAGCGCGTGACCATGGCGCGCGACATCTCCAGCCGGTCGGCCGTGGCGCTGAAGCTGCCGCTGGTGGCCACTTCCACAAACACCCGCATGGCAGTCAGGCGGTCCATATTTGCTCTATTGGTGCAACAAATATGCGCATTTTATGGGGTTTATTGGATCGATTGGCGCAAATAAACTTCGCTTCGACATCAACGCCAACCCCTCACAACCCCTTCAACACACTGGAGAAACCGCCATGTTCCGCACCACCCTCATCGCCGCCACCCTCGCCGTCGCCTTCACCGGCGCCCAGGCTGCCCAGCCCCTGCAAGTCAAGGTCTACAACGCCGACGGCAACAGCTTCAACGTCAACTCCACCCTGGTCTACGGCGAGAAGGAAGCCATGGTCATCGACGCCGGCTTCACCCGCGCCGACGCGCTGCGCATTGCCGCCAACGTGCTCGACACCGGCAAGGAGCTGAAAACCATCTACGTGAGCCAGGCCGACCCCGACTACTACTTCGGCGTGGAAACGCTGAAGGAAATCTTCCCCAGGGCCGACGTGGTGACCACCCCCGCCGTGCTGGAGAAGATCAACGCCAAGCTGGCCACCAAGCTCTCGTTCTGGGGCCCCAAGATGGGCGCCAACGCACCGCGCACGCCCGTGCTGCCCAAGGCCCTTGCGGGCAACACGCTGAGCGTGGACGGCCAGGCGGTCGAGATCCGTGGCACCACGGGCCTGCTGGCGCACCGCCCGTATGCGTGGATCCCGTCCATCAAGGCCGTCGTGGGCAACATCGCGGTGTCGGGCACCAACACCCATGTGTGGACGGCCGATACGCAAACCGTGGCCGAGCGCAGCGCCTGGGTGGCCCAGCTCGACGAAATGGCCGCCCTGCAGCCCACCGTGGTCGTACCCGGCCACATGCCCGCCGGTGGCACGCTCGATGCTGCCAACATCACCTACACCAAGGGCTACCTGCAGGCCTTCGAGAAGCATGCCGCGGCCACCAAGACCAGCGCCGAACTCATCGACGCGATGAAGAAGGCCTACCCCGCCGCGCCCATGGGCCTGTCGCTGGACATTGGCGCCAAGGTCAACAAGGGCGAGATGAAGTGGTAAGCCACCCCACCGGCTGGCCTCCAACCCTCTGAGGGGGCATGCAGGCAGCCACTGTTTGTTTGAAAGGACCAGATCGTGACCTCGCACCCCCTCCAGCCCATCCTGCAGCACCTGCACGCCGGGTGCTGGAACGCGGCGCACGACCTGGTGCAGCACGACGGCTCGATGCTGGCGGCCTGGCTGCACGGCATCCTGCATCTGCAGGAAGGCGACCTGGAAGACGCCGAGAACTGGTACGACCGGGCCGGCCGCCATTTCCGCAGCCGGGGCACGCTGGCTGAAGAGCTGGCGCTTTTCGAGGCCGCGCTCGCCACATCCGCACATCCCCCCACCCACCCTGAAAGCCCCTGATCCATGTCCGCCATCTCCGTGACCTATCTGTTCGACCCCCTGTGCGGCTGGTGCTACGCCGCCGCTCCCGCGCTGAAACACCTGCAGGGCGTGGACGGCGTCCAGGTCTCGCTCGCGCCCACTGGCCTGTTTGCAGGCGCTGGCGCACGGCCCATGGACGCGGAATTTGCCGCCTATGCATGGAGCAACGACCAGCGCATCCAGCAGCTCACAGGGCAGCCTTTCACGCAGGCCTATCGCGACCACATTCTGGGCGCGGCGGATGGCCGCTTCGATTCGGGCCCCGCCACGCTGGCGCTGACCGCCGTGGCCCGGACCGCGCCCGGGCGCGAGCTGGAGGCACTGCACGCGCTGCAGCACGCCCGCTACGTGGACGGCCGCGATACCGCCGAACCCGGGGTGCTGGCCGATGTGCTCACCGCCCTGGGCCTGAGCGACGCCGCCGCGCTCACACGGGGGCCCGATGCGGCGGCACTGCGCAAGCTGCTGGCCGAGCGCGTGGCCCAGGCCCAGTCCGTGCTGCGCGCCGTGGGCGCGCGGGGTGTGCCGCAACTGGTGGTCGCGGGGCAGGGCGGTGCGCTGCGCCTGCTCGGTGGCGATGCGCTGCTGGGGCCGCGTGAGCGGCTGGTTGATCTGGTGCGGGCGGCTGCCGCGGCCTGATGGCCGCCCCCCGCCTGATGCTGGCGGGCAGCCCCGTGCGCACGGCGCCCCGGTTTATTCCATCGACGGATCGATCAGCACCTTGGCGCCCGTGTTGCGCGCGCCGTAGAAGGCGATGGCATCGGCGCTGAGCGCACCCGCCAGCGACACCGTGCGCGCGTAGTGGCTGGCGAACGTGGTTTTCAGCTCGGCCGCCACGCGCGCGCGCAGCGCCTGGGCCGCCGCGTCACCGATTTTCTGCAGGAAGGGAAACAGCAGCCAGCCGCCCACGCCCCAGGCCATGCCAAAGGTGCGCTGGATCTCGGTGGGGCGCGTGTCCAGGTGGCCGTACAGGTACACCTGCTTGTGCACCGCCGAGCCATAGCGGCTGTACTCCTGCGCCTTGCGGTTGATGGCCGCTTCCATGCACTGCAGGATCTGCCCGGCCAGCGTGCCGCCGCCCGTGGCGTCGAACGCGATGGTGGCGCCCGTGGCCGCGAGAGCGTCGGTCAGGTCGGCCATGAAAGTGGGCGCGCTGCTGTCGCACACATGTTGCGCGCCCATGCCGCGCAGCAGCGCCGCCTGTTCGGGCTTGCGCACGATGTTGACCAGGCCGATGCCGTCCTTCTGGCAGATCCTGAGCAGCATCTGGCCCAGGTTGCTGGCCGCGGCGGTGTGCACCAGCGCGGTATGGCCTTCGCGCTTCATGGCCTCGACCATGCTCAGCGCGGTCAGCGGGTTGACGAAGCACGATGCGCCTTCGGCCGCCGTGGTGCCTTCGGGCAGCGGCAGGCACTGCGCCGCTGGCATGGCGCGGTACTGCGCGTACATGGCGCCGCCGATCACCGCCACCGTGCGGCCCAGCAGCGCCTGCGCGGCGGGGGACGACCCTGCGGCCACCACCAGGCCAGCGCCTTCATTGCCCACCGGCATGCTCTGGCCGATGCGCGCGGCCATGCCGGGCATGGCGCGTTCGGGGATGCGGGCGGTCGCCACCGGCCGGTCAGGGCTGCCGGATACCTGGACGGTGGCCAGGTCGGCGGGACCGAGCAGCAGGCCGATGTCCGACGGGTTGATGGGCGTGGCCTGCACCTGGATCAGCACCTCGTCGGGCCCCGGCGTGGGCACGGGCGTGGGCTCCAGGCTGATCTGCAAGGTGCCGTCGGGCTGGACGAGCGAGCGCAGTTGCAGCGCGGTCGCGGGGATGGTGGCGGTGGTGGTCATGGGTGGCTTTCGGTGGGAAGGAAGAAGGGCGCGCCCTTTTTCCAAGGGCGCGGCCCGGTGCCGAACATTAGAACTGGATTGCGCCGCAGCCACGGTCGCGCAAGTGCCTTGCGGCGGCAGGGTTGCTCTGGGTACCGCCGTGCAGTCCGGCACGCAGGCCGCGTCCCTCCACGCGCCGTCAACCCCCCAGCGTGCGCACCATCTGCTCGTACATCGCATCCACCGCCGGCGAGCGCAGCGACACCTTGCTGCGCAGCACCGCCACGTCCATCGAATCGAGCGGCGGCAGGTCGAACTCCGCCGGCAGGTCCTGCAGTATCTGCAGATGCGCGGGCACGCTGCAGCGCGTGAGCACCGCCACGGCCAGGCCGCTTTCCACGGCGGCCAGCTGCCCCGCCAGGCTGGAGCTGTGGTACACGATGCGGTGCGCCCGCCGCCGCGCGGCCAGGGCCTTCATCGTCGCCATGCGGGCCAGGCTGGCCGATTCATACACCGCAATCGGCAAGGGGTCGCGCCGCCACACTTCCAGCTGCGGCGAGCCCACCCACACCAGCGGCTCGTGGAACAAGAAGCGCCCGCGCTGCGGCTTGTCGCGCGAGACCAGGGCCAGGTCCAGCTCGCCCCGCCCCAGGCGCGGGATCAGCGAGGTGGACTGCTCGCACGTCAGCTCGATCTCCACCCCGTGGTAGCGGTGCGCAAAGCTGCGCAGCACCGGCGTGAGGTAGGTCGATGCGTAGTCGTCCGGCACGCCCAGCCGCACCCGCCCGGCCAGCTGCGGGCCGAACAGCGCCGTGTGCGCCTCGGCCTGCAGGTCGAGCACGCGGCGCGCGTACGACAGCAGCTCGGCCCCGGCGGGGGTCACCTCCAGGTGGCGCGGCCCGCGCAGCAGCACCGGGCGGCCCAGCGCGGCCTCCAGCTTCTTGATCTGCATGCTGACCGCCGACTGCGACCGGTGCACCAGCGGCGCCGCGCCCGAGAGCGAGCCTGCATCGACCACCGCCACGAAGGCGCGCAGCCAGTCGATCTGGAAATCCGGGTGGTTCATGGGGCGTGTCCTTGTGGGTGGGGCATGCCGCCAAGCCAGACCATGGCTTTGCGGTGATTCGTTTATCGAATGGTAGCTCTTCGAACTATGCGCTTTACACCAAAGCGGCAATCTTCGAGCATCGACCGCATGAACCACAAAGCCAGCATCGCCGCGCCGTCCACTGTTGCCAACGCCCCCACGCCCGGCAACGCGCGCGAGCGGGACGGCCAGTGGCTGCTCATCGCCGGTGGCGTGCTGCTGGGCACCATCGGCGTGTTCGTGGAAGAGGCGGGCCAGCACCCGCTGGTCACCGTGTGGTTTCGCTGCGCGTTCGGCGCGCTGGCGCTGCTGGCCTGGTGCCTGGCCACGGGCCGGGGGCGTGAATTGCTGCTGAACGGCCGCGCGCGCTGGGTGGCCTGCGCCACGGGCGTGCTCATGGTGCTGAACTGGGCGCTGTTCTTCGCGGCCATCCCGCGCACCTCCATCGCCGTGGCCACGGTGATCTTTCACATCCAGCCCATCTGGGTCATCGTGTTCGGCGCGCTGTTCCTGCGCGAAGCCGTCTCGCCCACGCAGTGGCTGGCCACCCTGGCCGCGCTGGGGGGCCTGGTGCTGACCACCGGCCTGCTGGACGGCACCACAGCGGCTGCTGCGGCCAGCAGCAGTGGCGGCTACATGGCCGGGGTACTGATGTGCCTGGGCGGTTCGCTGTGCTACGCCGGCGTCACGCTGCTTGCCAACACGCAAAAAACCATCAGCCCCTTTGCCATGGCGCTGTGGCAGTGCCTGGTGGGCGCGGTGGCGCTGGCCTGGGCCCCCTTCGTGCTGGGCTGGCCGCAGCAGGGTGCAGCCTGGGGCTGGCTGCTGGGCCTGGGGGTGCTGCACACCGGCCTGGCCTACGTGGTGCTGTTTGCCGGCATGGCGCGCCTGGTGCTGGGGCGCATCGCGGTGCTGCAGTTCGTGTACCCGCTCACGGCGGTGTTGGTGGACTGGGCGGTGTATGGGCGCACGCTCAGCCCCGTGCAACTGGCGGGCGTGGGGCTGATGGCCGCGGCGCTGTGGACGATTCGGCGGCCGGGCTGGGCTGCTGTTGCCCAATCGGGCTGATGGCCCGACAGCTCAGCGCAGCCGCTCAGTCATCGGCACAAAAACCATCGACCGCTCGGCGCACTCCGCGTCACTGGGCGGCTGCCACAGGTCGCTGGCCAGCTCAAAGATGTGCGGGGGCACCACCATCGAGAACGTCTCTCCCTGCTCGGCATTGCGCCGCAACACGCGCTCGCGCCGCACCTCGCGCGGTGCGTCCAGCAGGTACACCGTCATCGCGTCAGCCCACGGCCCCATGCGCGCATAAAAGGCGTCGCGCTGGTGCTGCTGGATCAGGCCCGCCTCCAGCACCACATCGTTGCCCGCGGCCAGCACGGCTTCTGCGGTTTTCCAGATCTGCTCCAGGCAGCGCAGGGTGCGGGGCACGTACCAGGCCATCACATCGGCGGTATCGGGCCGGTCCGGCGAAAACAGCGTGGCCATCCAGTCGTCCAGGTTCAGCGGCACGGCGCGGTGATGCTGCACCAGTTGACGCACGAAGGTGGACTTGCCCGCGCCGACCGGCCCGATGACCAGATGAATGCGGGGGGCGGTGCCTGCAACGGCTGCGGGGGTGGTGTGTGTCGAAGCGGAGTGCATGATGAGAAAGGGCTCCAAAAATGCAAAAAGCCCTCTCTGCAGGCAGGGAGAGCTTTCCATCGGGCGGACGAAAAAAAGCCCTCGACGGTGGTGGAGGGCTTTGCGGTTCGCTCCGATTCCAAGGATCAGATGCGAGGTTGGCAGTGTAGGTGGCTGGCGCGCGCAGCGTCAACCCACGGGCCGTGTGGGTGCGACGAATTCCAGCCTGCCGTCAGGGCGCTTTGGCTGCCGCGATGTGCCGCTGAAAGAACGCCAGCACCTGCGCATTGAAAACCTGGTGAAAGGCCACGCGGTCAAACCCCGCGCCATCGCGGCAGATGCCCGGCACTGCCTCGGCCAGCGCTGGCGAGCAGGGCGCCAGAAAGGCGAAGTGCCCCGCGTTGGCCGCCAGATGCCACTCGGGCGCGCTGGGCAGGCCCTGGCGCACGGTCTCCACGCTTTGCAGCGTGACGCCATCGCCGCCCAGTGCCGAGGCCCACAGCTGGACGGGGGTTTTGACTTGCCCCAGGCCTTTGGCATCGAACACGCTCAAGGGGTCGACGATGATTGCCGCCCGAATGCGCGGGTCCGGCGCGGGCGTGGTGGGGATCTCTTTGCGCCGGATCTCGCCGCACAAGGGCCGGGTGGATAGTGGCGAGCACAGGTCCTGCCGTGACGTCCAGTCCGGCACGGCGCCGATGGCCACCAGGCCCGTGTAGCCGCCGCGTGAAAAGCCGAAGAAACCGACCTTGCCCGCGTCCAGCTGCGCGCGCTGGGGCCACGCGCCCAGCATGTAGTCCGTCAGCCGCTTCATGTCCACGGGCCGCGTGGCAAAGGCCGACAGGTGACCCTGGCGGCTCAGGTCCTGAAAGTTGTCGCCCGGGTGATTGATAGCGGCCACCACATAGCCCGCCTCGGCCAGCGTGGCCGCCGTGTCGTGGTGCCCCAGGGCCGAACCGCCCGCGCCGTGCGACATGACGATCAACGGCAGGCCTTGGCCGGTGAGGGGGCAGTCCCGCGTGCCTTGCAGCACCAGCGGCGACAGGTCGATGCGGCCCGGCGGCGCGCTGCAGGGCGACCACACGGCGCCGCGCAGCGCGGGCCCGTCCTTGTCTGCGGGCACCTCGACAAAGGCAAAGCCTGCAGCGTGGGCCAGGGTGGCGGCGCAGCACAGCGCTGCGGGCAAAAGGGAACGAAAGAGCCAGCGAAAACGGGTCATGGGGATGTGGTGGGTCGGATGGGAATCAGCAGGTCGGTGCGCAGGTCCGCCTGCGCGGCGTTGCGGGGGGAGTTGAGGTAGTGCTCCAGCGTGGGGCGGTCGTCCGGCTCATAGCCGCTGGCGGGGAGCCAGCGTGTGTGGATGGCCGCCAGTGCCGCATTGATGCGCGTGTAGGGGCCGGTGAGCGTGTGGCGTGCATACAGGCCTGCCGGGATGTCCAGCAGTTCCAGCCCGCCATCTGCCACCGAGGTCTGCTCTGGCAGCACCACCGCTGCGTAGTAGCGAAACCCGCCGCCCTCCACGTCCTGCGGGTCACCGCAAGATGCGCCCAGCCGGTGGGCTGCGCGCTGGCCGCACTGCAGGTACAGCCGCCGCTGCGTGTGGGGGATGGTGGATGGCGGCCCGTGGTGGCGCAGTGCATGCAGGCGCTGCGCCGGGCGCTCAACGATCTGCACGGCCAGCGATTGCTCGGCCTTTGCGTGCGCGTTTGCATGCGCGTCTGCGGCGCCTGGATCAAGGATGAGGCGGTGCATATCCCGCTGGAATGCCCGTGGCGATTGCCCGGTGAACTGGCTGAACGCGCGGGTAAAGGCCTGCGGGCTGTCGTACCCCACCTCCATCGCCACCTGGGTGATGCTCTGCCCGCCTTGTTCGAGCAGCCGCGTGGCCAACGCCAGGCGCACGCGGCGCACCGTGGTGGCCACGGTTTCGCCCGCAATGCTGCTGTAGACGCGGTGGAAGTGGAAAGGGGAAAAGTGGGCAATGGCGGCCAGGTCTTCCAGCCGATGCGCTGCCAGCGGGTGCGCCACGATGTGGGCGATCACGCGGGCCACGCGGTTGCGGTAATGCTGATCGGCGCTCTGGTCCAGGCTCATGGCCGCAGAGTGTGCCGCAGCTTGCGCGCCGTACTTAGCCGATCTTGCTACTTTGTGGCCTGGTGCCGCGGCAGCGCTGCGCTACTTAGAGCGGCTAACAAAAATCAGCGAAGCGGTTCTGGCTAGGCGCTGCGTCGCAGGCAGTACGAGCAGTACGACAAGACGCGGCAACAACGCCAGAAGAGTTTTGTTAGCTGCTCTTATTGCCCAAACACCAGCGCCTGGTGCGCCCCCACGCCCGCCAGCACCCCTTCGGCCGACGCCAGCGTGGCGTTGTGCCGCATCAGCGTGGCGTCGCCTGCGGCGTACACGCCGGGCACCGTGGTCATCTTGTTGGCATCGGTGCGGATGCAGGGGCCCATGGGGCCTGGGTCCATCTCGCAGCCCAGTTGCTCTGCCAGCGGGCTGGCGGGGCGCGTGGCGGCGGCCACGTACAGCGCGTCCAGAGGCACCAGGCGCGTGTCGCTGGCGCCATGGGGCTGCAGGCGCACGCCGTGCAGTGCCTGCCCCGGCCCTTCCAGCGCCGCAATGCGCGCAGGCTCCACCGCAATGCCCAGCGACAGCAGCCGCTCGTGCTCGGCGGGCTCCAGCGTGGTGTCGCCGTTCAGGAAGAGGGTGGTCGGGCCCCAGTCGGCGATCAGCTGCGCGTGCATGCCCGACTGCGGCGAGTGGTACAGCACGCCCAGCCGCTGGCCCGCAAACTCGTAGCCGTGGCAATACGGGCAGTGCAGCACGCTGGTGCCCCAGCGCTCGCGCAGGCCCACAATGTCGGGCAGGCCATCTTGAACGCCAAAGGCCAGCACCAGCTTGTGAGCCTCCATGTGCGTGCCATCGTCCAGCACCACGGCAAAGCCGCTCGCCGGCGACCCCGCGCTTTGCTGCGCCGTCGCAGACACGGCCGTGCCCTGGCGCAGCGCCACCGTGGGGTAGGCCAGCAGCTTGCGCTGCGCCTGCTCGATCATCGCCAGCGGCGGCTCGCCATCCTGCCCGAAGAAGCCGTGCGACGCGGCGGCAAACCGGTTGCGCGGCTGGCCCGCATCCACCACACACACGCGCCGCCGGGCCCGCGCCAGCTGCATTGCGGCCGACAGGCCGGCAAAGCTGCCGCCTATCACGATCACCTCATACGCCTGGGTTGTTGTCATTGCTGCTGTCGCCATGAGAAATCTCCTTGTGACCGTGGCACCCGGCCACCATGCGTTCATGAAACTCGGCCGACAGCTGCGCCAGCGTCACCTCGCCCAGACGGGCCAGCAGCACCTCTTCGGCGGCTTGGTAAGCGTCAGTCAGCGCGCGGTTGACGGCCTGTTCGACGATGCAGCCCGGGCTCTCGACCCTGTTGCCCACCGCCAGCAGCGTGGGCGCGCCCAGCGCTTCGTGGATGTCGCGCAGAGTCACTTCGGACAGCGGGCACGACAGCACCCACCCCCCGCCATGCCCCTTGGCCGACGAGACAAAACCCGCATACCGCAGCCCCGCCATCAGGCGGCGGACCACCACAGGGTTGGTCTGCATGGCCTGCGCCAGCGACTCGGACGTGGCGGGGCCATCCATCTCTGCCATGTGCAGCAGCGCGTGGAGGACGTTGGAAAGGCGGCTATCTCGTTTCATGCAACATTCAAAGTTGCGTGATGTTAGCATGGGCCCAGAAAGAGCGCTGGCGGGCTCACGGAATACTACTGAATTGATAGCTGCTAGCGCTTGATGGATAAGCGTAATGTGCCAATTTGGCTTGATTCCTTCGCCCCTGTCGCACACCCCCACCCGTTCGGGTTGAGCCTGTCGAAACCCTGCGCAGCCCGGCAAGCCCTCCGCTTACCAGCACCGCAAAACGCCATACCCACCGCACCCCACACCATGACCCATCCCACCACCACGTCCCCCTTCACCGACCCCGCCGCCGTCGCCCGCTACGCCGAAGGCCCCCGCCGCAACGTGCCCGGCTACGACAGCCTGCTGCCCATGGTCCGCATCCTGCTGGCCGAGCGCGTGCCCGCCGACGGCCGGGTGCTGGTGGTGGGCGCAGGCGGCGGACTGGAGCTGGAGGACATGGCGCGGGCGCACCCCGGCTGGCGGTTCGACGGCGTGGACCCGAGCCAGCCCATGCTGGACCTGGCCGCGCAGCAGCTGCAGAGCGCAGGTGTGTCAAACGACCGCGTGGCGCTGCACCACGGCTATGTGCAGAGCGCACCGGCCGGGCCGTTCGATGGCGCGACGTGTTTGCTGACTTTGCACTTTGTGGCATGCGAGGATCGGGTGCCGATGGCCGTGGAAATCCGGCGGCGGTTAAAGCCCGGCGCGCCGCTAGTCGTGGCGCATCTGAGCGTGGCGGATGGTTCAGGCCCCGCTGGCGAGGGCGGGGCAGGGGAGCGCGACCTGTGGCTGTCGCGCTATGCCGCGTTTCAGGTGGCGTCAGGCGTGCCGCCGGAGCATGCGGCCAGGGCGCGAGACAAGATTGCTGCAGAGCTGGCGGTGCTGACGCCAGAGGAGGATGAGGCAATTCTGCGCGAGGCCGGGTTCAGCGATGTGCAGATGTTTTACATGGGGTTTGCGTTCAGGGGTTGGGTGGCGCGCGCGTGATCTGATCAAGTCGCCCCCTGGGGCATTCCGCAGCCCGGCCACGCGCTGCTAGGTAGCAAAAACAGGCTGCAGCGCTACCCCCGGGCTGCGGCCCCGGCAGGATGCAAAGCCTAGCCACGTGTGCGGGTTGCCTTCCCAACACCAGCCCAGCCGTGGGTGCTGGTTGCTCAACCACAGCGCGGGCACGCGCCGGTCCCCGCAGCGCGAGCCCAGCATCATGAAGCAGTGGTTGGGTTGCAGAAACTGTGGCCACTGCAGCAGCAGGCAAATGCCTTCCTCCACAGTGATCGGCGAGCGCTGCTGCGCCGCCAGACGCTTTTGCGCATCGCTGGGCACGGCATTCAAGGTGGCGTTGCCACGGTCCACGCCCAGCAACAGGTACGCCTCGCCCGCGGGCATCGCAATGTCGCGCGTGGGGCAAAAATCCTCTGGCTGCCTGGGGTGCAGGCGCTCCATGGCCGCCTTGCCGTTGCGGCTGACCAGGGTTAGCAGTTGCCGGGCGGGCAGGGCGGGGGTGTTGATCACGATCACGGCGTCGGCCGTGCCGGCATCAATGTCTGCAGCGCCTGGCGTACCAACGCCCGCATCACCGGGGGCGTGCGGCAGGTGGTCAAGCAGCGGCGCCAGCGCTTGGCGAAAGTCCTCCGCAGGCAGCCCCAGCGTGTGGTGAATGCCCAGCGCCACCAGCCGGTCGATCTGTGCGGACAGCGCGGCGTTCATGGCTGCGCCTTTGCGCCGTACGCCGCGTGCAACCGCAAGGGCGCTGCAGCGGCGAAGGCCCCGTTCATGCGCCCCAGCTCTTGCTCCACCACCGCCGCACGCGCGACGGGCAATGCAAACAGCTGCACCGGCTGCGGCAGCCGAAAGCGCGTGTGGTCGTGGTGCAGCACCGTCACCAGCGTGCCCAGCGGCGCCTCGTCGTCCTCTCGCACCACGCAGCTCCAAAACCAGCGCTGCCGCTCGCTGTCGTCCGCCAGGCCCCACTCGCGCGAATCGGCCAGGCCACCCGGCAGGGGCGGGTACACGGCCAGCCCGGCCGCGCGCATTGCCCGCGCCAGCGGGCTGAACAAAAGCCGCAGGTACAGGCCATACGCTCGCTCGCCAGCCCGCGCAAAGGCGTGCTGCAGCCGGGCTTCGTGGGCGTTTTGGGTGGGCTGCCAGGCACAAGCCAGCCACGCGGCCGAGGTTTCGCCCAGCCGCTCAATGGAGCTGGTGTCAATGGAAGGCATGGTCAAGGTCCGCAATCTGACTCCTTTGTGTGTACGATGTACGCATATCATTCACTGAACAGCGTACACTGTCAACAAATGAACAAGAAAACCGGCAGCCCATCCCCCGTATCGTTTCCCGGCCAGGCCGACCCGGAAACCACCCTCAATCTCTTGTGGGGCGCCACCCCCGCCCCCGAGAGCGCGCGGCGCGGCCCCAAACGCAGCCTGTCTGCCACGTTGATCGGAACTGCTGCGCTGGAACTGGCCGACGAAGGTGGCCTGGCCGCGCTCTCGATGCGGGCCCTGGGTGCCCGGTTGGACGTGGCGCCCATGGCGCTGTACCGCTACCTGCCTAACAAAGACGTCCTGCTGGAACTGGTCCTGGAGGCCGTCTACGCGCAACTGCCGGACGACCTGCCCAGCGGCGCAGATTGGCAGGCATGCCTGCGCTCGGTGGCGACCGATGCCTGGAACCTGTACCGCCACCACCCCTGGATGCTGCAAGTGGCCTTGCAGCGCCCGTCTCTGGGCCCCCACGCCATTCGCAAGTACGAGCGGGAACTGCGCGCCATTGAAAGCGCGGGCCTGTCAGACCTGGACATGGACCTCGTCATTGCCGTGGTGTCCGATTACGTGCGCGGCAGCGCCCGCAGCGCCACCGAAGCCACCACCGCCGAAGCGCAAACCGGTCAGTCAGACGCCCAGTGGTGGGCCGCCCATGCGGCGCATCTGGAACGCTTGCTGCAGCCCGAGCTGTTCCCGCTGGCCGTGCGGGTGGGCGCAGCGGCAGGCGCAGCGTACGGCGGCCCTACGGACCCCGCGCGCAGCTTTGGGTTTGGGCTGGATCGATTGATTGATGGGATTGCTCTGCAGGTGGCAAAAGAGCAGGGTGGGGGTGCGGGAAGACACGGATCGCGTTAGCGCACCCACGCCCCGCCCAGCGGGCTGCGTAAATACACCTTCAACGCACAGGCGCCAGCGCCCACCGGTCCTTAGCCGCCTTCACCAGAAAATCAATCACCGCCTTCACCCTGGCCGCATTGCGCCGGCCCGGTGACGACACCGCGTACAGCGTGTGCACGGTGCGGGAAGCAAAAGGCGCCAGCACCTCCACCAACCGGCCTTGCGCCACATCGGCCGCCGCGAGCGGGCACGACAGCATGCCAATGCCCGCGCCGCCCACCAGCGCGTGGTGCACCAGGGCCGAACTGCTGGCAGCCAGGCGCGAGCGCACGGTCACCTCCAGCGGCTTGCCCTGTGCGTTGCCGCGTGGATTGAGAAATGCCCAGGTCACCGCCGGCCCCTGTGCGGTGTGCGTGACGGTGTGGTGCTGCTGCAGATCGCTGGGGTCGGCGGGCGTGCCGTGCAGGCGCAAATACTCCGGGGCCGCGTACAGGCGCCGCTCGAACCGGCCCAGCGCGCGCGCCACCACCAGGTCGCTGTGGCCCACGGTGGTGCGCAGTGCCACGTCGATGCCCTCTGTCACCAGGTCGGCCACGCGGTCATCGGCCAGCAGCTCCACCCGCAGCGCGGGGTAGCGCGCCTGCAGGTCTGCCAGGTGGGGCAGCACCAGCGCCTCGCAAATCTCCTGGCTGGAGGCCAGGCGCAAGGTGCCCGCCACGCGGCTGCGCTGGTCCGACAGCGATGCCCCGATGTCCTCCAGCTGCGCCAGCAAGGCACGCGCTTCCTGCGCCAGCTCTGCGCCCTCGGGCGTGGCCGACAGACCGTGTGTGGACCGGCGCAGCAAGCGCACGCCGTAGCCGGCCTCCAGCCGGTCCACACCGCGCGCGACGACTGACACCGCCACATCCATCTCGCGCGCCGCTGCAGAGAACGAGCGCAGGTCGAGCGACCGCACCAGCCACCGCAGGTCGGCCGGATCGGGGAGGAAGGAGCGGGGTTCATTTTTCATCGTGCGCGCCTTTGCGTGCGGAGCAAAAGCCATTATCGCCACCGGCGGTTTCCGTGGCGGGGCGCAATTTCTACAGTGAAGGCTCGTTCAATCCCATGCATTCAACAGGAGCCCTCCATGCCCATCCTCAACGTCAAAGTGTCTGCCCAACGCACGCCCGAGCTGTCTGCCCGCATTGCAGAAACCCTGCTGGACCTGACCACCCGCGTGCTCGGCAAGCGGCGCGACCTCACGGCCGTGGTCATCACCTTTGTGGACCCGGCCGACTGGTACGTCGCCGGCCGGTCGCTGGCCGACCTCAAGCAATCAAGCTTCTACTTCGACGTCAAGGTGGTGGACGAGACCAACACCAAGGCCGAGAAGGCGCGCTACATCGCCGAGGCGTTCGCAGCCTTCGAGGGCCTGCTGGGCGCGCTGCACCCCGAAAGCTATGTCTACGTGCAGGACGTGCGCGCCGCCGCATACGGCTTTGGCGGCCGTACGCAGGAATACCGCCACCAGCATCCCGAGCAATAAGCAATAAGCAATCTAGCAATCAAGCAAGCCATCAACCAGTAGCTACTTACCCAGGAGCACCGACATGACGACGATGACGACAACGAACAACCATCTTGCCGATGTGATCGTGGCCCAGACGCTGGAGCGCGCGGGCCTGACGGACTGGATACCCGAAGGCGAAGGCAAGTGGTCCCTGCCCATTCAGTTCTTGCCCGACGATGCCGGTTGGGTGGAGCTGATGCGCCTGTCGCCCGGCACGCGGCTGGGCCTGCACCGGCACACGGACGAAGTGCACGCCCTGACGCTGGCGGGCGAGCGCCGCCTGAACGACGGCCGCGTGGTGCGGCCGGGCGACTACATCCACGAGCCCGCCGGCAATGTGGACTGGTGGGAGGCGACGGGTACCGAAGAGCTGCTGGTGCATGTGGTGGTCAAGGGCAGCGTGGAATACCTGGGGCCGCACCATACGGTGCTGCAGCGGATCAGCACGGCTGATCGGCGGGTGGATTACCACCGGTGGTGCGAAGCTGTGGGGGGGGTGGTGCCGCGGGATCTTTGCTAGAGGCTCAGCCGGGCGAGGCACTCTGTGCAGCTCGGGCAAGCACATATCCCGCGAAAATATGGTTAGAAACAGGCTAACCGCTTACTGGTAAAGCGCTGATGGCTATAAATTAGATAGCAAATCCCCCGATCCCGCCGTCGCGTACTGCGGTGACGCTGGACTGGACTTGGAGGATATGGCGCGGGCGCACCCCGGCTGGGGTTTTATGGTGTGGACCCGAGCCAGCCCTCTTCGCGGGGCCGGGGTGCAGTGATGTGCGAATCAGCTGCCTCTGAATTATGCAACGGAGTTCAGGTCGTCGAAATATTTTCAATTACCGAGAATAGTTTTATGAATGATTCCATATCGCTGGCATTTGTGTTAATGCTTTCTTTTGCAATGAGTTCTGAAAAGGCTGCTTTGGAGAGACCGACTGGCTCATTTCTTTCATTGACGATTTGGTGGGCTGGTTGATCAAAAACCTTTTTTCCTAGCTCATCTTCCGGATTCGGTGGAAATATGGTTCGATATATTTTGTTTCCTGAAGTTGGTCGCGTTACTATTTCAATTTCGTTTGAAAACCAAAGACGCTTGTTGGATGCGGGGTCGAACGAATGTAACGTGTCCTCTGTGTAATAAAGTTCGATATTCAAATTTTTGTACTCTTTTCGATGATCTGGTACTGGAAGGCACATCGAATAGACATTATTTCCTAAAGATTTGAAGCTTTCAGGGTGCCCTGACATTAGTTTGTTAATAGAAGGATTGTCACGGTCGAAGACAAAAATCATTTTTCTTCTCTGTGGTATAGCGGATATGTGTTCGCACATCTGGCTTAGTCGGGTGTCGCCCATTTCAATCTCTTCTTTGTACTCGAAAAAATCGATATCAAGCGATTGAAATTTCCCATTTAATTTTAATTTTTTCAGTGCGGATTTCATGTGAATCCAATCGGTTTTTCCTTCTGTAATTATGAGAGGTTTTGTTTCAGTGTCGGCTTGGGTTTTTAACTGATCGTATTGAATTCGGAATTGCTCGTTTTTCTGCATAAATACATCGTAACTGGCCTGAAATTCCTCGAATTCCTCTGGTGTTATTTTTGCGCCAATTGGCATGTTATAAATGTCAATTGGGCCGGTTTCTGACATGCCTAGCAGAAAAAACGGGGAGTGAGTAGTAAGTATAAATTGAACGTTGGGGAATTTTCTAATGATTTTTGGAAGGACTGCTTTTTGGAAGCTAACGTGGAGATGAAGGTCTATTTCATCCACTAGCACAACTCCTGAAACTTCATCTAAATTCTCTGGAGGGGCGCCTTTTATTAGTTCGTAGGATCTAATAATTTCAGTTGCCAGCCCGAGAGTCATAAGTTCTCCAGACGACATTTGCGAGATATCGGGCGCAATTACCTCTTCCTGCTCGCCCAGCTTTGTTGCCATTACAGCTATTTCGCGATTTCCTTTCCGACCTACTCCAATTCTCGCGGCTGAGATTTTGGGATTTTTTGCACTTAGCATCGTGGAAACTATTTCGTTCACTAGTGAAAATAGCTTGGTGTTTGGTCCCTGGTAGCCGAGAAACGTTGGCAGTGCGGAGCCCGCTACTGGTGGGCCTATCCTTCGTTCATACAGCTCCCGGTCAAGCAGAACGTTGAGAATCCAGCGTTTTGTTTCCTCGATAATGTTTGTGCGAATGGGGTTTAATTTTGATTTTCCGTAGTGGTTGTCACTTTTAATAAAATTGACATTTGCTAAATCGTTCATCCAAGATGAAATTTCATAGCGGAAATATGGAAAATATAGAAATAACGAATTTTGTACGGATTTTTTTTGGATATCATTTATCGCTATATTTTTATAAAAGCCTGAGTTTTTGAATTCGTCATTCTTTAGCGTATCAAGCAGATCTGGGATTGGATTGGCATTACAGAATTCCTCAAAGGAGAGCTTCGAGACAACTTCGTTAAAGCTTATATCGCCATCACTTGTTGACAAAAGAACGCGTGTATGACTGTATTTTTTTATGTTTTGAATGTAGTTTTTTGATGATACTTTTATATAATTATTTTCAGGAACTTCTTGGATTGAAGCGAATGATGATCGCCTTGCCTCTGTCATCGCATCAAGAACAGAGGACAATGTTAAAGACTTTCCAGCACCGTTTTGGCCAACTATTGCGATTGGCACATGATGTCCGCTTTTGGATACCTTTGGGTGAACGGTAATTTCAGAGATAGGTCCGTAGTTTTTTAGATAGATCTCTTTGACTTTCATAGTGATATTCGCTTGATTGTTTGTTATTGCGAGAAGAGAGGGTTTTTGAGAATTTCCAATTTGGTGTTCGTCTTAGAAAATGAAAAATTTCTAATTTTTACGGTAGTTATGGAGAAAAACACTATATATAGAGTTGAATTTTTTGCCACTGAATATTAGCCATTGTTGCTGGTTTGGCCAAAATTAGGTCAAAGTTAAGTCTTGCCCGGCCAAAGTAGACCGCATAGCATCCCTGTCAAGCACCCACCCCCATGAGGTGCTGCACAAAAACATGACAGGAGACAAGCCTTGCCATCCACCCGCTGGAGTCACTGCGGCGCCGAAGACCTGGGCGTCTTGCAGACCATCTTCTGGTCCGCCGGCGCGTCGCGCAATGCACTGGCGCAGCGCTTGGCCTATTCCAAGAGCAAGGCCAACGCCATGGTCGCGGCGCTGCTCGATGAAGGCCTGCTCGACGAAGTGGGCCTGCAGGAATCCTCCGGCGGACGGCGGGCCGAAACCCTTCGATTGAGCGAAACCCTGGGCGTGGTGATTGGCGCCGACCTGGGCGCCACCAGCATGCAGATAGCGGTGATGCGGCCCGACATGACGGTGCTGGCGCGGCACCGCGAGCCCATTGATGTGCGCCAGGGGCCGGGCGTGATCCTGGCGCGGGTGCGGGGGCTGATGCGCGAGCTGCTGGCGCGCTGCGGGCTGGCCGCCAATCAGGTGATTGCCATTGGCATGGGCGTGCCGGGGCCGGTGGATTTTGAAAGCGGGCAGCTCGTCAACCCGCCGCTGATGCCCGACTGGGACGGCTTTTCCATTCGCGACTACCTGCGCGAGGCGTTTGCCGCGCCGGTGTTTGTCGACAACGACGTGAACCTGATGGCGCTGGGCGAGATGTACCGGCTGCAGCGCAATCTGCCCAACTTTTTGGTCATCAAGGTGGGCACGGGCATTGGCTGCGGCATCGTGTGCCACGGGCAGGTGTACCGGGGCGCCAATGGCTCGGCAGGCGATGTGGGCCACATCTGTGTGGACCAGCACGGCCCGCGCTGCCACTGCGGCAACCAGGGCTGTGTGGAGGCAATGGCCGCAGCCCCCGCCATGGCGCGCATGGCCATGGAGGCCGCGCAGCGCGGCGAGAGTGCGCTGCTGGCCGAGCGGCTGCAAAGCACAGGCACGCTGACGATTGAAGACGTGGCCCAGGCCAGCCGCACGGGCGATGTGGCGGCCAATGCGATCATTCAGCGCGCGGGCAGCCTGGTGGGGCAGATGCTGGCGTCCATCGTGAACTTCTTCAACCCGTCGCATGTGTTCATTGCGGGGCGGGTGACGGACATGGGGCCGCTGTTCCTCGCGTCGGTGCGGCAGAGCGTGTACCACCGGTCGCTGGCGCTCTCTACGCGGCACCTGGAGATTCAATACGCGCCGCTGGCCGACGATGCCGGTGTGGTGGGTGCGGGCGTGCTGGCGATGCAGGAGAGCCTGTCGCGTGCGGGCTCGGTGGCGGGTGCGGGCGCTGGAGCAGTTGTAGGAACAGGGGCAGTGCGATGAGCGTGGCTGTCGAGTTTCGCAACGTGACCAAGGAGTTTGGCCTCGTGCGCGTGCTGCACGGCGTGGGCTTTGCGCTGCAGCCGGGCCGCGTCTACGGCCTGCTGGGCGAGAACGGCGCGGGCAAGTCCACGCTGATGAAGATTCTGGCGGGGTACGAGAGCCCGACCACCGGCGAGGTGGTGGTGGACGGTGCGGTGCGCGCCCCGGGCGGCGGCTCGCGCGCGGCCGAGGCGCAGGGCATTGTGCTGATCCACCAGGAGTTCAACTTGGCCGACGACCTGACGATTGCGCAGAACATCTTCTTGGGCCATGAGATCAAGAAGGGCCCCTTCCTGGATGACAAGGCGATGCGCGAGAAGACGCGCGAGGCGCTTGCCAAAGTGGGCCTGCCGCTGGACCCGGACACGCGGGTGCGCAAGCTCATCGTGGCCGAAAAGCAGC
Organism: Acidovorax sp. GW821-FHT11A03; assembly: GCF_058809075.1. Classification (NCBI taxonomy): domain Bacteria; kingdom Pseudomonadati; phylum Pseudomonadota; class Betaproteobacteria; order Burkholderiales; family Comamonadaceae; genus Acidovorax; species Acidovorax sp. GW821-FHT11A03. The sequence goes on from NZ_JBXASG010000003.1 coordinate 636,574, forward strand.
TGGTGGAGATTGCCCGTGCGCTGGCCCGCAATGCGCGCCTGCTCATCATGGACGAGCCCACCGCCACGCTGACCCCGGGCGAGACGGAGCGCCTGTTTGCGCTGATGGCCGGGCTCAAGGCCGCGGGCGTGACCATCATCTACATATCGCACAAGCTCGACGAAGTGGAGCGCACCACCGACGAGGTGGTGGTGATGCGCGACGGCCTGCTGGTGGCGCGCGAGGCCACAGCCAGCGTGACGCGGCGGCAGATGGCCAACCTGATGGTGGGGCGCGAGCTGGCGGATTTGTTCCCGCCCAAGCTGCCTGCGCCTGCGGGTGGAGAGCCCGCCATTAAGGTGCGTGGCCTCTCGGTGCCGGGCTGGGCCGAGGACGTGAGCTTTGAGGTGCGGCGCGGCGAGATTCTGGGCTTTGCCGGGCTGGTGGGCGCTGGCCGCACGGAGCTGTTTGAAGGCCTGCTGGGCCTGCGCCCGCGCTCGGCCGGCACGGTGGAGTTGGCGGGCAAACCCGTGAATTTGAAAAGCCCGCGCGATGCGGCGCGCCACGGCCTCACGTACCTGAGCGAAGACCGCAAGGGCAAGGGCCTGCACGTGCACTTCAGCCTGCGGCCCAACCTGACGCTGATGGCGCTGGAGCGCTACGCCAAGCCCTGGCTCGATGCGGCGGCCGAGCAGGCTGCGCTGCGCGATGCGGTGCAGGAGTTCGGCATTCGCACCGGGTCGCTGGAGGTGCGCGCGTCGTCGCTGTCGGGCGGCAACCAGCAAAAGCTGGCGCTGGCCAAGGTGCTGCACCCCGGCCCCAGCGTGGTGGTGCTGGACGAGCCCACGCGCGGCGTGGACGTGGGCGCCAAGCGCGAGATCTACCACCTGGTGCAGCGCCTGGCAGAGCAGGGCCTGGCGGTGGTGGTGATTTCGTCCGAACTGATGGAGCTGATCGGCCTGTGCCACCGCGTGGCGGTGATGCGCGCCGGGCGGCTGCAGACCACGCTGCAAGAGCCACATTTGACCGAAGAGGAGTTGATCGCACATGCCACAGGTACCCGCTGAAAACGCATCCACCGCAGCGGCTGCCGCAGCACCCGCTGTACCTGGTGCAGGCCGCCACGGCGGCGCCACGGCCTGGTGGGGCAAGCTGCACGGGCTGGGCCCGGTCATCGGGCTGGTGCTGCTGTGCATTGCCGGCACGCTGCTCAACAGCAACTTCGCCACCTACGACAACGTGATGAACGTGCTCACGCGCACGGCCTTCATCGGCATCATCGCGGTGGGCATGTGCTTTGTGATCATCTCGGGCGGCATCGATTTGTCGGTGGGGTCGATGGCGGCGCTGATCGCAGGCTCGGTCATCCTGTTCATGAACGCGATGGCCCCCGTGCTGGGCTCGCCCATGGCGGCCGTGGTGGTGGGCATGCTGCTGGCGGTGGTGCTGGGCGCGGTGTTCGGGCTGGTGCACGGCCTGCTCATCACCAAGGGGCGCATCGAGCCCTTCATCGTGACGCTGGGCACGCTGGGCATCTTCCGCGCCTACCTCACGTATTTTTCGAACGGCGGGGCCATCACGCTGGAGAACGATCTGTCGGACATCTACAGCCCCGTGTATTACGCCAACCTGCTGGGTGTGCCCATCCCCGTGTGGATCTTTTTGCTGGTGGCTGTCATCGGCGGCGTCATCCTGAACCGCACGGCCTATGGCCGCTATGTGCAGGCCATCGGCTCCAACGAGCAGGTGGCGCAGTACGCCGCGGTGGACGTGCACAAGATCAAGATCCTGACCTACATGCTGCTCGGCGTGTGCGTGGGCATTGCCACGCTGCTGTATGTGCCGCGCTTGGGGTCCGCATCGCCCACCACAGGGCTGCTGTGGGAGCTGGAGGCGATTGCCGCCGTCATCGTGGGCGGCACGGTGTTGAAGGGCGGGGCGGGCAGCATCACCGGCACGGTGGTGGGCGCGATCCTGCTCTCCGTCATCAGCAACATCCTCAACCTCACCAGCATCATCAGTGTGTATTTGAACGCGGCGGTGCAGGGCTTCGTGATCATCGCCGTGGCGTTCATGCAGCGCGGAAAGCGGTGACGCAGTGGCCGGAACAACTCTCCTGGCGTTGTTGCTGCGTCTTGCCGTGCTAACCGCACTGTCTGCGACGCAGCGCCTAGCCAGGACCGATTCGCTGAGTTTTCCAGCCACTCTTTGCGTGTATTTGTTTTTCAAGGTGTTCCCCAGCCGGCCAGCTTCCATGGCCATTTTCAACAGAGCAACAGCAACAGGAGACAACGCATGAACAGCAAGACATCAACTTCGTCCTTCACCCGCCGCCTGGCCCTCTCGGCCGTGGGTGCCGCAGCCGCACTGGCGCTGGCCGGCCCCGCCATGGCGCAGGCCAACAAGACGGTGGTGGGCGTGGCCATTCCATCGGCCACCCACGGCTTCACGGGCGGTATCGTGTACTGGGCCAACCAGGCCAAGAAGGACCTGGAGAAGGCCCACCCCGGCCTGCAGGTCATCGTGAAGACCGCAGGCGGCGCGCCCGAGCAGGCCAACCAGTTGCAGGACCTGGTCACGGTGAACAAGATCAACGCCCTGGTCATCTTCCCGTTTGAATCGGCGGCGCTGACCAAGCCCGTGGCCCAGGTCAAGGCCAAGGGTGTGTACGTGACGGTGGTGGACCGTGGCCTGACGGACACCAGCGCACAGGACGCGTATGTGGCCGGTGACAACACGGCGTTTGGCAAGATTCCGGCCGAGTACATCGCCAAGGCGCTGAACGGCAAGGGCAACGTGGTGGCCATGCGCGGCATTGCGACCACGCTGGACAACGAGCGCATGGACGCGTTCAACGCGGTGCTGAAGAACCACCCCGACATCAAGCTGCTGGACGCCAAGTACGCCAACTGGAACCGCGACGACGCCTTCAAGGTGATGCAGGACTACCTGACGCGCTTTCCGCAGATCGACGCGGTGTGGGCGGCCGACGATGACATGGCCGTGGGCGTGCTCAAGGCCATCGAGCAGGCCAAGCGCAAGGACATCAAGCTGGTGTTCGGCGGCGCGGGTGCCAAGGGCATGATCAAGACGCTGGCCGATGGCAGCAATCCGCTGATCCAGGCCAACGTGTCATACAGCCCCAAGTTCATTTACGACTCGATCAAGCTGACGGCCGAGGCGCGCATCAAGGGCGAGAAGCTGCCTGCGACGACGATCATCCCGTCGGTGCTGATCACCAAGGAAAACGCGAAGAGCTTCTACTTCCCGGACTCGCCATTCTGATGGTGTTTTTAAGTCAAATAGGCCTCTAGCGCTTATCCATCAAGCGCAAGCAGCTATTGAAAATATAGCTGCTTGCCGCTTCGCACCTGCAACCCCACGCCCCTTGGGAGCCGCCATGCCAAGACCCGTCACCCTTTTCACCGGCCAATGGGCCGACTTGCCGCTGGCAGAACTCGCGCCGCTGGCACGCAGCATGGGCTACGACGGCCTGGAGCTGGCCTGCTGGGGCGACCATTTCAACGTGCAGGAGGCGCTGTCGTCGCCCCAGTACGTCAAGGACAAACACGCACTGCTGGCCCAGCACGACCTGCAGTGCTTTGCCATCGGCAACCACCTGGTGGGCCAGGCCGTGTGCGACCTGATCGACGAGCGCCACCAGTCCATCCTGCCGCCCCATGTGTGGGGCGATGGCGAGCCTGAGGGCGTGCGCCAGCGCGCCGCCGCCGAGCTGGCCGACACGGCGCGAGCCGCAGCCCAATTCGGCGTGAAAACCGTCACGGGCTTCACAGGCTCGTCGGTGTGGCATTCGATCTATGCGTTCCCTCCTACCACGCAGGCGTATTGGGACAAGGGCTTTGCCGACTTCGCCAAGCGCTTCGGCCTCATCCTCGATGTGTTCGAGGAGCATGACATCAACTTCGCGCTGGAGGTGCACCCCACCGAGATCGCGTTCGACATCGCCTCGGCCGAGCGCGCGATTGCAGCGGTCGGCGGCAATAAGCGCTTTGGCTTCAACTACGACCCCAGCCACCTGGCCTACCAGGGCGTGGACTACATCAAGTTCATCCGCCAGTTTGCCGACCGCATCTACAACGCCCACATGAAGGACGTGTGGTGGGGCAAGGGCGACGGCACGGTGGGCACGTTCGGCGGCCACACCAGCTTTGGCGATGCGCGGCGCCACTGGGACTTTCGCAGCGTGGGGCGCGGGATGATCGATTTCGAATCCATCATCGTCGCGCTCAACGACATCGGCTACCAGGGCCCGCTCTCGGTCGAGTGGGAAGACAGCCGCATGGACCGCGTGCACGGCGCCACGGAGAGCGCGGCGTTCTGCAAGCGGCTCGACTTCAAGCCCGCGGCGGGCGCATTCGATGCCGTCTTTGCACGGGACAAGCAGGCCTAGCCGCGCTCCGTCCATAAAACCGATAACAACAACACACAGCGAGCAAAGGCTTTTCGTATGTCCAGTGAAAGAAAGCTCCGCTGCGCCATGGTGGGCGGTGGCCACGGCGCCTTCATCGGTGCGGTGCACCGCAAGGCCATGGCGCTCGACGGCCAGTTCGAGCTGGTGGCGGGCGCTCTGTCATCCTCACCCGAGCGGGCCCGCGCATCCGGCGCCGAGCTGGGCCTGGCGGACGACCGCAACCACGGTAGCTGGCAGGACCTGCTGGCCGACGAGCTGCGCCGCAGCCCGGGCGACCGCATCGACCTGGTGAGCATCGTTACCCCCAACCATGTGCACCACCCGGTGGCCCTGGCCTTTGTGCAGGCGGGCTTCCATGTGGTGTGCGACAAGCCGCTGGTGCACACCAGCGCACAGGCCGATGAGCTGGTGGCAGCGGTGAAGAAGGCCGGCACCGTGTTCGGCGTGACCTACAACTACACCGGCTACCCCATGGTGCGCGAAGCGCGCCACCTGGTGCAGAGCGGCGCCCTGGGCACGCTGCGCAAGGTCACCGTGGAATACAACCAGGGCTGGCTGGCCACGGCGGTGGAGCAGGGCGGCGGCAACAAGCAGGCCGACTGGCGGCTGGACCCCGCGCGCAGCGGCGCCGTGGGCACCATGGGCGACATCGGATCGCACGCCGAGAACCTGGCCGCCACCGTCACCGGCCTGCGGCCGGAGGCGCTGTGCGCCGACCTCACCACCTTTGGCGCCGGCCGCCAGCTGGACGACGATGCGCAGCTGCTGCTGCGCTATGCCGGCGGCGCACGCGGCGTGATCGTCGCGTCGCAGGTGGCGGCGGGGCTGGAGAACGATGTGCGCCTGCAGGTGTCCGGCACGCTGGGCACGCTGGTGTGGCGGCAGGAGGACCCGAACCACCTGGTGCATTCGCCGGTGGACGGGCCGCGCCGCATCCTCACGCGCGGCTCGCCGTGGCTCAGCGAATCGGCCCTGCGCGCGGGGCGCATTCCGGCGGGGCATCCGGAGGCTTTCATCGAAGCGTTTGCCAACGTCTACCTGGGCGTGGCGGCGGACATCCGCGCGCGGGCAGCGGGCAGAACCGCCAGCGCGCTGGAGGCCGATTACCCGCGCGTGGAAGACGGGGCCGAGGGCGTGCGCTTCATCGAGAAGGTGGTGGAGTCCGCCGCGAGCGAGCGCAAGTGGACGGCGCTGGCTGGGTAGGCGGGCGGGCAGGCCGGTGGAGGGGGATGGCACAGGGCAGAATCACCCGATGACCTCCGAGAAAGACAAGATGATCTCTGGCGCGCCGTACATGGCCGCCGACCCGCAGCTGGTGGCCGACCGCCTGCGCGCCCGCCAGTTGTGCCACGCCATCCACCACGCGCCTGCGGCGGATGCTGCCGCGCTGCAAGCCCTGCAGGCGCAGCTGCTGCCGGGCCAGCCCGGCAGCGTGCAGATCACGCCACCGTTTCACTGCGACTACGGCTACAACATTTTTCTGGGTGAAGGCGTGTACTTCAACTTCAACTGCGTGGTGCTCGACGGCGCGCCGGTGCGCATCGGGGCCCGCACGCTGTGCGCGCCGGGCGTGCAGATCTACACCGCATCGCACCCCTTGTCGCCCGAAGAGCGCGCGACCGGCGTCGAGCTGTGCCTGCCCGTGACCATCGGCGAGGACGTGTGGATTGGCGGCGGCGCCATCATCTGCCCCGGCGTGACGATTGGCGATGGTGCGGTGATCGGCGCGGGCAGCGTGGTCACGCGCGACGTGCCGGCGCGGGTGCTGGCGGCGGGCAACCCGTGCCGGGTGGTGCGGCCGCTCGACCCGCTGGTGGCCTGAGGCGACCCGGCGAACCCGTGCGGTCGCCCGCACGGCGGCTTACTGGGCGTTGGCCAGCTGGAACCGCTGGTCGAAGTTCATCTTGCCCAGCACGCGCAGCGCGGCGGTGCGCGTGGCGGCATCGACCTTGCTGATGTCCAGGCTGTAGCGCCTGGCGGTGGACACCACGTCCACGCACTTGTGCCCCCATTGCACGGCCACCAGCAGGGTGGCGCGCTGGCCCGCCTCCACGCCGCCCACGGAGACGCCGCGCTGTTCGGGCCGCAGCATGAATTCCAGGTGGGGCGTGCGCGTGAGCGTGAGGCGACTGGCTCCCACGGGGCCCAGCGCGAACGAGACGACCCAGTCGTCTTCATCTTCCACGGTCAGGAACGGGACATGCTGGGGTGCTGCCATGGTGGGCGTAGGGGGGGTGGAAAAGGCCTCGCGGGGCCAGGCTGGTAGCGCTGCCCCGGTTGCGGACGGCCGCCAGTATGCCGTTGCAAGAGCTGTGCCGAGGGCGGGAGAACCCGAGGTTGGGCCTTTCCAACGCGGCGGCGGCATGTCAGTTTGCTGCAAGCAAGGGCATGCGCCGCAGGGCGGGTGCCCTGGAGGCCAGGGAACCCGGTGAAAAGGGGTATTTGGGTAAAACTGGCTCCAAGCGATTGATGTGTAAGCGCTGGCAGCTACTGTTTTGATAGCTTCTTGGGAGCGGACGCCTCTCGTGCCATCGCCGAGGCCAGGGCGCCCACGGTGGCCAGGGCGGCTTCAAAGCGGCTTTGCGCGGGGTGCCCGTAGTTGATGCGCACACAGTTCGCAAAGCGCCGGTCCGCCGAAAAGATCTGTCCTGGTGCCAGGCTGATGCCCTGCTGCAGTGCCTGGCGGTGCAGTTGCAGGGCATCGACCTGCGGGGGCAGCTCCACCCACAGGAAGTACCCGCCCTCGGGCTGCGCGACCCGCGTACCCGGTGGGAAATACCGGGCCACCGCCGCCAGCGCCGTCGCCTGCTGCTGCGCCAGGCTGCGGCGCAGCTGGCGCAGGTGCCGGTCGTAGCCGCCCTGGGCCAGGTACTCGGACAACGCCTGCTGCGACGGCGTGGCGGCCGAGAGCGTGGTCATGAGTTTGAGGCGCTGCACTGCCGTGGCAAAGCGGCCCGCCGCCACCCAGCCCACGCGGTAGCCGGGTGCCAGGCTTTTGCTGAACGAGCTGCAGTGCATCACCAGGCCTTCGCCGTCAAAGGCCTTGGCCGGGGGCGGGCGGTGGGGGGCGAAGTGCAGTTCGCCATACACGTCGTCCTCGATCAGCGGGATCTGGTGGCGCGCGAGCAGGGCCACGAGTTCGCGCTTCTTGTCCTCGGGCATCAGGCTGCCCAGCGGGTTCTGGAAGCTGGGCATCAGCCAGCAGGCCTTGACGGGCTGGTGCGGGGGCTGGCGCGCCAGGGCTTCGGCCAGCGCGGTCAGGTCGATGCCGTCGCGCGGGTGGGTGGCCACCTCCAGCGCCTGCAGGTTCAGACGCTCCAGCGCCTGCAGCGCGGCGTAGAAGGTGGGCGATTCGACCACCACGACGTCGCCGGGGCGGGTGACGGCCTCCAGGCAGAGGTTGAGCGCCTCCATCGCGCCGTTGGTGATGATGATCTCCTGCGCGTCCACGGCCATGCCGTGCAGGCCGTAGCGCAGCGCGATCTGCTGGCGCAGGCGCTCGTCGCCGGGCGGCAGGCTTTGCACGATGCTCCAGGGGTCGAGCTTGCGCATGCCGCTGCCCAGGCAGCGCGCCAGGCGCTCCAGCGGAAACAGCTCCAGCCCCGGAAAGGCCGAGCCCAGGGGCACCAGGTCGCGGTCGCGCGCCAGGCCCAGCACCTCGAACACCAGGTCGCTGATGGCCACGCCGGTGGAGGTGTGCGCCGGCTGCGAGGGCAGGGGCTCGGCGGGCCGGGACTCGGCGGCCGGCAGCCGGGCGCTCACGTAGTAGCCCGAGCGCGGGCGCGCATGGATCAGGCCCTGGGCCTCCAGCAGGTAGTACGCCTCGAACACGGTGGACGGGCTGATGCCGCGCGTGCGGCTGGCCTCGCGCACCGAGGGCACGCGGTCGCCCGGGCGCAGCGCGCCGCTGTGGATGAGCTGGGCAATGGCGTCGGCGTGGCGTTCGTAGCGTTTCATGGGGGCTGGGGTTGATCCAGGGCAAACTGATCTGTATTTTTAACTAGAAACTGAATCTGTACTGTTTTTGGGGCGGGGCGTAGAGTGGTGGCATGTGCTGGTGTCTGTCGCGATGTGTGCGGGCCTGCCACTTCCCTACTGATAAAACCCCATGATCGATTGCCTGCGCAGCCTGCTGCGCCCTGTTTCCCGCCTGGCCGGCGCTTCTGCCGCGATGGCGCTGGCGTGGAGTGCTGGCGCCTGGGCCCAGTCCGTGCCTAGCCCTGCGGCGGCCCCGTCCGCCACGGTGTCCGCGTCGTCGATGTCCTCGCGCGTGCTGGCCTGCACGGCCTGCCACGGCAAGGAAGGCCGCGCCACGCCCGACGGCTACTTTCCGCGCATCGCCGGCAAGCCGGCCGGCTACCTGGCCAACCAGCTGCTCAACTTCCGCGACGGGCGGCGCAGCTATCCGCAGATGACCTACCTCATCGAGCACCTGACGGACGACTATCTGCGTGAAATGGCCGAGCACTTTGCCGCGCAAGATGTGCCGTACCCGCCGCCGCCCGCACCCCAGGCGCCGGCCGCCGTGCTGGAGCAGGGGCGCGTGCTGGTGCACCAGGGCGACGCCGCGCGCCGCATCCCGGCCTGCGTGTCGTGCCACGGCAGCGCCATGACGGGCGTGGCGCCGTCCATCCCGGGCCTGCTGGGCCTGCCGCGCGACTACCTCAACAGCCAGCTGGGCGCCTGGAAGACCGGCCAGCGCCGCGCGCATGCGCCCGACTGCATGGCCGACATCGCCCGCCAGCTCACGCCCGACGATGTGAGCGCCGTGTCCGCCTGGCTGGCCGCCCAGCCCGTGGCAGGGGGCGGCAAACCCGCCCGCACGCTGCCCGCCCCCATGCCCGCCCGCTGCGGCGGCGTGGCCGAGGTGCCCGTGGCGGCCGCTTCCGGCGCGGCGCGCTGAGAGGGATGTCATCCATGAAACGCATCCTCTGGACGATTTCTTCCGTGCTGGCCGCCCTGGGCATCACGTCCGCCGCACTGGTCACCCTGAACCTGCGCGGCGAAGAGCCGCTGCCCGGCGCCGAGACGCTGCAGGGCACGCCCGCGCTGGTGGCGCGCGGCGAGTACCTGGCCCGTGTCGGCAACTGCATGGCCTGCCACACCACCCAGGGCGGCGCGCCGTTCGCGGGCGGGCGCGGTATCGAGACGCCGTTCGGCGTGGTGCACAGCTCCAACCTCACGCCCGACAAGGCGCAGGGCATCGGCAGCTGGACCTCGGCCGAGTTCTGGCGCGCCATGCACCATGGCCGCAGCAAGGACGGGCGCCTGCTGTACCCCGCCTTCCCGTACCCCAACTACACCCAGGTCACGCGCGAGGATTCCGATGCCATCTTTGCCTATCTGCAAAGCGTGCCCTCCGCCGCCGAAGCCAACCGGGCGCATGCGCTGCGTTTCCCGTACAACACGCAGGCGGCGCTGGGCGTGTGGCGCGCGCTGTTTTTCACCCCGGGCACACCCCGGCCCGAGCCCGCACAGACGGCCGAGTACAACCGGGGCGCCTACCTGGTCAACGGCCTGGGCCATTGCACCGCTTGCCACACGCCACGCAACGCGCTGGGCGCCACCACGGATGCCAAGGCCTTCACCGGCGGGCTGATTCCCGTGCAGAACTGGTATGCCCCCGCGCTCAACGCGGCGGCCGAGGCGGGCGTCAAGGAATGGCCCGCCGAGGACGTGGTGGCCTTGCTCCAAACCGGGGTGGCCCCGCACGGCTCGGTGCTGGGCCCCATGGCCGAGGTGGTGTTCCGCAGCACGCAGTACCTGACCGATGCCGACGCGCGCGCCATGGCGGTATACCTGCAGGCCTTGCCGCAGCAGGGCGGCCCCGCGCCCGCAACGCCGCCCGCCCCGCCCTCCGCGGCCATGGCCCGGGGCGCGAAGGTGTATGAGCAGCAGTGCGCGAAATGCCATGGCGACGCGGGGCAGGGCGAGCCTGGGGCGTTCCCCGCGCTGGCCGGCAACCGCGCGGTCACGCTGGCCGATCCCACCAACCTGGTGCGCGTGGTGCTGCAGGGCGGCTACCTGCCCGCCACCGCCGGCAACCCGCGTCCGCACGGCATGCCCCCGTTCCAGCAGACCCTGTCGGACGAGGAAGTGGCGGCGGTCGCCACCTTCGTGCGCAACAGCTGGGGCAACCAGGCGCCCGGTGTGGGTACCATCGAGGTCTACCGCGCCCGCGAGCGGCGCGGCATGTAGACCCAGACCCGGCCCCGGGAGGGCCTCTGCGCAGGGCCGCAGGGGTTCCCCGGCCGGGATGACCCAGGAGTTACGCTGATGGAAAGTCCGGCCGTGTTGCCCGATCCCGCCTCAGGGGCGCCCCCGCAGGCCGCCGCTGGCGGTTGGTGGGCTGTATGCCTGTGCGCGGGCTGGTGCGGCACCTGCCGCGACTACCGCCCCCTGTTCGACGAACTGGCCCGGGCGAACCCCGGGGTGCGGTTCGAATGGGTGGACATCGAGGACGAGTCCGAGATCGCGGGGGACCTGGATGTGGAGACTTTTCCCACACTGCTGATCGGCCGCGGCACCAGCGCGCTTTTTCTGGGGCCGCTGCTGCCGCAGGCGCCAGTGCTGGCCCGGTTGCTGGGCAGCCTGCAGGCGGGCGCGCGCAATGCCTCGGCGGCCGGGGGCGAGGCGCAGGGCGTGTTCGAGCGCGTGCGCGCGGCGCGCGGCGCCCAGGACGACTAGGACGACGAGGACAAATCGGCTGGGCGGGCGGGGCGCAGCAGCGCACCTTTCTGCCGGAAGCGCCGCTGGCCGCGCAGGCGCCGGATTTTTGTGCCGGCGGGGCCCCTGCCGGCGGGTTCAGAAGGCAGTTTGACCACAGTCCATCTTTGCAAATCAAGGCGTTACACGCTACAATATGAATCTCACGACCAAACGGGCGGGTACCAACCGCCCGTTTTTTTTGGTCGAATGCTTTTGGAGCTCGAAGCTGTCGGGGAAGGTCTCCGGGGGTTATCGGGTTTTTTGTTTTGGACTTACGCAAACAAGGGCGCACAGGAAGTGCTCCCACCATGGGGTCGGCGACTCGCCGGATCCCGATTTGCGTCAGTCGTGTTGTTTTCCGGGATTGAACTGAACACGTGGCATTACAGCAAGTCGTTGAACAAATTGTGACGGGCCTGGGATATGACCTGGTGGAGATCGAACGCTCTGCCGGTGGTCTGCTGCGCATCACCATTGACTTGCCCTGGGTGCAGCCGCCCGCCGACGCGCCGGTCTCGGCGCTGGATCAGTTTGTCACCGTCGAAGACTGCGAAAAGGTCACGCGCCAGCTGCAATTTGCGCTGGAGGTCGATGGCGTCGAGTACAAGCGCCTGGAAGTGTCTTCCCCCGGTATCGACCGCCCCTTGCGCCACGAGCAGGACTTCGTGCGCTTCGAGGGCTCGGTCATCGACATCACCCTGAAGGCGCCCATCGGCGCCGCAGCGGCGGGGCAGGTCAATGCCACCCGCAAGAAATTTCGCGGCACGCTGGAGCGGGCCGAGGCTGGAGGCTGGCAGATCGTCTGGAGCGACGAGCCGCCGGTCAAGCCGGGCCAGAAGGTGAGCAAGAAACGCGTTCCGGCGCCGCTGCAGGCGCTGGGTTTTACCCTGGATGAGGTGCGGGACGTCCGTCTGGCGCCCATCGTGGATTTCAAGGGGCGTGGAGGCAAGGCCGGGCCGGCGTCCGCCTGAGTGGCTGAATGAATTGGGGTGGGTGGCCGCAGCGCGCGGACCCTGCCCTCGGGTGATTGAAACAGGAGAGTCGTCGCATGAATCGCGAATTGTTGATGTTGGTTGAGGCCATTTCGCGCGAAAAGAACGTTGAGCGTGATGTGGTCTTGGGCGCCGTGGAGTCGGCCTTGGCCCAGGCTACCAAGAAGCTGTACCAGGGCGAGGTGGACATTCGCGTGTCCGTCGATCGCGACAGCGGCAACTATGAGACTTTCCGCCGCTGGCTGGTCGTGCCCGATGACGCGGGCCTGCAGAATCCCGAAGCTGAAGAGCTGCTGATGGATGCGAAGGACCGCATTCCCGACATCGAAGTCGGCGAGTACATCGAAGAGGGTGTCGAGTCCGTGCCGATCGGCCGCATCGGCGCCATGGCCGCCAAGCAGGTCATCCTGCAGAAGATCCGTGACGCCGAGCGCGAAATGCTGCTCAACGACTTCATGTCGCGCGGCGAGCGCATCTTCACCGGCACCGTCAAGCGCATGGACAAGGGCGACATCATTGTCGAGTCCGGCCGTGTGGAAGGCCGCCTGCGCCGCAGCGAGATGATCCCCAAGGAAAACCTGCGCAGCGGCGACCGCGTGCGGGCCATGATCATGGAAGTGGACCTGACCCTGCGCGGCGCGCCCATCATCCTGTCGCGCTCGGCCCCCGAGTTCATGATCGAGCTCTTCCGCCAGGAAGTGCCCGAGATCGAGCAGGGCCTGCTGGAGATCAAGTCCTGCGCCCGCGACCCCGGCTCGCGTGCCAAGATCGCCGTGCTGTCGCACGACAAGCGCGTGGACCCCATCGGCACCTGCGTCGGCGTGCGTGGCACCCGTGTGAACGCGGTGACCAACGAGCTTGCTGGCGAGCGCGTGGACATCGTGCTGTGGTCCGAAGACCCCGCCCAGTTCGTGATCGGTGCGCTGGCGCCCGCCAACGTGTCCTCCATCGTGGTCGATGAGGAAAAGCACGCCATGGACGTCGTGGTGGACGAGGAAAACCTCGCCATCGCCATCGGCCGCGGCGGCCAGAACGTGCGCCTGGCGTCCGATCTGACCGGCTGGAAGATCAACATCATGGACGCCGCCGAAAGCGCGCAGAAGCAGGCCAACGAGACCGACACGGCCCGCAAGCTGTTCATGGAAAAGCTGGATGTGGACGAGGAAATCGCCGACATCCTGATCTCCGAAGGCTTCAACAGCCTCGAAGAAGTGGCCTATGTGCCGCTGCAGGAAATGCTGGAGATCGAAAGCTTCGACGAAGACACCGTCAACGAGCTGCGCGCCCGCGCCAAGGATGCGCTGCTCACGATGGAAATCGCCCGCGAGGAAAGCGTGGAAGAGGTCTCCCAGGACCTGCGCGACCTCGAAGGCCTCACCCCCGAGCTGATTGCCAAGTTGGCTGAAGGCGGTGTGCATACACGTGACGACCTGGCCGATCTGGCCATTGATGAACTGACCGACCTGACCGGACAGTCTGAAGAAGAAGCCAAAGCCTTGATCATGAAGGCGCGCGAACACTGGTTCGCGGGGCAAGAGTAAAGGTCAGGGAGGCACGAACCACATATGTCCAGTAATACTGTCGCCGAGTTTGCAACCGAACTCAAAAAATCGCCTGAAACCCTGCTCGACCAGCTCAAGGCTGCGGGCGTGGGCAAGGCTGCCCCCTCCGACGCGTTGACCGAGTCGGACAAGCAAAAGCTGCTTGCCTATCTGCAGGCCAGCCATGGCACGGCTTCGGCCGACCGCAAGAAGATCACGCTGGTGAAGAAGTCCACCAGCGAGATCAAGCAGGCCGATGCCACGGGCAAGGCCCGCACGATACAGGTGGAAGTGCGCAAGAAGCGCACGTTCATCCAGCGCGATGAAGGTGCCGAGGCGTCTGCAGAAACCCATGCGCCCGTGGCGGCGCAGGAGGCTGCTGTTTCCAGCGAGGATCTCGAGCTGTCCCGCCGCGAGGAAGAAGCGCGCCGCCAGGCCGAGCTGATCCGCCGCCAGGAGGCGGAGCTGGCCGAGAAGCGCGCTGAACGCGAAGCCCGTGAAAAGCGCGAACGCGAAGCCGAGGAGCGTGCTGCCGCCTACGCTGCGCAGGAAGCCGAAAAGAAGGCCCAGGCCTCTGCCGTCAAGCAGGAAGCGACCCGCGAGCAGGCCGCTGAAACCGCTGCGCGCAGCGCCGCCCAGGCCGAAGCGCGCGAAAAGGCTGCTGCCGAGTCCAAGGCCCGCTCCGACGAGGAAGCCGCGCGTGCGGCCGATCTGGATGCCCGCCGCCGCAAGGCCGAAGCCGAGGCCGCGGCCATTCGCTCCATGATGGCCACGCCCAAGAAGGCGGTCATGGTGGCCAAGAAGCCCGAGGAACCCAAGCCCGTGGCCAAGCCCGCCGCGGTGGGCGATGCCAAGAAGGGCACGCTGCACAAGCCGGCCGTGGGCACGGGTGTGGCGCGTGCGGGGGTTCCGGCCGCCGCCGGCGCAGGCGCGCCCGGCGCCGGCAAGGAAGTGAAGTCGGCCAAGCTGTCCTCCAGCTGGGCCAATGACACCGCCAAGAAGAAGGAAATCAAGACCCGCGGCGACAGCAGCGGCGGTGTCGGCCGCAACAACTGGCGTGGTGGCCCGCGTGGCCGCCGTGGTGATAACCGCGACCATCGCGACGACCACCAGCAGTCCGCACCGGTCGAGGCGCGCATCATTGAAGTGCATGTGCCCGAGACCATCACGGTGGCAGAACTGGCCCACAAGATGTCGATCAAGGCGTCCGAAGTGATCAAGGCGCTGATGAAGATGGGCCAGATGGTCACCATCAACCAGCCGCTGGACCAGGACACCGCCATGATCGTGGTGGAAGAGCTGGGCCACAAGGCGGTGGTGGCGGCGCTGGACGATCCGGAAGCCTTCACCGACGATGATTCGACGCAGCAGAACGCAGAGTTGTTGCCGCGCGCCCCGGTCGTGACCGTCATGGGCCACGTCGACCACGGCAAGACCTCGCTGCTGGACTACATCCGCCGCGCCAAGGTCGCTGCGGGCGAAGCCGGCGGCATCACGCAGCACATTGGTGCCTACCACGTGGAAACACCGCGCGGCATGGTGTCGTTCCTCGACACCCCGGGTCACGAGGCCTTCACGGCCATGCGTGCCCGCGGTGCCCAGGCCACGGACATCGTGATCCTGGTGGTGGCGGCCGATGACGGCGTCATGCCCCAGACCAAGGAAGCCATCAAGCACGCCAAGGCGGCGGGTGTTCCTATCGTGGTGGCCATCACCAAGGCCGACAAGCCCGATGCCAACCCAGACCGCGTCAAGCAGGAGCTGGTGGTCGAAGAGGTGGTGCCGGAAGAATACGGTGGCGATTCGCCGTTCGTGCCGGTGTCTTCCAAGACCGGCATGGGCATCGACACGCTGCTCGAGCAGGTGCTGCTGCAGGCCGAAGTGCTGGAACTCAAGGCACCGGTCGACTCGCTGGCCAAGGGCCTCGTGATCGAAGCGCAGCTCGACAAGGGCCGCGGCCCCGTGGCGACCGTGCTGGTGCAGTCCGGTACCCTCAAGGTGGGCGACATCGTGCTGGCGGGCCAGACCTATGGCCGCGTGCGCGCCATGCTGGACGAAAACGGCAAGGTGGCGAAGACGGCGGGACCGTCGATCCCGGTGGAAATCCAGGGCCTGACGGAAGTGCCGCAGGCCGGCGACGAATTCATGGTGCTCACGGACGAACGCCGTGCCCGCGAAATCGCCACCTACCGTGCCGGCAAGTTCCGCAACACCAAGCTGGCCAAGCAGCAGGCTGCGAAGCTGGAGAACATGTTCGCCGACATGACGGCAGGCGAAGTGAAGATGCTGCCCATCATCGTCAAGGCCGATGTGCAGGGTTCGCAGGAAGCGCTGGCGCAGTCGCTGCTCAAGCTGTCGACCGACGAAGTCAAGGTGCAACTGGTGTACGCCGCCGTGGGCGCCATCAGCGAGTCGGACATCAACCTGGCGATCGCCTCCAAGGCCATCGTGATCGGCTTCAACGTGCGGGCCGATGCCGGTGCGCGCAAGCTGGCCGAGGGCAATGGCGTCGATCTGCACTACTACAGCATCATTTACGACGCTGTGGACGAGCTGCGCGTGGCCATGTCCGGCATGCTGGCCCCCGAGCAGCGCGAGGAGATCATCGGCACGGCCGAGATCCGCACGGTGTTCGTGGCCACCAAGATCGGCACGATTGCCGGTTCGTACATCACCTCGGGCATGGTCCATCGCAACGCACGCTTCCGCCTGCTGCGCGACAACGTGGTGGTCTACACGGGCGAAGTCGATTCGATCAAGCGCCTCAAGGACGATGTCAAGGATGTCAAGGAAGGCTTTGAGTGCGGTATCAAGCTCAAGAACTACAACGACATCAAGGAAGGCGATCACCTCGAATTCTTTGACATCAAGGAAATCGCGCGGACGCTGTAAGGCATCGGTGACGACGACATGGCTGCGAAGAAATCTTCCACCCCCAACCGCGCCTTCAAGGTCGCCGACCAGATCCAGCGCGATCTGACGGAGCTGATCGCGCGCGAGTTGAAAGACCCGCGCGTGGGCATGGTGACGCTGCAGGGCGTGGAGGTGACTCCGGACTACGCACATGCCAAGGTGTTCTTCAGCCTGCTGACGGGCGACCCTGTGGAGACACAGGCGGCGCTCAACCAGGCTGCGGGTTTCCTGCGCAACGGCTTGTTCAAGCGCCTGCACATCCACACGGTGCCCACGCTGCACTTCGTGTTCGACCGCACCTCCGAGCGGGCGGCCGACATGAATGCCTTGATTGCCAAGGCTGTCTCTTCCCGCGCAAAAGAGGATTAGCCATGCAGCCAGCGCCACGCACCAGGGTGCAGCGGCGCCCTGTGCATGGGGTGTTGCTGCTCGACAAACCGCTCGGCCTTTCGAGCAACGACGCCTTGCAAAAGGCGAAATGGCTCCTGCGCGCCGAAAAGGCGGGCCATACCGGCACGCTCGACCCGTTGGCCACCGGCGTGCTGCCCCTGTGTTTTGGCGCGGCCACCAAGTTCAGCCAGCTGCAGCTCGACGCACCCAAGACCTATGAGGCCCTGGCGCTGCTGGGAGCGACGACGACGACCGGCGATGCCGAGGGCGATGTGGTGCAGCGCTGCGATGTCGACCCTGCCCAGCTCACCCCTGAGCGTCTGGCGGCGGTGCAGCAGCAGTTCACCGGCCCCATCCGCCAGGTGCCGCCCATGCACAGCGCGCTCAAGAAGGATGGCAAGGCGCTGTATGAATACGCCCGTGCGGGCATCACCGTGGAGCGCGAGGCGCGCGACGTGGTCATTCACGCACTGAAATTGACGCTGGTCCAGACAGATCAAGCGCAAAGCGCTATCAAAATAGTAGTGACCTGCAGCAAAGGCACCTACATCCGTACCCTGGGGGAAGACATTGGCGCCGCCCTGGGCTGCGGGGCGCACCTGACCTTTCTGCGCCGCATCGATACCGGCGGGATCGGCGTGGAGCGCTGCGTCACGCTGGCACAGCTGGAAGCCATGCCCGAGGCCGAACGGCTGGCCAGCCTGGAAGCTCCCGAGTCGCTGCTGGCGCAACACGTGCGTGTCACGCTGGACGGTGAGAATGCAGCCCGATTCCTGTCGGGCGTGCGTCGCCGTGGCAACTGGCCCGATGCCAGTGCCGTGGCGGTGTTTGGCGAGAATCCCCCGGCGCTGCTGGGGGTGGGCCACATCGTGGGCGGGGAGCTGGTGCCGGACAGGCTCCTGAGTCCGCTGGAAATTCAACAAATTTTGGAAAGCACGCCGCATTCCGCGTCCATGGCGCACAGCGGCATATTGGAAAAACTATGACTAAACAAATCCGCAATATCGCCATCATTGCCCACGTTGACCATGGCAAAACCACCATGGTCGACCAGCTGCTGCGCCAGTCCGGCACCTTCGCCGACCACGAAAAGGTCGTCGATACCGTGATGGACAACAACGCCATCGAAAAAGAGCGCGGCATCACCATCCTGGCCAAGAACTGCGCCGTGAGCTGGAAGGGCACGCACATCAACATCGTGGACACCCCCGGCCACGCGGACTTCGGCGGCGAAGTGGAACGCGCCCTGTCCATGGTGGACAGCGTGGTGCTGCTGATCGACGCGCAAGAGGGCCCCATGCCCCAGACGCGTTTCGTGACCAAGAAGGCCCTGGCCCTGGGCCTGCGCCCCATTCTGGTCGTGAACAAGGTGGACAAGCCGGGTGCCAATCCCGACAAGGTCGTTAACGCAGCGTTCGACCTGTTTGACAAGCTTGGCGCCACCGACGAGCAGCTCGACTTCCCCGTGGTGTACGCCTCGGGCATCAACGGCTGGTCGTCGCTCGAAGAAGGCGCGCCCGGTGAGCAGTGGGGCCCCGACATGTCGGCCCTGTTCGACACCATCCTCAGCCACGTGCCCCCGAACACGGGCGACCCGGCTGCCCCGCTGCAACTGCAGATCTCGGCGCTGGACTTCTCCAGCTTCGTGGGCCGCATCGGCGTGGGCCGCATCAGCCAAGGCACCTTGAAGCCCATGATGGACGTGGTCGTCATGGAAGGCCCCGACGGCAAGGCCGTCAAGGGCCGTGTGAACCAGGTGCTGACCTTCCAGGGCCTGGACCGCATGCAGACGCCCATGGCCGGCCCCGGTGACATCGTGCTGATCAACGGCATCGAGGACATCGGCATCGGCGTGACCGTGACCGACCCTGCCAATCCCGCACCGCTGCCCATGCTGAAGGTGGACGAGCCCACGCTGACCATGAATTTCTGCGTGAACACCAGCCCGCTGGCCGGCCGCGAAGGCAAGTTCGTGACCAGCCGCCAGATCTGGGACCGCCTGCAAAAGGAACTGCAGCACAACGTGGCCCTGCGCGTGAGCGAGACCGACGAGGAAGGCATCTTCGAAGTGATGGGCCGGGGCGAACTGCACCTGACCATCCTCTTGGAAAACATGCGCCGTGAAGGCTACGAGCTCGCCGTGTCCAAGCCGCGCGTGGTGTTCAAGGAAATCAACGGCGAGAAGTGCGAGCCTATTGAGCTGGTGACGGCTGACATCGAAGAAGGCCACCAGGGCGGTGTGATGCAGGCCCTGGGTGAGCGCAAGGGCGAGCTGGTGAACATGGAGCCGGACGGCCGTGGCCGTGTGCGCCTGGAGTACCGCATTCCGGCGCGTGGCCTGATCGGCTTCACGAACGAATTCCTGAACCTGACGCGCGGCTCCGGCCTCATCAGCAACATCTTCGACAGCTATGAGCCGCACAAGGGCGACATCGGCGGCCGCAAGAACGGCGTGCTGATCTCGATGGACGACGGCGAGATCTTCACCTACGCCCTGGGCAAGCTGGACGACCGTGGCCGCATGTTCGTGAAGGCGAACGACCCCGTGTACGAAGGCATGATCGTCGGCATCCACAGCCGCGACAACGACCTGGTGGTGAACGCCACGCGCACCAAGCAGCTGACCAACTTCCGCGTGAGCGGCAAGGAAGACGCGATCAAGATCACGCCCCCGATCGACCTCACGCTGGAATACGGCGTGGAATTCATCGAGGACGACGAACTGGTCGAGATCACGCCCAAGTCCGTGCGCCTGCGCAAGCGCCACCTGACCGAGAACGAGCGCAAGCGCGCTTCCCGGTCCTGATAGGCTGAGCTTCCCCGGAAGGGCCACTGCTGCGCAGTGGCCTTTTTTCCGTCTGCAACCCGAAACCCATGTTGAAACTCACACATTCCCGCGCGGTGGTGCTGATGGTGGCGGTGACCCTGATGTGGTCCATCGCTGGCGTGGTCACGCGCCACCTGGAACATGCGGCGAGCTTTGAGGTGACCTTCTGGCGCAGCTTTTTCACGCTGCTGTCCCTGCTGGTCATCCTGCCGGCGCTGCAGGGCAGGGCGGTGTTTGCCTCCATGCGCCATGGTGGCCATGCGCTGTGGATCTCAGGCGTGTGCTGGAGCGTGATGTTCACGGCGTTCATGGTGGCCCTGGTGCTCATGCCGGTGGCCAATGTGCTGGTCACGATGGCCGTGGGGCCGCTGCTCACCGCGCTGTTCGCACGGGTGTTCATCGGCCACCATATCGCCCCGCGCACATGGGCTGCGATTGCCGTGGCGGGGCTGGGCATTGCGTGGATGTATGGTTCGCAGATGGCGGGCCTGCCCTTGGCGGGTACGCTGGTGGCGCTGTGCGTGCCCGTGGCGGCAGCCATCAACTGGACGGTGGTGCAACACTCGCAGCGCCACGGCCACGCGGTGGACCTGGTGCCCGCGGTGCTGGTCGGCGCGGTGATCTCGGTGGTGGCCACGCTGCCGCTCGCGCTGCCTTTTCAGGCGTCGGCCCATGACCTGGCCCTGCTGGCGCTGCTGGGCGTGGTGCAATTGGCCATTCCTTGTGTGCTGGCCGTGCGCTGTGGGCGTGTGCTCAAGGCGCCCGAGATGGCGCTACTCGGTTTGCTCGAAGTGATCTTTGGCATCTTGCTGGCATGGCTGGGCGCGGGCGAAAAGCCCGGCACGGCAGTGCTGACGGGGGGCGCACTGGTGATCGGTGCGCTGGTTTTCAATGAACTGTTGGGTTGGAAGGAACAAAAATGACGGAGACGGTAGTGTCTGAAGTGTTGAGCGAAGTGCGTGGCCAGGTTGGCTTCATTACCCTGAACCGCCCGCGTGCGCTCAACGCGTTGTCGCTGGGCATGGTGCGTGGCCTGATGGGCATCCTGCTGGCCTGGCAGAACGATGCGCGGGTGCTGGCGGTGGCGATTCGCGGCAGCAACAAGGAGGGCCCGTTCGGTGCCTTCTGCGCGGGCGGCGACATCCGCTTCCTGCACCAGGCGGGCAGCCAGGGCAACCCCCTGCTGGAAGACTTCTTCACCGAGGAATACGCGCTCAACCACCTGATCCACAACTACGGCAAGCCCTACATCGCGTTCATGGACGGCATCGTGATGGGCGGCGGCATGGGCATCAGCCAGGGGGCAGCGCTGCGGGTGGTGACCGAGCGCACCAAGATGGCGATGCCCGAGACGGCCATCGGCCTGTTCCCTGACGTGGGCGGCGGCTACTTCCTCTCGCGCTGCCCCGGCCGCGTGGGCGAGTGGCTGGCCCTCACGGGCGACACCATCGGCGCGGGTGATGCCATCGAAAACCAGTTGGCGGATGGCTGCCTGCCCTCGGACCAGCAATCCGCCGTGTGGGAGGCGCTGGGGGCCGGGGGTTTTGCGGATGGCCCTGCAGTCCGTGACTACGTTGCTTCCAAATTCATAGCTGTCAGCGCACACCAGTCAAGCGCTAGAACCCAGATTGACCAATATTTCTCGTTGCCCAGCGTGGGCGAGATCGTCGCTGCGCTCGAGGCGGCCGACACCGACTGGGCGCGTGCCACGGCGGCCACGCTGCGCAAGCGCTCGCCGCTGATGCTGCACGTGGTGCTCGAGCAGATCCGGCGTGCGCGCGGCATGGGCCTGGCCGACGACCTGCGCATGGAGCGCGACATGGTGCGCCACTGCTTCTTCCTGCGCCCTGGCCAGAGCGAGACGGTGGAGGGCATCCGCGCCCTGGCCGTGGACAAGGACCATGCGCCGAAGTGGAACCCCGGCCGCATCGAGGACGTGGCGCCCGCGATGGTGGCACCGTTCTTCGCCAGCCCCTGGCCCGCACACGCGCACCCGCTGGCGGCCCTGGCCTGACCTGGATTGAACTGACCTGAACCCAGGCCGGTGCGAACGCTAGTGTCCCGAGTTGGAAGTGAGTTGATGAAATAAAGATGTCGAAATCGTCGTCAGGCAAGGCGCAAACCACAGCGATAGCCGTAGCTATCGCGAGGATTTGCAACGCAGCATGGCGGCGATTCTCGACGTCTTTATGAAACGAATTTCTAACTCGGGACACTAGAGCTGCAGCTGCCGGTATACCGCCGTGGCCAGCGCGAGCAATTCCGCGCGCGATAGCTGTCCGCTGAGCGCGTAGCCAAAGCTTCCCTCGGTCCAGTAGAAACCGGGCACGGGGCCTTCCTGCGTGAACTGGAAGGCCGCTGCCGCCGTGGTGGCGGGCGGGTTGCCGTGCGGCGGCGGCGCACCGTGGCGAGAAAGCGCCGTGGTGGCCGTGGGGGCGAGTGCGCCCAGGTACAGCGTGATGCGCTGGCCCGCAGCGTTCTGGTACATGAACTGCGCACGCGCCCCGGTGTCGCCCGGCAGCAGGCGGCCTCCCACCAGCTCATAGCCTTGCGGGGCGAGCACGGGCACCTTCAGCGGCTTGCCCAGCCGCTTGGAGAGCCACTGCACCAGATGCTCCTGCTGCGACGCGGTGACTTCCACCGGATGGCGGACCTCCGGCTGGTAGACCGCATGGGCCACGGCGGCCTGCTGGGCAAAGCGCTGCACCGGCGCCGTGGCCAGCAGCGCTGCCGCATCGCCCGCCAGAGGCTGGTGGCCCGGGGCCGGGCCGCCTGCCCACTGGCCGCGCCCCGCCCACCCCAGCACGAAGGCCAGCAGCACCGACGCGGCCAGGCCGCCCCAGCGCCACCACTGTGCCTGCCGTTCCTGGTGTCCCGCGGCGCGCAACGCAGCGGCCAGCAACGCATCGGGCACGGCGGCATGGAGCAGATCCTGGTGCAGTGCCTGCAGCTGGTCGCGCCCCTGTTGCCAATGGGCGATGGCATCGCGCGCGGCCTCGTTGCCTTCCAGTTGCTGGCGCAAGGCTGCGGCCTGCGCGGCCGGGAGGCGGCCGTCCGCCAGGGCGTGCCAGGCGGGATCGTCTTCGGGGAGGGGTGGGGCGTGGGAGCGCGGTTCCATGGCAGTGTCGCGGGTCGTCGTCATTTCAGGCGGCGCAGCGCCGGGGGCTGGGACTGGGTCTGTGGGGCGGCTGCCGTCGTGGCTGGTGGGGGGGATGGCGCAGGCGCCGATGTGCGCTCCATCAGTACCCGCAGCCGGGCGCGGGCGCGCGACAGCCGTGACATCACCGTGCCCACGGGGACGGCCAGGATGCGGGCCGTGTCCTCGTAGCTCATGTCCTCCATGGCCACCAGCAGCAGCACGGCCCGCTGGTCCGCGGGCAGGCGCTGCAGGCAGCGTTCCAGGTCCAGCGCGTCGTCCGAGGGCACCGGCGCGCCGGGCAACTGGTCGCGGACATCCTCGATGTCCAGCGGCGCCAGCGCGGGCATCGCGCGGCGCTGGTTGAGATAGAGGTTGTGCATGAGCGTGAAAAGCCATGCGCGCAGATCGCTGCCGGTGCGCCACAGCAGCCATTTGCTGCAGGCGCGCTCCAGCGTGTCCTGCACGAGGTCGTCGGCCGCCCAGGCGTCACCTGTCAGCACCCGGGCATAGCGGCGCAGGCCTGGCAACTGCTCGACAACCTGGGTGCGGTTCATGGCGCGGTGGGATGGGCGCGCTCGCCCTCAGGGGCGGGCAGTGCGCCAGACCTGGTTCACGCCGTCGCCGGTCCTGTCGCCGGGTTTGGTGTCCTTGACCCAGTAGTACAGCGGCTTGCCCTTGTAGGCCAGCTGGGTCTTGCCGTCATCACGGGTCACGATGCTGTAGTCGCCGCCCGGCGCCGTGCTGGCCATGAGCGGGGGCCAGTTGGTGGCGCAGGGCCCGTTGCAGACTGATTTGCCGCTGCCTGCCGCGTCGCGGTCAAAGGTGTAGAGCGTCATGCCGCCCGCGCCGACGAGCACGCCGTCCACGGTTTTCACGGGCGAGTCGGCCATGGAGGCGCAGCCCGCCATACCGGCAACGGCGATGAATGCTGCCGCCATCGAGACAAACTTCTTCATGGGTTTCTCCAGAGTGGGTGCAGGCGGCGCGAATGCGGCCTTGCACCGGGACAAACACATGGGCACCGTGGTTTATTCCACGCCGCCGCAAAAAAACCGGCCGGGCTGGCATCGATGTGGCGCTTCCCGGCCCGAGCCCGGCGTGCGATGGCGCGCAGGCTAGCGGTTTCTGCTCTTCATGGCGCGCTCGACCTCGCGCTTGCCTTCGCGGTCCTTGATGGTGTCGCGCTTGTCGTGCTCGGCCTTGCCCTTGGCCAGGGCGATCTCGCATTTCACGAAGCCGTTCTTCCAGTGCAGGTTCAATGGCACCAGCGTGTAGCCCTTTTGCTCGACCTTGCCGATCAGGCGCTTGATGTCGTCCTTCTTGAGCAGCAGTTTCTTGGTGCGCGCGGATTCGGGGTTGACGTGGGTCGAGGCCGTCTTGAGCGGATTGATCAGGCAACCGAGCAGGTACAGCTCTCCATCACGTATCAGCACATAGCCGTCGGTCAATTGCACCTTGCCCTCGCGCAGCGCCTTGACCTCCCAGCCGTGCAACACCATGCCCGCCTCGTGGCGCTCCTCGAAGAAATAGTTGAAGGCCGCTTTTTTGTTGTCGGCAATGCGGGACGTAGGATCTGGTTTTTTGGCCATGGGGTGAGAGCGTGTTTGCACTTTTACGTGCCCGCGAAAACCGGAGAAAGGCCCGGCAGATGGGCGTAGGACGCGCCGAAGTATCGATACTGCAAGCGGACTGCGACAACGTGGCCGGGCCTTTCCCCGGCTTTCCCGAAAGGTTGGACCCGGACGCGGTACTTGAGGCGCAGGACACGCTTTAAAAGATGCGGCGCAAACCGGGAGATAAAAGGCCTCCCTACAATTGTCGTCGTCTCGCACCCGCGATTCTAATTTCCTCTGGCTTGCGCGCACCGGTGCAGGCGCCGTCTGCATGAAAACCGTCCACAAGTCCGTCCTCATCTGGTATAGCCCCGAAGAAATGTTTGCCCTGGTCACCGGGGTGGAGCACTACCCCCAGTTCCTGCCATGGTGCGACCATGCCGCCGTGCTCGAGCAGACCGCAGAGGGCATGACCGCCGAGGTAGGCATTTCATTTGGCGGCATCCGCCAGACCTTCGTGACGCACAACACCCATGAGGCAGGCCGGCGCGTGCGGATGCGGCTGGTCAAGGGGCCTTTCTCGCAGCTCGACGGCGACTGGCTTTTTCACCCCGTGGGCGATGGCAGCCAGCGGGCCTGCCGCGTGGAGTTGAGCCTGAATTACGGTTTTGACAACGCGGCCCTGGCGGCGCTGGTAGGCCCTGTGTTCGACCGCATCGCGGGCAGCATGGTCGATGCCTTCGTGAAGCGCGCGGAACAGGTGTATGGCTGAGGAGCCGGCTGGTGCGGACATCGCAACCCCGCGCGCACCCGCTCTGATGCGGATCACCGTGCTGGTCTCGCTGGCGCCTCGGCAGGTCAGCGAATGCACTGTGCAATTGCACCCTGGAAGCACGCTCGCCGACGCCCTGCAAGCCGCCGGGCAGATGGCTGCGCGGCGCGAGGGCATGGCGTGCGGCATCTGGGGCCGTGCCATGCCCGAGACGACGCTGCTCAAGGACGGGGACCGCGTGGAGTTGTACCGGGAGCTCAAGGTGGACCCCAAGGTGGCACGCCGCGAGCGGTTTGCCCGGCAGGGCGCGCGTTCCACGGGCCTCTTCGCGCGGCAGCGGCCGGGCGGCAAGTCAGGCTACTGATCGGGATACCAATTGAAACAAAAACGGCGCCCCAGGCGCCGTTTTTTTGCCACGGATGACCGCTCAGCGTTTGCAGTCGGAGGCGATGATCGTGTCGATGCGCTTGACCTCTGCATTGCGCTGGGTCTCGTCCAGGAAGACGCGCTCGCCCTGTGCATTGCTCTGCCTGATCGGCGCGCCGGTCTCGAAAGTGGCCTTGGCCGCGCGCGCACGGGTGCAGTTTTCAGCCTTGGCCTTGGCGATCCTGTCGTCTTCGGCTTTCTTCTTGGCGGCTTCGGCGGCCTCTGCCTCAGCCTTGCGCTTTTCCAGCTCCTTGTCCTTGCCGGCGGCGCTGGCGGGAGCGCGGGGGGATGCGGCCGCAGGCGCAGCAGCCGAGGCGGGGGCATCGGCCGCTTCCGGCGCACTGGCGGCTGCCGCAGCCGCGGGCACGCGTGCAGCCGCGTAGCTTGGCTGCTTGAGGATGCTCTTTTCCGGGATGTCCTGTGGCGGCGGGCGGTCGCTGAAGACCTTGCGGCCGTCCTTGTCGATCCACTGCCATTGGGCAGCGGCACCCAGGGCCCAGGTGCAGGCAACGGCCAGCAAAGCAAGCTTGTGCAATTTCATGCAGGCAAGTTTAGCTGTGCAGCAACACAGCCGCCAGTGCGTGCGCAAAGGAGCGCGAGCCCTGCGGCGCCCCGCGGACGCGGGTACAATCCGTTTTTTGGAGCTTTCTCATGCGCCTTCTTGGAAAAGCGCTCACCTTCGACGATGTGTTGCTGGTGCCAGCGTACTCCCAGGTCCTGCCCAAGGACACGTCCCTCGCGACGAAACTCTCCCGCAATATCCAACTGAACTTGCCGCTCGTGTCCGCCGCCATGGACACCGTGACCGAGGCGCGTCTGGCCATTGCCATTGCCCAGGAGGGCGGCATCGGCATCGTGCACAAGAACCTCACGGCGCAGGAGCAGGCCGCCCAGGTGGCCAAGGTCAAGCGCTATGAATCCGGCGTGCTGCGCGACCCGGTCGTCATCACCCCCGAGCACACCGTGCTGCAGGTGCTGCAGCTGTCCGAACAGCTCGGCATCTCGGGCTTTCCGGTGTGCGACGGCGGCAAGGTGGTGGGCATCGTCACGGGCCGCGACCTGCGCTTTGAAACGCGCTACGACGTCAAGGTCCACCAGATCATGACCCCGCGCGAGAAGCTCATCACCGTCAACGAAAAGGAAGGCACCTCGCCTGCCGAAGCCAAGGCGCTGCTCAACAAGCACAAGCTCGAGCGCATCCTGGTCGTGAACGACGCGTTCGAGCTCAAGGGCCTGATCACCGTCAAGGACATCACCAAGCAAACCAGCTTCCCCAACGCCGCCCGCGATCCCTCGGGCCGCCTGCGCGTGGGCGCCGCTGTCGGCGTGGGTGAAGGCACCGAAGAGCGCGTGGAAGCCCTGGTCAAGGCCGGTGTGGACGCCATCGTGGTCGACACCGCCCATGGCCACAGCAAGGGCGTGATCGAGCGCGTGCGCTGGGTCAAGCAGAACTACCCGCAGGTCGACGTGATCGGCGGCAACATCGCCACCGGCGCGGCCGCGCTGGCGCTGGTCGAGGCGGGCGCCGACGCGGTCAAGGTCGGTATCGGCCCAGGCTCCATCTGCACCACGCGCATCGTGGCCGGTGTGGGCGTGCCCCAGATCATGGCCATCGACAGCGTGGCCACCGCCCTCAAGGGCACGGGCGTGCCGCTGATCGCGGACGGCGGCGTGCGCTACAGCGGTGACATCGCCAAGGCGCTGGCCGCAGGCGCCAGCACCATCATGATGGGCGGCATGTTCGCGGGCACCGAAGAAGCGCCCGGCGAAGTCATCCTGTTCCAGGGCCGCAGCTACAAGAGCTACCGCGGCATGGGCAGCATCGGTGCCATGCAGCAGGGCAGCGCCGACCGCTACTTCCAGGAATCCACCACCGGCAATCCCAACGCCGACAAGCTCGTGCCCGAGGGCATCGAAGGCCGCGTGCCCTACAAGGGCTCCATGGTCTCCATCGTGTTCCAGATGGCCGGTGGCGTGCGCGCCGCCATGGGCTACTGCGGTTGCGCCACCATCGACGACATGAACAACAAGGCCGAGTTCGTGGAGATCACCACCGCCGGTATCCGCGAAAGCCACGTGCACGACGTTCAAATTACGAAGGAAGCCCCCAACTACAGGGCTGACTGAGCACCGTCGATCTAATCTGGCCTGATTGAAAATATCTGGTCAGAATGATATAGTCTGGCCTGAATTCACCATTCAGGCCAGACTTTTTCTTTTTGGGGGTTCGCGCATCCATGCAGTCCGTCGGCATCTACGAAGCCAAAAGCAGGTTCTCCGCCCTGATCGAGCTGGTCGAGCAGGGCGAAGAGGTGCGCATCACCCGCCACGGCAAAGAGGTCGTGCGCCTGCTGCCCGTGCGCCGCCGCCCCGTCATCACCGACGAGCAGATCGCTCGCGAGCTGGGCCAGATGGATGCTTTGCACGCCAGCATCCGGCCCGCAGGCGAAGTGGCCACTCCCGACACCTTGCGCCGCAAGGGCAGGGCGGCAGCATGACTGCCTTCGTCCTCGACGCCTCCGTCACCGCCGCCTGGCTGCTGCCCGATGCGGCCAGCGAGCACACGCGCCGCCTCTACACCCTGATCCGCCGCGACGAAGTCGAGCCCCAGGCCCCCAACCTTTGGCAGTGGGAGTGCAGCAACCTCATCTCCAGCGGCGTTCACAGCGGCCGCATCCCGCCCGCATCGGTCGAAGGCCTGTGGGGCGTGCTCGAAGCCATCCGCCACCGTGTGGAGCTGCACGAACTGGCCCCCGCCCAGCACAAGGCCGTGCTAGACGTTGCGCTCGACACCGGCCTGCCCACGTTCGACGCCGCCTACCTGTGGCTGGCCCGCTCCCTGCGCCTGCCCCTGGCCACCTTCGATGCGGCGCAGGCAGCCGCCGCCCAGCGCAGCGGCGTACCACTTCTCGACCTCTCCAGCCTTTGACCAGGCGCCCCGTTTCTTGTCATCCCCTCGACCACCCACCGCCATGCAACACCAGAAAATCCTCATCCTCGATTTCGGCTCGCAAGTCACCCAGCTCATCGCGCGCCGCGTGCGCGAAGCCAACGTGTACTGCGAAGTGCACCCCTGCGATGTGACGGACGAGTGGGTGCGTGACTACGCGAAGGACGGCTCGCTCAAGGGCATCATCCTCTCCGGCAGCCACGCCAGCGTGACCGAGGACACCACCGACCGCGCTCCCCAGGCCGTGTTCGAGTTGGGTCTGCCCGTGCTGGGCATCTGCTACGGCATGCAAACGATGGCGCAGCAACTCGGTGGCAAGGTCGAAACCGGCCACAAGCGCGAGTTTGGCTTTGCCGCCGTGCGCGCCCGCGGCCACACCGCGCTGCTCAAGGACATCGCCGACTTCACCACCCCCGAAGGCCACGGCATGCTCAACGTCTGGATGAGCCACGGCGACAAGGTCACCGAACTGCCCCCGGGCTTCAAGCTCATGGCTAGCACCGACAGCTGCCCTATCGCCGGCATGGCCGACGAAGACCGCCGCTACTACGCCGTGCAGTTCCACCCCGAAGTCACGCACACCGTGCAGGGCAGGGCGCTGCTGGAGCGCTTCGTGCTCGGCATTTGCGGCACCAACCCCGACTGGGTCATGCGCGACCACATCGCCGAGGCCGTGGAGCAGATCCGCCAGCAGGTGGGTGATGAAGAAGTCATCCTGGGCCTCTCCGGCGGTGTGGATTCGTCCGTGGCCGCGGCTCTCATCCACCGCGCCATCGGCGACCAGCTCACCTGCGTGTTCGTCGACCATGGCCTGCTGCGCCTGAACGAAGGCGACATGGTCATGGACATGTTCGTCGGCAAGCTGCACGCCAAGGTCATCCGCGTGGACGCGAGCGACCTGTTCCTCGGCAGGCTGGCCGGCGTGAGCGAACCCGAAGCCAAGCGCAAGATCATCGGCGGCCTGTTCGTCGACGTGTTCAAGGCCGAAGCCGCGAAACTGAAGGCTGGCGATGGAGGCCACAAAGGCGCCACCTTCCTGGCCCAGGGCACCATCTACCCCGACGTGATCGAATCCGGCGGCGCCAAGAGCAAGAAGGCCGTCACCATCAAGAGCCACCACAACGTGGGCGGCCTGCCCGAGCAGCTGGGCCTGAAGCTTTTGGAGCCCCTGCGCGATTTGTTCAAAGACGAAGTGCGCGAACTCGGCGTGGCCCTGGGCCTGCCGCCCGAAATGGTCTACCGCCACCCCTTCCCCGGCCCCGGCCTGGGCGTGCGCATCCTGGGCGAGGTGAAAAAGGAATACGCCGACCTACTGCGCCGCGCCGACGCCATCTTCATCGAAGAGCTGCGCAACTTCACCGACGAAGCCACCGGCAAGACTTGGTACGACCTCACCAGCCAGGCCTTCACCGTCTTCCTGCCAGTGAAGAGCGTGGGCGTGATGGGTGATGGCCGCACCTACGACTACGTGGTCGCCCTGCGCGCCGTGCAGACCAGCGACTTCATGACGGCTGACTGGGCCGAGCTGCCGTATGCGCTGCTCAAGAAGGTGTCGGGGCGCATCATCAACGAGGTGCGCGGCATCAATCGCGTGACCTACGACGTATCGAGCAAGCCGCCGGCGACGATCGAGTGGGAGTGAATTAGCCTAGTCTCACATCGCTTCAAACGGCTTCAATAATCCCGAGAATTCAAGGCTCGACAACAGGTTAGGCGCATCAGGGCATTTCGTCCTGCTTCACCCAGTCTTGCGCATCTGACGGTTGTCGTGACGGTACCTTTGAGGCGGTTGAAAAAGCCGCCCACGGTACCGTCAGAGGGGTCTGACGGTATCAGGCGGCAAATCAAACGTGAGGCTGATTTGCTGACTGATCGAGAACTTGGCGCCCTCGCGCCCAAAGACAAAATGTTCAAAGTGGCCGACCGCGATGGCATGTACGTGGCGGTCTTGCCGACCGGGACCCGGGCTTTCCGGTATGACTACCGCCTCAACGGCCGGCGCGAGACGCTGGCAATCGGGCGATATGACCCTGCGTGTAAGGTGACACGGGATCCCGAGACACTCGAATACGGTATGGGTCTGTCACTTCGCGAGGCACGCACACTGCTGGACCGTGCCAGGCGAGACGTGGAGCGTGGCGTGTCGCCATCGCGCGCCAAGGTGGAGAAGCGCACCGCAGCGAGCGAGGCCCTGACGTTCGGTGGCTGGGCCGATAAATACTTTGCCTTCAAGGCCGACCCCAAGAGCGGTGCTGAGCAGTTGGCGGACAGCACGCTGGAGCTGCGGCGCGCAACCTACCGGCGCACGCTTGAAGCCGAGATCGGGCGCCTGCGTTTGGAAGAGATCACAGTGCCACGCGCCCGTACCGTCCTGGAGGACATCAAGGAGAAGCGCGGGCCTGCGGTGGCGCTCCATGCCCGAGAGGTAATGCGCGCAGTCTTTGTGCACGCGCAGTCGAGCGGCATGCAGGTCATCAATCCGTGCGATGTAGTCCGAGCTGCGTCGATCGCGCGCCTTGAGCCACGCGACCGGGCTCTGTCTCCCGATGAAATCCGCAAATTCCTGACAGCCCTGGAGCGCGTTGCTTGTGCTCCGACACTGCGAATGGCGTTGCGGTTTGTGCTTTTGACCGGAGTCCGCAAAAGCGAGTTCATCGATGCTACGTGGCCCGAGGTCGACTTCGATAAGGGTCTATGGACGATTCCTGCCGAGCGCATGAAGGCTTCCAAGGCCCATGTGGTCCCCCTCAGCGAGCAGGCGCAGGACATCCTTGTGGCGTTCCGATCGTGCTTTGTTGCGAGCGAATACCTCCACCCTGGTCGATACGACCACGATGTGCCGATCAGCAACGCCACGCTGAATCGCGTTATCGACGCGGCAGTGAAGATTATCCAGAAGGACGATCCCGAGTTTCAGACCTTCGGCGTGCATGACTTGCGGCGCACGTTTTCCACGGGGCTCAATCGATCAAAATGGGACGAAAGATGGGTTGAAATGTCGTTGGCCCACGCACCGAAGAACCGGATCGCCGCAGTCTACAACACCAATCGCTATCTGACCGAGCGCCGGATCATGCTGCAGTGCTGGGCCGACATGATTGACGCCTGGGTGCGTGGCGAGTCGGCGCGCGACCTGATCGCCGATGCCAAGCGGCGGGCGGCCGAGATCCATGAGGATGATCTGGACGACGACATTTAGGGCCTCACCACGTCACGTGAGAACCCGGTTTCGGCCGGGTTTGCCGTTTGGGCGGCGGAGCTGCTTCACGGAGGTACCGGCCTGGCGTGGAGCTGTAGTGAGCCCGGAAAGACTCGGTCAGGCGGCTCGGTGAGGAAAAGCCGACCTCGTATGTAACGTCGATCAGCTTCATGCCGGCATGTCTGGGGTTGGCCAACATTGAGCGCGCTAGTACGACCCGGCGCTGGGTAACGTAGCGCCGAAGTCCAACGCCTACCTCCGCAATGAAGCGACGACTCAGCGTGAAGCGCCCCGCGCCGGCTACCTTGGCGATGCTGGTCAGACCTAAGCGCCGCGGGTGTCCGAGGTTGACCTCGATGTAACTCAGCGCACGAGCGATGCGCTCGTCGGACACCGTCGGCACAGGTGGCAGGCCTAGCTGTTGATTCTCAGGAGGTTGTTCATGGCCGGAATGCGGCTCATGGGCGGCTGATGGTTGAGAGCGGAGTGTG